>NZ_JBYSYG010000001.1:0-955095 GCF_058783045.1 Hydrocarboniphaga sp. FW305-C-57 | reverse complement strand
TATCGAGCCACGTCATTGAGTCCTTTCGCCCCCGAGGAAGAAGTCTATCGGGACGACAACTATTCTGACGCGGGGGGCCCCGACGTCACCGACCCACTCACCCAGATCCGTCTCCACCGTGTAGTTGGCACCCACGTCGAAGCGCCACTCCGGGACGTTTGCCATTCGATTTCCGCTGCCATCACCAGGCACCGGACCACTTATTACCGATCCAGGCGTCAAGCCATCGGAAAAGATTGGCGCATTGTTGAACTCCGTGTAGGTGGCATCCAGATAAGTGACCGCCGTGCGCAAGCTGAGTCCTCTGGCGGCAATGGCATCGATTGAGATTTCGGCGCCTCTGCTTCGCGCACCTTGTGCGTTAGTCAGGCTGACCGCAGAAACAGTGCCGGTATTGACGGTAGTCAACACCTGCGGATTATCGATATCGCTCAAGAACACGGCACCATTCAAGCGGACGCGGCGTTCAAAGAGCTCCGATTTGAAGCCCAGTTCATAAGCCTGCACAGTTTCGGCTTTGGCAGCCGGGGTCGAAAGGGGAAGCGTATTGAAAGCTCCCGACTTATAGCCCCTGCTAACTGAAGCGTACGCCATCAAGTCACTATCGAAGTGGTGGTCGATTGCAGCCCTATACGTAAACGCATCCGAGTCCGCCGAGTCGGTATAAGGGTTCGCGAGGCCCTGAGGGGCAGCAGACACCGTGCCGCTGCCAGGAATCGTGTAGGTCTGCTCGCCACGGGCCGACAAGTCATCTGCGGTGTAGCGCGCACCCAGGGTCAGATTGGTTTCATCAGTAATGGGAGCGGTCGCTTGCACATAGCTGGAGTAACTATCGACCGTTTGAATTCCGTAGATGCTGTAAACCGTTCCAGGAGCAACCGCGAAGTTGAAGAGATCACCTTCAGCACGTGCCGGGTTGTACCCTGCCTTCCAGTGAAGGTAGTAAGCGCCCACGATCCAATTGATCCTGGCTCCAGAACTCGATTTCAGCTGAAACTCTTGCGTGATTTGATCGTCTTTATTGCCCAGATCCGCGTGATAGAAAGTTTGCGAGCTGTAATCGAGATCAAGATGATAGTTTCCATCCGAGTTGCGGAAGGCCGATATGGAAACCAGCTCGGCGAAGCCTATATCGTGGTCGATTCTGATTGAACCACCGTAGCCCTCTTCTTCGGCAACGGGTCGGGTATTGAGCCTGGTGTCGTAGAAACTGTCCGAATTATTTTTCAGCGAAGGGAGAACCTCCGGCGGGTCAGGATATCCCGGCCATCCTCCAGCTGGAGTTGCGCCATAAGTTCCTTCATAGAAATCCTGGACGGAGCCGATGTCGCTCTTGGACTTGGCGTAAAAGCCGACGATCTTGACCTTTGTTCTATCTGAGGCATCCCAGAGCAGCTTGGAGCGAACGGTGACGGAGGACGCCAGATTGGCATCCTTACCCGTCGCGATGCTTTTGCCCCATCCCGAACCCTGGTTCGAACCACCGAAGGAGACACTCCAAGCCAAGCTGTCGGTCAGCGGCGTGGATGCATAGAACTGACCGCTGACCGTATCGTAACTCGCGTAACCAAAGCTGGCATTGAATTCTGCGTTCCGTCCTGGATCCTTGGTAAACATCTGAATCGCGCCACCAGAAGAGTTTCGGCCGAAGAGCGTGCCTTGCGGGCCGTTGAGCACTTCCACTCGATCAATGTTGCCCAGCGCTAGATAAGCAGTTGAAAGACGGGTGTAGTAGACGTCGTCGATGTATGTCGCAACGCTTGACTCGTTTCCTACACTCGCGTTGTTGTTGCCGACACCCCTGAGAAACGGCAAGTAAACGCCCGCGGTGGACGAAACCTGCAAAGAAGGCGCGATATGGGAAAGTTCCTGGATATTGGTCACCCCGCTGGCCTGCAACGTGTTTGCATCGAACGCGCTGACGGAGACGGGAGTGTCCTGGAGATTTTGCTCTCGGCGCTGGGCTGTCACAACGATCTCAGGAACTTGGTCTTGCGTTCGCTCTGGAACCGACTCCTGAGCTTGTTCCTGATTGAGTTCTTGCGTTTTTTCGGAGCTTTGCTCCGGTACTTCCGCCTCGACCGGGGCGTCGCTGCCCCCCGTTTCAACCGCTTGAGCCAATACCGAACAGGGCGCAAGTCCGGTCGATAAAAGAAGACTGGAAGCCAGCTTGGACACGGTCGGAAAACGCTTCCGGCGACCGCAAGCGGCAGATTGAATGCTCATGATTCTCTCCCCCTCTATTTTGGGCCAGAGAGCGAGCCCTGACCACGAGTTAGTAAAGGAGCCTAAGTGTCGAATCACCGCAAACCAACCACATCGACGTTATGGCAGCCATAGCAATGTGTATTGGTTAGGCTCGGGTTGAAGAAATCCCACCATCGCAGTAGGTCACACCGGCCGGTAACGGCACGGCTTATCAGAAGCCGCGCAGAGCCAAGCCGTTTTCTTCACAATAGAGAGGGTCTTATCCCATTCCGTCCGATGCCGAACCCCGCGTCCGCCCGCAAACCCCGCCAGAGCCGCTCGCGCGCAACGCGCCAGAAGATCACCGAAGCGGTGATCGCCCTGCTCGGAGAGCACGGCGAAGCCGCGGTGACGCATCGGGCGATCGCGGAGCGGGCCGGTGTTTCGCTGGCCGCGACCACCTACTACTACGACTCGCGCACCACCCTGCTCGCCGACGCCTCGCAGGCCCTGCTCGATCGCTACGTCGCCCAGTTCGAGGGCTTCGTCGATCGGCATCGGAACGAGACTCCAGCGCCCGGAGACCTGCGCAAGCTAGTGTTTCGCGTCATCGACAACGCGACCTCGCGGGATCGCCAGCGGACCATCGCCTGGACCGAGATCATGGTGTTCTGCAGCCGCCATGCGGACACGCGTGAACTCGCGGCGACCTGGTACTCCACGCTCTACGAGGTGTGGTCGCGAATCCTCTCCCTGATGGGCGAAACACCCGACCGAGTACGGCTGCGCGTGCTGATCGATCAGATCGTCGGGCTGCTGTTCCTGATGCTGCCGCTGCACTGGAAAGCCGAAGATGTGCGCCAACGGCTCGAGCCCCAGCCGCGCACAAAGACGGCAGCGCGCGCTATGCGCAAGCAAGCGATCGAGCTGGCCATACCGCCCGACGATGCGCGCCATCGCATCATCGAAGCGGCCATCCGACTGCTCGCGCGCGAAGGCAGCGCCGCGGTAACCGGCCGGGCCGTCGCCGCCGAAGCCGGCGTCGCGCCGGCGCTGCCGGCTTATCATTTCAAGCCGCTCGATTCACTGATGTCGGCCGCGCGCGAGCGCCTCTACGAACGCGAGAAGGCGCGCTATCGCCAAGCGCGGACGAGCCTCGATTCCAGCGAGCTCACGCCTGGCCGCCTCGCCGATCTGACCACCGCCATCCTGCTGCGTGAAGTGACCCAGTATGGCGACCTGAACCTGGCCAGCCTGTCGGTCGAGGCCGAAGCGACGCGCGAGGGTCGCTTGCGCCCGATGGTGGAGCATTGGGTCGACGACCAGATCGAAGCCTGGGGCCGGCAGTTCGAGCGGCTCGGCTATCCAGGCGCCTCGAGCGCCGCCTTGCTCGCGGCGAGCCTGTTCACCGGGGCTCGCATCCGCTTGCTGTCCACGGGCAGCTCGGTCTCCGATCTCGCCGAAGTTCGCGAAACCTTCGACTACGCCTTCACCGCCCTGCGGGATTCGCGATACCCCATCTGAAACCGAGCCGATCGCGACATCCGGAGGCACTACCGGCCGGTCGGAAAATAAATTGGTACAAACGACTAATATCGTGCATGATTGGCATCAAGCGACGAGACCGATCGAGTCCCGACGTCGCTCTGATTTCAAACCATCATGAGGAGAAGCGCATGGCGCTGAATTTGAACGGACGCGTCGCCATCGTGACGGGAGCCGGCGGCGGTCTGGGCCGGGAACATGCCTTGCTGCTGGCCAAACTCGGCGCCCGGATCGTCGTCAACGATCTCGGCGGCGACGTCCGCGGTGAAGGCGGCTCCGCTACGGCGGCGCAGCGCGTCGCGGACGAGATCGTCGCGGCCGGCGGCGAGGCAATCGCCAACGGAGCCTCCGTGACCGATTTCGTACAGGTGCAAAAAATGGTCGCCGAGACCGTCGAGCGCTGGGGACGTGTCGACATCCTCGTCAACAACGCCGGCATCCTGCGCGACAAGAGCTTCACGAAGATGGACCTCGCCGACTTCAGGCTCGCCGTCGACGTGCATTTGATGGGTGCGGTGAACTGCACCAAGGCGGTGTGGAATCTGATGCGCGCGCAGAACTACGGGCGCATCGTCATGACCACGTCGTCGTCCGGGCTTTACGGCAACTTCGGGCAATCCAACTACAGCGCGGCCAAGCTCGCGCTGGTCGGGCTCATGCAGACGCTCGCGCTCGAAGGCGCGAAGAACAACATTCGCGTCAACTGCCTCGCCCCGACGGCCGGAACACGCATGCTAGAAGGCCTGATGCCGGCCGATCAGCTCGCGGCGCTGCATCCGTCGGCGGTCGCGCCCGGCGTCGCCGCACTGGTCGGCGAGGACGCGCCGACGCGCATGATCCTCTGCGCGGGCGCCGGCAGCTTCGAGGCCGCGCACATCACCTTCACCCAAGGCATCCATCTCGGCACCGGCGAAGACGTCGCTCAACAGCTGTCGGAGCGTCTTGCCGAAGTCGCCGATCGCAACGGCGAAACCGTGCCGGGCAGCGGCTGGGAACAAGGCGAACGTGAACTCAAGAAGGCCGGCTTCTCGCCGGCGAAACCGGAGTGAGCTTCATGCGTGAAGCGCTCATCGTCTCCACCGCCCGCACGCCGATCGGGCGCGCCTATCGCGGTGCCTTCAACGCTACGCCGTCGCCGACGCTGGCCGCGCACGCTTTGCGCGCCGCGGTCGAGCGCTCCGGCATCGATCCGGCCGAACTCGACGACTGCATTCTCGGCTGCTCGCTGCCACAGGGCGTGCAGCAGACCATCGGCCGCATGGCTGCGCTGCGCGCCGGATTTCCGGTGAGCGTCGCCGGCATGACGATGGATCGCCAGTGTTCGTCGGGCCTCATGACGATCGCGACGGCCGCCAAGCAGATCGTGGTCGATCGCATGGACATCTGCGTCGCCGGCGGCGTCGAATCGATCTCGCTCGTGCAGAACGCCGCGCTGCGCGTCGACGTCGATCCCGAACTGCAGGCGATGCACAACGACGCTTACATGGCGATGCTCGACACCGCAGAGACGGTGGCCGCGCGCTACGGCATCGGCCGTGAGGCGCAGGATTTGTACTCGCTGCAATCGCAGCGACGCACCGCGGCCGCGCAGGCCGCCGGTCGCTTCGACGCCGAGATCGTTCCGGTCGATGCGACGATGAACGTCACCGACAAAGTCTCCGGTGCGGTCACGCCGCGTGCGATCAGATTGGCGAAGGACGAAGGCAACCGCGCCGATACCACGCTCGAGGGCCTCGCCTCGCTCAAGGCCGTGCGAACGAACGGCACGATCACCGCCGGCAACGCGAGCCAGCTGTCGGACGGCGCTTCGGCGGTCGTGCTCATGGAAGCGCGCGAGGCGGCCCGACGCGGCCTCGCGCCGCTCGGGCGCTACGTCGGCATGGCCGTCGCGGGCACCAAGCCCGACGAGATGGGCATAGGCCCGGTGTTCGCCGTTCCGAAGCTGCTGTCGCGCTTCGGCCTGCGCATCGGCGACATCGGCCTGTGGGAACTCAACGAGGCCTTCGCCGTGCAGGTGCTGTATTGCCGCGACCGGCTCGGCATTCCGGACGAACTGCTCAACGTCAACGGCGGCGCCATCTCGATCGGCCATCCGTATGGCATGTCGGGCGCGCGCATGGTCGGGCACGCGCTCATCGAGGGGAAGCGGCGCGGCGCACGCTACGTCGTTGTGACGATGTGCGTCGGTGGCGGCATGGGCGCGGCGGGTCTGTTCGAGGTGCTTTGAGATGCCCGCCATCAGCCTGTCGCTCGATGCTTATCGCGCGCTTGCAGGGCATGCGCTCGGTCATTCGAGTTGGTATCTGCTCGATCAGTCGCGCATCCAGGCCTTCGCCGATGCCACCGAGGACTGGCAGGCGATCCACATCGACGAAGCATCCGCTGCGCAAGGCCCTTTCGGCGCGACGATCGCGCATGGCTTTCTGACGCTGTCGATGCTCTCGGCGATGGCGGCCGAGGTGTTGCCGCGAATCGAAGGCAACACGCGCTCGATCAACTATGGCTTCAACAGCCTGCGCTTCATTTCGCCGGTGCGCAGCGGGCGTCGCGTACGCGCGCTGTTCGAGCTCAAGGCCGTCGAACAGCGGGCTTCGGGCGCCATTCAGTCGACGCTCGGCGTGAGTGTGGAGATCGAAGGCGAGAGCAAGCCCGCGCTCGTCGCCGAATGGATCACGCTGTCGCAGCGCTGAGGTCGAAATGAACCATCTGATCCTGTCGCGCCGCGACGTCGACTTCCTGCTGTTCGACTGGTTGCGCGCCGACGCCCTCGCCGAGCGTCCGCATTACACAGGGCACGATCGCGAGACCTGGAGCGCGATCCTCGACGTCTACGAAAAGCTCGCAGTCGAACGCTTCGCTCCTCACAACAAGAAGAACGACAGTCACGAGCCGCACTTCGACGGCGAGCGCGTGAGCATCCATCCGGAAGTCGGCGAAGCGCTGCGCGCGTTTTCCACGGCGGGTCTGATGGCCGCCGGCATGCCGACCGAAGTCGGAGGCCTGGGCCTGCCGAGCTGCGTCGAACGCGCCGGCTTCGCGTTCCTGACGGCGGCCAACGCCGGCTCCATCGCCTACGCGATGCTGACGATCGCCAACGCGAACCTGCTGATCGCACACGCTTCGCCCGAAGTGCTTGCGCGCTACGTGCGGCCGATGACCGAAGGCCGCTACTTCGGCACCATGTGCCTGTCCGAACCGCAGGCCGGATCGAGTCTCGCCGACATTCGCACGCGCGCTGTGCCGCAACGCGACGGCCGCTATCGCCTGTTCGGCAACAAGATGTGGATTTCCGGCGGCGATCACGACATCAGCGAGAACATCGTGCACCTGGTGCTCGCCAAGATTCCGCGCGAGGACGGCAGCCTGCCTGCAGGCGTGCAAGGTATTTCGCTATTCGCGGTGCCGCGCCGGCTCGTCGACGGGGAAGGCAAACTCGGCGAACGCAACGACGTGGTGCTTGCCGGGCTCAACCACAAGATGGGCTACCGGGGCACCGTCAATTGCCTGCTCAATTTCGGCGAAGGCCGGCATCGGCCCGAAGGTGAAGCCGGCGCGATCGGCGAGATCGTCGGTGAGCCCGGCCAGGGCCTCGCCTACATGTTTCACATGATGAACGAGGCGCGCATCGCGGTCGGACTCGGCGCCGCCGCGCTCGGCTACACGGGCTATCTGCATGCGCTCGATTACGCGCGCACGCGCACGCAAGGCCGTCGCCGCTCCGAGCGTGATCCCGCAAGCCCGCCGATCGCGCTCGTCGAACATGCCGACGTGCGCCGCATGCTGCTCGCGCAAAAATCCTATGTCTCGGGTGCGCTCGCGCTGTGCCTCTACGCCGCGAAGCTCAGCGACGACGCGCACTCGCTGGACGACGAATCCGCGCGCCGGGACAGCGGCCTGCTGCTCGATCTGCTGACACCGGTGGTCAAGAGCTGGCCTTCGCAATGGGGGCTCGCGGCCAACGATCTCGCGATCCAGATTCACGGCGGCTACGGCTATACGCGCGAGTACAACGTCGAGCAGCACTATCGCGACAACCGGCTCAATCCGATCCACGAAGGCACTTTCGGCATCCAGGCGCTCGACCTGCTCGGCCGCAAGCTCGGCCAGGCCAAGGGCGCGGGTCTCGAACTGTTGTCGGTCCGCATCGCCGCGACCATCGAGCGAGCCCAACCGCAAGCGCCGCTATCGCGTCACGCCGCCGCGCTGGCCGCCGCCTGGCATCGGCTGCGATCCGTCACCACGTCGCTGCAGTCGCTCGCCGATACCGAGCTCAGGCTCGCGAACGCGTCGGCCTATCTCGAAGCCTTCGGCCATGTCGTGGTGGCCTGGCTGTGGCTCGACCAGGCGATGGCGGCGAACGCGGACGACGACTTCTCGCGCGGCAAGCGCGCCGCCTGCGATTACTTCTTCGGCTGGGAGCTGCCCAAGCTCGAGGCCTGGCTCAGCGTGCTGCATCCGGTCGAACGCACGCCGCTCGACACCGACGTCCGCTGGCTCTGACGCACGCTCGCCGCCGACCGATCACATCAGAATGGAAACGCCATGGATCTGAATTTCAACGCAGACGAAGAGGCCTTTCGCCTCGAAGTCCGGCAATTTCTCGCAGCGCATCTGCCGGCGGACATTCGCGATCGCCAACGCCTCGGTAAGCGCTATCTCGCGGAAGACACGATCCGCTGGCAGAAGATTCTGCACTCGCAAGGCTGGGGCGCGCCGACCTGGCCGACCGCCTTCGGCGGCATGGGTTGGACGCCCGTGCAGCAGTACATCTTCGACGAGGAGCGCGCCGCCGCCGGCGCTCCGGGGCAATTGCCGTTCTCGTTCAAGATGCTCGCGCCGGTGCTGATGGCCTTCGGCAGCCCGGCGCAACAGCAGTATTTCCTGCCGCGCATCATGGCCGCCGAAGACTGGTGGTGCCAGGGCTATTCGGAGCCCGGCTCCGGCTCCGATCTCGCTTCGTTGAAGACGACCGCGCGCCGCGACGGAGATCACTACGTCGTCAACGGCCAGAAGACCTGGACCACGCTCGCCCAGTTCGCGAACTGGATTTTCTGTCTCGTCCGCACCAACAGCGAAGTGCGCGCCCAGCAGGGCATCTCGTTCCTGCTGATCGACATGGCGACACCCGGCGTTACGGTGCGCCCGATCGTGATGCTCGACGGCGAGCACGAGATCAATGAAGTCTGGTTCGAGAACGTACGCGTGCCGGTCGACAATCTCGTCGGCGAAGAGAACAAGGGCTGGACCTACGCCAAGTTCCTGCTCGGCCACGAGCGCACCAACATCGCCGGCGTCGGCGATTCGAAAGCCGCCCTGCGCAAGCTCAAGAAGATCGCGAGCCAGGAACGCGCCGGTGGTCGTCCG
The DNA here is from genome assembly GCF_058783045.1 of Hydrocarboniphaga sp. FW305-C-57. Classification (NCBI taxonomy): domain Bacteria; kingdom Pseudomonadati; phylum Pseudomonadota; class Gammaproteobacteria; order Nevskiales; family Nevskiaceae; genus Hydrocarboniphaga; species Hydrocarboniphaga sp. FW305-C-57. Next base: position 945,999 of record NZ_JBYSYG010000001.1, on the reverse strand, counting down.
CTGATCGAGAACGCCCGCTTTCGCGATCGCATCGTCCAGGTCGAGCTCGAACTGATGGCGCTCGAGATCACCAACCTGCGCGCCCTCTGCGCAGATGCGCACGATCGTGCCTCGGGCATCCAGGCCTCGATCCTCAAGGTGAAGGGCTCGGAAATCCAGCAGGCCATCGCCGAGCTGCAGATGCAGGCGCTCGGTCCCTACGCGGTGCCGCATCTGCCCGAAGCGCTCGACGCGCAATGGCGGGCCGATCCGATCCTGGAGCAGGCCTACGCGGACTACGCCCCGGCGCTGACCGGACATTACTTCAACCTGCGCAAGACCTCGATCTACGCTGGCTCCAACGAGATCCAGAAGAACATCATCGCGCAGCTCACGCTCGGCAGCTGAGGCAGCACATGGACTTTCGATACACCGACGAACAACGCGCCCTGCAGGACACGCTCGAGCGCTTCTGTGCACGCGACTACGGCTTCGAGCATCGGCGCGAGCTGATCCGCTCCGCGCTCGGTTACAGCCTGGACGCCTGGAACCAATACGCCGAACTCGGCCTGCTCGCATTGCCGATCGCCGAGGTGCACGGCGGACTCGGCGGCGATTCGATCGACGTGTCCGTGGTCATGGAACAGATCGGCAAGGGGCTGTTGCTCGAACCCTATCTGAGCACCGTCGTGCTCGGTGCCGGACTCCTCGCGACGCTCGGTTCCAGCGAACAGCAAAGCAGCCTGGAAGCCGTCGCTGCCGGCAACCGCCAGCTCGCGCTCGCGCACAGCGAACCCGGCGCGCGCTTCGATCCGTTTCACGTCGAGACTCGCGCCACCGCCTTGAACGATGGCTGGGTCATCAGCGGACACAAGTGCGTGGTGCTCGATGCGCCGAGCGCCGATGGGCTGATCGTCTCGGCGCGCACCGCTGGATCGACCGGCGATGAATCCGGAATCTCGCTGTTCCTGATCGAGCCCGACGCGGCAGGCCTGTCGATGCGCGCCTACGCGACCCAGGATGGCCGCCGTGCGGCGGACGTTCGCCTGCATTCGGTGCGCCTCGGCTCCGATGCGCTGCTCGGTCGCGCCGGCGAAGCCGGCCCCGCCTTGCAGCAGGCACTCGACAAGGCGGCGGCGGCGCTGTGCTCCGAGGCCGTGGGCATCATGTCGGCGCTCAACGGGGCGACGGCGGACTACCTCGACACGCGCAAGCAGTTCGGCACGCCGATCAGCAGCTTCCAGGCACTGCGCCATCGCCTCGCCGACATGCTCATCGCAACCGAACAAGCGCGATCGATGGCGATCCTCGCGGCGTATCACGCCGACGACGGCGATGCCGCCGAGCGCGGCCGCATGATCTCCGCTGCGAAGGCCTACGTCGACCAGGCCGCGCGCTTCGTCGGACAGCAGGCCGTGCAACTGCACGGCGGCATGGGCGTGGTCGACGAACTCGTGGTGAGCCATTACTTCAAGCGACTCACCGTGATCGCCCATTGCTTCGGCGATCAAGATCATCACCTCGATCGCTACAGCCGCAGCCTCAGCGCCGCATGACGCCGATCAGCATTCGACCCTTCGGAGGATGAAATGAACTTGTTCGATCTCAAAGACAAAGTCGCCGTGATCACCGGCTCCTCACGCGGCATCGGCCGCGCGATCGCCGAGGCCTACGCGGCGGCCGGGGCGCGCGTCGTCATCTCCAGCCGCAACCAATCCGCCTGCGACGAAGTGGCCGCCGCGATCAATGGGCAGCATGGAACGGGGCGCGCCATCGCGATCGCGGCGAGCATCTCCGACAAGTCCGCGCTGAAGGCCCTGGTGGACGGCACGCATGCGCAGTTCGGCAAGATCGACGTGCTGGTCTGCAACGCCGCCTCGAACCCGTACTACGGACCGATCAAGGACATCAGCGACGAGCAGTTCCGCAAGATCTTCGACAACAACGTGCTGGCCAACCACTGGCTGATCAACTTCGTCGTTCCCGACATGATCGAGCGCCGTGACGGCTCCATCGTCATCGTCTCGTCGATCGGCGGCCTGCTGGGCTCCAGCACGATCGGCGCCTACAACGTCTCCAAGGCGGCGGATTTCCAGCTCGTGCGCAATCTCGCGGTGGAATACGGGCCACAGAACGTTCGCGTAAACGCCATCGCACCGGGCGTGATCCGTACCGACTTCGCGCGGGCGCTATGGGCCGACCCGAAAGCGGAGGCGGCACTGAAGCGCGCGACGCCGCTGGGCCGCATCGGCGAACCGGACGACATCGCCGGTGCCGCGGTGTTCCTCGCCTCGCAGGCCGGCGCCTATGTCACCGGGCAAACCATCGTCGTCGATGGCGGCACCGTCGTCCGCGGCGGGTTCTAAGGCTCGCGTCGCGACGGCATCCGCACGCCGAGGCCATGCGGTTCGTGGCCTCGGAGCGCATGCAACCGCCTTGCGCGCGCCGTCACTCCATCGACTTCAGCTCACCTACCGATAGGTGATCAGCTCGACGTCATGCTCGAGATGCGCGTACTCGTTGAGCGTGCCGAGCCGAAGGCCGCGATCGCTGCCGAGAATTCGGGTCATGCCGGTATTGACGAGCGACCACGACAGCTGCGCGGCTTGCGTCGAATCGAGGCCCAGCAGTTCCGCGGCGACCGCCGCGATCGGACCGCCCGAGGTGAAGACGCAGGCGCGCCCGCCTTTGCCGAGCTTCTCGTGCAGGGCTAGCAAACCCGCACGAACGCGCATTTTGAACGCGCTCCACGAGAGAGCGTATTCGCCGTCGTGATCACCATTCATCCAGCGCTCCACGGCTTCGGAGAACACGCGCTGGAACGCTCGCCGCGGATCGGGCTCCGATTTCAAGGCCAGCATCATCGCCCGCGGATCGCGCCACTCGGGCCGCAGCGCCGCAAGCAGCGCTTCGTGGTCGTACTCGTTCCAGGCCGCATCGATGAGCGGCGTTCCGCCGTGACTCAAGGCTTCGATGCAGGCGTTCGCGGTCTCCGTGTGCCGCCGCATGTCCCCGCAAACCAGCAGATCGGGTTTGACCGCGCGACTCGCGAGCGCCGAGCCCAGCAGCCTGGCCTGTTTCCAGCCGACTGGAGACAGCCGGTCGTAGTCACTTGTGCCGAATGACGCCTGCCCGTGCCGAACCAGCACGATCACGCTCATCGCAGGCGTCCGCGCCGTATCGTCGATCGTGCGCGCCAGATCATGTAGTTCGCGTAGAAACCGTAGAACCGATACGCGGGATTCCTGGTTTGGCCGTGGTGATAGCGGTAGTAGATTTGCTGAATGATGGCCGCGAGCCGGAACTGGCCGTAGGCCTCGTAGAACCGCCAGTCGAAGGGCGGCAGACCCGCCCGGGCGCGGTAATGCTCGACGATCTCGTCACGCGTCAGCATGCCCGGCAGGTGGCTCGGTTGACGACGAATGAAGCGCGCGAAGAAATCATCGTCGGCCTGCGTCCAGTACGCCATCGCGCTGCCGAGTTCCATCAGCGGATCGCCCAGCGTGGCCATCTCCCAATCCAGGACACCGATCACCCGCGTGGGATCCTGAGCATCCAGCACGAGGTTATCCAGGCGCCAGTCGTTGTGAATGAGGCAGGTGCCGACATCGCTCGGAATGTTGTCGAGCAGCCAGCGCTTGACGTCCTGGGCCTTGAACACGTTCCAGGTTCGCGCCTTGTCCCAGCGATCGATCCAGCCTTCGATCTGGCGACGCGTATAGCCCTCGCCTTTTCCGAGCTTTTCCAATCCGGCGGCACGCCAATCCACGCGATGCAACTCGACGAGCTTGTCGATCACGTTGAGGCAGAGTTGCCGTGCCTGCGCCGGAGCCAGCACTACTGCGCGTGGGAATTCCTTGCGCGGAATGATGCCCGCGATGCGTTCCATGACGTAGAACGGAACACCGAGCACGCCCTGATCGTCGCAGTACGCCAGCATCTTCGGAACGCAGGAATAAACCGGCGCGATCGCTTTCTGCACCACGAATTCGCGGTGCATGTCGTGCGCCGACTTGGCTTTCGTGCCTGCCGGCGGGCGGCGCAGAATCAGGTCGCAGTTGTCGTACTCGATGCGATAAGTCCAGTTCGATGCGCCACCCGAGAACTGCGTGATTTTCGCGGCTCCGTGCAACTCGAACCCTTGCGACCGGAGCCAGGCTTCGACGGCGGCACCGTTCAATTCCTCGCCGGATCGCACTCGCCCGGCTCGATCGGCCGTCGTCGCTTCAGTCATGGGCACGAATGAAACTGTCGATGAGCTCGGCGGACTTCTCGGGACATTCGAGCCCCGTCAAATGGGCACTGCCGTCGATCAGGACGAACGTGGACGCCGGGATCGCGTCGGCCATCGCACGCGTCTCGGAATTGGGGAATGTTGCGTCTTCGACTCCGGCGACCACCATCACCGGCGAGCGGATGCCGCGAAACAATGAAGCTTGATCGGGCCTGCTGATGACGACGCTTTCGATCGCCCAGCGCGCCGAACGAAAGTCCACGCGCTTCAAGGCATCGGCCACCGAGCGGACCACCTGCGGCCGGGTTCGCAAGGACGTCGGCCCCAGGAATGCCGCAGTCGCGCGTTTGCGCAGCGGCCCTCGAACGCCACGCAGCAGGCGACCTGCGAGGATCAGCATGTGAAATTCCAGGCGCTGGCGTGCGCCGCACGCGGATGCTGTGCCGTTCATCAGAATCGCGGCCCCGATGCGATCCGGATAGCGAGCGGCAAACGTGCCGCCGATCATCGCGCCCCAGGAGTTGCCGACGAAGTGCGCCCGCCCGATTGCCAGTGCATCGAGAATGGAGACGATGCAGTGCGCGCATTCGTCGAAGCTGAAAGGCGCCGACAAGGGCTCGCTGCGCCCGTGTCCCGGCGAGTCGATCAGCACGACGCGGAATCGGGCGAGCAGTCTTTCGGCGACGCCCATCCACATCGAGCCGTCCATCAGCAGGCTCGGCCAGAACAGGATGACCGGCCCTGCCCCCGCGCAACGGACGAACACGCTGCCGAGCGAGGTTTGCAGTCTGTGTTCCTGCCACTGCGGCTTCATGCGACGCGACTTCCACCGACCTTCGAACGACGGCTGATCTCGCGTCGCGCGATGACGGCCCGGTGGACGGAATCCGGTCCATCGGCCAGGCGCAACACGCGCGCATGGGCGAAGATCGCGGCGAGCGGAGAGTCGTTCGAGAGTCCGGCTCCGCCGAACATCTGCATGGCTTCGTCGGCGACGCGCTGCAGCACCGACGGGGCGACGATCTTGATCGCCGAGATTTCGGTGAGCGCCTTCAAGGCGCCGACCTTGTCGATCATCCAGGCCGCGTACAGCGTCATCAGGCGGGCCTGATCGATCGCGATGCGCAGGTCGGCGATGCGCTCCTGATTGCCGCCGAGATCGATGAGTCGCTTGCCGAAAGCTTGGCGCTCCATTCCACGGTCGACCAGCAGTTCCAGGGCGCGCTCCGCCGCGCCGATACAGCGCATGCAATGATGGATTCGTCCGGGCCCGAGGCGACCTTGCGCGATTTCGAATCCCCTGCCCAGGCCGGCGATGACATTGGCCTTCGGAACCCGCACCGAATCGAAATGCACTTCGCCGTGGCCGTAAGGCTCGTCGTAATCATTGAAGACCGGCAGCATGCGCACGATGCGAACCCCCGGTGCATCGAGCGGAACGATCACCATGCTGTGGCGAGCGTGACGTTCCGCCTGCGCATCGGTGACGCCCATGAAGATCGCGAAGCGGCAGTCCGGATGACCGATCCCGCTCGACCACCACTTCTTGCCGTCGAGCACCACCTCGTCGCCATCGAGCGTCGCGGTCGCCTGCATGTTGGTCGCGTCGCTCGACGCGACATCGGGCTCCGTCATGCAGAACGCGGAGCGGATGCTGCCCGCCAGCAGCGGCTTCATCCAACGCTCCTTCTGCTCCGGGCTGCCGTACTTCCACAGCACTTCCATGTTGCCGGTATCCGGCGCGTTGCAGTTGAAGATTTCGGGCGCCAGGAAGCTGCGGCCCATCTCTTCGGCCAGCGCCGCGTATTCGACATGATTCAGGCCCGGGGCCAGCGCGGGGTCGGGCAGGAAGAAATTCCACAGGCCGGCTTCGCGCGCCCTGGCCTTCAGCGCCTTGATCTCCGGCTCCACGATCCACTGCTTCCAATCGCCGCCGCGGCGCGCCTCGTGCCGCGCCTTCAGCAACTCGCTCTCGACGGGAAGCAGCTGCTCGCGCATGAAGCTGCGCAGTTTCTCGATCAGCTCGAGCGCACGCGGGCTGTGTGCGAAATCCATGGAGGCGGTCTCGGTCTCAATATGCCAGAAACACTCTACGCAGCCCGACACATTCCAGCCACTAATCTTTCTGAATCTATAATCATTCACTCAGTGAATGAATGGGCCTGCCATGGACCGCGTGGACCTGAACCTTTTTCGCGTCTTCGACGTGGTGCTGGGCTGCGGAAGCCTCACGCAGGCCGCGGCTCGGCTGCATTTGACCCAACCCGCGATCAGCAACGCACTCAAGCGGCTGCGCGAGCATTTCGACGATCCGCTGTTCGTGCGCGATGGCCGGCGAGTGGTGCCAACTCCATTGGCCAAAGCCATCGCACCGGATGTGCGCGCCGCGCTCGAAAGCCTGCACCGGACCATGCAGCGTCCGCAGCCGTTTCCGGCCGCGACGTCGACGCGCCGATTCGTCATCGGCATGCGGGACGTCCTCGAATCGGTGCTGTTCCCTTCGCTCGTGCGCGAGGTTTTGCGCGAAGCGCCGCATCTACAGCTGCAGAGCACCGGCTTTGAACGCAGACGCCTGGAACGCGAGCTCTCGTCCGGCGCTTTCGACATGGCGATCGATGTGCCGATCAGCGTCGGCGACGACATCGAACAGATGCTCCTGTTCGAACAGACACCCTGCGTCGCGATGCGACGCGGGCACCCCTTGTCGAAAGGCAAGCTGGGGCTCAAGCAGTGGCTGGCCGCGCGGCACATCGTGGTTTCGTCACGGCGCTCGGGCCCCGTGAATGAAGACCTGGCACTGCAGCGTGAAGGCCTGAAGCGCGACGTCGCCGTGAGATGCCAGCACTATCACGCCGCCTGCGAGCTTGCGGCCAGCAGCGATCTGCTGCTGGTGCTGCCTCGCCAGTTCGGGCGTTTTCTCGCAACCACGCTGCCCTTGCATCTCGCAGCGCTTCCGCTGGCAGTGCCGAAGCTGCAAGTCATGCTGTACTGGCCGCGGACGGCCGAACAGGATCCGGGGCACGCCTGGTTGCGCGACAGGCTGCGACGTGTGCGGCGCTGAGCGCGCGTTGCTTCCGAAAGCCCGAGTTCGCTACGCCCGTTTCAGCCTCGAAACGCCCCGCACACGCCGACGATCACCGCACCGGCTTGCACACGATCTTTACTAGGCGCGAACGACCGTCACCGGCGCATTGCCGAAGATGCCGGCCTTGACGGTTCCGCTCATGCTGTCGCCGTCGACCTTCACCTTGAACTCCAGCGTCAGCTTCATCGGCTTGGTGACCGGAACCGACCAGCTGATCGTATCGCCGTCGACCTTGATCGGCAGATCGCGATGAGTGCCCAGGCCCTCGCTGACCTGGGTGCCGACGAGTCGCCCGTCGATCGTCTTGAATTCGAGATCGTCGGTCTTCATCCCCATCGGCGACTTGGCCGTCAACTTCCACTGTCCATCGATGTTCATCATGACTCCTGATGTTGATACGAGTACGGGTCAATAAGCCCGGCCATCCTGCGCGAAGGTGATGGGCCCCGAGTAGGACGCGGCGATGCGCTTGCGCGCCGGCTCGAGATTGTCCGGCCCCAGTGCGTTGTGCGTGAGCACGAGGGCTTTCACGCCGGCTCGTTGCGCCATCGAACCGACTTGTTCGGGCGAGAGATGCTCCTTGACGAAGTGATCCTTGATCGCGATCTTCGCGACCGCGGCCAATGCGAAGTTGATCTTCAGGCCGGATTTGCCGAGGCGGTCGAGCGCTTCGTCGGCATCCATGATTTCGGCCACGAGCAGATCGGCGCCCTTGGCGAGCTTCTCCACCTTCTCGCTCGGCCCGGTGTCTCCGGTGTAGACGATCGATCGGCCCGGTGCATCGAAACGTAGCGCGAAACTGTGGTTGCCGGTTCCCTTCTCGTCCGCCAGCACATAGTGCGAGTTGGTGGCCACGGTGACGTGAACGTCGCCAATCTTGACCTGGGCACCGTCGGTCAACTCGATCGTCTTGATGTTCTCGCCAGGCTTGGGTCTACCGAGCACTGCGAACACACCCTTGCTGCCTTCCGCATCGTTCATCGGCTGCATCGCGGCGATCAAGCCGTCGATCGTGCGCTTGGTTCCAGGTGGTCCGTAGATGGTCACGGGAGCCGTCTGGCGCATCTGGAAGCGGCGGCCGAGAAAGGCGAACAGTCCGCCCGTATGATCGAAGTGAAGATGAGAGATGAAGACGGTGCTGACGTCGTCGAGCAGGACGCCGCTGCGCATCAGCTGCTCCGTCGCGCCATCGCCCGCATCGACGAGAATCGCCTGCCCTGCCGCACGCAGCAGATTGGCGGGTTGGCCGCGTTCATAGAACGACAGCGGGCCCGAGCCCGTGCCGAGCGTCACCCACTTCACTTCCCGTGACGGCTCGGCTTGCGCAGCAGCCGACATCAACGCGAACGAGAGGCCGATCGACGCCAGCAGCGATCGAGAAAGGTGATGCATGATTCCACTGGTCATTGAATCCGGACTCCGGTTATTTCCTGAAATGCATTGATGGCGCAGGCGCCGTGCACGCCTCCACCCGGATAGCTCGAGGTGCCGCAGAGATAGAGCCCGTCGATGGAAGTCTTGTACTGCCCGCCTTCGCGCAGCAGAACGCGCCGGTCTCCCGAACGCGGTATGGCGAAATGGCTCCGAAGCACCTTGTCCCGCGTCATGTTCGGAGCCGCGCCGCACCAGACGTCGAGCAAGGCGTCGTTGTAGCTCTCCGCGATCCCGGCCCAATCTTCGTCGCTCAAGGCCTTCGCATCCGGAAAGTGGCTATCCGCTCCGGCGATGTGAAAACCTGCGGGCGCGAGCCCGGGGTCGAGCAGGCTCGGCACACGCATCGAGGCGCGCGGCGTGGGCAGCAGGCCCATCGCGAGTTCCCGCTCGTGCGACAGCACGCACTCGGGACTGTCGAAGCCGATGAAGGTCTGCACGCAGCGATCGAGGTCCGCATCCCAGCGCGCGGAGCGATAGCACGGCGCTTCGGTCAAGGCGAAAGCCTGGCTCGCGATGGTCGATCCGCTGCCCCGACGATACGCCGCCAGCGCTTGGCGATCGGAGGCTCCGAGCCCGCCGCCGACCGGCAGTTCGAGCAGCGTTCGCTCGACGCCGATACTCGATGCCACGATCGGCGCTTCGATGAATTGTCCGGCGATCCCGATACCGGTCACGCGTCCCGCTTCGATGCGGATCGAACCGACCTCAGCGGACGTCATGACCTGCACGCCTTCAGCGAGCGCGGCGCGATGCAAGGCATCGGCGAAGCTTTGCATGCCACCGATCGGAACCTGGCGGCTGCCGATCATCCAGAGCACGAAGCCCAGGAAAGCCAGGTCATCGCCCGCCTGCGCGAGCGATGCCCCGAACTCCATCGCGAGCAGGTAGAGCAGCGCCCGGATCTCGGGCGATTCGAAGCGCTCGTCGATGAACTGGGCCGCGCCACGCGTCCCCAGCGCGGCATCCTCGGCCAGCTCTCCGAACGCCTGCGTGATCGCGGCACGGTGAGCGCCGAGGCCTTCGCTCGACAGGGGATGGAACAGCACCTCGCGAATCGCGGGCGTCAGCGTGGCCGCGCGCCTGCGCAGATCGACATAGGTCGCGGCATCGCGGGCGCTGTGGCGCGCGAAGCTGCGCAGGGTGCCTTCTTCGTTGCCGACACGATGAACGAGTACCGGCGGCCTTCCATCGGCGAACGCGATGCCGTGCTGAACGTCGGGCTCGAAAGTCGCCAGTCCGTGTGCTCGCAGCTGCAAGTCCTCCATGATCGGAGTGACGGCCTGGTACGCGAGGAAGTTGGCGTGCGGGCTATGACGAAAGCCCGCGCTCATCGGCTCGTGCGTGCAGGTCATGCCGCCGATCGTCGCGTCACGCTCGACCAGCAGCGTCCGATAGCCGGCGCGCTGCAGATACGTCGCCAGGATCAGGCCGTTGTGGCCTGCGCCGATGACGATGGCGTCGTAGTTCTGGCGTGGCGGAAAGCTCATTCCAGGCCTGCCGCCGCCACGAACCCGGCATTGCGTACGCACATGGCTCGCATTCTCGAAGATGGCTCGATCAGGTGGCGTCGGGACCGATCGCGGCGGCCAGACCCTTGATGTGAATCTCGTGCAGCTCATGCGCGTGTCGCGGATTCGGGAAATGCCCCGTTTGCGGAATCACGTGCACGTCGACCGGCACGCCGGCCGCTTTCAGACGCTCGCCATAGGCCACGTCCTCATCACGCAGGATGTCCCACTCGCCGACCGTGATGAGCGCCGGGGCCACGCCGTCGACGGACTCGACCAGCAGCGGCGAAACCCGCCAATCCCTGCGCTGCGCCTCGTCGGCGATGTAGTTGCCGATGACGAAGTCGTTGTCTTCATGGCGCAGCCCGTAGCCTTCGGCGAATTCCTCGTGCGACGGCGTGGCGCCATGCGCATCGGCGAGCCAGGATTCGAGTATCTGCAGTGAAAGCTTCGGGCCGCCCGCATCGCGGGCCATTAGCGACAACACCGCAGCGAAGTTGCCGCCCGAGCAGCCACCGCCGACCGCGATCTTGCCCGGGTTCCAGCCCTGCGCAGCGCCTTGCCGCTCGACCCATTGCAGCACCGCCCAGCAGTCTTCGAGCCCTTTCGGATAGCGATTCTCGGGAGGCAGCCGGAAATCCGGCGCCACCACCACGCAAGGCACTTTCGCCGCCAGCAGGGTGTTCATCCAGTCCCAGGTCGCCAATCCGCCGCCACCGACGAAGCCGCCCGCATGCGTGTGCACGTAGACGCCGAGCTTTGGTCCCGTGTAGTTCTCCGGCGCATAGATGCGCGTCGGCACCGGACCGTTCGGTCCCGCGATCTCGACGTCCCGCATCGACACGCCCGGCGTCTTCTCGCGCGAGGCCATCATCGCGGCCATGCCCATGCGCACACCTTCCACACCCATCATGCTCAGGGGCGGAATGGCTTCGAGCAGCGCGCGATACTCCTCGTCGATCTTCGCCAGTCTCTCTTCACGCAGCTGTTCGTAACGCTTGTTCATTTCGCCTTACTCCAAACCGATAGGGTTTTCATGATCTCGACCGATGCATCAGAAGTTGTAGCGAAGGCTGATGCCGGCTTCGCGCGGGCGCCCGAGATCGAAGCGTCGGGTTCCGGCCGAGCCCGTGTAATCCGTGCCGCCGACGTAATAGGTCTGGTCGAGTGCGTTCGTCACGAACAGCGAGCACTCCAGCACGTCGTTGATGCTCTTCAGATCGGCTCGCAAGGACAGCAAGCCATAAGACGGCAGCGACAGCGACGTATCGTCCGTCGCGTTGCTGACTTGGTCGTCCTGCCAGTTCCAGTTGGCGGAGAACACGTAGTGGAACCAGGTCCCGACGGTGTCCTGGTAGCGCCCGCCGACGGTGTAGGTCAGTTTCGGCGCCCGCATGAAGCGGGTGTCCTTGGTGATGCCCGATGCGTCGCCGACCGAGTCGTAGCGCATGCGCAGCAAGGCAGCATTGGCGAAGAATACGAGCTGGCGCGAGACTGCGGCCTGCAGCTCCAGCTCTAGCCCTTGTGAATGCGCGGAGGCCGCATTGTCGACGTAGACCTCGAGAGTCGACGCGTTGACGTTGACCGATTGAACCTGCACGTCGCGCCACTGGGCATAGAAGATCGTCGGGTTGATTCGAATCGCCCCGCCGAAGAACTCCGTGCGCGCCCCGATTTCGTAGCTCGTGACGTTCTCGGGTTCGTAGGAGCCGAGCTCGCTCCGGCGCAGGCCCGGCGTGAAGATCAGCGGCCCGCTCACGTTCACGTTGAAACCGCCGGCCTTGAACCCCGTGGATACCGTGGCGTAGCTCATGATGCGATCGGTCCACTGATACTGCAGTCCGATGCGCCCGGTGTTGCTCGTGAATTTTCGCTGCTCCTGATCGAGCAGCTCGCCGTTGCCGGAATCGCGCAGCGTCGCCTGCTTGTCGTCCTGGCTGATGCGATAGCCTCCGAGGACCTGCGCATGCTCGAACAGCTCGTAAGTCGCATCGACGAATGCAGCCAGCGTATGGGTGCGCCGTTCCACCGGGTCCGGATCGTCACTGATCCTGCCGAGCAGCAGCTGGCTGGTGCCCGGGAGCGTGTCGAAGGTCTGGCGCGCGGCGTAGAGTCCGCTCACCCAGTCCACGCTGTCGTCGAAGGCCTTTCCGCTGAACTGGAATTCCTGCGAGTAGATTTCGTCCCGCGTATGGGCAGATGCGCTGTAGACGGGCGCAGGGGACCCGTCGAGGTCCAGCGCGTAGCGGCTTCCGACTCGCTGCCATGCGCTCAGCGATTTCACTTCGACCGCTTCCAGGCCAGTCCAGGTGAGGCCGATCTGCGCGGCCTTGGACTTCGTGTTCGCGAACTCTCGTACGTTGGTGCCGGCCTGGCAGTAGTCGCAGGTCGAGGCGAAGCGATCGTCATACGGCGGATTGGTGAGACCGCCCAGCGCCGTGATGTTGTAGTACCACGGGATCGTATTCGGCCGCGGCTCGATCGGCCCTGGTTCGGAATAAGCCAGACCATCCAGTTCGCTGCGATTGTGCTGGCCCATCAAATCGATCTTGAGCACGTCCATCGGCGTGATCAGCAGCTGGGCACGAACCAGCTCGTTGTCCTGAGCACCTGCCTCCTTGCCTCCGTCCTGCTGCTTGACGAAGCCGTCGCGATGCAGCGTTCCGCCCGTCAGGCGCAGCGCCGCCAGATCGTCATGGGCGAGGTTGATCACCCCGATCAGGTCGCGACGGTCGTAGCTGCCGGCCGTCGCCTGCACGTAGCCGCCGTTGCCGAATTCCGGCGCGTGGCTGGTGTAGCGGATCGCGCCGCCGATGGTGTTGCGCCCGAACAGAGTGCCTTGCGGACCTCGGAGCACCTCCACCTGCTGGATATCCAGCATGTTGAAGATCGCACCCTGCAGCGAGGGGTAATAGACCCCGTCCACGTATACACCCACCGCGGGCTCGGTTCCGTTTCCCGAGCGCTGCTGGCCCATGCCCCGCAGGAAGAACACCGCCGCACCACCATTGGGACCCGCCGCCGTACTGACCTGCAAACTCGGAGCGACCTGCATCAGGTCCTGAGTCGACTGAACGTTGCGCTCTTCGAGCTCCTGCGAGCCAAGCGCCGTGACCGCCACGGGCGTCTCCTGCAGGTTCTGCGAACGGCGCTGGGCCGTCACCACTACTTCGGCGATCACGGCCCTGCCCGCCTCATCCACGGGCTCCGCCGGCGTCGAGGCGGCCGGATCCTGCGCCAGTTCGATCACGGCCAGGTCGGCCGAAGGCTCCGTCGCCGGAGCACTGTCCTGGGCCCAACTCGTTTCCATCCCGATTCCGGATCCCAGCGCCATGATCAACGCCACCGTCGATTCATGAAGCGCCGCCTGTGGGTGCGCACCTGCTCTGGCCATCGACCCTCCATCTCGCGATCGAAGCGACTCCAATTCGGTCGCTTCGTATTGTTTTTTTAGCTGCCGGACCGTGCCGCGACCGATCATCCGTCGATCGAGGCTGGCCGGAGCGGCATGTTATGAATCGCAAGGGGATAGCATAAGATGCCAATAAATGCCCTCTGATATCAAAAATGGATAACCTGACGCTGGTGAAGATCTCGGCCCTGCGGGATTTCCTGGCCGTCGTCGAGCGCGGCAGCGTCCATGCCGCGGCTCGGCATCAAGGCGGCGCACAGCCCACGGTGAGCCGCAACATCCGCGAGCTCGAACGCAGGCTCGGCGTCGTGCTCTTCGAGCGCAGTGCCAAGGGCACGCAGCTGACGCCGATGGGCAAGGTGTTCTACGCGCGGGCCAAGTCGGCCCAGACCGAATTGCTGCGTGCACAGGAAGAGCTCGCGCAGTTGCGCGGCGAAACGCACGGGCACGTCACCGCCGCACTGTCCACCGTGGCGCAGATCTCGCTGCTGCCCGATGCGCTCGAGCCGTTTCGCGCTCGCTATCCGGGCGTACGCCTGAACGTCATCGACGCGCTGTTTCCTCGCATCGGAGGCGAGCTGCGCAACGGAACCGTCGATTTCTACATCGGCCCGGTTCCGGACGATGTCGGACCCGACTTTCGAGTCGAGAAGCTGTTCGACAACACCCGAGTCGTCGTCGGCCGCAAAGGGCATCCGCTCGGCAAGGCGAAGTCATTGCGCGAGCTCGTCGATGCGGAATGGGCGACCACCACGGTGACGCCGAAAGCCGACGACGAACTCGCTCCGTTGTTTACACATTACGGGCTCAGGACGCCGCGCTCGGTCATGCAGCTGCACTCGGCGCTGACCACGCTGGTGCTCATCGGCAAGACCGATCTGCTCGTGCTGCTGCCCGTCCAGTGGGTCCATTCGCGACTGTGGAGCGACGAGCTGGAGACGATTCCGGTCAAGGAAGTGCTACCGGCTCCGGCGATCAACATCGTGCGCCGCAGCGCCCTGCCGCTGACGCCGGCCGCCGAATACTTCTGCGACATGATTCGCAGGGTCTCGGCCAACCTTCCGGTTTAGACCCGGAATGCAAACCGGGCACGCCCGAGACGGCCGCATGCGTTGGCCCGCGGTCGCCCGACACAGGCCCAAAAAAATGCCGGCAAGCTGGAGGGGCTATGCCGGCAGAAGCCAACTCAAAAAGAGCGATGTCTCTTGAAACCCGACATCAACTCCTCATCAGAACTGATACCCGAGCCGCACGCCGATTTCATCGGCGAAATCGATCGTCGAGATGATGTTGTCGTTGTCGTTTCCTGCGAGGTCACCGTTCAGATAGGTGTAGTACACCTCGGCCGAAAACGGACCGCTCGGCTTCCAGCGCAGGCCCAGCTGCGTCATCAGGCCGCCGCGCGTGTCGTAGAGCACCGACGCATCGATGCGGTAGACCAGGTTCGGGAACGGCTGCTGGAAAGCGAACACCAGACCGTCCCAGCCACCGCTGATACCTTTCGCGGAATTCCGCGAGTCGCCGTTCATGCCGTCGAGCAGGCGCCCATAGAGATCGCTCTGCGTCCGGTGCTCCCACTGGAACACCATGTAGGTGGCCGGGAAGCTCGCGGAAAAGCGCTGATACTTTTCGAGCACGAGAGCCGTGATCCACTCGGAGCGCTCGTCGTAGTTGCGCGACAGGTTGGTGGCGGTGAATACGCGATCCGGCGTGTATAGGGCCTCGACGTTGATGATGAGCTGGTCGAGCAGCGAGCCTGGTTCGCTGTCGATCGTGTAGCTCGCACCGAAGCCGAAGTTGTTCTCACGCTTGTACTCACGCGCGAGGTGACCGCGCAGTCCGCCCGAGAGCTGGAAGAACAGGTCGAGCTCGCGCATCGCCGCTTCGTCCGAGCCGGCCGGCATCGCGAGCAATGCCGCGGTAGCCGGGAACTCTTCGATCGAAGCATTGAGCGCCTCGAGCGCCGACAAGCGCACCATGCCCGCGTACGTGAACCACTCGGTCGCCGAGACGACGCCAGTGGGATCGATCTCGTAAGGCGTCTGCGCGAAGATCGGGCCCGCAGCCGAAATGCCGCCGTCCTGATCGAGCGGCACACCCAGCACCTGTGCAACCGTCGCCGTCAGCGGCGGCACCACGTTGGCGCGCGGCCCGGGCAATCCGCGATCCACGCCCGATTCGGTCCAGCGCAGGACGCCGTCCGGGTTGTAGCGATACGAGTAGGCGAACTGCAGGCCGATGTCGTGGGCCTTGCCCTTCAAGCGCAGGCCATAGTTGAGCTTGTCGTCCACCTCGCTGAAGCGATCGTGGATGGTGAACTGCGACGCGATGAGGTTGTACGGCGTGTTCGGGTTGGCGTAGATGGTCGGCTGGAACATCTGCGCGAAGGCATCGACCTCCCATTCGTTGTTGATCTGATACGAGGTGCGAATCGCCGGTGACGAGATGCGTTCATCGGCGTATTCCTCGGGTGTGTAGTCGAGGAACAGGTGCCGGCGCAGATCGAGGCCGTTCGGCACGTCGAGAACACGGAAAAACAAGGCCTGTCCCCATGCGATCTGCTGGTTGCCAAAGCGGATCAGCAGCGGTCCGTTCTGGTAATCCAGGGTCAGGAACGGAAGGTCGGCCATGTAGCGGCGGCCGCAGACTTCCAGCCGATTCTGGCATCCGCCGCGGTTGAAGTTGTCGTACTCGAAATAGTTGGGCTTTCCGTACAGATAGCCCGACGCGCTGCTGCCTACCGCATCCGGATTGAAGTTGTCGTACTCGCCGAGTTCGTAGATGCCGCGCACCAGCGCGCGCGCCGACCAGTTCTCGTTGAACGACAGCTGGAAATCGAGATGCGTGCGGAACTGCTGCAGGTTGAACGTATTGTTCGCGGGCTGCCCCGTACGCGTCGCGGTATCCGGAACGGCGCACGCGTCGAACGGCGGAAAGCCGCCGCAGCGATCGACGGCCCGCTGGTTGAACAGATTGCCGCGCTGGTTGTACGGATTCTCTTCTCCGGTCATGCGAATGGCGGTTTCGATGCGCGAGAAGCCGCTGAACGAAAAGCCCACGCCGCTGAAGAAGCCTCCACTCTCGACCTCCATCGGCATCGGGTCGGCGACGGCCTGTTGCTCGCTTTGCGCCTCAACCGCAGGCTCTTCGCTCTCCTGCGAATGAGCCGGAAAAACTGACAACAGCGTCATCAAACCCAGTCCAGCGAAAAGCGGCCGGGCACGCATGCCGGTATGTTTTCTTTGCACGTCCATTCCCCTCCATCGTTTTTTTTAAGTCGCCCGTCGCACAACAGGCGGTCCGCCACAACTTCAGTCTTCTGAATTTCTCTTGCGACTCGCGAACACCACGCTACGGAACAACGCACCACAAGGTCGACGATCAAGCGTCGAGTTGCCGACGGACTGCGGTGTGATGGCGGATTCCGAACGTCGATGAGGATTTCTATACGTCGACGGGTACCCGTGACTTCCTTGGCTTGCACGAAGCGCGATGACTGTTCTCGTCGCAATGAATATCGACTCCTACCCACGATTCTTCAACTACACCAAATGGGTAGCGGTGCTGGGTAGCGGTGCGACTCGAAATCGGTCGCTTTCGAGGTGACTGATTCGACAGGTTCGAATGCGTGCATCGACACGAGGCCCGATCGGAGATTGCGCAAGCCTTCGTCGGCCGCACACAGCCATGGCGCGCATCTCGAAAGAAAACAGGGCTTTCGAAGCATTTTCCTACCCGCTTCGGGTAGCGACACGGCACGGCATGATTGGGGTATCGTTTAACCAGGAGAACTCCATCAATACGGGCAATGAATAACACTACCCGCCCGGCCACAGCGATGTCTGATGGCCTTTTTCGTCGATACAGCTCGTTTGTGCCGACGAACAGTCAACGCATTCTTCGCGAAAGCATCCTCGAGCGAATCTTCGCGGAGACGTCGCCGCCGATCGTGATCCTGCAGGCGCCGGCGGGCCATGGAAAATCGACGGTGCTGCAGCAGGTCCGCAACGAGAGCGCGGGACGCGGCGTGCGATGTGGCTGGCTGAACCTGGACGAGTCGGACAACGACGCGAGCCGGCACTCGAGTCACCTGCAGCGGTTGCTCAGGCAGATCTTCAAGAACGAAGGCCCATTGGTGGAGCGGGCTGCCGACTCCGGGGCCGCCGCCACGAGCCGCCAGAAGCCGAGCGACTGGTTCATCGACCAGCTCGAGGCCGACGCCAGCCCCACCGCCTTGTTCCTCGACGAGTTCGAAGTGCTGTCCAACCGGGCGATCCTGTCGTTCTGGAAGGATCTGCTTTCGAAGCTGCCGCTCCACGTGAGGGTCTACATCGCCACTCGAGCGCTTCCCGATATCGGAATTCCGCGGCTCAGGGTCTCGAGCAAGATCCTGGTCCTGCAGGCGGCAGATCTGTGCTTCTCTCTCGATGAGGTTCACGAGTTCTTCGCCGCAAGCGGCACCTTGCCGATGGAATCGGGCGACCTCGAAACGGTTCATCGCTGCACGGAAGGCTGGCCGGCCGCCATCCAGCTGTTTCGGCTCGGACTCTCCAAGAAGCAGCCTTCGGATGCCCTGCAGCGCATCGACCGCTATCGGCCCCGCGAACTCGCGGACTATCTCACCGAGTGCGTCCTCGAGGGCCTGTCGCCCGATACGCAGAACTTTCTCGAGCGCACCTGCATCCTGAATCGGCTTGGAGCACAGGTCTGCAACGTCCTGACCGGACGCTCCGACTCTCACCAGCAACTGCTCAGGCTCGAGAAATTCGGGCTCTTCGTGAGCCCGCTGGACGACAACCACACCTGGTTTCGCTATCACACCCTGCTCGCGACGCACCTCAGGGAGCTGCTGCTGAATCTTCATCAGGCCAAGTTCCGGGCCCTGCACAAGCAGGCCGCGGAATGGTTCTACCAGAACGGCATGTACGACGATGCGATGCACCATGCCGTCACTTCGGCGGACCACGCCCTGTCCGCCCAGATACTCGAGAAGTGGTCCGAGCAACTCGTGACCGATGGCGAAATGACCATTGCGGAACGATGGTTCGATTGCATCCCGATCCACGAAGTCGCGTGCCGTCCGATACTCAAGCGCAGAATGATCTGGGCGCTCATATTCCTGAGACAGCACGCCAAGGTGTTCGCGCTCATGGGCTCGGAGAATCCTTCCGATTGGTATCCGGACAGCGCGAACCCGATCGACCTGCCGGCGGTCGCGGTGGCCACGATCTGCTACGGAGACATGGCCAAGGCGTTCGCTCTCGTCGACAAGGTCTCCGAGCTCGGAGCCGCACCGGACAGATTCTCCGCGTTCGAACTCGCCGCAGCTGCGAATCTCGATTCGTTTCGCCTGCTGGTCATCGGCGACTTTCGGCAGTCGGAAGTCAGGCTCGCCACTGCCCAGGCGTTCAACAGTACGGCCAAGGCCTTTTTCACGGTCGGGTATACGGACAGCGTCCGAGGCGTGGCCTTGCTTTTGCAGGGTCGCATACAGGCATCGCTGGACGTGCTCCGCAGCTCGCTGACCGCACAGCGCCGCGCGCTCGATGCGCCGTTCGCCATCGCGCCGCTCGCCGCCTGCTACGTCTGGGCGCTCTATGTGGCCGACGATTGCACCACCGCGGTTGAGGCTCTCGACGAGTATCGGGAAATGATCCTCAAGTGTGCGATCCCCGATTTCTTCACGGTGGGCGTGGTTTCGGCCGCACGCGCCTATCGGGCGCTCGGCCAGGATGCGGATGCCAATTCGCTGCTGTGCGAAGCCGAAGCGCTTTGCCTGCTGAGCCGATGGTCGCGCGCCCTTGGGCTGATCCGGCGCGAGCGTCTTTCAGCGGGCGCTTCCGCTCATTCCAGGGACACGGTTCCGAATTCCGTGCTGCCCAACGGCGGACACTCCGAGAACTGGATGCCATTCGGCGATCTGGCGACCGAATCACACCTCGCACCGATACGGCAGTTGATCCGGCAGAAGCAGTACGATGAGGCGATCGCCGACATCTCCCGAATCGCCGAGAGGCATTCCGAATCCGCCTTCATCAACGCGCAGCTCGGCATCGTCAAGGCCATCCTGCTCGACGCGCGAGGTATGAACAAGCCCGCGGCGCGGCAGTTCGCCGCCGCCTTGAAGCTCTGCCATGACGGCGGCTACATCCGTTTCCTCATCGATGAAGGAAAGCCGATTCGTCATCTGCTCGAAGGCTTTCTGTCCGCAACTCATCTGACGGGCGAATCTCCGCTTCGAGCGTTTGCATCGGAGGCCTTGAGCCGCATCCAGGGGTTCTCGGGAGCGCTGCCGAACCCGGTTCCGGCACCGAACATCGAGCTGAGCGCATTCAGTTCCCGCGAGCGAGAGATCATCGATTGCCTGCGCCAGAGAATGTCCAACAAGGAGATCGCGGTAGCGACCAGCATCACCGAGAACACCGTGAAGTTCCACCTGAAGAACATCTTCGGAAAGCTCGGCGTGCAGAGCCGCACCGAGGCTTTTTCCCTGGTCGCCCACATCAAGTAAAGCGGCCAGAAGCACAGGCTCGGAGCAGCGCCCCGATCCTTCGTCATCCGCCGGCAGCGCGAGCCTGACCCAGGCCGTCCGGCACGCCGGCTCGTAAAACTCAGGCAACAAAAAAACGACTGGAGCCGGATATCGATCCGGCTCCAGTCGTCTTTGCCTGCAGGCTCGTCAGAGCGTCTTCAGATACTCGATGATGGCCCGACGCTCCTGCTCGGTGAGCACGTCGCTGAACTCATGCCCGCCGTTTCCGTTCGCATGCCGCTTGGTGTTGACGATCATGCGCGTATCGGGAGTCGACGGTCCACGCAGGGGTGGCGTCCTGCTGGCGGTCTCCGCGATGGTCGGCTCTTCGCGATACGGAATGCAGCTCGTGAAGTTGTCGGGAGAATCCTGGATGCAGGCGAGCACGTCGTGCTTCCAACCCATGTGCTCGAAGTCATAGGCGTCCAGACTGGTGTCGAACCCGGAGATTCCACCGGCCGTCTTGACCTTGCGACGCCAGTAATCCGGACGCTTGCTGGAATCGAGCACCGCTTCCACGGTCGGCACCGTACCGTTGTGGAAGTAGGGAGCCGAAGCCCAGACGCCATGCAGCGGCGGCGCCAGATAACCGACGGTGCCGGGTCTCCAGCCGCAAGCACCCATGGGGCGATTCGCCGTCAGCGTGTCGTCCGCGCTTTCCTGCTCGGGCGTCTTGGTGTCGGGATCGATGTAGGCCGGCGAAGCTTCCGGGTAGGCCCACCAGCTGGTCTCCCAGACATCCGCGAAGATGCCTGCGAGCTGGTCCGCGCGATTCGTATCCGTTTCGATGACCGACTTCGGCGAGATGCTGGCGGCGATACCGGCCAGATCCGGGCTCACGAGGAACTCGGTGTCGTTCACGAAGCGTGGTGAATACGCGCCATGGCAGGATGCGCAGGAGCCATTGCCGCCAGGCGGACGCGGCCTGCTCGCATTTCCTTGCTCGAGCCAGAGGTTCTTGGCGTGGAACAGGATCGCGCCCTGCTCGGCCAGAGCCGTATCGATCTCTCGCGGATAAGCGGGCGACTTGAGCGACTCGACCCACGACTGCGTCGATTGTGCGTGGCGATCGATGTACGCACGGCGCTCCGTGCCGATCGGAGACGATTCTCTCGACGCTGCGGCGAGATCGATACGTAGCGAGTCCATGGCGACGCCACCATCGAAGAACTTGCGTGATCTGGAACCCGTGTTCCACCAGCTCGGCGTGTCCTGCAGCGACGGCATATGGGTTGCCGGATACTTCGCGAAGTTGGTCACCGAATCGATCGAATCCCAGTCGAAGGAAATGAACTGAAGGATTTCGAAGCCAGTGACCGCATCGCTCTGTCCACGCTGCAGCGTGTTGCTGTACGCGATGGAGTTGCCGACGCCGTACATCGTGCCCAGACCATCGCCGTCCGCATCCGTGCCCACCTCGCCCACGTGGCAGCTCGCGCAATTGGTTATGCCGATCACGCCGGTCCAGTTGCCGGCCGCATCCTTGCGCTGGCGGAAGCCGAACGGCAGCTCGCCCGATCCACCGTTGACGCCCGGCGCATTGGGATCTTCGCCCGGAAGCGGATAAGGATTGTGATAGGTCGCGCGCGCACGTCCGGTCCTGAGCCGGTAAACCTCATCGAAGTTCTCCGGCTCTGCCGCCAGTCCCCAGTCTTTCCACTGCTCGCGCCATTGGGCAGCCGGTCTGCCCGCGCCGTTTTCGGCAAAGCCTTCGCTCATCATGCGCCAGCCTTCCGCACGCTTGGCACGGTATTCACCGCAGGTCTTGGGCTCCTGGGCCTCGGCCGGCAAAGCCGCGCGGCAGTCTTCCCAGTAGGCGTTGAAGAAAACCGCCTTGCCGCTGTTGTAGCCGGCCCTGATCAGCTTGCGCGGATCGGTCGGCAGCGCTGCGGAATCGGGACGCGGAGCGTCGCCATCGGGGCCTTCGCAGTAGCGCTCACTGAACGAACTGCCGTGGTTGCTGCCGAGCAAGGGCTGCGGCGCTGGCGTCACGCCACCGCCGGCTTCGGCGATGCGCTGCATGCATTGATCGGGATTCTCGAAACAGCTGAGCACCACGCGCATGTCGCGATAGGCATTGCTGCTTTGCGGCCACGGAGAGCCGCCACTGTGCGGATCGGCCTGGCCGGACGACATCAGCAGGATTCTCGAGACCGGATTGTTCCTGTCCATCGCTTCCCACGAAGCGCGCAGCAGCGCCATATCCTGGCTTCTGTCCGTGCTCAGGTGCATGCGCTCGCCTTCGGGCGTGTCGGCGACACCGCCACTGACGTGGCAGCTGACGCAGTACGACATCGTGGGCTCGACTCTGGCTTTGTAGAACTCGTCGACATTCGCGAACTCGGTAGGCTCTGTCGGCCCTCCACCATCGTTCGCGGTGCCCCCATCGTAATTGCCTGAGCACGCCGACAGCAGGGCGAGCCCTAGCCATGGCAATAACCTAGGTGTACCAATGTTCATGTTGACTCTCTCCTCGGTGATCCATTGATGCTGATGTTCGAAGCGCCGCGCGAACTCACCTGCCGCGTTGATGGTGACGTCTCGAAACGCTGGTAGTTGTAGCGAATCCGGCGTGTGCTGGCTCCTACCCAGCTTGAGTAGCTCGCCTGTCGTTTTCTCCGTCAACGCAAGCGGTTTTCGCGCACCGCGCCGACATGCCTCGTGAAATTCTTCGCATCAACGAAACCGGCGATGCGGAAGGATTCGATCTCACGGCCATCGCGATCGAAGAAGATCGTGGCGGGAGGTCCATACACACTGAAGCGCTTGAGCAGGCTGCTGTCTTCGCTATCGTTCGCCGTGACATCGGCTTTCAGCAGCACGAACGGTCGCAGCGCGCTGACGACTGCGGGATCGGAGAACGTGTAGCGCTCCATCTCCTTGCAGGACACGCACCAGTCCGCATAGAAGTCGAGCATCACGGAACGTCCCGAAGCCGCGGCGGCCGCGATCTCGCGATTCAGATCCGCTTCGCTCTTCACGCTCCGGAACATCGGCTCGCCGGATCGTTCGGAACGCGCTTCGGCGCTGGCCGTGAAGCGGGCGAGCGGAAGCAGCGGATCGGACGAGCCCGCGCCGACACCGACGAGCAGCATCGCGCCGTACAGCAGCGACATCAGCGCCAGCGCGCGAATCGCGGCCGGAGCAAACCGCTGGTCCTTGGATCGAAGCGAAAGCCCCCACAGGCCCGATCCGATCGCGAGCACGGACCAGGCGATCATCTTGATCGGCGCGGGTAGCAAGCCCTGTGCGGTATAGAGCGCAAGTGCCAGAAACAGGATTCCGAAAACCGACTTCACCGCCTCCATCCACGCGCCCGCCTTCGGCAGCAGCGAGCCTGCCGATCCGCCGACGACCAACAGCGGCAAGCCCATGCCGAGTCCGCTCGCGTACAAGGCCGCCGCGCCGCGCAGCAGTTCTCCGGACTGTCCGATGACGGCCAGCGCAGCGACCACCGCCGGGGCGACGCAGGCGGTGACGACGAGCGCGGAGAGGCCGCCCATGACGAAAGTGCCGACATAGGTTCCGCCACGCTGGCGGTTGCTGGCGAGCGTCAGCCGCGTCTGCAGGCTGCTCGGCAACTGCAGCGTGAAGAAGCCGAACATCGCCAGGGCCAGCAGCACGAAGAGAATCGCGAACGCGGAGACGATCCAGGGCTTCTGGAACAAAGCCTGTGGCGCCTGTCCTATCGTGACCACCGATATCGCGCCCGCGATCGCGTAGGTGAGCGCCATGCCCTGCACGTAGGTCATCGCCAGCGCCAGACCTCGCCGAGGCGAGCGGTCTCCGTGGGCGCCCACGATGATGCCCGCCAGGATCGGAATCATCGGCAGCACGCAGGGCGTCAAGGACAGCAGCGCACCGAGGCCGAAGAAGGTCGCGAGCACGAGCGGCAGACTGCCGTTGCGAATGAGCTCGGCGAGCCGGCCTTGCTCGGATGCCGCAACAGGTGGCTCGGGAGCTGCGTTTTCCTCGGTCGTCGATTCGGTGGCGCCGATGTCACCGTCGGACGCAGGCGCATCTTCACCGGAGCTTCCAGCAGTGCCTCGCCATGTCAGCGGCGGAAAGCACAGCCCTTTGTCGGCGCAGCCCTGCAACTTGATCTCGATCGGAATGCCGCCAGCCCGATCGCCGGTGACGTGAAACGGCAGCGTGAAGGCGACGCGATCCCGGTACACCTCCTGCCGTCCGAAGAATTCGTCCTCGTGCTGTTCACCGGCAGGCCACTGCTGCGCTCCAAGCTCGACCGACTTGTCCGGCGTGCTGAAACTCAAGCGCTTCCGGTACAGGTAATAGCCCGGCTCGATCTCCCATCTCGCCACGATCGTTTCGCCCTCGATCCGCAGCGAATACTTGAAGGCCTGCTCCGGCTTCAGGAACGCGCCGGCATCGGCGGCCGCAGCCGTCGCCAGCCACGACGAGGCGATCGCGACGAAGACGGCTTTCAGAGATCGACGGAGCACTGCGGGCCAGGATCGTGAATGCATGGGTCTCATCTCGAATTCGGCGCCGGCTCGACCGGCGCACGCCATCCGCCGGGGCCCGCAGCCGATCGATAGTCCATTCGAGCCGCCGGCTGGCGATCGATGCTGCCGGTGATCGTTCCGTCCCGATGCGCCGCAATCCACGGCAAGCCCAGGCCGTCGAGCCAGGCTGTTCCTTCTTTTTCCTTGAGCATGGCGATCGTCGTCGCCGTTCCTGCGATCAGGCACTGATTCGCGATCACGCTGACGGCGGACAGCTCGCTGACCGGCCATCCGGTCAGCGGATTCAGGATGTGGCAGTAACGCTTGCCGCCCTGCTCGAAATAGCGCTCGTAGTCGCCACTACCGGCAACGGCGCCGGCTTCGAGATCGACCACCGCCATGGCCCGTTCGATCTCGCGCGGATGCTGGATGCCGACTCGCCACGGCGATCCGTCCGGATGCGGCCCGACCAGCACGAGGTCACCCGACAAATCGACCAGGCCATGCTCGATACCGTAGCCACGCAGAATCGCAGCAGCGCGATCCGCCGCGTACTCCTTGCCGAAGCCGCCGAAGTCGAGCTGCATGTCCGGCAATGGAAGCTTGATGCGGGGCCTGTTCCACTTCACGCGATGCCAGCCGACGAGCTGCAGCAGCTGCAGAACCTGCGCCTGCTCCGGAACACGTGCCGATCGAAAATCCCAGGCCCTGCGGAGCACGCCCGAAGTGATATCGAACAGACCATCGCTCTGGGCGTACGCGGCATCGGCGTAATCGAGCAGCCCCGCGGTTTCATCGTCGACCTGGATGCCGACTTCCGATCCCGCGAGGGCGTTGATGCGGCTCACGACACTATCGTCCCGATAACGCGAGTACTTGCGTTCGATGCGAAGAATTTCGGCCTGCGCCGCCTCGGCCGCGGCCGCGCAGATCGACTCGCTACGCCCGTATATCCTCAGCGTGCACGGACCACCGAGCGCACGGAACGTGTAGCCGTACTGATCCATGGCGAGCCTAGAAAACCCGCCTCACTCTGAGCTGCACGCTCGTGTACTCGACCAGGCCTGGATTCGCCGTGTCGACGCTTTTCAGAGCGAAGCGCTTGTCTGCCTGGTAATACTCGACGCCCGCCGCGACGTTCCAGGCGCCGATGGCCTTCGAGACATCGATTCTGCCGCTCAGCGCACCGAACGGAGACAGGCGATAGTCGCTCGATGCGAAGCCGTCGGCGCGCGGAGCGGCATAGTAAGGCTCGTAGAAGAACGCCTGGCTTTGCGAATACCAGCGAATCGTCGGCGTCAACGTCCACGAACTGCCAAGCCGCTGATACCAGGCCGCTTCGAGCGTATGCGACTGCATTTCCCAATCGTCGTCATGGAAGCGGTAGTCGACGTGCAGGGCCGCGTTCGCGGCTTCGACCTTGTGCCGCAGGCGCGCGCCGATCGCGACCGATCTCCGGCCATCCGGCCGGCTGTCGTTGACGACGTTCGAGAAGCTTTGGATCCAGGCCAGCTTGTAGGGGTCGCTCAGATAGCCGTCCGCGTCGGAGTAGCTCAAGCTGCCCTGCACCACCGTGTTCGCATCGATGACCAGCGCGGCGCCGCCATAGAGCGTCCATGTCTGGCGGTCCGCTTCGGTGATGCGTGTCGGGAAGCGCGTGCTTCCGCCTTCGGTCGGATCGAGCTTGTCGTCGGAGTATCCGATGCCGCCGCTCCACGTGAGCGTCTTCGACTCGTTTTCGATCTCGAACTCGATTCCGCCGTTGACGGCCTCGTAGTCGTCTTCGGTCGAGTATCCCGCGGTGAGGCCGACCAGCACGTCCTTGATGGGCCTGGACCACTTGCCCTGGATATCGACGCGCTCCTCGCGAATGCTCGCACCACTCATGACCTGGACCGGCTTGCCGTCCGTTCCGGGCGTCACGTACCAGGGCGACGCGCCGCTCATCGTCTCGTAAGTCAGATCGAGATTGACCGAGCTCGCTTCGAACGGCGCCACGATCTTGAACAGATGCGACTGGATGTCATACCGCGATTCGTCGCGGCCCGTGGCCGTTCGCGAGCCCGAAATGTCCTGCTCGCGATACTCGCTGAAGAGATAGCCGACTTCGACGCCTTCCGCAGCCGCGACGGACGGAAGCGCCATCGCGGCCTGGGTCAGCGCGATGAGCGCCAGAGATTTGTTAGTTGCTGCAGCCACAGCCCCCTCCCCCTAACGTTGCTCCACCGGTGGCCGCTTCCTTGCTGAACTCCACGTGGCGTCGATAGCTTGCGAGCATGGGATCTGGGTCCCAGCCCATCTCGGCCTGCGCGAGCGTTCCACGCTGCCAAGGCTTCACTTCCTGAATCGAACAGCCAGCCATCATCGACGATGCGACGAGCGCCAACGCGACGGCGCCAAGACTTGCGGGACTTGTGTATCTCATGACCTCCCCTCCACGGCTCTTTTGATGAGATTCTCGAGTTCGGATAGTTCAGAGGGCTGATATCCGACGTTGACATGGCGAACGATCCCTTCGCGATCGATCAAGTACCCGGTGGGCATGCCTGGCGCGTCGAAACGACTCGCCCAGATTCCTTCCGGATCGAAAACGATCGGAAACTTCACCGGCGTCTTCTTGAGAAAAGCCAATGCGTCGGGCTTGTCGGAATCGACATTCACGCCGACGACGATCAGGTCGTTCGACCATTGCGTTCTGAGGCGATCCAGCGCCGGCATCGAGCGCCGGCACGGCGCACACCACGAGGCCCAGAAATCGATGTAGACGACCTTGCCCTTGAAACTGTCGAGTCGCTGCCACGCTCCCGTCTGATCTTGCGCCTCGAGCCGCGGAGCAGGCTCGCCGACGGAGACTGCCTGCGCAGACAGACTCATCGCAGCCAGAACCGCGGCGGCACATCTCGATAAGCTCAACTTCATTGGACCCTCTGCTGTTCGCTTGGCGCGCACACGTGAAGCGCGGTGTGCACATGAGGCAAGAGCCTGCGCACGGAATACCGAAGGGCCTCGTGTTTCAGGCGCCTTCTTGCAATCGCGATCTCTCTCAGGTGATTGCGAATCCGTTCATCGGCTCGCTCATCGGCTTTTTATTTTTCTGCGCCGGCTCCTCCAGCGCTGTCGCAATCTACGCAAAAATTTCGCACCCGCACTACTACCCAATGTGGGTAGGATTTTCGCTGCAGCGCAGCAACCGACATGATGCCGGGATCGGCTTTTTTTGCGGCACTTTCCTGTCAAATGCAAAACTGCAGACTACGAAAATCCACCTACTCTCCTTGGGTAGTAGCTGCAGGGACGATTCGACTCCTAAAGTGGTTCGGCATGCGCTTAGCCGCGACCCGTACGAGCTCAGCACCCGACCGAGCATGAGAAGCGGGCAACCGCACCACCTGATGGTTGGAGGACCGTCGAGCAAGCAGTGCACCCTGCTTTTCAAGGATGAAGATTGTGTTTTCCTCGGAAGGACGATCAGGTCCTTCTTGCACATTACCTCCCGATGCCTGATCGGGAGGTCTTCTTGAATGCCAGCGCAAAATTATCGATGCCGATACGGCACGCCCGCTCCGGAGGAACGATCGATGGCGAGATCATCACTGAACTGGACCTGGTTCCATCGACTCGCTTCTCCGCCCGCGTTCTATCGCCTGGCTGATCGCTGGGCGCCGTGGCTCGCGATCGTCTCGGCGCTGCTGATCGGCTATGGCCTGGTCGGCGGCCTCGTGCTCGCGCCGGCCGATTACCAGCAGGGCGAAGCCTTTCGCATCATCTACGTGCACGTGCCGGCCGCATGGCTCTCGCTGTTCGGCTATACCGCGATGGCCTCGGCCGCTTTCGTCGCGATCGTCTGGCGCATCAAGCTCGCCGAATGCGTGGTGGTCTGCGCGGCGCCGGTCGGCGCGAGCTTCACCGCACTCGCGCTCGTCACCGGCATGCTCTGGGGCAAGCCGATGTGGGGCGCCTACTGGGTCTGGGATGCGCGGCTCACGTCCGAACTCGTGCTGCTGTTCCTGTACCTCGGCGTGATCGCGCTGAACCAGTCGTTCCAGGACCCGCGCACCGCGGCTCGCGCCTGCGGCCTGCTCGCGCTCGTCGGCGTGGTCAACGTGCCGATCGTCCATTACTCGGTGGAGTGGTGGAACAGCCTGCACCAGGGCCCGACGGTGTCGAAGATCGGCAAGCCGAGCATCGCCGCCGACATGCTGTGGCCGCTGCTGGCGATGAGCCTGGGCTGCATGACGTTCTTCGCCTGGGCGGTGATCCGGCGCGTGCAGAACGAGCTGCTGCTGCGCGAGCGTCATTCGTCCTGGGTCCGTGAACGCTTGCTGAGCTTCAATGTCTAGCTTTTTCTCCATGGGCGGCTACGCCGCGTACGTCTGGGGCAGCTTCGGCGCATTCGCGCTGGTGCTGGTCTGGAACCTCGTGACACCCGCCCTGCGCCGTCGCAGCGTGATCCAGCAACTGGCCGAAGGCCAGAGCGAGACAGACGATGACTAAGCGTCAAGGCAGGATGCTGTGGGTGGGCGTGCTGATCGGCGGCATTGCGCTGGCGGCGGTGCTCGGCTTCACGGCCTTCCGCAAGAACATGATGTATTTCTACACGCCGAGCGATCTGGTGGCGCAGAACGCGCCGAAGCACGCGCGGCTGCGTCTGGGCGGTCTCGTCGAGCAGGGCAGCCTGCAGCGTGGCGAAGGCCTGCTCGTGAGCTTCACGCTGGCCGATTGCGCGCAGAAGGTGCAGGTGCGCTACGACGGCATCCTGCCGGATCTGTTCCGCGAGGGTCAGGGCATCGTCGCCACCGGACAGCTCGGCGACAACGGCCAGTTCACGGCCGAGGAAGTGCTCGCCAAGCACGACGAGAACTACATGCCGCCCGAACTCGCCCAATCGCTGACGACGCCGGACGGCAAGCATTCCTGCGCGCCGTTCAAGTCGGTCGATTCGATGCGGACGGCGAGCACCAACGCATTGCCGATGGCTCGCTGATACGGGATGCGCCACACCGATCCGGATCTCCTGCGGTCATGAACCAGCTGTATTCGGTGATGGCGGCGCTCACGGTGCTTGCGGCGCTCGGGCTCGCCAGGCCATGGTGGCGGCGCAGCGCGAGCGACCCTGGCAAGCGACGCGACACCAACGTCGCCGCCTACCGCCAGCGGCTCGAGGAAATCGAGGCTGAGCTTGCAGCCGGCCTCATCCATCCCGACGCGGCGGCCGCACTACGCGATGAAGCCGGAGCGAGACTGCTCGACGATGCGTCCGCGACCGCGGTCGTCGCGTCGCAATCGGCGCCGCCGCGCTGGCGTGGAGCTTTGCTGCTGGGTTTGCTGCTCGCGATGTCTTCAGGCGCTTACTACGCAGGTTCCGGCTCCTGGCGCACCGCGGCGATGGTCGCCGGCGAACTCGAGCCGCCGAAGCCCGATGTCGACGCCATGCTGGCCGATCTCGAACGGCGGTTGCGGCAAACCCCGGAAGACGTCGAGGGCTGGGCCACGCTGGGACGTGCGCGCTTCATGCTGCAGCGCTACGCCGCGGCCGCCGAGGCTTATGCCAAAGCCAATGAACTGAGCCTGCGGCGTGATCCCGATTTACTGGTGAATGAAGGCGAAGCACTCGGTATGGCCAGCGAGCGTCGATTGCAGAACAAACCGGAGCAGCTGTTCGATCAGGCGCTCGCACTGGATCCCAAACACGCGAAGGCACTGTGGTACGCCGGCATGGCCGCACTGCAGGCCGGCGACAGGCCGCGCACGATCGAACTGTGGACGCGCCTGCGCTCGGAGCCAGTGCCCGATGAACTGCGCAAGCTCGTCGACCAGCAGCTCACCGCGCTCGGCGTATCACCGGTCGATGCAGCCTCGCCCGCCACGTCGTCAGCGGCGACGGCACTCGACATCGAGTTGAAACTCGCACCCGAGCTCGCGTCCCGCTTGCCTGCCGATGGCAGGCTGATCGTCTACGCCAAGGCCGTCGAAGGCCCCGCCATGCCGTTGGCGGTGGTGCGACAAACGGTCGAGCGCTTTCCGATCCGGGTCAGGCTCGACGACAGCCAGGCGATGATGCCGGCTCTGAAGCTCTCGTCCTTCGATCGCTGGGAGGTGAGCGCCCGCATCAGCAAACGCGGACAAGCCAAGGCCGAAGCCGGCGATCTTCAGGGCGTGATCCGCGTGGACCGCGGCAGCATCGGTGCCGCGATCACGTTGACGATCGATTCGGTAGTTCCGTGACCTGCTTGCAAGCCGCCGATTCACGCCGGCGCGGCCTTGAGTTTCATCATGCTTCGCTTCGGCGAGACGCCGAACATCCTGGAATATTCGCGACTGAACTGCGAAGTGCTCTCGTAACCGACCTGATAGGCGGCATCCGCCACGTTCACCGCATCGGTCGCCATCAGGCGTCTGGCTTCGAGCAGGCGCAGCTGCTTCTGGAACTGCAGCGGCGTCATCGAGGTCAGCGCCTTGAAATGCTGATGGAACGACGACGGACTCATGCTGGCCAGATCGGCCAGCTGCTCCACGCGCAAGGTCCGGGCGAAGTTGAGACGCAGCACCTGGATCGCCTTGGCGACGCGGTCGATATGCGTTCCGGGCAGCATCAGCTTGCGCATCTCGCTGCCCTGCGCACCGCTCAGCAGCCAGTAGTAAATCTCGCGCATGATTGAAGGATAGAGAATCGGAATTGCATCGGGCCTTCTGGTCATTCTGATCAGGCGCAGGATGCAGTCACCCAGAGTGTCGTCGACCTGCACGACGAACACACACGGCCCTGGCGTGGCATCCGGCACGGGCTTTGTTTCCATGTGCTCGATCACTTCACGCATCATGGCGATGTCGATATCGAGGGTGATGCCAATGTAGGGCTCCGTGGCACTGGCCTTGGCGATTCGCCCACTGGCCGGCAACTCCATGCTGACGATCAGACCCTGCATCGCGCCATAGTCGACGCGTTCTTCGCCGAACAGTATTTGCTTCGCACCCTGGATCACGATGCACAGCGACGGCCGGTACACCATGCGATGCGGCATCATCTCCTGGAACGAACGGACGATCTTGACGCTGTCCATCGGCGTCTCGAACAGACCCTGCCCTCCGCCTTGGGCATCGACATAAGCCTTGACCTCCGCGACCAGCGTCGGCCAGACCTGATTCGCGGGTTCACGAGCGGCAAGCGCGCCACGGCTCTGCGCCGTTGGCGAATCGTTGCTTGTAGGAATAGGCAAATTTATTGAGGTTTCGGGCATTCTGCTCACCGGGCAATCCCTCTAGCTTGATGGTGTCGACTGCAAGCGAGATGAGCGTCCAGAACATGACAGAAACCGCCGAGCCGTCAATGGGCGCGTCATGATCGTTGCTCATCGGCATTCAATCCACTCTTCTTCGATCTTCCAGGGCATCACCATGTCGAGATGGACCTCCGCTGACATTCACTCCCAACGCGGTCGCACGGCGGTCGTGACCGGCACCGGAGGGCTCGGTTTCCAGATCGCGCTCGCGCTCGCCCGCGCGGGCGCCGACGTGATCATCGCAGGGCGAAACCCGATGAAAGGCGAAGCGGCCGTCGCTCAAATTCGAAGCAGCGTCGCGGATTCCACGATCCGGTTCGAGACACTGGATCTCGCTAGCCTGCGGTCCGTCGAAACCTTCGCCGAGCGCCTGCAGCGCGAGCAAGCGAGTCTCGATCTGCTGACCAACAACGCAGCCGTGATGACGCCGCCGAAGCGGCTGACGACCACCGATGGCTTCGAGCTGCAGCTCGGCACGAACTTTCTGGGTCATTTCGCCTTGACCGCTCGGCTGCTTCCGCTGCTGCGCAAGGGCAACGCGCCACGCGTGGTGAACGTGTCGAGCATCGCGGCGAGAGACGGTGCGATCAATTTCGACGATCTGAACTCCGAACTCGACTACAAGCCGATGACGGCCTACAGCCAATCGAAGCTCGCATGCCTGATGTTCGCGTTCGAATTGCAGCGCCGCAGCGATTCCGCTGGCTGGGGCATCCAGAGCATTGCCGCGCATCCCGGCATTTCGCGCACCGACCTGCTGCCCAATGGAGCCGGGGCATGGAGCGTGCCCGGCATGCTTCGCCGTTACCTGTGGTTTCTGTTCCAGCCGGCCGCACAGGGAGCCTTGCCGACCCTGTTCGCCGCGACTTCTGCAAAGGCGCAAGCAGGCGCCTACTACGGCCCCGACAAGCTCGGTGAAACCCGAGGCTATCCGACGATCGCGAGGATCCCGCCACAGGCGCTGGAGACGAGCACCGCCGCGAGACTGTGGAGCGAGTCGGAGCGACTGACCGGGTCGGCTTGAGACGAACGCTTGTACTGCGGCGGCCCCTGCGCCCTCATCGTCGGGCCAACTGCGAGGTGGCTGATTCATGGCAGCGGATTTAAACCGGTGTCCTTAATCAACAGATCGATCCGTATCGCCGACAACCCGTATTTTCCGGCCGGATTCGACGCAAGCTCGACTGATGCCGCGATCGTCGTCGCCACGCCCGGCAGCAGCGTGAAGGAGCAGATCGGGGCGATCACGCCGCTGCACGCCTGCACCGCTTCACGACGAGCATCCTGGCGAGCGCGCGGCTCACCGGCGCGATGAAGCCCGAGACTAGATTTCCGGCAACGGCAGGCGGGCGATGACGGCGGCCTGATCGAAGCTCAGGCCCAGCCCCTGCAACAGCATGGCGGCTGCGCGCTCGGCCAAGCTGCCGCGGTCGAGATCCAGAAACTGCAGCTTCGAGTCCGGCGCCTGCATTTCGAGCGCGGCGGCGATCGCGCCGAGCACTCCGGCTCCGAGCGTGATCAGACTCATCGTCGGGTCCGGCGTGCTGAAGCGCTGCTTGGCGATTCCGCGTTGAATGTCCCGAGCCAGGCGCGCGCCGAGTCCTCGAGTCAGGGCCCGCGTCGACAAGCCCTCCTTGACGAGGAACTGTCCCCAGAGCGGCTCCTGCTGCGCTCGCAGAATGGTATGCCGCACCGAGATGGCGATGACTTCGGCCGGATCGTCGACGGCGATCACGCGCCGATCGAGATGATCGGCGAACTCTTCGAATACCGCGTCGATCACGGCCGCCTGCAAGGCTTCGCGGGACTCGAAGTGGTTGTAGAACGAGCCGATGCCGACGTCCGCCGCTTCGGTGATCTCGTTGATCGTCACCGCATCCAGGCCCCGTTCGGCCATGAGACTGAAGGCGGCCTCGATCAGCTTCTCCCGCGTCTCGCGGCGCCGCCGCGCGCCTCTGGGCTCCTTCGGCTCGCGCTGCGGCACGTCGGCCACGACCGCTTCCTTCGGGCCTGAAGCCCGCTTCTGCTTGCGCTTGGCGCTCGACAACGTCCGGGCTGAACGACTCATGGTGATGGCGGGGATGGCGAGAGCTTCATTGTAGTGCAATTTTTCATAGTTGAAGATTTCTTCAAATATGCATAAAGTTTCAATCAGGCGACGGAGATCGCCCCGGCGAGGAGCTTTGCGGCAGCGCCCTTGGCGCTGCGATGCAGCGGCACCTCCTCGGACTTCGCCTCGCCGTACTCGTGAACCAGGAGCCTGCATGCCCGAACTTCGAGCCCCACAACCCGCCCGGCATCCAAGCCCGACGGCGAAGGCGACCTCGCTCGCCTACCTGATCTTCGAGCGGCCGGACTTCGCCCCTGCCGAGTCCTTTCTGACCGATTTCGGCCTGTCGGTCGCATACCGCACCGAAGATCGCCTCTACCTGCGCGGCACCTCGTCGGCACCTTATTGCTACCGCATCGAGCGCGCCGAACGTCCGCGCTTCGTCGGCATGGGATTCACGGTTTCGCATCGACGCGATCTCGAAGCGCTCGCCGACGCATGCGGTTCGGCGCCGATTCGCAACGCCGAGCATCCGGGAGGCGGCGAGCTGCTGTCGCTGACCGACCCCTCGGGCTTCGTCGTCGAAGTGATCAATGCGCAGACACCGGTGCCCGAACAACCGCATCGCGGAGCGCTGTATTTCAATCACGCGGGCCACGGAACACGAATCAACGGCACGCAGCGCCCGCCCGTCTCGCCGCCCGAAGTCATTCGCCTGGGCCATTGCGTGCTCGAGGTCGCCGACTACCAGGCCACCTGCGGCTGGTACACGCAGCATCTCGGGTTGATTCCGAGCGACGTGCAGGTACTGCCCGATGGCTCGCCGGCCGTCAGCTTCATGCGCCTGGACCTCGGCGACCAGGCCGCCGACCACCACACGCTCGCACTCGCGCAGGGCTTCATGCCGCTCTACAGCCACAGCGCCTACGAGGTCGTCGACACCGACGCGGTCGGCATGGGCCAGCGCGTGCTGCGGGAACGCGGCTGGAAGCATGCCTGGGGCATCGGCCGGCACATTCTGGGCAGCCAGATCTTCGACTACTGGCAGGATCCCTGGGGCGACAAGCACGAGCACTACTGCGACGGCGATCTGTTCACTGCGGACAGGCCGACCGGCATCCATCCGGTTTCGCGCGATGCGATGTCGCAATGGGGACAGCCGATGCCGCGCTCGTTCACCAAGCCCCGAATGACGCCGAGCGCGATCGCCGCGCTGCTGCGCAATCTGCGGCGCAGCCCGGATCTCTCGCTCGGCAAGCTCATGACGCTTGCGCGCCTGTTCGGCTGATGGCGCGGGGCTTTGGCGGCCATGGGCCTGAGCCTCGCCCTCTTTCGCGGCGCCGATGGCTGCAAGGCGCCGCTGCCACGCTCGGCTGCTGCGTCATCGCCTCCGCACGAGCCGACAGGGCGCCGCCCACCAGCGTCCGCCCGCTTCCTCATTCCGAAACCTCTGCGTTGCCCGGAGAACGACTCATGAGCTTGAACATCGTCCGCTACGAACATCAGCACCGCCATCGCTGGGGCGTGCTGCGCAACGACCGCGTGGTCGAGGTGCCCGGTGATTTCCCCACCACCGGCGATTTCCTGCGCGCGAACACGATCGAATCGCTGCGCAGCCTCGACGGCGCGGGCCTCGCACTCGGCGAGATTCGCTTGCTGTCGCCGATCACGCGCAACCAGCAGTTCGTCTGCCAGGGCGCGAACTACCGGCAGCACATGATCGAGTCGGGCATGGACCCCGACGCGAAGGTCTACAACATGATCTTCACCAAGGCTTCGAGCTGCATCGTGGCTGCCGACAGCGAGGTGATCCAGCCCAGGTCCGTGCGCTTTCTCGACTACGAAATCGAGCTCGGCCTCGTGATCAGGCGCCGCATCGACGCGCGCGTTTGCGTGAATGATCAGAACCTGCACGAGTTCATCGCCGGTGCCGTCATCGTCAACGACTACTCCGCGCGCGACGTGCAGATTCCGCAGATGCAGTTCTACAAGGGCAAGTCGTTCCGGACCTTCGGCCCGGTCGGCCCTTACCTGACACTGCTCGACGCGAGCAGCATCGGCGCGCTCAAGGACCTCCAGCTCAGGCTCACCGTCAACGGCGAGCTGCGCCAGCAGGACAGCACGCGCAACCTCGTCTACGGCCCGGCCGAAACGCTCACCGAACTCTCGGGCGTGCACGACTTCGATGCAGGCGATCTGCTCGCCACCGGCACGCCCTCGGGTTGCGCGCTATCGATCCCCTCGCCCACCAAGCAGAAGATCGGCGCCCTGCTGCCCGAAGCGCGCAAGTGGGCGATCTTCATGAAGGTGCAGGCCCAGCGCACGCAATACCTCAAGCCTGGCGACATCGTCGAGGCCAGCATTCGCAGCGCGGATGGCGCCGTCGACCTCGGCCGCCAGCGCAACCGCATCATCGCCGAGAGCTGACATGCAAGGAATCGCCACGATCCGCGACGTCGAGCGCGCGGAGGAAGCCGGCTTGCCCGCGAACCTGCCTCGGAGCACTTACGCGATGCTCTGCGAAGGCGCGAGGATCAACCCAGACGCGCCCGCGCTGAGCTTCTTCCTGACCACCGAAGAGCATCGGCGGCCCGAGACCTGGACGTATCGGCAACTGCTCGCCAGCATCACGCAGACGGCCAACTTCTTCGATCGCCTCGGCATCAAGAAGAACGATGTCGTCGCCTTCGTGTTGCCCAACCTGCCCGAGACGCATTTCGTGATCTGGGGCGGGCAAGCGGCCGGCATCGTCGCCGCATTCAATCCGCTGCTCGAAGGGCCGGCGCTCGCCGAACTCATCAACGCCGCGAACGCCAAGCTGCTCGTGACGCTCGCCCCGTTTCCGGGTACCGATGTCTGGACCAAGCTCGCGCCCGTGCTGCCGCAGCTGCGTTCGGTGCAACACCTCGTGCTCGTCAATCTCGCCGATCGCGTGCGCGGCATTCGCGGGCTCGCCGCGCGGCTTCTGCAGAAGCACGAAGCATGGCGACTGCATGGCCGCACAGGATTGCGCGGCGCCATTCCGGCGTCGATCTCGATCCACGATTTCGGTAGCGCCATTCGTCGTGAAAGCGGCACCGAACTCAACAGCGGACGACGCATCGACGGCGACGACGAATCCTCGTATTTCTGCACCGGCGGAACCACCGGCTTGCCGAAGATCGCAGTTCGCCACCACCGCAACGAAGTCGCGAACGCCTGGAGCGCCGGCGCCTTCCTTGGCGATGGCGTCGGTCCCGGCAAAGTGGTCTTCTGCGGCTTGCCGCTGTTTCACGTCAACGGCGTGCTCGTCACCGGACTGCTGCCGTTCTCCAAGGGCGCGCACGTCATTCTCGGCACGCCGCAAGGCTATCGCGGGCCCGGACTGATTCCGCGCTTCTGGGAGATCGTCGAACGCCATCGCATCAATTTCTTCAGCGGCGTTCCGACGCTCTACACCGCGCTGCTGCAATTGCCGACACAAGGCCACGACCTGAGTTCGCTCGAATACGGGCTGTGCGGAGCCGCGCCGATGCCGGTCGAAGTGTTCCGCAACTTCCAGCGGCACACCGGCATCAAGATTCTCGAAGGCTACGGACTCACCGAAGCCACCTGCGTCAGCAGCGTCAACCCGCCGCTCGGCGACCGGCGCATCGGCTCGATCGGCCTGCGTGTGCCGGGCCAGGCGATGAAGGCCGTGGTGCTCGACGACGCCGGGCGCTATCAGCGCGATGCGCAGATCGACGAAGTCGGCGTGCTGGTCGTCAGCGGGCCCAATGTATTCGCGGGCTATCGCATCGCCGAGCAGAACAAGAATCTGTGGCTGGACACCGGCGACGGCCAGCGCTGGCTCAATACCGGCGATCTCGCGCGCCAGGATGCCGACGGCTACTTCTGGCTCACCGGACGCAAGAAGGAACTGATCATCCGCGGCGGGCACAACATCGATCCCCTGACGATCGAAGAGCCGCTGCATCGCCATCCGGCCGTGCAGATCGCAGCCGCGGTCGGCAGGCCCGATGCGCACGCGGGCGAGCTGCCGGTAGCTTACGTGCAGCTGCGCGAGGGCAGCGTGACGAGCGAGCGCGAACTCGTCGATTTCCTGAGCCGCGAGATCACCGAGCGCGCCGCGATTCCGAAACAGGTGCGCCTGATCGGACAAATGCCGCTGACCGCGGTCGGCAAGATCTACAAGCCGGCGCTCAAGCAGCTCGAGACCCGCGAGGCGATCGAAAGCGCCTTGCGCGATGCCGCGCTGGCCTTTCGCGAGCTCAAGGTCGTCGAGGACAAGAGCAAGGGGCTCACGCTGAACCTGGTGCTCGAACCCGGCGCTTCTGCCGACGACGCAAGGCGGGTGCTCGGCGCTTTCCCGTTCCCGTTCACGATCGAGTGAGGTCCGCATGAATCCGCATTCCGCCAAGACAGCGGTCATCAGCGGCGGCTCCTCCGGCATCGGCCGGGCCTTCGTCGCGAAGCTGCATGCCAACGGCTGGCAGGTCTGCACCTGCGGCCGCGACGCCACCAAACTCGCCGCGCTCGAGCGCGAATTCCCAGGCGTTTTCACCATGGTTTGCGATGTCGCCGACCGCATCGCGGTTCGCCGCTTCGCGCAGCAGGTCGAAAGCCGTGCGGCCTCGATCGACCTGCTCATCAGCAATGCAGGCGGCTTGCGCGAAATCAATTTCGCCTCCGCCAATCTCGCGATGCTCGATCTGTCGGGCGAGCTGCGCAGCAACCTCGAAGGTGCGGTGAACCTGATCGCCGAATTCCTGCCGGCCCTGCGCGCTCGCGGAGAAGGCCGGCTGCTCGTGGTGAGCTCGGGCTACGCGCTCGCCCCGACCCAACGCGCGCCGCTGTATTCCGCCGCCAAGGCCGCGCTACACAGTCTCTGCCTGTCGCTGCGCGGACAGCTCGCTCCGATCGGCATCACGGTGACCGAGCTGCTGCCGCCCGTGGTCGATACGCCCGCAGTCGCGCACCGGTCGGTGCGCAAGCTGCGGGCCGATGATGTCGCGGCTGCGGCCCTGCGCGGCAGCTTCGCAGGCGTCGCCGAAGTGCGCCCCGGAATCGTGCGCGCTCTGCCGCTGATGCTGCGCCTGATGCCGGCGCTGGTCTCGCGCCTCGTCGCCCGCAGCTGAGCACCACGATGACACTCGATACTTCATCGCAGGCACAGCCCGCGGACGACGCCATCGAATCCGTCGACGTGCTCATCGTCGGCTATGGCCCGGTCGGGGCTGCGCTCGCGGCGCTGCTCGGCCGATATGGCGTCAGCACGCTCGTGGTCGACAAGGCCGCGGATATCCTGATGTCGCCGCGCGCCATCGCGCTCGACAACGAGGCGTTGCGCATTCTGCAGGCGGCCGGTCTCGGCGACGACGCTTTCGACAGGGTCGTGATTCCGCAGGTGCGCATGCTGTGCCCGCATGTGGGCCTGTTCGGGCGCGTGAACACCAGCGGCGACATCGACGGGCATCCCAAGCTCGTGACCTTCTATCAGCCCGATCTCGAGCGCGCCCTGCGTGCCGTGGTCACCGCGCAGGCCAGCGTACGCACGCTGCTCGCGACCGAGATGCTCGGCTTCGTCGACGAAGCCGAGACCGTGAACGTGGCTTTGCGTGAATCGGGTGGACGCGAACGCAGAGTGCGTGCGCGCTACCTGATCGGCGCCGATGGCGCCGGATCGCAGGTGCGCAAGGCGATCGGGCAGGAATTCACCGGACAGACCTATGCCGAAGACTGGCTGATCGTCGACGCGCGCAACGTGCCCGGCGACTTCGACCACGTCGAGTTTCTCTGCGATTCGCGGCGACCAACGCCGCACATGGTCGCACCGGGCGGACGCACACGCTGGGAGTTCATGCTGATGCCCGGCGAAACGCGTGAACAGATGGAGCGCGACGACACCATCAGAAGCCTGCTCTCGCAATGGACGAATGCACCCGATATCCGCATCGAGCGCAAGGCCGTGTACCGCTTCCATGCGCGCTGCTGCGAGCGCTTCTCGCGTGGCCGCGTCTTCCTGGTCGGCGATGCGGCGCATGTCACGCCGCCTTTCGTCGGCCAGGGCCTGGTGGCCGGTTTGCGCGACGCGCTGAATCTCGCCTGGAAGCTTGCTGCCGTCATCGATGGCCGCGCCGCGCCGGCAATCCTCGACAGTTACGACATCGAGCGCAGGCCGCACGCGGCGAAGATGATCCGGCTCGCCAAGTTCATGGGCAAGCTCGTCATGCCGCGCAGCAGGCTCATGGCGATCCTCGTGCACGGCAGCATGGCCGCACTGCGGCTGCTGCCTGCGCTGCGCCGGCACTTCGACGAACTCGGCATCAAGCCCAAGAACGAATTCGCCGACGGCCTGTTCGTGCGCGGCCGGCGGCGCGCCGGACTCAAGCGCGGAGCGCAGATTCCGCAGGGGCTAGTTCGCGGATCAGACGGCTGGGTGATGCTCAGCGACGATGCGCTCGGTAGCGGGCTCGTGCTCGTCGGCTTCGGTGTCGATGCGTCCGCGCATCTCACACCGGCCACGCGACAAGCCTGGGCCGCACTCGGCGGCAGCTCGCTACAGCTGCGCGCGCACGGCACAGCCGCGACCGACAGCGGGGCCTACGAATGCCTCGACGCGCAGTTGATGCCAGGAGCCGCCCCGGCCGGATGGTGCGCGGTCCTGAGGCCCGACCGCACCGTGCTGCACGACGGCCCCGCGAGCGAAGCCGATCGCCTGGTCCGCGCCTCGATCGATTTGCTGACACGGCGCAAGCCCTGATCGAGAACGACACCAGAAATCTGGGGGAGAACGATGGCCGACAAATTCGTGGCCCGCGCATGCCAGGCCCTGATCGTGCTCGCCGCGAGCGGCGCGGCCGACGCAGCCAGTTTCGAGGTTCCGATCGCCGGCGAGACGGCGACGGCGGTGCTCAACAATTCGCTGAGCTTCGGCGCCGGCGTTCGCACCGAAAGCCGCGCGAACAATCTGGTCGGAAAATCGAATCTCGATCCGATGCTGTGCACCGGACCGAACGGCGCCTACCAAAGCTGCCAGGGCTTGTTCAAGGACCAGCTGTTCCCGGCGCAGACGCTCGTCGCGGCGCCCGGAGCGGCCTCGATCAACAATGACGACGGCAATCTCAACTACGACAAGGGCGAGGTGTTCTCGGCCGTCACCAAGCTCGCGTCGGACCTCACGATCACGCGTGGCGACTACGGGCTGTTCGCACGCGCACTGTTCTTCTACGACGGCCGCAACGAGCAATTCACCGAGACGCATCCGAACCGCATCACCTCGCAGAACCGGCTCGAGGTCGGGCGCGCGACGCCGTCGTCGCCGCTGACGCTGCCCGATCCGATCGGCACGCTGCTCACACAACCGGCATCGCTGCTGACGGGCCTGATTTCGAGCAGGCCCTGGGGCCAGCCGAGCGATCGCGGGCGACTCTCCTACGGCCCCGGCGGCTACGTACGCGAACGCCGTGAAGACGGCGAAACCCTGCGCCAGATCGGTACCGATTTCCAGTTGCTCGACCTCAATTTCTTCGGCCAGCTTCCGATCGGAGACGAGCGGAATCTGAGCTTCAAGCTCGGGCGGCAGACCGTGAGCTGGGGCGAAAGCACCACGCTCGTCATCAACAGCCTCAACCAGGCCAACCCGGTCAACGCGAACAATCTCTATCGCATCGGCAAGAGCACCGAGGAAGTCTTCACGCCGATCAACATGGCCTTCGTGAGCCTGGAGCCCTTGAGCGGCATGAGCCTGGAAATGTTCTACCAGCTCGAATGGAAAAGCGTCGAAACCGTCGCGCCTGGAAGTTACTTCTCGGATCTCGATATCGGCACGAGCAACGCGGTGGATTCGATCAGCATCAGCACCGGCAATGTCGCCGAAGATGCCGAGCAGCTCGGCCGTCCGCTCGATTCACCACTCTCCGGGCTCAGCAACACCACCTCGAACATCGATCGCGTTTCCGATGCGCGTCCACGCACGAGCGGACAGTTCGGCGTGGCGCTCAAGTACTACTTCGAGTCGATCGGCTCCGGCGTCGAAGTCGGGCTCTACTTCATGAACTACCACTCGCGACTGCCGATCGCGAGCTTCTACGCCACGCAGGCGAGCTGCGCCCGCGCGCAAGGCAACCCGCTCGGCATCGACGCGACCGACCTGCTTTCGTTTCTGGCAGCCTGCCCGGACATTCCGTTCCTGCATGCGCTGACGTCGCCGGGCGACTCGGCCGCCGGTGCGACCGACAGCGCGGCACCGCTCGATACTGCGCGCTTCCAGCTCGAGTATCCCGAGGACATCCACCTGATCGGCGCGAGCTTCAACACCACGATCGGCGACTACGCGCTACAGGGCGAGATCGCGTTCCGCCCGAATCTGCCGCTGCAGATCGATACGCAGGATATGGCTTTCGCGGCCTTCGGTCCGACGCTCACGAGCTGCCACGATCGCACGGTCGGCTGCGCGGGTTCGGCCGGCCTGCTCAATGTCGGCATCGGCTATGACGCCGACGGCAATGCGATCAACTACGGCAACAGCGACTTCGTCGACGCCAACGGCGACCGTCCGTATCCCGACCTCGTCAACGTCGGCATCGGCCACGTGCCCGGATCGGCGCGCGCGTTTCCGAGCTTCGTGACGGCGTATCGCGGTGGCGTGGTCGGCGACAACGCCCCGTGCTCGCCGAGCATGACGCTCGCCGATTACCATCGCGGAGCCGACTGCTACATCGCCGGCTACGAACGCGAGGCGGTCTATCAGTTCAACCTCGGCGTCTCGCGCGTGCTGTCGCCGGACAATTGGGTCCGGGCCGATCAGATCATCGTCGTCGGCGAATGGGGCGCGACCTGGGTTCCGGGCCTGCCCGCGCTCGATAAGCTCCAGTTCGAAGCGCCGGGAACCTACACCCACGCGAGCGCCGGCGCGG
Source organism: Hydrocarboniphaga sp. FW305-C-57 (assembly GCF_058783045.1). NCBI lineage: Bacteria > Pseudomonadati > Pseudomonadota > Gammaproteobacteria > Nevskiales > Nevskiaceae > Hydrocarboniphaga > Hydrocarboniphaga sp. FW305-C-57. The sequence continues at coordinate 903,122 of NZ_JBYSYG010000001.1, read as the reverse complement.
ACGGCTCGGGTGCCGATGGCAGTCGCCAGGCCTGCTCGCTCAATCCGAGCTGCAGCTACGGCGCCGATGGCATTCGCTTCAATCCGCATCAGCAGGATCGCGATCTGTTTCCGGATCGCTTCTCGACCGGCTATCGCGTGATCGGCATCTTCAGCTACGAGAGCGTGCTGCCCAGCATCAGCCTCAAGCCGACCTTGAGCTGGGCCCACGACGTGCTCGGCACCGCACCGGGACCGGGCGGCAATTTCGTCGAAGGCCGCAAGCAGGCCGATGCGCTCGTGGAAGCGCGCTATCGCGATTCGTTGTCGCTCACGCTCGGCTATACCTGGTTCTTCGGCGCCGGCATGGCCAACCTGATGCGCGATCGAGACTACGCGCAAGCCTTCGTTCGCTACCAGTTCTGACCCCGCTCTCGACGGAGAATGACGATGACGTATCCGACCCCGCCGCTGCGGCGACTTACCGATGCCGAGATTCGGCGCTATCACGAAGATGGCGTGCTGATGGTCCAGCAGGCGATCGCGCCGAACTGGCTTGCGCTGATCGAAAGCGGCGTCGAGCACGCGCGCTCGGCGCTGTCGGTGCAGGGGCGCTTCATGTCACGCAAGACGCGCGGCTACCAGATGGATACGTTTCTCTGGAAGCGCATCGACGAGCTTCGCGATGCCATCTACTACGGTCCGTTCGCGCACTGGGCCCAGCAGCTGCTGGGCTCCGAACAAGTGCGCTTCTTCTACGACCAGATGTTTGTGAAAGAACCCGGGACCGATGCACCGACACCCTGGCATCAGGATCTGTCGTTCTGGCCTATCCGTGGCGAGCAGATCACCTCGTTCTGGATTCCGCTCGATCCGGTGACGCGTGAAAGCAGTGGCCTGCTCTACGTCAAAGGCTCGCATCGCTGGCCGCAACGATTCAAGGCGATATCGCCGGACTACGTCGCGGCGATCATCGACGAGCAGATGAGCGATGTGCCGGACATCAACGCCAACCCGGAGCTCTACGAGCTGCTCGATTGGGAGATGGTGCCGGGCGATATCCTGATGTTCCATCCGCTCACGCTGCACGGCAGCTACGGCAACCGTCATCGGAGCCGGCGGCGCCGCGCACTTGCATTGCGCTGGACCGGAGACGATGTGGTCTGGGCGCCGTCGGCCAAGCGCATGCCGGTTCACTTCAGGCACGACTCATTGCCAGGAGGCGCATTACGCGGAGCCGCATTCCCGCGCATCCTGCCCGTCTGCGATCCGCTGGAGCGCAAAGCACGCGAGGTTCCGGAGCGGCCCAGCACCACGCAGCTGCTGTGCTCCGGCCTCAACAACGCAGTGGCTGCGGCCCAGCTGAAATTGCGCCCGACTCCGCTAAAGCTCGAACAAACTTGGACACCGCCCGCAGATCGCGGGCCATAGCCTGCGCGGGATCGCCTTCACGGAGCACAGCGCTTTTCCTCCGCCGTGGCGAGCGCGGTGACGGAACCCTCATGTCGATACGCGCTGCCGCTTTCAGCTTTTCTTCGGTGAGCGGCGAGGAGCGAGTTTTCCGGTCGGCGATGCCAAGTGCGATGCGCCTCGGCGCATCATGTCGCAGAAGTGTTCCGCAGCCGGCGTCAGCGGCAAGGCATTACGCCGCACCATGCAGATCGCGGGCGCTGGCGCGATCTCGTCGATCGGAATCGGCACCAGGGTGTCGGTCCATAGTGGCGATTGCACCCAGCTCAGCGGAACCAGCATGAGCAGATCGCTCTGAAATACGACCAGCATCATCGACAGTGCGGAATGCACCTTCACGGCGGGCTGCGGAACCGGAAGTCCGTGATGCGCGAACAGGGCCGTGAGATCGCTGCCGACGCTGCCCGAGATGACGATGGAGGCCCACTCGGCCTGCGCGAGATCGCTCAACGACCTGGCTTTTGCAAGTGGATGGTCCTTTCGACCGACGACGACGTGCGTACTGTCGAACAGTTTCTCGATGCGGAAATCGCTGCTGACCTGCTCGGGAACGGGACCAACGTAGCAGTCGATGACGCCATTGCGCAGCTCGCTTTCTATGCGGGCGAACATGCCGTCGATTATTTCGATCTTCACCTTCGGATAGCGCTTGCGAAATGCCGCCATGGCGTCCGGAAGCAGCGTGATCTGCGCAACCGACGATAGCGCGACACGGATGCTTCCCTGCCCGTGTCCACGCAGTTGCTCGAGTTCTTCATGGGCGCGCTGCAGTTCCGCTTGAACGCCTTTGACACGGCCGTAGAAGACTTTGCCCAGTTCGGTCAGCTGGGTGCCGGTCGCGCTGCGTTCGAACAGCTCCAGATCCAGTTTCCGCTCGAGCTCGCGGATGTTGCGGCTGATCGTCGGCTGTGCCGTACCGAGATGACGCGCAGCCGCACGCAAGCTGCCACGTTCGACCACTTCGAGGAAATCCCTCAGCGCGGAGAGCTTGGTGATCGACAGTAGCTGATTCATTTTCTTATGCAGCTCGAAGATTCAGGCATCTTCGATTATATGCCGCAGCAACATAGAGTTTACCCGGCACTTCGTGACCATCGGCAATCCAGACCGAAGGCCCGATGTCCGGAGAGAAGAAACCATGTTCCTGACGACACCTCGTCGCACTGGCTTGATTGCGCAGCAACGAGTCGTGGCAGAGCACGCCACGACCTGTCCTCGCTCTTCCCCATCGCCGGTGATGAACACCCTGCTCACGTTCACGACCAGCAGTCTGCCTGGCGAAGCCGACTAGCCCCGACGCAAGGCTGTACACCGCGACCATCGATCGCGTTATCGATTGCAAAGAACAAAGTGCGCGCTGCCCGAACGGGTTTCCCGGAGACAGCGTTGCCGAAAGATTCAACAAAGACATCGGAGGAGATTCATGAGCAGCAAAGCGGGATTCTTCCCAATGGGGCCGGCCGCCCTTTTCCTGGCCCTCGAAGCACTGTTGTGGAGTCCCGCGTCGACAGCCGCCGAAGGATATCGCCTGCGCCAGGCTGGCCTACCGGTTCTCGGTGGAGAGATGGCCGCCGATATCGAACAGGTTGGCTTCTTCGGCACTGCGGCAATGGCCTATCTCGACTCCTACGAAGTGGTGGACGACAAAGGCCATCACATCTCGGTTCCCGGTCAGACGATCCCCTTGCCGACCGGCATTGCGACGGGCGGTGCAATTCCTGACGGCACCTACAACGTCGACGTGGGATCCGCAGCGATCGACTATCGGCAGCTTTCGCAGCAGTATCGTTTCATCATCGGCTACCTTTTCGACACCGGCGTCGAACGAAACCGCCTGGGCGTCAGCCTGAGCCGCGCTTATCAGCGCATGGATCGAGAGGTTTCGATCTCGCAGCAAACAGTACAGCTGCGACCGGAACCGTCACCATCGCTGCCCCCCGCCCTGCAAGCAGGATTGAACGCATCGCTGAATCGTGTGGTCACGCAAGTCTCTGGCGCGCAGCAGGCCGAACTCGATGCCCAGAACCGTGAGGTCGGCGGCTTGAGCGACAGTGTGTTCGCATTCTTCTTCACGCGGACGAGCGCTGACAGACGCTTCAGGTACGGCATCGATCTGGCGGTGGCGATTCCGGATGGCGAGTACCGCAGCGATCGTGCTCCCAACCCGAGCCTCAACTACTACACCAGCCGACTCGAGACCGCGATGGTGTATTCGTTCGGGCCTCAGTACTACGACAGCTTTTCGGGCATCACCGTGGGCAATCGTACGGGTTACGGCTGGAACACGATCAACAAGGACACCGAGATCAGGACGGGGCAGTTCTTCAACACCGAGTTCGCGATCGAAAAAGTGGTCGGTCGCTTCGCATTCGGGTTCAACGTGGTAGCCGTGATCCAGACCACCGACGACAGCGGGTCCGGAGCGCCCGAACGACCTTTCCGGCTTCGCACCTACAGCGGCGGGCCCTTCGCGGCGATACGCATCGCCGAGCACGCGGGCATCAACATCAGCTATGCGGATACTTTCTATGCGCGTAACGCACAGGTCAGCCGCGGTGTGGCGCTGCGTCTGATCCGAACCTGGTAGGCACTTGCCGGACCGACATCCGCCGGGAGAAAGGCCGATGCACATGAATTCCACAACAGAATTGACCTCGACGAAATCAACGGGAGCCAGGGCATGAGCATGTCGCGTCGCAAGTTGCTCGGCGGCATCGGTGCGGCGACCGCCGCGGGAGCCATCGGCCTCGGCTTCGGCATGCGCAGCCGCAAGCAGCCCAGGCTCGAACTGTCTGCCGTCGCGGGCAGCAAGGCCTACAACATCCTGCTCGTGACCAGCGACCAGGAGCAGGCCTGGTCGCTGCTGCCGGCCGGTTTCATCGATACGCATTGTCCCGGCCGCGCCCGGCTGCAGCGCGAATCGCTGAGCTTCTCTCGGGCACTCACGCCCACGCCGGTCTGCTCGACCGCTCGCGCCGTGCTCTATACGGGCCAGCACTCCCAGAACAACGGAGTCTGGGACAACATCCCGCTGCCTTACGCCCCTTCGCTCAAGCGCGATGCGCCGACGCTCGGCACACTCATGGGAGCTGCGGGCTATCACACCGCCTACTTCGGCAAATGGCATCTGAGCCGGCTCTATGGACGCAAGCACGCGGCCTGGACGCCGGAGCAGGTGCGCGACGAGATCCAGAGCTTCGGCTTCGACGAAGTGGGCACCACGCACGAGCTCGACGGCGTGCTCGGCGGCCATCGCGACGACACCGAGACCACCGACCGGGCGGTGGCTTTCCTGCAGCGCAAGGCGGACCGCGACCCACCCTGGTTCGCGGCCGTCAACATCGTCAACCCGCACGACATCATGTATTTCACGTCGGGGCCCGAGATGACGGCCACCCGCAAGATCAACTATCCCGACGAGCTCGCCAGACCGCCGCAGACCGCGCTCTACCAGCAAGACCTCGGCTATCCCCTGCCCGCCAATTTCGGGCCGGTGGACCTGAGCACCCGGGTTCCCGCCGCGATCGAATACGCGCTCTGCGACGAGATCGCGATGGGCCGGTTGCCCTACGAGAACGAGCAGGCCTGCCGCGAGTTCGTGAATTACTACTACAACTGCATTCGCGAGAGCGATCTGCACATCGTGCGGCTGCTCGATGCGCTCGATGCGAGCGGCCAGGCCGGCAACACCATCGTGATCTTCACGGCGGACCACGGCGAGATGCTCGGCGTGCACGGACTGCGAGGCAAAGGCGCGTTGCCGTATCGCGAAGCCATGCAGGTGCCGCTGCTCGTGCATCACCCGCAGTTCGCCGGCACAGCGTCGACGCCGGCGCTCGCGAGTCACATCGACATGGCGCCGACGCTGCTCGGCCTGGCCGGCGTGTCGCCCGCCACGGTGCAGCGCGAAGTACCCGAGCTGGTCGGTTGCGACTTGAGCGGCGTCATCCTGCGCCGTGACGGGTCAGCGCCGCGCACGAATGGCGACGACGGCATCCTGCTGCACTGGACCAGTCTCATCTATCAGGATCACGTCCCGCGCTGGCTTTCGACGAGGAACGCCAGAAGAGCGGTGCGACGAGCCTGCTGAGCTTGCGCAAACCGCAGTTCCGCGGACTGCTCGGCAAGCGCGGCCAGATGCGCGGCGTCTACGACGGTCGCTACAAGTTCGCACGCTATTTCGCGCCGAACGAGCATCACACGCCACGCTCCTGGCAGGAACTACTCGCGCGCAACGACCTGGAGCTCTACGACACGCTCGAAGACCCGGGCGAAACCCGCAACCTCGCCCACGAGCCCGAGGCGGTGCGCGAACTCGTGATGACCATGAACGCCAAGCTCAACCGGCTGGTCCAGCGCGAGGTCGGCAGCGACGACGGCCGTCACCTGCCCGGACCCGGATTCTTATGGCGGGCCTGACCATCACCATCGGCGAACCGATCCTCTTCGTCTTCCACGGCGCCCGGCGTCGGAGCAGAGAGCATTCTCCAATGCCACGAAGCGCCTTACGCCAGCAGCCTTGCCGATCGACGGAGCCGCCACCGAGGACGATCGCATCGTGAAGTCTGCAAGGATCCTCTCAACCCTACTTTTCGCGCTGTCGTTCGGCCCTGCGCCCACCAACGCGGCGGAAACATTCAGCACCACGCCGGCCACTACCGTGAACGCCACTTACCAAGCCCGCTCCGACATCGGTCAACTCATTCTCAAGTGGGGATACTTTCGAGACCACGGCATGTGGTCCGACTTGCTCGATACCTTCCACGCCGATGGCGAGATTCAGGTTTCGTGGTTCAAGGGAAAATTTCCAGGCTTCGTCGACGCTTCCAGGGCGATGGCACAAGGCGGAGCGATGTCGTCCCATGTCATGAAGCCCTCGATCGTCGACATCGCCGGTGATCGCGCGATTGCGATCACACCGGTCACGATCCAGGCGAGAGCACTCGGGCCGCTCGGCATCGAGCTCGATGTGAGCTCTGAAGCGCAGTTCTTCGACTTCGTCGAGAAGAGGGCCGATGCCTGGCGGATCGCGCGCCGGTTCTGCATCTATCAGAAAGACAGAATGGATAGCGTCGGGCCTTCCCTGAGATTCTGGTTGATCGGCTTCTTCATGAACGAGGATGCCTTCCCCCCCGCCTATCGTTATCTGGCCTTGTCGCTGAGCCAGAAGGGATATTCGATACAACCGGGGCAGATCGTGGACAACACCGACGAGTCGCGCGCACTTTATGCCGAGGGCAGGCAATGGCTGTCGCAGGCTGGCCGTTGAGAACCACCCGACACGAATTGCGCCGACTCCGCAAAGCCTGAGCGGATTTCGACGAGGCCATCCGCGGATTGCGCCAGAGTCCGCACGCGCCCGCTGTCATCGGAGCGCGGCGTCTTTCCTCCACCATGCCGAGCCCGGCACCGGAGCAAGCATGTCGATGCGCTCGCCCATCACAGGTGTGGTCAGCGCGACGCCGTGCGCGGCCGCCAGCGCGGCGACGCGCTCGAAGGGCTGTTCCCAGGGATGCAACGCGAGATCGAAAGTGCCGTTGTGGATCGGCAGCAGCCAGCGGCCGCGCAGATCGAGATGGGCTTGCAGGGTCTCTTCGGGCTGCATATGCACGAAGGCCCAGCGCTCATCGTAGGCACCGGTTTCCATTAGCGTCAGATCGAACGGCCCGTAGGCATCGCCGATTCTCTTGAAGCCGTCGAAGTAGCCGCTGTCACCGCTGAAGAACACGCGCAGGTCCGCGTCCTGGATGACCCACGAAGCCCACAGGCTGCGATCCGTGTCGGTCAGGCCGCGACCCGAGAAGTGCTGCGCCGGCGTGGCCGTCAATCGCAGGCCGTCGACTTCGGTCGATTGCCACCAGTCCAGCTGCTCGACCTTGGCCGGATCGACTCCCCAGGCGATCAGTTGATCACCGACACCCAGGGGCGCGACGAAGCGGCCGGTCTTGGCGGCCAGCTGCATGACGGCGGCCTGGTCGAGATGATCGTAGTGATTGTGCGAAAGGATCACGCCCGCGATCGGCGGCAGGTTTTCGATCGCGATGGGCGGCGCATGAAAGCGCGCGGGGCCGGCCCACTGCACCGGTGAGGCACGCTCGGAAAACACCGGGTCGGTGATCCAGTAGCGTCCGCGGAGCTTCATGAGCACGGTCGAATGTCCCAGGCGATACAGGCTGCGCTCGGGCGCCGCCTGCAGTTGCTCGAGATCGAGGGCGCGCACGGGAATCGGCCGGTCCGGCGTCGTGCCCTTGGGCTTCGCGAAGAAGAAGGTCCAGGTCAGCTTCATGCCCTGCCACAGGCCCATCGGTGGGCGCGGCAGCGCGTTGTGGAAGCGCCCGTCTCGTTGTTGCTGAGATTCCGAATAGCGGGAAGGTGAGCTTTGGAAATAGGCGACGCAGGCAGTCACGGCAAGAACTCCAAGCAGGACGACGAACAATAGGCGTTTCACGGCTCGCCCGGGACCGGACATCGCTGAAAATTCAAAGTGCGTTCTCACGCGCCGCTTGATAGGCCGTCGCGACCATCGGGTGAAAACCCAGGCTGCGCGCGAGCGCTCCATCGATCTGGCCCCACCACGGGTTCGCCAGGGGTTCCGACGACGGCGGTATCGATTCACCGACCAGCGTTGCGATTTCGTAAATCGACATCGGCGATTCGTCGGTGACATTGACGATGCGCCGGTCCATCGCACCTTCCAGCGCGAGCTTGACGATCGTCGCAACATCGCGATGGTGAATCATGCTGAGCCTGCTCGCGGGATGCCACTTGTACGCACCGACCAGTTTGGGCACCGATTGCAGATGACCGTCGTCGTCGCCGTAGACGAAGCTGAGGCGCAGGATCGACCAGTTGAGATTGCTGGCGCGGAGCTCGTTCTCGGCCGCGAGCTTGCTCGCCGGATACGCCAGCTGGGGATCGGCGGCATCGTCTTCGCGGCCAGGCCGCTGGCCGTGCGCGTCATAGACCAGGCCCGTGCTCGCCATGATGAAGCGTGCCTGCGGCGCGAACTGCTGGGCCGCGGCGATGAGCTGGCGGCTGCCTTCGAGGTTGGCCTTCCAGATCTCGTCGGTATCGGCCGTGCGGAACACGGCGGCCAGATGCACGATTGCCGAAACGCCTTCGACGGCGGACGCGAGCGAAGCCGGATCGAAAAGGTCTCCGACCACCGGGATCACGCCGGACGGAAGCTCCTTGCCGGCGCGCACGAGCGCTCGGCATTCCACTCCCGACTCGACCAGGCGCCGCAACAAACGCGAGCCCACGAGGCCCGTACCACCCGTTACCAAGATCGTCATGATTACGTCCTTAATTTTGCGTTGAATTCCGTTGATCTCTGCCGACGGCCTGCGATCAGGCGGCGGCGAGCTTGACGCCGCTGACCGCGGCCATGCGCGCGAGAGCCGCAGGGTCCGAGATGCCCTGGATATCGCGGCGCGGCGTATAGGAAGCTTCCAATTGGCTCGCCTCGTCATCGTCCAGATCGATCGACAGCGCCGCGATGGCCTCATCGATATGAGCGGCGTCGAGAACGCCCACGACAGGCGCGGCGACGACGCGATTGCGGTGCAGCCAGGCCAGCGCGATCTGCGCACGGCTCACACCGCGCGCCGCGGCGACGGCGCCTACGGCATCGATGATCTTCCGATCGCTCGCCTGCGTGTCGGCATGTTCATGCAGCACGGCGGCGAACGGCTCCGCTTCCGAGCGCGCCGTCGCAACGCCCCAGGGCCGGGCGAGCCGGCCGCGCGCGAGTGGGCTGTAGACGAGCGTCTGCACGCCTTCGTCGAAGCACAGCGGCAACATCTCGCGCTCTTCCTCGCGCGCGAGCAGGTTGTAGTGGTTCTGCATCGACACGAACTTGGCCCAGCCATTGGCTTTCTGCAGATGGCGCGCCTTGGAGAATTCCCAGGCCATCATCGACGACGCGCCGAGATAGCGGACCTTGCCGATCTTCACGAGATCATGCAGCGCCTCGAGCGTTTCCTCCCACGGCGTGGTCGGGTCCGCGCGATGGATCTGGTAGAGATCGATGTAGTCGGTGCGCAGCCGTCTGAGGCTATGGTCGATCTCGGTCATGATCGCCTTGCGTGACAGCCCCCGGGCATTGGGCCCCGCACGCATGGGCGCCGCCAGCTTGGTGGCGATCACCACGCTCTCGCGCCGGGCGAAGTCCTTCAGCGCCCGACCGAAGGTTTCTTCGCTCGTGCCCTGCGAGTACAGATTGGCGGTGTCGAAGAAGTTGATGCCGGCTTCGATCGCGTGACGGATCAGGGCGCGGCCGGCCTGCTCGCCGAGAGCCCAGCTCGGATGGCCCCGCGACGGATCGCCAAAACCCATGCAACCGATACAGATCGGAGAAATCTCGAGACCCGTGCGGCCGAGCTTGATGTATTGCATAGTGCCTCCCGGTGGGCTAAAAAACGGAAAATTCTCCGTTTACGCAACCACCGTACCGGAGAACTCTCCGGTTGGTCAAGGACACCATGAGCGACGACAATCTGCGTGCTGACGCAAAAGCCAATCGAGACCGCATTCTCGATGTCGCGCGCGATGCGCTGTCCGCCGATCCGCAAGCCTCGCTCAACTCGATCGCCAAGTCGGCCGGCGTCGGTGCCGGCACGCTGTATCGGCATTTTCCGAACCGTGAATCCCTGGTTCTGAGCGTGTACCGAAAGGAGATCGATGCCCTGGTCGCGCTCGCTCCGTCGCTGCTCGCCAAGCACCCGCCGCTGGCGGCCTTCCGGCTGTGGTGCGACCGGCTCGCCCGCTTCGGGCGCATGAAGCACGGCGTCGCCGATACCTTGCACGTGGCGATGGCCGGCCAGGATTTCCAGGCCAACTACCAGAAGCTGCTGCTGGCCCTGGGCCAGCTCATGGACGCCTGCAAGAGCGCTGGCGAGCTCGCGCCCGACGCCGACCCCGAGGACTTCGTCATGCTGATGAGTTCGCTCTGGAAAATACCGCCGACCCAGGCCGGCGAAGCGCGCGCGAAACGACTGATGGCGACGGTTTTTCGCGGCATGGGCGCCAGGGACGTCTAGAAACGTCCTGCGTCGCGCGCACGTAGCCGAGCGCCGCAGGGCGGCAGCCCTGCGGCGACGCAAACCGAATGGCTCGTGGTCCCCACGTTTTTTGCGGACAATCGCGCTCATGACTTCTCCCGCCATCCCGCTCGCGGACATCGCCGATGCCTGGCTTCGCCGTCTGGCCCGTCTCAGCGGGGCGCCCGCGCTGCAGTCGCTAGATGGACCGACATTGCTCGGCGAACGCGCGACGCTGGCCGGCTACCGCGTTCCGGGGCGCATCGCCGCATCGGCCAATTGCGAGCTGTTCGACGCCGCCGACGACGCCATCGCGCTGAGCCTGAGCCGGGCGACGGACTGCGAGCTGCTGCCCGCCCTGTTCGAACGCGACGACGTCGATGCCGGCGACGATGCGGCGATCGCCGGGCTCATCGCGCAAAGCCGCGCCGCGAGCCTGGTCGAACGCGGTCGCCTGCTCGGGCTCGCGATTTCGGCCGTGCATGCCGCGGAGCCCGACGATGCCGAACCGAGCGTTCGCCTGCGCGACGGCCTGCCGGCGATACGTGACGATGGCAGGCCGCCGCGCGTCGTCGATCTGTCCGCGCTCTGGGCCGGGCCCTTGTGCGGCCATCTGCTGTGGCTCGCAGGCGCCGAAGTCATCAAGGTCGAGAGCCTGCGCAGGCCCGACGCGATGCGCGGCGGCGCGCCGGATTTCTTCTCCCTGCTCAATCAGGGCAAGGCCAGCGTCGTGCTCGATTTCGCCGATGCGGCGCAGCTGCGGGCCTTGCATGGCCTGATCGAGAGCGCCGACATCGTCATCGAGGCCGCGCGCCCCCGCGCACTGCGCCAGCTCGGCATCGACGCGGAGCGCTTCGTCGCCGAAGTACCGGGGCTGAACTGGATTTCGATCACCGGCCACGGCGCGACCGGCGAGACCGCGAACTGGATCGGCTTCGGCGACGATTGCGGCGTCGCGGCCGGGCTTTCGGCGGCGCTCGAAGATGCAAGCGGCAGCATCGGCTTCGTCGGCGATGCGATCGCCGATCCCTTGACCGGCATCTACGCCGCGATGCTCGCCTTCGAAGCCTGGCGCTCGCGCCGCGGCGGGCGCCAGTCGCTGGCAATGAGCGGTGTCGCCGCGCATGCGCTCGGGAGCGCGCGCCGGGCCGCGCCCCAGGCGCTCGCCGACGATCTGCGCGCCTGGAGCGCGGCGGTCGGCGAGCCGTTCGCGCGCACGCGCATCCGCGCGTTCGCGGCGGCCGCCGAATTCGGCCGCGACACCTCGCGCTACGCAAGCCTCGCATGCTGATCCGCAACGCCGAACTCGAAGACGGCACGATCGCCGACCTGCGCCTGCGCGATGGGCGCATCGCCGCAATCGGCAAGCTCGATCACGACGAAAGCGAGCCGTGCATCGATGCGAACGGCGGCCTGCTGATTCCGGGCCTGCACGATCACCACCTGCACCTGATGGCGCTCGCGGCCTCGTTCGAATCGCTGCGCTGCGGCCCGCCCGAAGTCGTGGACGCGCAGGGCTTCACGCAATGCCTGCGGCAAGCGCCCGGCAGCGGCTGGCTGCGCGGCACCGGCTATCACGAAAGCCTCTGCGGCCTGCTCGACGCGGCGACGCTCGATGCGATCGTGCGCGAGCGCCCGCTGCGCATCCAGCATCGCTCGGGCCGCATGTGGTTCTTCAATTCGATGGCGCTCGAGCGGCTGCTGTCGGCTGCGCCGGCGCCGCCGGGGCTCGAACGCATCGACGGCCGCTATACGGGCCGGCTGTTCGATTCCGATGCCTGGCTCAAGCAGGCCTTGCGCAGCGAGCCGCCCGCGCTCGCGCGCGTCGGCCGCGAACTCGCCGCCGTCGGCGTGACCGGCGTCACCGACATGTCGCCGCGCAACGATGCCTTCATGGCCGCGCATTTCGCGGCCCAGCGGGCCTGCGGCGCCCTGCCTCAGCGCCTGCTGCTCGCGGGCCTGCCCGAGCTCGCCGGGCTCGCCCTTGCGCCCGGCATCCGGCTCGGCGCGGTGAAGCTGCATCTGCACGAGGCCGATTTCGCTCCGCTCGACGAGGCCGCCGCGCTGATCCGGCTCGCGCACGAGCAGGGCCGGCCGATCGCGATCCACTGCGCGACCGAAGTCGAGCTCGCCTACGCGATCGCCGCGATCGACGAGGCCGGAGCTCGCAAGGGCGACCGCATCGAACACGCCTCGGTCGCCTCCGACGCCTTCGTCGACGAGATCGCGCGCCTGGGCCTGGCCGTCGTCAGCCAGCCGCACTTCGTGTCCGAGCGCGGCGACGAGTATCGCCAGGCGATGGACGCCGCCGAGCTGCCGCAGCTATACCGGCTGCGCTCGTTCCTGAGCGCCGGGGTGACGCTCGCGGCCGGCAGCGATTCGGCTTTCGGGCATTGGGACGCCTGGGCCTCGATGAGCGCCGCGGTTTCGCGCCGCACGCGCAGCGGCCATCTGATCGGCGCCGACGAGGCGCTGACGCCCGAGCAGGCGCTGGACTGCTATCTGCGCGACCCGGAAGCCCTGCACGAGCGCCGGCGCATCGAGCTCGGCCGCGTCGCCGATCTCTGCCTGCTCGACCGCGGCTGGACCCGCGCCCGCACCGATCTGCGCCGCGAACTCGTGAGGGCGACTTTCATCGCTGGCGCGGTGGTGTATTCCGATTCCATTCAAGCACGTGAACGTGCATAGAATGGCGGCGAACAGACGGGCCTCAGGGCTCCTTTCCCATTTCACCTCACGATGAACGACGATTACGAGCTGCTGGCCGACGACGGCAATCCCTTCCACCAGTTACTGGGCCCGGTCTATCACCGCCCGGACGTCGAGGGCATGGGTTATCGCTGGCAGGTCCAGCGCCAGCACCTGAACCAGCTTTCGATCCTGCATGGCGGAGCGCTGGCCGCGCTGCTCGACATCACCATGGGCTCGAGCGTGCATCAGCTGGCGCCGGTACCGGCCGATTTCCTCACCGCTTCGCTGAACATCGACTTCGTCGGCCCGACTCGCGAAGGCGATTGGCTCGACATCGTCGTGGTGCTGCCCAAGAGCGGGCGCAAGCTCTCGTTCGTGCGCTGCGAAGTGCGCTCGGGCGATCAGCTGATCGCGCAGGCCTCGGGCGTCTGGTTCGCGCGCGGCAGCCGGCCCTGATGTCGAAGGGCACACCGGCGACGCTCTGGCTCGCCAACAACGGCGTCGCCTTCGAAACCCGCAGCTACGACTACGATCCCAACAGCCCGCGCGTCGGCCTGCAGGCCGCAGAGGCGCTCGGCGAGCCGCCCGCGCGCGTGCTCAAGACGCTCATGGCGCTCGTCGACGGCAAGCCGGTCTGCGTGATCCTGCAGTCGGACCGCGAGCTCAGCATGAAGAAGGTCGCCGCGACCTTCGGCGGCAAGAGCGCGAGCATGATGCCGGTGCCCGACGCCGAGCGGATCAGCGGCTACAAGGTCGGCGGCGTAAGTCCTTTCGGCCAGCGCAAGCGGCTGCCGACCGCGATCGAACGCAGTGCACTGGCCGAGCCCTACGTCTACATCAATGGCGGACAGCGCGGCCTGCAGGCGCGGCTGTCGCCGGAAGACGCGCGCCAGGCACTCGCGGCGATCGCAGCCGATCTGGTGGCCTGAGCCTCGCGCCTGCGCGCTTCAGAGGTTGTCCTTGACCCAGCCGAAGAATCCGCGGCCACCGCGCGCCTGCTGCGGCTGGCCGCGGCTATCGACCTCGTCGGTCACGTGGCCTACATAGGTGAAGCGCGGAACCCGCTGGCCGTCGACTTCGACCTCCTCGTTCCAGACCTGCAGGCGACGTACGCTCGTCGGCAGGCCGGGCCGCGCGTAAAGCCGCGTGTAGACCACGAGTACGTCTTCGGTTTCGTCGTCGCGGGCCAAGCACAAGGCGAGGTACTGCTGGCCCTTGTAGTGCTGATACAGGCCGGGCTGAAAGTCCTCGACCATCTGCTCGAGTTCCTGCCAGTCGTCGTCGCTGATCGCCATGCCTCGTCCTCGCTCGCTAACCGGCTTCGAGGATACGCGAGCCCGTGGCCGATCGGCCCCGGGCGGTGCGCCGTCTCGCTTCATCTCAGCTTCGGTCGGAACCGACCACGCTCCCGCGAACGCCATTCCGCAACCGATCGCCATGCCTCAGAACCGACCGCGCATCGCCTGGCAGACCGTCCCATTCGACGAAGAGGGCTTCGCCGTGAAGATCGGCAAGATCATCGGCGGCAAGTGGATCTGGACTGTGGAGTTCGCGGACGGGCGTCACGAACCGCAGCCTCCGGATCGCCCAAGCTCGTCGTTCTACAGCTACGAAGATGCCTTGGCGACCGGCGTCCGGTTCGCCCGGGACCAATGCATCGACCAATCGCGCAGTCGCTTCTAGCGACGGCGCGCTGGGACAAGCGTCGCTACGCGATCAGGCGGCGATCGAAATCCCCGGCGAGCGTTGCGGCTGCTCGGGCTTCGAGTAATCCGCGCTCGTCCACCGCTGCCGGGCGACATCGAATTCCCATTGCTGCGCGCAAGCCATGCAGGCGTAGAAGCGTCGCGGGCCGCGATGCAGGTTCGGGAACACGATGGGTTCGAGAAAGTAGGGAATCGCAGCGGCTCGCGGCTGGGCGATCAGCGAACGGCAGGCAGCGCAGTGAGTGCTCATGGAGGGGTCTCTCGTCGTATCCACCTCTAGGCCGGGCGGATTGGATGATCAACATAGGCCTTGCTCACTGAATGCGGGATGGATTGAGAGCGTACGGGCGCAAACGTCAATGCGCGGCAGTCGGTGGCGATTCGTTTGCGAGCGCGAGCCGGTGCCCGCTCACGCTGCTGCCCGCACCGGGCGCCAGGCGCCTGAAACTCAGCAGCGACGACAGCGAGATCAGGCCCACCACGAAAAACGCGATGATGAAATCGATGTCGTCGAGCGCCGTGTCGCGGCGCAGCGCCATGCTGATGTTGAGCACCTGCACGCCGATGCCGACGCCGATGCTCAAAGCAAGCTGCTGCGCGGTGCTCGAGAAACTCGTCGCCTGGCTCATGTCGTCCTCGTCGATGTCCGCGAAGGCCATGGCGTTGACGCAGGTGAACTGCAGCGAGCGAAAGAAGCCCGTCAGCACGAGGAAGCCGATCATGAGCGCGTACGGCAGGCTCGGCCGTAGCCAGCCGCAGAGCACCAGCGCGCAGCCGCAGATGATGGTGTTGCGGATCAGCAGATCGCGAAAGCCGAAGCGGCGCGTGAGCCTTTGCGCGATCGTCTTCATGAGCAGCCCACCGACCGCGCTCGCGAACGTGATCGAGCCCGATTGCAGGGCCGACAGGCCGAAACCGAGCTGCAGCATCATCGGCAGCAGCACCGAAAACGCACCGACGCCGATGCGGAACAGCGAGCCTCCGGTGACCGAGACGCGAAAGGTCGCGACCCGCATCAGCGAGAGCTTGAGGATCGGCGAATGCTCGTGCCGCGCATGCCAGGCATAGAGCCCGAGCAGCGCGATGCCGCCGAGCAGGATCGCCGGCGCGATGCCCGGCGAGAGCACGTGCTTGCCGAGATTCTCGAAGCCGAAAATCATGCCGGCCAGGCCGGCGCCGAGGATCATCCATCCGGCGAGATCGAGCGGCGGCTGATGCTCCTCGCGCACTTCGCGAATGTAGCGGCTCACGAGCCACCAGCCGAGCACACCGATCGGCACGTTGATCAGGAAGATCAGCCGCCACGACGCGAAGGTGACGATGAGCCCGCCGAGCGGAGGGCCGAGAATCGGGGCCATCAGCGCGGGGATCGTCAGATAGGACATCGCGCCGACCAGATTGGCCTTGTCGACTTCGCGCAGCAGCACGAGTCGACCGACCGGCACCATCATCGCCCCACCGAGTCCTTGCAGCATGCGCGCGCTGACCAACTGGCCGATGCTCTGCGAGAGCGCGCATGCGATCGAGCCGAGCACGAAGATCAGGATCGCGTTGCGGAACACGCGCCGCGCGCCGTAGCGATCGGCCATCCAGCCCGACAGCGGAATGAAGATCGCCAGGCTCAGCAGGTACGAAGTGACCGCCATCGACAGATGCAGCGGATCCTCGTTCATCGACTGCGCGATCGCCGGCAGCGCGGTGGCGATGATCGTCGAGTCCAGGTTCTCCATGAACAGGGCGCAGGCGACGATCAGCGGCACGAGCATGCCGCGCGCCGGCGCCTGGCGCGGTGGAAGTCCTGTGTGATGATCCATGCGCGCGATTATGAGCGCCGAGGCTGAAGGCTCGCTCAATCGCGCGCTTGCGCGAACAACGCCGGCAGGCACCGGGCCGCGGTTGCGCCGAGCACATGGTCGTAGTGCGCATCGAGCGGAGTCGGCAGCGGATTGATCTGCACGAGCCTCGCCCCGGCACGCGCGGCGACGAGCGGCAGTTCCGCGGCCGGATAGACGAGGCCCGAGGTACCGACGGTGATCCACATGTCGCAGGCCGCGGCCGCCTCGTGTGCCTGCTGCAGGACCGACATCG
Organism: Hydrocarboniphaga sp. FW305-C-57; assembly: GCF_058783045.1. Lineage (NCBI taxonomy): Bacteria > Pseudomonadati > Pseudomonadota > Gammaproteobacteria > Nevskiales > Nevskiaceae > Hydrocarboniphaga > Hydrocarboniphaga sp. FW305-C-57. The sequence continues at coordinate 886,148 of NZ_JBYSYG010000001.1, read as the reverse complement.
GCAGGCCTTCGCCGAACCAGACCACGCCCGGGCGCACGCGGTCGCCGCAGCTCGCGCAACGCGGAGGCTCGATGCGTCGCCCGCCTTCGGGTTCCTGCGGAACCGCGGCCGGCAATTCGAACGGGGCTGCGCAGCGCACGCAGCGTGTCGCTTCGAGCTCGCCGTGCAGATGCAGCACGCGCGTACTGCCCGCGCGCTCGTGCAGATCATCGACGTTCTGCGTAATCACGGTCAGCGCGGACAGCCGACGCTCGAGCGCGGCGAGCGCGCGATGTCCCGCATGCGGCTGCGCGAGGCGCATCTTCATGCGCCTCCATTCGTACCAGCCCCAGACCAGCGCCGGATCGCGATGGAAGGCTTCGGGCGTGGCCAGGCGTTCGGCATCGAAGCGCTCCCACAAGCCGGTCAGCGCATCGCGAAACGTCGGCACCCCACTCTCGGCCGACATGCCCGCGCCCGTGAACACGCAGATGCGGCGGGCCGCGCGCAACGCCTCGAGCAAGGCGGGAGGAATCGAGGCCTCATCGGTCATTCGCTTGCGTCCTGTCGTTCAGGGGTGATCCGCGACAAACCAGCATAGGTTCAGCCAGCACGGCGCCCAATGCCCTGCACTTTCAGGCACCGCCCGCAGGAGGACGATATGAGCCACCAGGATCATCAACGCAAGAAGACCGCGCAGGAAAAACCGGCGGTCGACAGTATCGATACGCGCGATCGTGTGGACGAAGCCTCTTACGATTCGTTCCCGGCCAGCGATCCGCCCGGACATGCTGGCACGCAGGCGCGCCCCGGCAAGCATCGTGGGCCCGGCGAAAAGCCGGCCGAGACGGGCGGCAAGCGCTGACCCGGCCTAGCCCAGAGCAGCCTGTCGATGGACCGCCCGGTCGCGATGCGGCCGGGCTTTTGTCTTTTGCAAAACCCGTCCCGCCATCGATGCAGTGACCGCCTCAGCGGATCGCATCGAAGCAGTGGATGCTGAAGCGGTCCTGCGCGTCGATCCACAGTTCGTTGCGCCTCCAGCCTGCGGACAGGGCCAGCTCGGCGAAGTCGCCCGGGCGGTACTTGTATGAATTCTCCGTGTGGATGGTTTCGCCCCGGGCGAACATGAAGCTGGCTCCGCCGATGTGCACGCGTTGCTGCTGCAGGCTCACGAGGTGCATTTCGATGCGTCCAAGCGCCTCGTTGAACACCGCGCGATGGCGAAACGCCTCGAGCTTGAAGTCGGCTCCGAATTCGCGGTTGAGACGGCGCAGCAGGTTGAGGTTGAACTCGGCCGTGACGCCGGCCGCATCGTCGTAGGCAGCTTCGAGAATCTCGCGCGGCTTGCGCAAGTCCACGCCGATGATGAGGCCGCCATGCACGCCGGCCATGCGCTTCCACATCGCGAGCAGCCGGCGCACCGAGTCGGGTTCGAAATTGCCGATCGTCGAGCCCGGCAGGAACAGCACGCGGCGGCGCCATTGCAGGTTCTCGATCCTGGGCAGTGACACCTCCTCGGTGAAATCACCGACCAGCGGCATGATCGTGAGCTGCGGAAACCGTTCCGCGATGCGTTGCCTGCAAGCCTGCAGCGCGGTGGGCGAAATCTCGATCGGCACGTACGCCGCAGGCTCATCGAGCGCGCCGAGCAGGATCGCGGACTTCTCGGCCGAGCCCGCGCCGGGTTCGATGATGACGCAGCGCGGTCCGCAGAAAGCACTCAGGGCAGCCGCGTGATCCTGCAGCATCGAGCGCTCGGTCGCCGGGATGTAGTACTCGGGCTGCTCGCAGATGCGCTCGAACAACTGCGATCCGAGCTCGTCGTAGAACCACTTGGGCGATAAAGCCTTCTGCGGCTGGCTGAGCCCCGCCCGGATTTCGAGCAGCGCCGGATCCGCATGAACGGCCTTAGACGCCGTCGTCGAGTTGTGAGCCATTACATTCTCCTGTCATGGCGCCTTCGGTGTGCGCGGCTTCAACGGCACGCCCTGGCGCTTTGCCATCAGCTCCGCGCCAGTCGCAGGCCGCTGAACTGCCAGCGTGCGTCGGCCGGAAAGAAATTGCGGTAGCTCGAGCGCACATGATCCGCCGGCGTCGCGACAGAGCCTCCGCGCAGAACCCACTGGTTGCACATGAACTTGCCGTTGTACTCACCGACCGCATCGGCCGACGCGGCGAATCCCGGGTACGCCACGTAGGGGCTCGCCGTCCAGGTCCACACCTCGTCGTAGGCCGAAAACGCCTCGCGATGCACGTTGTCGGGGTGCAGCTCGTTGCGTGCGGAAAACGCGAGTTGCGGGGTGCCCTCGCAGCTCAGCTGCGCAGCGCGCTCCCACTCGAATTCGGTCGGCAGGCGCGCGCCTGCCCAGCGTGCGTAGGCGTCGGCTTCGAAAAAGCTCAGATGCACGACGGGCCGATCGGGGTCGATCGCCTGCTCCCCATGCAAGGTGAATTCGGTTTGGAGGTCATCGGACCAGTAGAGCGGCTTGCTCCAGCTTAGCTGCAGGATGCATGACCAGCCGTCGGCAAGCCACAACCGCGCATCGCGATAGCCGCCGTCGTCGATGAATTGGCGATACTCGAGATTGCTGACCGGCCGGCTCGCGAGACTGAAATCACGCAACAGCACGCTGTGCGCGGGTGTTTCGTTGTCGAAGCAGAAGCCCTGATGCGCGTGGCCCATGCCGTGAATGCCACCGGCGAAATCGCGCCAGCGCAGCGGCTCCGCCCTGCCCCGGCTCAGACGCGTGTCGCGGTAGGCCGGCTTGAGCGGATTCTGGAAGAACAGATGCTGGATGTCGGTGAGCATGAGTTCCTGATGCTGCTGCTCGTGATGAACTCCGAGTTCGACGATCTTCATGAGCGCCGCCGACAGGCGATCGTTGCACAGCGCGTTCTCGATGCCCTGGTTCACATGCTGCCGATAGGCGAGCACCTCGCTCAACGAAGGCCTCGTCAGCAGACCGCGGGCATGCCGTTCGAACGGAACTCCGAGCGTCTGGTAGTAGGAATTGAACAGCTGCGAAAAGCGCTCGTCGAAAGTCCGGTAACCCGCGCATGCAGGGATCAGCACGAAGACTTCGAAGAACCAGCTCGTATGCGCGAGATGCCATTTGACCGGGCTCGCCTCCGTCATGCTTTGGGCGGATGCGTCTTCCGCCGACAAAGGCGCCGCGATCGATTCGCTGACGTACCGTGTCGCCTTGAATGCTTTCCATGGATCGGATTCGAACGCTTCATCGCTGGAGGCCGATGCCCTTGCCCATTCGGTCATGCAGTGAGCTCCATGGTCGCAGCCTGCATGAATGCGCTCGGCGCATCATTCGCTTTGCGCGATGAAATCCAGCATTGAAGGGCATGCTCCGTCACGACTGCGTCTCCTTGGCGCCTGCATCTGGCCTGGACATCGTGAATTCACGCGCAACGGACGTGCCTGCGATCTCGAGTCGACGGATGCACGCATGATGGCTGCGGCGGTGTCAGCGTAGAGCAAGGTCACATGACCAGACTGCGGTCAAGCGTCTGAAAACGCTGATGCAGTTTTCGATTCACTTACGCATGAGCCGCATGCGCTTCAACGACAAGGAGAGTCCCATGAAGAACCAGCAATTGTCCGCCACCAGCGATATCGCCAGCGCTCGCGAGCATCTGGGCAAGGATTTTCAGGCGCTCGTCAGCCATGCGGAGGAGCTGCTGCAGGCGACGACCACGCTCTCGGGTGAAACGGTCGATCTGGCCCGCCGGAAGCTGACGGACAGCCTGCAACAGGTCAAGTCGCAGGCGATTCCGTTGCGCGATGCGGCAATTGAACGCGGCAAGGTCGCAGCCGATGCCGCCATCGTCTATGCACGTGAGAAGCCCTGGCAGACCGCCGCCATCGTAGTGCTCGCCGCACTCGCGATCGGCTTCATCAGCAACATCGGCCGCAGCAGCGAAAAATAAGCGCGCAGCGTAAGCGAAGGAGGTTCGATATGAGCGGCGATCGGCCGAGCATCGGCGAGCGGCTGCATGTGTTCATCGAAGCCGCACTTCGGCACGCGCGTTCGCATCTGGCTCTGTTCCAGCACGAATGGAAGCAGGAGCGCTCGCACATCCTCGAACTGCTGTGGCGCTGGGCCTTGTTCGCGGTCGCCGCTTTGACTCTGTACCAGCTGACCGCCGCGTTCGTCATCCTTGCGTTCTGGGACACAGCCTGGCGCCTGTATGCGGCCGGCGCCATGGTGCTGCTGACGGCGGGCATCACATACTGGTCGTGGACGAAGGTACAAGCGTTGCTCGCACGCAGCGAACAGCCGTTCGCGCGCAGCATCGAACAGTTCGAGAAGGACCGCGAGGCACTCGAACGCATCGCCGGCCAGCGCAAGTCCGAAGCAACCGAGCCGCGAAACGGCGAAGACGTCGGCTCGCCGCTGCCCGAAGTGGCGGTTGCGGCCGAGCGGGAACGTCAGCTCGAACCCGCGGAGACTTTGTCGCGACTGCACTAAGCGCCATGGCAAGGCTGGCGCAGGCGAAACTGGAGGAAGGCATGGTAGAAAAACACGTCGATCCGAATGCCTCGCACGAAGGACATCCGATCGCGAACGGGCACGATCGAACTCACGATCCGAGTCAATTCGACGCACGCTTCGATCATGGGCGCGACGAACTGACCGCGGCCGCGCAAGCGCTCGGCGGACCGCTGCGAACGGTCAATCGCGCCGATGCGGCAGTTCGAAAGCTCAGGCCCTTGCTGCCGTACGCGGTCGCGGCGGTCACCGTGATCGGCATCGCGGGTGCGCTGTTTCGCGGAAAGAAGGTCAAGCCACTCGTCCTGATCGGCGCCGGACTCGATATCTGGCGCCTCTGGAAAGGTTTCCAGGCTTCATCGTCTAGCCGCGAGTTCCTGGCCTTGCAGGCTACCGCCGCACGCTCGGCGAATTCCGCCACACGCGCATTCAATCCACCGCTGGATTCATCTCAAGGAGTATCCAAGACATGAATTTATGGACATTCACCAAGACCACCGCCGCCGTCGTCTCCGTCGGCATTCTGCTGACGCCGGTGTTGCGCCGGCTCGGTTATCTGCCGCCAGAGCCGGTAGCCGCTCCGAAGCGGGTGAGCCGCGCCAAGCGCGCGGAGCCGCTCGCGGAAACACCGGCAGAGCTATCGGTTCCGGCGACTCCGACCCCGGGCGCAGCGGAAGCCGGAACTCGCAGATCGCATCACTGAGCGTGGTGCCGCAGCAATGAAAAGAGCCGCAGCTAGCGGCTCTTTTCATTGCTGCGTTACGAGCTTTTAGCTCACGCCCGCACCGTCGAAAGCCTTGCGCTTGCGATAGAGCGTGGAACTGTCGATCTTGAGCAGCTTGGCAGCCGCTTCGAGCGAGGTGGTGCCGGCGACGATGGCCTCGATATGGGCGCGCTCGAGCTCCTCGAGCGACACCGGGTCACCCGCGCGCAGCGCCTGTCCGGGCGAGGGCGAGCTGCGCCCGAAAGGCAGATGCTCGGGCGTGATCGCCTCCGATTCGCAAATGATGACCGCACGCTCGACGGCATTGCGCAACTCGCGCAGATTGCCGGGCCAGGGATGCAGGGACAGCAGCGAAGCCGCTTCCCTGGTGAACCGACGCGCCGGGCGGTCATAGCGAACCGCAAGCTGCAGCAGGATCTGCTCGGCGATCGCGAGCACGTCTTCACGACGTTCGCGCAGGGCCGGCAAGGTCAGGCTCACGACGTTGAGCCGGTAGTAGAGGTCTTCGCGGAACCTGCCCTCGGCGACCATGCGCTTGAGATCCTGGTTGGTCGCGGCGATGACGCGCACGTTGGCCATGCGCGTGTTCGGGTCGCCCACGCGCTCGTACTCGCGATCCTGCAGGAAACGCAGCAGCTTGGGCTGCATCGCCATCGGCAGATCGCCGATCTCGTCGAGGAACAAGGTACCGCCTTCGGCGATCTGCACGCGTCCCTGGCGATTGTCGGTAGCGCCCGTGAAGGCTCCACGCACGTGACCAAACAGCTCGCTCGCGAGCAGATCGGCCGACAGCGAAGGGCAGCTCACCGTGGCGAAGGCCGCATTGCGGCGCGGGCTCATCTCGTGCACGGCGCGTGCGAGCACGGTCTTGCCGGTTCCGCTTTCACCGAGCACGAGCAGGGTCGCGTCGGTGTCGGCGACGCGGCGCGCCATGTCGAGCGTGGCCGACAGCGCGGGATTGGAGGTGGTCAGATCGATTTCGTTGCGGCGCCCGCGCTCGCCTTCGAGCGCAAGCACACGCTGCTCGAGCCGGCGTGCCTCGACCTGCTGCGCCACCGCGTGCGACAACTGGCTCGGATCGCAGGGCTTGACGAGATAATCCGCCGCCCCGATGCGAATCGCCGACAGCGCGGTGCCGACGTCGTCGGTCGCGGTGGCCATGATCACGCGCATCCACGGCGCCCATTCGCGCAGCCTGGGCAGCAGCTCCAGGCCCGAATCACCGCCGATATCGAGGTCGAGCACGCAGACGTCGAACACGTTGCGGCCCAGCGCGGCTTCGGCCTCGGTAGCCGAACGCGCGGTGCTCACACGGTGTCCATCGGCTTCCAGACAGCGGCGGAACAGGCGAAGGATCGACCCGTCGTCGTCCACCAGCAGAATATTGGCCCCTACGGACTCTGCACTCATTGCCCTGATTCTCTTTCGGGTTGGGCCGCTCGACAGCGCGGCGCTTTGTAGGACGTCCCGCCTTCCTTGCGGGTGGGCGGTCCCTCCGCCTCGTTCGTTTCCATTCGTCTTGGATCGCCTGCCGCCATGCGGCCGGGAATCTCCATTCCCAGCATTCTGCACGATCCGGCTGTACCGCGGCTGTCACAAGCCATGGCGTTCATTTGCGGACGACATGCATTTTGCGGCAGGTATGTCGACGAACCGGCGAGGTGCACGGCCCGGCAGCGCGCCGTGTTCGAAACATGCGAGTTTCAACAATCACTTAGCTACGCGGCCGCAGCTGGCACGCTGCATGGATTGCGTCCCGCACCGACTCTCCCCTGGTTACGTTCCGACCCGCGCGTGACCATCCCCCTGGGGGCGGATTGATTCCGCCCCTTATTTTTTGCCGGCGGAACCCGCATCCACCTCCGCGCCCGCTCCATTCGCCCCGCGTTCGGGCAGCGCGGACCGCAGGGACGCGAGCAGCTCCGCAGTGGCTTCGCCGAGTACGGGCGCCGCTCCGAGCGCGGGCAAGGGGTCGCGACCGAAGCGCAGGCCGCTGCCGACCGCAGGCTTGCCGCCCAGGTCTTCGATGAGTCGGCGTGCCTGAACCTGCGGATCGGCGATGGCTTCGTCGAGCCTCAGCACGACCGAGGCGCAAGCGTCGACGCCTTCGAGCTGAGCGCGCCACTGCGCGCGCGTGCGTGAGGTGAACAGCTGCGTCAGCGCCTCACGCAGGGCCGAGCCCTGCAAGGCGGCCAGATCGGGCCGCTGCACGGCAGCGCAGAACGCGGCGCGGAACTTGGGCTCCAGCGCGCCGAGCGCCACGTGGCCTTCGTCCGCGCAGGCATAGACGCGGTACCAGGGCTCGCCGCCGGTCAGCATGTCCTCTCCACGCGGAGCCACCGCGCCGCGGCGCAGCGCGCCCATCGCGAAGACGTTGAGCGCGAGCGAGCCGTCGAGCATCGACGCGTCGACGAAGCTGCCCTGCCCGGAAGCTCGCGCCCCGATCAGCGCCGCGAGGATGCCGATCGCGCAGTGCAGCGCACCGCCGGCCAGATCGGCGATCTGCACGTTCGACAACGATGGCGCGGTGCCGGCTTCGCCGATCTGGTCGAGCACACCGGCGTAGCCGAGATAGTTGATGTCGTGACCGGCGCGATCGCGATACGGCCCGTCCTGGCCATAGCCCGTGAGCGCCGCGTAGACGAGCCGCGGATTGATCGCCTTGAGCGTTTCGTAGCCGCAGCCGAGCTTGTCCATCACACCCGGACGAAACGATTCGAGCACCACGTCGGCCGTCGCCACCAGGCGCGCGAAGGCATCGACGTCCTCGGCCTTGCGCAGGTCGAGCGCGATCGAGCGCTTGCCGCGGTTGACGAGCTCGAACATGTCCGCGTCGAGGGCGCGCGCGTAGTCACCACCCTGCGGCTCTTCGACCTTGATGACCTCGGCCCCGAGCTGGGCCAGCATCAGCGAGCAATACGGGCCGGGCAGCAGCCTCGACACATCGACGACGCGCACACCGGCGAGCAAGGGATTGCCGGGCAAATGGCTCGAAGCTGGGCTCACAGCGCGCTCTCCTGGTTTCGTTTTCGCGAAGATTACACTGCGACGAGTTCATGAAGGCCTTGGCCTCAACCCTTCCGACACCGGTGCACGAAGCCGCGCATGAGACTCGCGCAGCGCCGCTACGGTTTCGCTGGATCAAGGGGGTGATCGGCGCTTCTGCGCAAAGCCTCGATCACGCCTGAGGGTTCACGCTGGCTTGCGCCACCGGCTGCGCTTTCGAGTGATCACGCGCCAGGTACAGGTACATCGCCGGTACCACGTAGAGCGTGAACAGCGTGCCGATCGTCATGCCCGAGGCGATCACCAGGCCCATCGAGAAACGCGCCGCGGTGCCCGGGCCGCTCGACATCAGCAGCGGCACCATCGCGATGACGAGCGCGGCCGTGGTCATGAGCACCGGACGCAGACGGATCGACGACGCTTCCTCGATCGCCTCGCGCCGCGAATAACCCTGCTCCTGCAGCTTGTTGGCGAATTCCACGATCAGGATGCCGTGCTTGGAGATCACGCCGATCAGCGTGATCAGACCGACCTGCGTGTAGATGTTCAGCGTCATGCCCGGGAAATGCGTGAGCTGCATGCCGTTGGTCAGCGCGAGCACGTTGATGCAGATCAGCGCCCCGCAGATCGACATCGGCACCGTCACCAGCATGATCAGCGGATCGCGGAACGATTCGAACTGCGCGGCGAGCACGAGGTAGATCATGATCAAGGCGAACGCGAAAGTGGCCAGCAGCGCGGAGCCTTCCTGCTTGAACTGGCGCGAAGCACCCGCGTAGTCGATCTGGAAGTTGGCCGGCATCACCTCTTTCGCAATGCTCGCCAGCAAATCCAGTGCCTGCCCCTGCGTCACGTCCGGGCGCGGCACCGCGATGATGGTATTCGAATTGAGCTGCTGCGCATGCTCGATCGAGCGCGGCATCACGCGCGAACTGAGCTTGACGAGCGTGGAGATCGGCACGAGTTCGCCGGTGGCCGCGCGCGTGTAATAGCCTTCGAGCTGATCCGGGTTCAGGCGGCCGCTACGCTGGATCTGCTGGATCACCTTGTACGAGCGGTTCTGGTACGAGAAGCGGTTGACCTCGCCGCCCGCGAGCAGCGCGGACAGGTCGGCGCTGAGCTGGCTCATGTCGACGCCCATCAGCGCCGCTTTCTCACGATCGATCTCGACCACCGCTTCGGCGCGATCGATACGCAGCATCGGCGCCACGTAGAAGAATTTCTTGCTCGCCATCGCACGGCCGATCACTTCGTCGCCGACGCGCGACATCGTCTGCGCATCGGCCGTGGACTTGAGCACGAATTCCACCGGATAGCCCTGGCCCGGCGTCGGCAGCGGCGGCGGCACGATGGTGGCCACGCGCGTACCCGCGATCTCGTCCATCTTGGGCTTGAGCTCCTGCAGCACCGACTGCGTCGACACCTTGCGCTCGGTCCAGGGCTTGGTGATCAGGCCCATGAACCCCTGGCTCGTGGTCAGCGTGAACGTGAAGATGCGGTCCATTTCCGGATGCGCGAGCGCGATCTTCTGGATCGGCTGGAAGTACTGCTCCTGGTACTCCTCGGTCGCATAGCCGTCGTTCTCGACGATGGCCATCGCGAAGCCCGGATCTTCTTCCGGCGCGAGTTCGGACGGCGTCGCCATGAACAGGAAACCGCAGGAGACGAACACGATGAGGCCGAACACCAGGATCACGAAGCGGGTGTCGAGCGCACCGTGCAGGCGCTTCTTGTAACCCTGGCGCCAGCCTTCGAACTTGGCGTCGAGATAATCGGCGAGCTTGTTCGGCTTGGCGCCTTCGCCGTGCGTGGGCTTGAGCAGCTTGGCGCACATCATCGGCGTCAAGGTCAGCGCGATGATGCCCGAGATCAGCACCGCGCCGGCCAGCGTGAACGCGAATTCGGTGAACAGCTTGCCGGTGATGCCGCTCAAAAAGCCGATCGGCGCATACACCGCCATCAGCGTGATCGTCATCGCGATCACCGGGCCGAGCAGTTCGCGACCGCCTTTGATCGAGGCGTCGAACGGACTCAGGCCTTCTTCGATGTGCCGGTGGACGTTCTCCATCACGATGATGGCGTCGTCGACCACCATGCCGATCGCGAGCACCATCGCGAGCAAGGTGAGCAGATTGATGGTGAAGCCCATCACCAGCATGATGAACAGCGCGCCGACCAGCGACAGCGGCACCGTGATCGCCGGAATCATCGAGTTCCGAATCGAGCCGAGGAACAGGAAGATCACCACGATGACGATGACCACCGCCTCGACGAGCGTCTTGATCACTTCGCTGATCGCGTCGCGGATGTAGTCGGTGGAGTCGTAACCGATCACCGCTTCGAGGCCCTCCGGCAGCGCGGCGACGATGCCCGGCCACATCGCGTTGACCGCATCGGCGACGTCGAGCACGTTGGCATCCGGACGAATGTTGATCGCAACGAACAGCGCGGGCGAGCCGTTCCAACCGGCGCCGCCTTCGTAGGTTTCCGAGCCGAGCACGACGTCTGCGATGTCGCCGAGGCGCACGATGGTATCGCCGTCGGCCTTGACGATCATCTGGCGGAATTCTTCGGGCGTGCGCAGATCGGTCTGCGCGGACAAGCCGATCTTGACGTAATTGCCCTTGGTCTCGCCGACCGCCGACAGCACGTTCTGCGCGCGCAGGCGCGAATAGACCTCGCTGGCCGTGAGGTTGTATGCGGTGAGCCGGTCGGCCTTGAGCCAGACGCGCATCGCGAAGATGCGCTGGCCCTGGATCGCCGCCGTTTCGATGCCCGGAATCGATACCAGCTGCGGCTGCACGATGCGCTCGAGATAATCGGTGATCTGGCTTTTGTCGAGCGTCTTCGAATAGAACGACAGGTACATCGCCGCGGTTCCGCCGCCTTCGGCGATCTGGATGATCGGGTCTTCCGAGCCTTCGGGCAGCTGGTTGCGCAGCTTGTTGACCTTGGCCGAAATCTCGGTCATCGCCTCGTTCGGATTCTTGTCCATGCGCAGGTTGGCGGTGATCGTCGCCATGCTCTGCTGCGTGCTCGAGGTCAGGTAGTCGATGCCCGAAGCCGAGGCGATCTCGCGCTCCAGCGGCGTGGTGACGAAGCCTTCTACGAGCGCCGGATCGGCGCCCGGATACGCGACCGAGACCTGGATCTGCGCGTTCTGCAGAAACGGATATTCGCGCACGGTGAGATTGAACGCGGCGCGCAGGCCCAGCAGCAGGATCACCAGGCTGACCACCGTGGCGAGCACGGGACGCTTGATGAAGATGTCGGTGAAATGCATTCGAGTACCTATCGGGACTGCGCCGGCCTCATCGCCAGCCAGTCGTGATTGCGTTCAGCGCCGGAGAACCCTGCACGAGCCGTGACGGCCTCGATCAGCCTTCGGCCGGCTTGGGATCGAGTTTGGGCTGCGGAGCCCCATCGTTGTTGATGATCACGGGCTGGCCGTTGCGCAGCTTGAGCAGGCCCGAGGTCGCCACCTGCTCGCCCTCCTTGATGCCGTCGACCACCGCGACGAAATCGCCACGCGCCTCGCCGACCTTGATGAAGCGCTGCTCGACGACGAGGTCGGTGGTCGGGCCGGCCGGCGCACCCGGCATGGCCTTCGGCTTGGGCGCGTTGGGATCTTCTTTCTTCTTCTGCACCACGAACACCGAAGTGCCGTAGGAGTCGTAGCTGACCGCAGTGCGCGGCAGCACGAGCAGCGAGCGGTTGCCCGGCAGCGTCAGCGTCACGCGGCCGAACTGGCCCGCGCGCAGCTTGTCGTCGGGGTTCGGCAGGCGCGCGCGCAGGCCGAAGTTGCGCGTCGCCGAATCGATGCGCGGCTCCACCGCGAGCACCTCGCCGGTGAAGCTCTGGCCCGCGTACGAATCGACGCTGACCGTCACCTTGAAGCCCGGCTGCGCCTGGCCGATGTACTGCTCGGGCAGCGTGAAATCGAGATCGATCGGATCGAGCGACTGCAGCGTGACGATGGCGGTTCCCGCGCCCAGATACTGACCGACGTTGACGCGGCGAATGCCGAGCAGGCCGTCGAACGGAGCGCGAATCTCCTTCTGCGCGAGCACGCCGGCCTGCGATTGCGCCGCGGCCTTGGCGGCCTCTGCTTCGGTCACTGCGGCGTCGTAGTCGGACTTGGAGATCGCCTCGAGCTTGAACAGCTTCTCGCGACGCACGCGATTGATTTCTGAGAGTTCGGCCTGCGCTTTCAGACGCGCGTACTCGCCGCGCTCGCGCGCCGAATCGAGCGTGATCAGCGGCGTTCCCTTCCTGACCTTCTGGCCCGATTCGAAGTGGATCGCGGTGACGATGCCGCCCGCTTCGGTGGTGACGTCGGTTCCGTTGACCGGAACGAAGCTGCCGACGGCCTCGAGACGATTGTCCCAGGTCATGGTCTGCACGGTGCCCGCGCCGATGGTGGCCGGCGGGATCGGCATGGCATCGACGAAGTCGTTCATCATTTTGTTGCTGAACCACTTCATGCCGAAGATCGCGCCGAACACGACGACGCAGCCCACGATGACGATGATCAAACGCTTGGTCATTTCTCAGCTTTCCTTCGCTTGCTGCGTATTTCGGGACGTCTTCGGTGCCGTTCAGGGCGTTGCCGGCTGCGAGAGCAGGCGATCGATTTCGGAGAAGTCGGCCACCGTCAGCCGACCCACGGTCTGCTTGAGTTGCAGCAGGCCAAGCAACAGGTTGTAGCGCGCGGTGTTGAGGTCACGGCGCGATTGCACCACGCGGCTCTGCGCATCGAGCACGTCGGTGATCGTGCGCGTGCCGGCATCGTAGCCGTTGCGCGTCGCGATCTCCGCGGTCTCGGCCGACGCGAGCGAGCGCCGATACGCGTTGACCTCGATGTACGCGGTCTCGACCGTGCGGTACTGCTGGCGCGTGGCGCGCTCGGTCTCTCGCTGGATGCGCGTCAACTCGGCTTCGGCGACGTCGCGCTGGGCGCTGGCCTGGCGCAGGCCGGCGAGCGTCGCGCCACCGGCGTAGATCGGAATGTTGAGCTCGACGCCGACGCGCGCATCATCGGTGCGCTGGCCGAACGCGAAATCGCTGGTGTCGTCGCGACCGACGCTGCCGACGAGGTCGAGCGTCGGATACGCCGATGCGCGCGCGCTCTGGTAGCGCGTGCGCGCGACGATCGCGCTCTGCTCGGCCAGCGCGATGCGCGGACTGTTGCCCCGTGCGGCGGCGACCCATTCGTCGACGCTCGCCGGCAGCAAGGGCGGAAAGCTCACTTCGGGCGGCAAGGCCGGCAGGCTCGCATCGCCGGCGCCGGTGGTTTCGTCGAGTTCGTCGCGCGCGTTCTCGAGGTTGCGCCGGGCGCTCACGAGCGCGGCCTGAGCGAGGTCATGACGCGCCTGCGCTTCCTTCAGATCGGTGCCCGGAGCCAGCTCCACCTCGTAGCGCTGGCGCGTGCTGTCGAGCGACTGCCCGACGGCGCGCGCCTCGGCCTCGGCCTGGGCGAGCTGGTCCTGGGCGATCAGCACGTTGAAATAGCGCTGGGCCACGCGCAGCTGCAGGTCGAGCTGGGCGCTGCGGCGCGTAAGATCGGCCTGCGATTCGAGCGCCCTGGCGCGGTCGCCGATGTCGAACCAGTCGAGCCGGAACAGCGGCTGGCGCAGGCTGGCGGTCGCCGACCAGGCCGGATAGCTGTCCTTGAACACGCCGGTGAAAGCCTGCTGCTCTTCTTCGCTGCCGCCGCCGGTCTCGCCCTCGCCGGAGCCCAGCGCGCTGAATGCCGTGCTCTTGGATTCGGTATGCGCGTAGTTCGCCGCGCCCTTGAGATTGACCTGCGGACGGATCGCGGCGCGCTCGATGATGCCGGCCTCGCGGTCGGCCGCGAACTGGGCCTCGAAGACGGCCCGCGTCGGGTCATGGCCATCGGCCGCCATCAGCGCTTCGGTCAGGGACATGGCGGGCGCGCAGGCGGTCCAGCCGCCCAGGCAGGCAGCCAGCAGCCAGCGCGAGGCATCAAGCCGGGGCGCAGCAATCATGAAATACCTCGTTGCGAATTCGATCGATGAGCGCATCCAGCGCCTGCCCGTCCGCCGGGTCCACATAGGGTTTCCATTCGAGCCCGTTCAATAAGGCCTGAATGTGACGGCACATCAGGCGGTACGGGTTGTTGACGGCGAAAACATCCATCGCCCCGTCGGCGTGCGCCATGTTGTGCATGCCGATCGCCTGCGCCCAGATCGCCGCCGCGACCTCCGCAGGCGTCTGTCCACGCAGGTTCAGTTCGCCCCCGGCGGCCGCCTCGGCCACCACGCGGACCGTCAATTCCACGAGTGGATTCTGGGCTTCGAGCATTCGCTGGCGGCGGGCCGCCGATGCCGCGCGCCAGACCACCTCGCAGAGCGCGTACTGGATCAGGCCGAAATGCTCGGGCTTGCTGGCCATGAAGATCATGTCCGCCACCGCCATGCCGAAGATGCGCTCACGCGAGTTGCCGTTCCAGGCCACCGCTCGCCGCACCATGTCGGCATGCGAGCCGATCTCGATATTGGCCAGCTCCAGCACCAGATCTTCTTTGGATTCAAAGTGATGATAGAGAGTGCCGACGGCGTATTCGCAGCGTTCGGCGACCCGGGCCATCTGCAGGTTGAGCAGCCCGTCCTCGCGGATCAGTTCGCGCGCAGCATCGATGAACAGCTGCTCGCGCTGTTCGAATTCACGCTGCCGGCGCTCCCTGGTTCCCATCCCCTATCGATATTTGTTCGTGTTCTTTCTGTGAACTTAATTCAAATTCGAATCGCAAATCAAATCCCCGCTTGGCGTCGGCGACCGCGGCCAGGGAGGGCGGGGTGGCTTGGCAGGTAGGAGCGAGCACGAAAAAATGAACGCTAGGGCACCTCACCGGGCCGCGAGCCCCATGCACCAGAATGCGCGCCGAATCGTCGCCGCTCTCGTCACGGAAGCCGTCGATCGCCCGAACGGAGGATTCGGCGGGCTCGAAACCCGCCGAATCGGCAGCTCAGCAACTAGCCTTCGTTCGCCGCGGGGTTCGCGAGCTGGACGAGTTCGGCTGCGAATTCGGCCTGCGTGAGCGCGGCGCGCGCGCCGATCGATCGCAGCGCATTGCGATGGCGTTCGACATCGCGGCCGACGCCGATCACCGGCAGTTCCGTGTTCAGACGGTTACGCAGGCTCAGCAGGTCGGATTCGACACGCTCGTCGTCACCACTGCCGGCAAGGCTGACGATGATCGCGCGCGCTTGGCGTCGGCCGGCGGCGAATGCGATCTCGTCGGCCGGCAGGCCCACGCCCAGATAAACCACCTGCCAGCCTTCGCGATTGGCCGTCACCGCCGAGGCCAGGGCGCCGATCTCGTGCAGCGAGCCGGCTGGCGCGCAGACCAGCAGCGTGGCGCCGATCGTGTGGATGCTCTTGGTGCTCAGCAGATCGCCGACGAAGCGCCGCAGGTAGGCCATCGCGAACTGCTCGTGCGCCAGTCGCAAGTCTCCGTGGCGGCGTCGACGCAACAGCTCGTCAGTGAACGGGGTGACGAAATCGTCGAACAGCGCCGTCCCGCTGAGCGTGCGCGTGGCCTGCAGCAATGCCTGCGAAAGACCGGGACCATCGAGCGCCTGCACCATGTCCATGGCAAGCTCGATGAGCCGGTTCGTGGTCAGCGGAATGCGCGGCGACGCTTCGACGCCCGGAACCGCGTCCTGGCCGACCAGCACGCGCAGATCCTCGATCGGCAGATCGGCGATCTCGCTGATGCGGTGACCCAGATCCACGGCTTGGCGCAGCAACACCAGGCGCTGGATTTCCCATTCCGAATACAGCCGACGGCCTTTCGACGTGCGCTCCGGCACGATCGCCTCGTAGCGACGTTCCCAGGCACGGATCACGTGCGCAGTGAGTCCGGCCCTGCGCGCCGCGACGTTGATCGGACAACGAGGCGCCTCACTGGAATGCAGCTTTCCCGGGCTCTTTCTCGGCATGTTCATAGACGGACCACGACCAAAAAGTTGAGTGCCAGTCTAGGAACGGCAAGCTGAATCCCGCCCAAAACCGTCTAACTCTTCGCGTACCGCGTCTCAATACAGGCCAATACTGAGGCAACGCAGGTCCATGAAGACCGCTTCGCTTCAGCTTCCAGGCGGCCAGGCCCTGAACGAGCTCAGTCGCCCGCGATCATCATGCCGTCGATGAGCACCGAACCGCAGCGGATGTTCGAGCGCGTGTCGACGTCACTGCCGATCTCGCGAATGCGCCCGTACAGGTCGAGCAGGTTGCCCGCGATCGTGGCGTTCTCGACCGGGTACCGAATCTCTCCGTTCTCGACCCAGAAACCGGCCGCGCCCCGCGAATAATCGCCGGTCACGCCGTTGACGCCCTGCCCCATGAGCTCGGTGACCACGAGTCCCTCGCCCATTTCACGCAGCAGCGAGGCGTAATCGTGCGAGCCATGGCTCACGAGCAGGTTGTATACGCCACCCGCGTTGCCGGTGGTCTCGAGGCCCAGCTTGCGCGCCGAATAGCTGCCGAGCAGCCAGCCGCGCAGCACGCCGTTTTCGACGAGCCTGCGGTCGCTCGTCGCCACGCCCTCCTGATCGAACGCGGAACTCGACGACGCGCCGAGCAGGAAGGGCTTTTGTTCGAGCGTGATCTGCGGAGCGAACACCGGCTTGTCGAGGTGATCGAGCAAAAAGCTCGCGCGCCGGTACAGCGAACCGCCCGAGATCGCGCCGACGAAATGGCCGAACAGGCTGCGCGCGGTCTGCGGCACGAACAGCACCGGCGCGTTGCGCGTCGACAGGCGCCGCGCACCGAGGCGCGCGATCGTGCGCTCGCCGGCTCGACGACCGATCGCTTCGGGCGCGTCGAGCTTGCGTGCGTCGCGGCCGCCGTCGTACCAGTAGTCGCGCTGCATGTTGCCGTTGGCATCGGTTGCGATGACCGCGCACGAGATCGAATGCTGCGTTCCGCTGCGACGGCCGACGAAACCGTGGCTGTTCGCGTACAGCGAAACGCCGCGCTGCGTCGACAGGCCGGCGCCCTCGGTCTGGGTGATGCGCGCATCGACGGCCATCGCCGCAGCTTCGCAGGCGCGTGCGAGTTCCACAGCCTGCGCGGGTTGCAGATCCCAGTAATGATCGAGCTGCAGATCGGGAAACACGGTCGCGAGCCGATGCGGATCGGCAAGACCCGAGCACGGGTCTTCCTCGGTGACCTGGGCGATCGCGACGGCCGCTTCGACCGCCTGTCGAATGCCGGAATCCGACAGGTCGCCGGTCGAGGCACTGCCCTTGCGCTTGCCGAAATACACCGTCAGCGACAGGTCGCGATCACGCTGGAATTCGAGGCTCTCGACCTCCGACTTGCGCACGCTGACCGAAAAACCCCGCGAATGCGAAAGCCCGGCCTCGGCCTGCGTCGCGCCGGCGGCCTTGGCTGCATCGAGTACGCGCTGCACGAGCGGCTCGAGGTCCACGGCGAGAGGCAAACCATCGGCGGAAGTCAAAGCAGGCGACATGAGATCTCGATTCAGGAAGGTCACGAGCCCGGAGCTTAGCAGCCACTCCAGCGGCTCCCAAGCGACTGCAGCGGATTCAGGCCGAGGCCAGCCGTCATTCGCACACTGGCCTCAGTCGCCACGGATTGGACGACGTATGCGATGCAATGTGTTCGAAGGATCGGACTCATTGCAGGCAAAGCATCAAGACAACATCCATGGACAGGAGAAACAACATGAACAAGCCCCTCATCTCGATCGCCCTAGGCGCGATGCTGCTCACCGGTACCGCCACCGTCGCCCATGCGGATGACGATTATTCGCGCGCCGAGCAGCGCGCCGACCGGCAGGACGCGAGGCAGGATGCACGCGAGCGCCGCGAAGACATAGCGCGCAATTCCGCAGACCAGCGCAAGGAGAATCGTCGCGATCGTCAGGACTTCCGGCAGGATGCGCGCGATGCGCGTGAAGACACGCGCCGCGACATTCGCGACGAGCGTCAGGAACTGCGCCGCGATCAGAACTGATCGCCCTCGGCTCGAAAGAAAGGCGCCTCAGGCGCCTTTCTTTTTGCTGGTCTGCTCGTAGAAGCCCCGCTGCCATTGGCGCTGTCTGGCCGCCGCGCGGCGCATCAGTGGCAGCAGGCCCGCGCCGATCAGCGAAGCCCGATTGAGCCAGTGAAACGGCTGGTGCAGCGGACGCGCGAAATCGACGAACAGCACCACGCGCCAGCCTTCGGTGTAATTCCAGGCCTCGTGATTGAAGCTGTCGTCGAAGATCAGGCTCGCGCCCTCGCTCCAGTGACAGACCTGGTCGGCAATGCGAATGCCCGCCATCCAGTTCGGCTCCGGAACGATGAGCCCGAGGTGATAGCGCAGGATGCCGTTGTAGGCCCCGCGATGCGGCGGAATGTGCTTGCCGGGCGCCAGGATGCTGAAGAACGCATTCATCACGCCCGGGATCTGCGAAAGCGCCTGCATCGTGCGCGGACAGCGGCTCGCATTCTCGCGGCAGTCCATGCCGGCCCCGAGCAGCCAGAACGTCTTCCACTGATCGTCCTGCGTGATCGTGCGCACTTCGTCGAGAATCTCGTGAAAGTCCGGCAGCTGCTGGCGCTGCACCATCACCTGATCTAGTTCGGCGCGAATCGCGGGCCAGTGTCGTTCGACTTCGGCGGCCCACGGAAAATCGGCGGTGTCGTATACCGCGCGATCGGCGAGTTTGGAGACGCGAGCGACGGTGGCCTCGAGCAGCTGTTCGCTGCGGCGCAGCAGCTTCGAGATCGGTCCACGCGCCGGTACGAGCGTATGCGCCCGACCGAGCGTCCTCGCCTGTTCCGGTGAGACGTGCAGCGGCACCGATGGTCGGGCGTCATCCATGTTTCGGCAGTCCCAATCGATTGCGGGCGAAGGCGCGCGACTGTGTCGGCGCGGCCATGAATTGCTTCTGAATGTTCACGCGGCCAGGGCGGTCAGCAGCTTGCCGTGAATGCCGCCGAAATCGCCGTTGCTCATGACCAGCACGCGATCGCCGTCACGCGCATCGGCGGCGATCGCCGCGATCAGCGCATCGAAATCCGCATGCGTCGACACCGGCACGCGTGCGGCCGCGAGCGCGGACTGCGCATCCCACTTCAGATCGGGGCGTGCGTAGACGAAGGCCACGTCGGCACCGTCGAGACTGTGCGCGAGTTCGTCGGCATGGCTGCCGAGGCGCATGGTGTTAGAGCGCGGCTCGAGCACCGCGAGGATGCGCCCGCCGGGCTGCTCGCGCAGCGCCGCGAGCGTCACCGCGATCGCGGTCGGGTGATGGGCGAAATCGTCGTAGACCTGCACGCCGCGCGCTTCGCCG
This sequence comes from Hydrocarboniphaga sp. FW305-C-57, assembly GCF_058783045.1. Taxonomy (NCBI): domain Bacteria; kingdom Pseudomonadati; phylum Pseudomonadota; class Gammaproteobacteria; order Nevskiales; family Nevskiaceae; genus Hydrocarboniphaga; species Hydrocarboniphaga sp. FW305-C-57. The sequence goes on along the minus strand of NZ_JBYSYG010000001.1, from coordinate 866,605 downwards.
CGCAGTTCGAGCCGGCGACGCACGCTCTGGAAACCTGGCAGCGCCGCGATCAGCGTGTCGATCGGCGCGCCGACGTGAGCCGCCGCGGCGAACGCGGCGAGCGTGTTCGAGCGGTTGTGCGCACCGGCCAGCGGCGTGTCGACGAGGCCCTTGGACTCGCCGTTCACGAACAGCTCGAAGCCCTGCCCGCGCGGCTCGGCGCTCCAGCCGGCTTCGTCGTCGAAGCGCACGACCTCGCTCCAGCAACCCATGCCGAGCACGCGCCCCAGCGCCGCATCGCGGCCATTGACGACGAGCCGTCCGCTGCCCGGCACCGTGCGCACGAGATGGTGGAACTGGCGCTCGATCGCGGCGAGGTCCGGGAAGATGTCCGCGTGGTCGTATTCGAGGTTGTTGAGAATCGCGGTGCGTGGCCGGTAGTGCACGAACTTGCTGCGCTTGTCGAAGAACGCGGTGTCGTATTCGTCGGCCTCGATGACGAAGCAGTTTCCTTCGCCGAGGCGTGCGGACAGTCCGAAGTTGAGCGGCACGCCGCCGACCAGAAAGCCCGGCTTCAAGCCGGCCGCTTCGAGCAGATAGGCCAGCAGCGAGCTCGTGGTGGTCTTGCCGTGCGTGCCTGCCACCGCGAGCACGTGGCGGCCCTGTAGCACGTTCTCGGCCAGCCACTGCGGGCCCGAGACGTAAGGCAGGCCGGCGTCGAGCACGTATTCCATCGCCGGGTTGCCGCGCGTGACGACGTTGCCGACGACGACGATGTCGGGCGCCGGCTTGAGATGTTCGGGCGAATAGCCGCGCTGCAGCTCGATGCCGAGCGCTTCGAGCTGCGTCGACATCGGTGGCCAGGCGTTGGCGTCCGAGCCGGTGACGCGGTGCCCGGCCTCGCGCGCGATCGCGGCGATGCCGGCCATGAAAGTTCCGCAGATGCCGAGGATGTGCAGGTGCATCAGGGAGTCCCGAGAGTGGCGGGCAGCAGGCCGAACACGCTGCCGATCGTCGAGGTGACCAGGCTCACGACGACCTGCAGGCTGATCGAGATCAGCAGGGCCGCCAGCACGGCGATCGGCATCCGGAAGCCCGCCGCCTGGCGGTAGATCGATGCGGTGACGACGAAGCTCCAGGTCAGCAACAGCAGCAGCGATAGCGCCAGCCCCGGCGGCAGCATCGTTTCGGGGTTGTTCACGAGCTCGGGGTTCTGCGCGATCTGCAGGATCTGCGGCTTGAGCTTGGCGGTCGGCAGGATCACCAGCGCCGAGATCACCGAGCTTGTCGCCAGCAAGGCATGGAAGGTCTGGTCGTAGCGGTTCTCGACCTGGCGCAGGCGCAGCATCGTCCGCGTCGAGAACGAAAGCGCGAACACCGTAACGATGGCCGCGACGATCGCGAGCACGGGCGGCAATGTGATGGAAGCGAGCAGGAAGTTGACCAGGATGGCCAGCGGAACCAGCACGCGGGTCAGGCCCGGATCGAACGGAAAATCCTGCGGGCCGGCGCGGAACAGCAGGATGCGCAGGGTGGCACGGGCCACTTGAGTCAGCATGCGATGGGAGGAAAAGCGAAAAGGGCAGAGCCGCTATTCTAAGCGCTCCCGTCCCGGGACATCGGTTCCCCCCATCCGGAGCAAGCCCGCAACTCATGCTGATCGACACGCCCGCCGCCTATGCCGAGGCCCTGGCCTTCTTCGCCTCCAGCCCCTGGCTCGCGGTCGACACCGAGTTCGTGCGCGAGGAAACCTACTGGCCGCAGCTTTGCCTCGTGCAGGTGGGCGATCCGCGTCGCCAGGTCGCGTTCGATGCGATCAAGCTGCCCGATCTGCAGCCGCTGCTCGATCTGTTGCTGCGCACCGACAGCCTCAAGGTGTTTCATGCGGCGAGCCAGGACCTCGAAATCTTCGTGCACCTGGGCGGCAGCGCCCCGAGTCCGCTGTTCGACACCCAGCTCGCCGCGAGCCTGCTCGGCATCGGCGACCAGCTCGGCTACGCCGGGCTGGTCGAGAAGCGCCTTGGACTCAAGGTCGACAAGTCGCTCTCGCGCACCAACTGGCTGCGTCGCCCGCTCACCGAGGCCGAGCTCGCATACGCCGAAGACGACGTGCGCCACCTGAGCGAAATGTATCCGGCGCTGCGGGAGGAGTTGATCCGGCGCGGGCGTCTCGAATGGCTCGAGGAGGACTGCGCCCGGCTCGCCAGGCCCGAGCGCTATCGCGTGCATCCGGAGGATGCCTGGGACCGCCTCAAGGGCATCGGCCGCCTGCCCGTGCCGTCCCAGCACGTCGCCGCCGCCCTTGCCGCCTGGCGCGAGAAAATCGCCGAGGCGCGCAACCGCCCGCGCAAATGGATCCTCGCCGACGATGCGCTCTACAGGCTCGCCGAGCGCCAGCCCGATTCGCTCACGCAGCTCACGGGGCTGCAGGTGTTACCGCCGAAAACCCTCGAGCGGCACGGCAACGCGCTGCTGCAGGTCATCGCGGAATCGCGCGGTTCGACGGCGCCCGCGCTCGCCCTCGACGGGCTGCTCAGCGACGCGCAGAAATCGCTGATCCAGAAGCTCGCCAACCGCAATCGCGAGATCGCCACCGAACTCGGCATTCCACCCTCGCTGCTGGCGCCGCGCGCGGACATCGAGGCCGTCGCCCTGCGAGGACCGGCGGCGCGGGCCCTGGTGCTCGAAGGCTGGCGCCGCCGGGTCGCCGGCGAAGCGCTGCTCAAGCTGCTGCCCTGAGCATTCGTCCAGCGGCAAAAAAAGCGCCCCGGTGGCCGGGGCGCTTTTGGGTCGCTCTACGTAAGCCTTTCGCGCGAACGAACGCCCGCGCGGCGATGAATCAGCTCAGAACCTTGAGGATGGAGGCGAAAATCGTGTCGACGTCGCCAACACCTTCGAGCGTGACGAGCTTGCCCTGCGCCGCGTAGTAGTCGAGCAGCGGCTTGGTCTCGGCGTTGTAGACCTCGATACGCTTGCGGATGACCGGCTCGGTGTCGTCGACGCGGCCTTCGATCTTGGCGCGTTCGAGCAGGCGGCGAACGATCTCCTCGTCCGGCACGTGCAGATGGATGGCTTTGTCGATCGCCGGCTGGCCCAGACGCTGCAGCATGCCCTCGAGCACGTCGGCCTGCGCGGCATTGCGCGGAAACCCGTCGAGGATGAAGCCCTTGCGCGCATCGGCTTCGCCAAGACGTTCTTCGACGATGCCGATGACGATCTCGTTGGCGACCAGCTGGCCGGCTTCCATCGCCGCCTTGGCTTTCTTGCCGAGCTCGGTTCCGCCCTTCACGGCCGCGCGCAGCGCATCACCGGTGGAGATCTGCGGAATGCCGTAATGCGTGATCAGATTTTTGGCCTGCGTGCCCTTCCCCGAGCCGGGCGCACCCAGCAGAACAATTCTCATCGATTTGATTCCTACTTATGGAACAAGGTGTTGCAGCGTTGGCACAGGCGCCTGCGTAGGGCTACTTGTTGCGTTACCGCGCAGACAAACGGTAACGGCTCCAGGGCGCAGGCGTCAACGCGACCAATGGCGAGCATCGCGGCGTCTCACGTAAACTGCCGCCTCTTCGGCGTGCCGATTGCAGTGCGCCACCTTACATTCCACCCGCAAAACGAGGCAGTCCGAATCATGGGTATCGAAGCGCTGGGCCCTGGCGAAAAAGCCCCCAACGAGTTCTACGTCGTCATCGAAATTCCGGCCTATGGCCCGCCGGTGAAGTACGAAGTCGACAAGGACACCGGCCTGCTGATGGTCGATCGCTTCATGAACGTGGCGATGTCGTACCCCGCCAACTACGGCTACGTGCCGAAGACCCTCGCCGGCGACGGCGATCCGGTCGACGTGCTCGTGCTGACTCCGCATCCGGTCGTTGCCGGCTCGGTCATCAAGTGCCGCGCGCTCTGCGTGCTCGACACCGAAGACGAGAAGGGCACCGACGCCAAGCTGCTCGCGGTCCCGGTCGACAAGGTCAGCAACAACGCCTACGACCATCTCAAGGATCTGGCCGACGTGCCGGAGCGCGTCAAGAACGAAATCCATCACTTCTACAGCTCCTACAAGGCGCTCGAGAAGGGCAAGTGGGTGAAGATCGCCGGCTGGCGCGACGCGGCGGCGGCCCGCGCCGAAATCGAAAACGGCATCAAGGCCTACAAGGGCTGATCCGTTCGAAAAGCATTTTCGAAGTGCGAAAGAAAAGGCCGCGATGCGGCCTTTTCTTTTTCTGCGGCGGCATCGCCTGAATGCTGCGCCGCGGCAAATTCAGCGGACAAAAAAAGACCCCGGCAATGCCGGGGTCTTTAATGACAAATTCTTGGCCTTAGAGCGGACGAATCTGCGAGGCCTGCATGCCTTTCGGGCCACGCTTGGAGACGTACTCCACGCGCTGACCTTCCTTGAGGGTCTTGAATCCAGTGCCCTGGATCTCCTTGAAGTGGGCGAAGAGATCTTCACCGCCGTTGGCCGGGGTGATGAAACCGAAGCCCTTGGCATCGTTGAACCACTTCACGGTGCCGGTTTCCACATTGCTCATGCGACGTTCCTTTAAAGCAGAAAACTCATAGATCGAAAAAACCACGTTTGCAATCTGTTCAAGGAACCACCGCAGACTTTGCGAAACGATGCTTCGAGTTAATGAAGCAGGTAAAGCGAGACCGAGGAAAGCTTTGCTTGATCGACTGCGCCCGGGACTCTACATAAAAAAAATGGGGCTGTCTAACGGCTAAGCTCGCGGTCAGATCAAAAATCAAGTGGCTGATCGACGGCCGATCGGAGCGCCGAGAAATCTTTCTTTCCGGCCGTCGATTCAAGCTCTGCACAAACACCTATTTCTTGTCATTTGGAGCATTGTCATGAAGTGGATGATTTACGGGGCCAATGGCTATACCGGCGAGCTGATCGCGCGCGAAGCCGGAAAACGCGGTCACCAGCCCGTCGTCGCCGGCCGATCGGCGGCGAAGATCGAAAGCCTGGGGCGCGAACTCGGGCTCGAAGCCCGCGCCTTCGCCCTCGACGACAGCGCCGGCCTGCTGCGCGGACTCGAAGGCATCGGCCTGGTGCTGCACTGCGCGGGACCGTTCTCGGCCACGGCCACGCCGATGATCGATGCCTGCATCCAGGCCGGCGTGCATTACCTCGACATCACCGGCGAAATCGCGGTGTTCGAGTACGCCCAGGCGCAATCCGAGGCGGCGCGCAAGGCCGGCGTGGTGATCTGCCCGGGCGTCGGCTTCGACGTGATCCCGACCGACTGCGTCGCCGCCGCACTCAAGGCCGCGCTGCCCGATGCGACGCATCTGGCGCTGGGCTTCGATTCGCGCTCGGGCTTCTCGCCGGGCACGGCGAAGACCTCGGTCGAAGGTCTCGCCCAGGGCGGCAAGGTTCGTCGCGATGGACGCATCGTGCAGGTGCCGCTCGCGTACAGCGTGCGCCGCATCGACTTCGGCGACGGCGAAAAGCTCGCGATGACGATTCCGTGGGGCGACGTCTCGACGGCCTGGCATACGACGGGCATTCCGAACATCGAGGTCTACCTGCCTGGCTCGCCGAGCATGATCGCGAACGCCAAGCGGGCGAACGGGTTCCGCTGGCTGATCGGCCTGGCGCCGGTACAGCGCTTCATCAAGCGCCGGATCGAGAAAACCGTCAAAGGTCCGGACGAAATGCTGCGCGAGAAATTGCCGACCTATGTCTGGGGTGAGGCGCGCAACTCGCGCGGAACGGTCCGCACCGCACGCATCAAGACCAGCAACGGCTACAGCCTGACGATCACGGGCTCGCTCGCCGTGGTCGAACATCTGCTGCAGAATGAAAAACCCGGTGGCAGCTACACGCCTTCGCGCCTGGTCGATGCCGAACTGGTGACGCGCCTGCCCGGCTCGGGGTCGATCAGCATCGAATAAGGCCGTCGACCCACGCAGGAAAAAAGCCCCGCACTCGGCTCGCGAGTGCGGGGCTTTTTCACGACCGAGGCGCGCTTACTTCACGAGCTTGAGCGAGCCCTTCATCATCATTGCGTGGCCCGGGAACGAACAGAAGAAGTTGTATTCCGGAGCCGTCAGCTTGGCCACGTCGAAGCTCACGCTATCCGACTCGCCGCCGCCGACGACCTTGGTGTGCGCGACGACGCGCGTGTCGCCGGCCTTGAGGAAATCGGTTTCGAGCGTAGCCGCCATGCCGTCCCTGGCGACGCCGGCGTAATCGCTCGTCGTCGTCAGCACCCAGTTATGGCCCATCGCGGCCTTCGGGAGCTTGCCGGCGTGCTTGAGCGTGAGCTTGAACTGCTTGCACGAGGCCGGCACTTCGATGCTGCTCTTGCTGAACTGCATCTGGTCGTTGGCCTCGATCTCGGTGGCGCAATCGGCCGCGAACGCCGGCATTGCCGCGCCAGCCAGCGCCAGTACCGCAAGAGGTTTCCAAAGCTGCATCGTCATCTCCTTCACGTGGTGCGGAACACTCTTGCCTGTAGCGTCGAATGCCGGCGCAGCACGCAGCGGCCACGAACGCGGCGATGGGTTACGAGTTTCCAGGAATGGAGGCGCGATCGTAGTGGGTTTCTCCCGCACAGGCTCATCGATTAGCCGAAAGTCGAAGATCGATCCCCGCGGCCGATGCGTGCGATCGGCAGCACGAAATCAACCACTCTTTTCGGGCGCCCGAATCACGCGCGCGACTCGTTCGCTCACTTCTGGATGAACTCGATCTTGTAGCCGTCCGGATCTTCGACGAAGGCGATCACGGTGCTGCCATGCTTCATCGGCCCGGCTTCGCGCGTGACCTTGCAGCCCTTGGCGCGCACGGCTTCACAGGCGGCGTAGGCATCGTCGACTTCGAGCGCGATATGACCGTAGGCGGTGCCGATCTCGTAGCGCTCGACGCCATAGTTGTAGGTGAGCTCGATCGCGGAAGCCTTGCTTTCGTCCTCGTAGCCGACGAAGGCGAGCGTGAACTTGCCGTCCGGATAATCGTTCTGGCGCAGCAAGCGCATGCCGAGCACGCTGGTGTAGAAATCGATCGAACGCTGCATGTCGCCGACTCGCAGCATGGTGTGAAGAATGCGCATGGAGGTGCCCTGTCTGATGAACGTGGATGGGAGCGGCATTATCGCCGCATCGCATCGATGGCGCGCATCAGTCGGGCGTCGCGCTCAAAGCGCGACGAGCGAGCGCGCGACTTCGGCGATGAGCCCCTTGGCCTCGAGTTCGCTCACGGCCGCTTCGACATCGCGATAGCGGCCCGAGAGCATCACCGCATCGCCCTGCGTCTGCGCGATCACCTCGGCGAGTTGCGGCAGCGGCCCGCACATCCGACCGACCGCGATGGCGCGCAGTTCGGGCGAGTCGGTGCGCAGCACGCGCACGCCTTGCACGTGATGCAGGCGCGTGAGCACCTGCTGCACGAGCTTCTGCTGGCGCTCGGTGCCGTCGAACGACACCAGGATGCGCGAGGGCTTGCGGCCGGTATCCGCGAGCAGGCTGTGCATCGACAGCCCGCGATGCGCGAAAACCGCCGCGATCGCGTGCACCACGCCCGCCCGATCGTCCGCTTCGAGCACGTAGACGACGAGATTGTCCGCACTCATGAAAGCCCCCAGCTCGCCAGGCGATCGCGAATGACCTGCGAAGCCGCGAGCAGGCAGTCGCGCTCTTCGTCGTCGATCTCGCCCTCTCCAAGATCGATCACGCGCGACCAGCCGCGCAATCCGCAGATCACCGGAACCCCGAGCACGCCGGCCGGGCCGAACCAGTCGCTCGCGGCGAGTTTCACCTGCGCCGGAATCACGCTCTGTCCGCCGCTCAGAATCTGCTCGACCATTTCGGCGGTGATCGCGGCGGTCGACTGCGCGGTCTTGGCGCCCGAGATATGCGTGATCAGCGGCAGCAGCACGGCGCGCAGATCGGGCGGCTGCGACTCGGCATGGCGAAACGCCTGCTCGACTTCGTTGTTGCGCACAAGCTGCGCGAGCACCGCCTTCTCGGCCATCACGCTCGCTGCGAATTCGCCCGGATGACGATCGCCGCGCAGCTTGCGCAGGGCGGCCGCATTCTCGGCCTCGTCGAAACCGTAGATCCAGAAGCGCGACAGCATCGGCACGAGCGCATCGCCGTGCTCGCCGAGCATGTAGCCGTGCACGCGCTGCCGACGCACGCCGAAGTCGGTCGCGATCTCGCGACGCAGGCGCATGCTGTCTTGATAGGCGCCCATGCCGAACACCCGGTGCGGATCGAGGTGGCGAGAGAACACTTCGACGCCGAGCTCGACCGGGTTGGTGACGATGATCACGAGCTCCTCGCCATGCCCATGCCGGGCCAGCGAACTCGCGTACGACTCGAACACTTCGCGATTGGCCAGCGCCAGATCATGGCGGCTGATCATCTGCGTGCTCGAAGTGGGCGCCGTGCGGCCGGCGCAGAACAGGATCAGGTCGGCGGCGACATCCTCGGGCGACAGCGCCACGTCGATCTCGGGCGTGATTTCGGCGAAGGCGTCGTGCAGATCGGCACGCAAGCCGTGCAGGGCGCTGGCGCTGCCACCCTCGCGCCGGCCGACGAGCTGCAGGCGCTGGCGCGGCGTCAGCAGCTGCCGCGAAATGATCTGGACCGCGAGCGCCCGGCCGACGTCGCCGTTGGCCCCGATGATGGCGATGTCCATCCTGCTACCGGCTCCTCCAATAGGGTTCAAGCATTCACGAGCGCACTTCGCCACAAACCAGCGCAACCCGCCACAAGATGGCGACGCAGACACCCATCCGTGCTCATGAGAATCGTAAGTGGCTGATTCAGAAGCCTCAGCATATTGGAACAGCACTTGCCATCGCATGAGGAACAATCCCTATCGGAGCCTCACGATGCGCAGCGTTCTCGCCCTCACCCTCACCACCGTGCTTTCGGCGACCAGCTGCGCAGCGACGGCCCGCGAGCACACCCAGGTCTGCGATTACGAGCTGCATTACGACGTCCGGAGCGATGCCGACGGTCTGAGCCTGCTGAAATCCGATAAGGAACGCGTGCGCATCGAGCGCGGGCAGCTTCGGGTCGACGGCCAGCTGGTTTCGCTCACGCCGAGCGAACAGCGCCGGCTGCAGCATTACGCGCGCGACCTGCGTCGCTTCACACAGGAAGCCACCAGCGTCGCGCTCGAAGGCGTGCAGATCGGACTCGAAGGCGCGACCGTCGCCGTGACCACGCTGACCGGCAAGCCGCTGGCCGCCGATACCCGGGCGCGCATGCAGGATCTGCAGCGACACTTCGCCGAGCGCTTCGACGGCCGACTTTTCTCGGCCGATTCGTTCGGCCCCGATTTCGATCGCGAGATCGACGCCTCGGTGGACGCGCTCATCGACGAGCTGGCCGAGCAGGCGCTCGGCGGCGTCGGCAGCATGCTGTCGCTCGCGCTGTTCGCACCGTCCAGGCTCGAAGCGCGCGCCGCGCAGGTCGAACAGCAGGTCACGCAGCAGATCCAGGTCCGCGCCGATGTCCTCGAACGCCGCGCCGAAGGCCTCTGCAAACAGGTGCAGACGCTCGACGGACTTGAGAATTCACTCGGCCGCTTCGACCTGTTCAGTATCGACGGGCCGTCGATCTGAGCCCGCGCTTTTTCAGGCAGGCATCAGCAGGCCAGCCGCCATTGCGGCCAATCGGCAGTGGCGGCTTCCTGGACCTCGGCGAGCCGCTGCGCGAGCCAGACCGACAAGGCCACGGCCGAAGGCCGTAAGCTCGCCTCGCCCCAGGCGATCTCGGCCACTGGGAACAGCCTCACCGCAGTGCCGACACCGAACACCTCGCGCAATCGCCCGGCCTGCTGCCAGTCCTGCAAGTCGTCGAGCGAGATGAAGCTCTCCTCGACGCGATGCCCGGCTTCGCGCAGCAGCGCGATCACCGAGTCGCGCGTGATGCCCGCGAGGATGCTGCCGTCGAGCGCCGGCGTGAGCACGCGATCGTCGAGCGCGACGAACAGATTCGCCGCGCCGGCTTCGCCGAGATACCGATGCTCGCGCGCATCGAGCCAGAGCGCGTCGTCGAAACCGCGCCGACGCGCGCGCTGGGCACCGAGCAGGCTCGCCGCGTAATTCGCGGCCGTCTTCGCCGCGCCGAGTCCGCCGTCGGCCGCTCGGATGAGCTCGCGCTCGGCCCACAGGCGCTTCGGCGCGCCCAGCGGATTCGAAGCCGGACTCGCGAGCACCACGAGACGATGCCGGCTCGCGGCGCGCAGACCCAGGCCTTCTTCGCAGGCGAACAAGGTCGGCCGCAGATACAGCGAGCCGCGGCCTGCGGGTGGCACCCAGTCGCGATGCACCTCGACGGCACGCAGCAGCATCTTCATGAACATGGCTTCGTCGACGTCGGGCAGGCAAAGCCGGGCCGCACTGCGCCGCAGGCGGGCGATGTGTTCGCGCGGACGAAACAGATGCAGGGCGCCGTCGGACGCTCGATACGCCTTCGCGCCTTCGAAGACCGAAAGCCCGTATTGCAAGGCACCCGATGCGAGTTCGAGCCCGAGCGCGGCGCGCGGCAGCACTTCGGGCCTGGACCAGCCCTCGCCCGCCTCGTGCGTCGCACTGACCGCGAACGGCGCCATGTAGAGACCGAAGCCGAGCACTTCAGGCTCGGGCAAGGAAGCCGGCCAGCGCAGCGCCACATCCTGCGTGAGATCGAACGGGCTCATTGCATCACCTCGCGCTTGGCCGCCGCGGACACGAGTTCCACGTTCGAGCAGCCCGGAGCCACCATCGGCATCACCTGCCGGTCAGCATGGACCGGCACGCGAATGAGCGCCGGGCCCGGAGTCGCGAAAGCCTCTTCGAGGATCGCGAGCGCATCGCTGCTCGCGCCGAGATCGAGCGCCGGAATGCCGAAGGCACGCGCCACCGAACAGAACTCGGTCGGCCGTTCGAAACTCGAGCCGACATATCGTCGCCGGTGAAACAGATGCTGCTGCTGGCGCACCATGCCGAGCGAGGCGTTGTCGAGCAGCACGATCTTCACGTTGCATTGCAGATCGGCCAGCGTCGCGAACTCCTGCACGTTCATGAGCAGGCTGCCGTCGCCGGTGAAGCAGACCACCGTCGCATCGGGCTCCATCAAGGCGGCACCGATCGCCGCCGGCAAGCCGAAGCCCATGGTGCCGAGTCCACCCGAAGTCAGCCATCGATCGGGCCGCCGGAACGGATAGGCCTGCGCCACCCACATCTGATGCTGGCCGACGTCGGTCGTGATCACCGCGTCTTCGCCGGCGAGTTTCGCCACCGCCTCGATCAGGCCGTAGGGCGAGCGCAGCTCCTGCGGCTCATGCCACTCGCAAGGATGCTCGTCCTGAATCTCGCGCATGCGCGCGATCCACTGCGGCCGCGCGTCGGCGCCCACGGCCTCGCACAGTGCTTCGAGCGCTAGGCGCGCATCGGCCTCGATCGCGAGCGTGGGCTTGCGGATCTTGCCGAACTCGCGGCGATCGGCATCGATATGGATCACGCGCGCATGCGGGGCGAAGGCCTCGGTACGGCCGGTCGCGCGGTCATCGAAGCGCGCGCCCACGGCGATCAGCAGGTCGCATTCGTCGATGATGCGATTGGCGCTGTGCGCTCCATGCATGCCGAGCATGCCGATGTTGAGCGCGTGATCGCTCGGCAGCGCGCCGAGCGCCATCAGCGTGGTCGTCGTCGGCAGGCTCGCACGCTCCGCGAGCCTGCGCGCGGCCATCGAGCCGCCACTCTTGACGACTCCACCACCGAGATACAGCACCGGCCTGCGCGCCTGCGCGATGAGCTCGGCCGCCATCCTGATCGCGAGCGCATCGGGCGCTTCGGCGATGCGCGCGGCACGCCGAGGCAAGCGTGTCGTGTCGACTTCGATGATCTCGCGCTGCACGTCCTTGGGCACGTCGATGAGCACCGGGCCGGGGCGTCCGGTCTCGGCGATGCGGAAGGCTTCGGGAATCAGGTCGATCAGCTCGGCCGCCGAACGCACCATGAAGTTGGCCTTGGTGATCGTCTCGACGATGTGCGTGGTCTTCACTTCCTGGAACGCATCGGTGCCGATCAGGTGCTGAGGCACCTGGCCGGTGATGCAGACCAGCGGCACCGAATCGAGCTTGGCGTCGGCGATCGCGGTCACGAGATTGGTCGCACCGGGGCCGGAAGTGCCGAGGCACACGGCCGCGCGACCGCTCACGCGAGCCAGACCCTGCGCGATGAAGCCCGCGCCCTGCTCATGCCGGGCGAGCACGTGGCGGATGCGCGTATCGCCGCCGAGCGCTTCGTAGAGCGGAAGCAAGGCGCCGCCCGGAATGCCCGTTACGAGCTCGACATCCTGGGCTTCGAGCAATTGCACGATCAGTTGGGCGCCGGTCATCTTGAGTTTCATGTCGAGGTTCTCTTGGGTAGGAACCCCGCTGGAGCGAAACCGGCGAGAGGGGTGAAGCGCACAACGAAAAACCCCCGCCGATTTGCGCCGGCGGGGGTTTGGTTTACAGCGTGAAGCAGTCCCCTACGGCGCGCCGGTAACGACGACCTTTACGACGACGAGGATGAGCTTCTGAATCTGGTTCATTGCGAAAGAGTGCGAACGCGTTGCGGCAATGGGATTGGCGGCGGAGTCTAGCGGCGAGTTTTCAAATCCACAAGCTTTTTCCGAGCATGAACACGAGCCTTTGCGCAACGAACTCTCTACACTCGCAACTCACGCGCCCACGTAGAAGGCCCTGACATGTCCGATCACGAGCTGCCTCACGTTGCTGCACCACCGCCGCGCTTGCTCGCTCTCGAAGCCCGGGCGCTGTTCGAAGCCGCGCGCTTCACCTTCATCGGACCGAGCCTGCGCGGCATTCCGCAGGGCAATGGCCAGCCCGTGATGATCATCCCGGGCTTCGGCACCAACGACATGGCGACGCTGCCCTTGCGCAGCGCGCTGATCAAGCTCGGCTTCAATGCCTATGGCTGGGACTTCGGCACCAACCTCGGCATGCGATCGAAGATCAAGACCGGCCTGGCCAAACGGCTCGAGCAATTGAACGAGCACTACGACGCGCCGATCACGCTGATCGGCTGGAGCCTCGGCGGTGTGTTCGCGCGCGAGATCGCCCGCCATCAGCCGCAGCTGATCAAGCGCGTGATCACGCTCGGCAGCCCGATCAACGGACATCCGGACGGCAACAACATGGTCACGCTGTTTCGCATCGCCAACCGTGGAAAGCCGGTCAAGACCGACATCGAAGGCTTCATCAAGCGTCGCATTCCACCACCGGTACCGTGCACGGCGATCTATACGCGCAGCGATGGAATCGTGACCTGGTCCTGCGCGCTCGAGACCGAAGCGGCACATACCGAAAGCATCGAAGTGCAAGGCAGCCACATGGGTCTGGTCTTCAATCGGCAGGTGCTCAAGATCATTGCTGAACGGCTTGTTCAAGCTTGAATCACGTTCCAACGAAGCATGGGTATTGACATTCGACGAGCCACTACATCTTGTGCTTTGCAACTGCTGATGACACTATGGGCCGTGGCGCGCTGACGACCACGATTGTCGTGTTCGCGCACGCTTCTTTGAGTCCCAAGGAGGTTGTTATGGCAGTTGCGAAGAAGGCCGCTAAGAAGGCGGCGAAGAAGGCGACGAAGAAGGTCGCTTCCAAGAAGGCCGTGAAGAAGGCGACCAAGAAAGTCGCTGCCAAGAAGGCTGTGAAGAAGGCAACCAAGAAGGTTGGTGCCAAGAAGGTCGCCAAGAAGTCGCCGGTCAAGAAGACCGTGAAGAAGGCTGCCAAGACCGTGAAGAAGGTTGCCAAGAAGGCCGTCAAGCGCGCCAAGAAGGTCGTTGCTGCCGCTTGAGATGGGCTTCAAGTCGGGCGCGTCGATTCACGACGCGCCCTTTTTTATTGCCCGTAGAAGCGCCGCTACGCCGCGTGTCTTTCGGGACTTTCGCTGAAGAACGCATCGACCCGCTCGCGCTGCTCGCGCGCATCGTCGACTCGGTTGATCGAAGACCAGAACGCCGCGAGCGCTTCGCGCTCCACACCGCCGGCCTGGCAATACCACTGGATGTGCTTGCGTGCGACGCGCACGCCGCGACGCTCGCCATAGAAGGCATGCAGCGCGTCGACGTGCTCGAGCAAGCAGCGACGAACTTCGAATCGCGTAGGCGGTGCGAGGCGTTCGCCGGTCGCAAGGTAATGTGAAATCTCGCGGAAGATCCACGGGCGACCCAAAGCCGCGCGGCCGATCATCACCGCGTTCGCTCCGGTGAGGCGCAGGACTTCGGCCGCCTTCTCGGGCGTGTCGATGTCGCCATTGGCGATCAGCGGAATCGACAGCACCTCGCGAATCGCGGCGATGGTTTCGTATTCGGCCTCGCCTTCGTACTGGTCCTCGCGCGTGCGGCCATGAACGCTCAGCGCGGCGATACCGCAGTCCTGCGCGATGCGCGCGATCCGGATGCCGTTGCGATGCGCCCGCGCCCAGCCGGTGCGGATCTTCAGCGTCACCGGCGTCGGCACCGCAGAAACCACCGCGCGCAGGATCGCTTCGACAAGCTTTTCGTCACGCATGAGCGCCGACCCCGCGTCGACCTTGCAGACCTTCTTCGCGGGGCAACCCATGTTGATGTCGATGATCTGCGCGCCCTGCTCGACGTTGAGCCGCGCGGCCTCGGCCATCAGCTGCGGGTCATAACCTGCGATCTGCACGCTGATCGGCTCGGACTCGCCCGCATGATCGCGGCGCAGGCGCGATTTCTCGGAATCCCACAGCGTCGGATCGGAAGTCGTCATCTCGGAGACGACGAGCCCGGCGCCGAGTTCGCGGCACAGCGAGCGGAACGGACGATCGGTGACACCGGCCATCGGGGCCAGGATCACGGGCGGATCGATGGAATAGGAGCCAATCTGCATGCGTCTATTTTCTCCTATGACCCCCGCATCATGACAGCGTAGAGTGCAGGTCGTTTAGGCCATTACCTTCACCGACTTCCATGAGCCAACCCACGGCCCTGATCATCGACGACTCCACTTCGTCCCGTTTCGTGCTGAGCCGCTATCTGGACAAGCTGCAGTGGCAATCGTATGCCGCGGCGACGATGGAAGATGCACTGCGTTTCCTGCAGAGCAAGAGGCCGGACCTGATCTTCGCCGACTATCGGCTGCCCGACATCGAACCCGCCGATCTGCTCAACGCGCTCGCCGCGCAGCCGACCTCCGCGAACGTGCCCGTCATCGTCTGCGTGACCGACGAACCGAGCGGCTTCATCGATGCGGCGCTCGCCCAGGGCGCGGCCGCCGTGCTCGAAAAGCCCGTGACCTTCGACCAGCTCACCTCGCTGCTCGGCGCTCCGGCGCCCAGCGTCGAGGAAGTGAGCTACGACACGCCGCCACCGCCGCCCGCATTTCTGAGCGACGAGCCCGAAGCATTTCGGCCGCAGGCTCAGGTGCCCAGCGCCTCCATCGCCGCGTTGGAAGCCGACATGGCCGAGGTCTCGGCCCCACTCACCAATGCGTTCTCGCCCGAAAGCTCGTCGGTCGCGTCCGAGCCGCCGCCCTCGCTTGCCCCGACCTTGCCCGAGATTCCAGTGAGCGAGCGACGCAATCCTATCCATGCCGTCCCATCGCCGAGCATTCCGCCCGTGTCCGCGACGAACGACGGCAACCTCGAAGCGCGCATCGCCGCGATCGAAGTCCGCTTCGAGGCCGAGCTCGAGCGCCTGCGTCAGGAACTGCAGCAGACGCTCAGGCAGCAGCTCGCGCAGATCGAGCAGTTGCGCGAGGCCTTGCTCGGATCCGCGGTCGCGGCCGCGCAATCGGCGGCGGAGCAGACGGTCACCGCCGCAGCGGCGCAGATGTCGGACCGGCTCGCGGCCTCGATCCTGCAATCGCTCAAGTCATCCGGCTGAGCGACGCGACAACTCCGGCTCAGCCCGGAGCGCGCAGCACGGCGACGAGCAGCAAAGCCCAGCCGACGATGAACAGCAGCCCGCCGATCGGGGTGATGGCCCCGAGCACACGGACGTTGCTGAGCACGAGTGCGTAGAGGCTGCCCGAAAAGATCAGCACGCCGGTGGCGAAGCAGGCGCCGGCGACATCGAGCAGGCGCCCCGCACCGAGCTGGCGAATCAGCAGGCCGACCAGCGCAAGCGCGAACGCGTGATAGAACTGGTATTCGACGCCGGTCTTCCAGATCGCCAGCGATTCGGGCGACAGCCGCGCCTTGAGCGCGTGTGCACCGAAGGCGCCGAGCACCACGCCCAAAAGACCGAACGCCGCGGACAGGCCCAGCCACAGCTTGCTCATAGAAAGGACTCGATGGTCTTGAACTGGATGCCGGCGGACTGTAACCGCTTGATCAGCGGCTCGCCCATCGCATGCGCGGGCGTCTGCACGCCGGGCCGCGCAGGCAGACGGTCGAACGCCAGGCTCAGCGCCGATTCGGCGAGCATCTTCGCGGTTTCGCCATACCCCGGATCCCCCCCACTGACTTCGGTGTAGACCTTCTGTCCACCGCCGCAGCCGGCGAAGCGCACCGAGAACCAGCCTTCGGCACGCTCGGCTTCGGAAGGCCCGACGCCGCGATTGCCGAGCGCGACGATGCGCCGCCTCACCGGAGCGATCTGCGAGGCCAGCGCGAGCGCTCCGACGCCGCCGACCACACCGGCGAGCATCGGCAGGTTCTTGAGCTGCAGATAGTGGCCGTAGTGGAACTCGCTGCCGTAGCGTTCGTCGGCCTCGGCCGAGCGCAGCACCACGAGCGGATCGATGGTCGGCACCGGCAGCACCCAGCTCTTCAGGCGCTTGTCGTAGCGCACGCCGCCATTGAGCCGGCTGATGCGCCGGTCGACCGGGTGCCCCACTTCGCGCTCGCGCTCGGCGCGCAGCCGGGTGTATTCGCGCCAGCGCGACATCGCGATCGCCGCCGTGCTGAGGGTTCCGCCCGACAGCTTGCCGCCGGCGCGCACGTAGGCCTCGATCTTGATCGGCACGCCTTCGGGCAACTGCAGGACCGTGTAGTACGCGCCCAGATCATGCGGAATCGAATCGAAGCCACAGCAATTGACGATGCGCGCGCCGCTCGCCCGCGCCTGCTCGTGATAGCCCATCCACATGCGATCGACGAATTCGGGCTCGCCGGTCAGGTCGACGTAATCGGTGCCGATCTCGGCGCAGGCGGCCACCAGCGGCTCGCCGTGGCGGATGTAGGGCCCAACCGCGCTGATAACGACCCGCGTCGAACGCGCGAGCGCGAGCATCGATTCGGGGTCGCTGGTGTCGGCGTGCATCATCGGAATCTCGGCGCAGGACGGATCCAGCCGGCCCAGCCTGTCGCGCACCGCTTCGAGCTTGCGCAGGTTGCGCCCGGCGATCGCCCAGCGCGGCCGGGGCCCTGCGCGCCTGGCGAGGTATTCCGCCGTGAGCTGGCCGGTGAAACCGGTCGCTCCGAACAGCACGACATCGAATCCGGGTTTTCTCGCCGCCTTCTTCGCCTTCACCAGCGCCCTCCGTGGCTCGTCTTGGAGTCTGCTGCCGCTTCCATACCCTCAATGCTAAGCAAGCATCGTGTCGGAATTACGGACCTCGGGCAGCGGCCGACGTTCAGATCGGCAGCCGGTCACGGTTCGCTGCCGCGCGCGCTGTTCTCGATCGCCACCACCCGTCCGTTTTCGAGCGTGAGCACGCGCATGAAGTAGCGTGGCCCGAAGTCGTAAACCCACTCCTCGCGAAACACCGCCGAATAGAGTCCGGGCCGGTAACGCGGGTCGCTGCCCGGATACGCCGAGCGGAAACCGCTGCGCACGCTACGCGTGAGCGGCGCCCCGCACAGTTTGAGCAAACGGTATTTCGATAGGCCGGTCGCGATCGTTTCGGGCTCGCAGCGGCGGGTGTTCTCGGCATGGGGCGAAAAGCCGTAGCCCTCCGAATCGATGGCGACTACCCGCGCATTGCGCAGGCGCACGATGCGCAGCAGTTGCGAAGGACCGAAGTCGTAAGTCCATTCCTCGACCTCGGCGACGAAATCCGAAGCCGGATCGACCGGCTGACCCCAGACGTCGCGGTACGCCGGCTCCCCGCAGACGGCGAGCAGTTCGGCCGCCCGCGCCTCGACCGTGACCAAGCGCGATCCGCAGCGCATCGAATCGGAGGCCTGCGCGGAATTCAGCAGATTGCTGCCGACAGCCAGCAACAGCAGCGACAGCACGAGACGAGGCAAGCTCATAGAAAACCGGGGCGAAAAATCTTGCGGCTATCATGCGCGCTGCCATCTGAACGCGCTGCGCGCAGACCATCCGCTGGCTTGGATCCGAATGAACAAGACTTTGCTTTGCTGCATCGGCCTGCTGTCCGGGCTCCTGCTGTCCGAACTGCCTTTTGCCGCCGCGACCGCGGCGCCGGTCGCGGCCGAACATGTCGAGGTCGAGCTCGTCGCGCAGAACCAGGCGCTGGTCGCGGGCGACAATCGCCTGGCCCTGCGCATCCAGCCCGAGAAAGGCTGGCACGTGTACTGGCGCAACCCGGGCGACTCGGGACTGCCGACCAAGCTGGTGTGGCCGCAGTTGCCCGAGGGCCTCAGCGCCGGCGACATCCAGTGGCCGTTTCCGGAAGAGCACACGCTCGGCGACCTGACCAACTACGGTTACGGCGAAGACACGCTGCTGCCGTTTTCGCTGAGCGTCGCCGCCGGCGCGGCCTCGCCGGTCGCGCTGCAGGCGCGCGCCGAATGGCTGGTCTGCGCGGACGTCTGCATTCCGGGCAAGGCCGACCTGACGCTGTCCCTGCCGCTTGCCGGGCAAGCGCAGCCCGATCCGAAATGGCAGGCCGCGTTCGAGCGCGCGAGCGCTCATCTGCCGAAGCCCGCGGAGTTCAAGGCGCGGTTCCAGATCGACGGCGAAGAGTTCCGCCTCGCCTTCGATGCCTTGCCCGGCAGCAGCGAACAAGCACGCTTCTATCCGTACGCGACCGATCTCGTCGCGCACACGGCCAAGGTTCGCAATGCCTGGAACGGCCGCGGCCTGAGCCTCGCGCGGCCGCTGTCCTCGTACTTCGTGCAGGCGCCCGAATCGGTGCAGGGCATCCTCGTGCTCGGCGACGGTGAGGCCGCGAGCGCCTATGAGTTCACCGCCGAGCCCGGCACGGTGGCGCCGGTCGCGGCGTCCGCCGCCGAAGCGCCGGCCCACAGCGACGGCAGCGCAGCGGCGCCGGGCTTCTGGTTCGCGCTCGGCTTCGCGTTCATCGGCGGACTGATCCTGAACCTGATGCCCTGCGTGTTCCCGGTGCTGTCGCTCAAGGCGCTGTCGGTCATGAAGGTGCAGGGCGAAGCCGCGGCCGAGCATCGTCGCCATGCGCTGGCCTACACGGCCGGCGTCGTCGCGAGCTTTTTGCTCGTCGCCGGCGTGCTGATCGGCCTGCGCGCCGGCGGCGCCGCGCTCGGCTGGGGCTTTCAGCTGCAGTCGCCGCTGTTCGTCGGCCTGCTCGTCTACGTGATGGTCGCACTCGGGCTGTCGCTGTCGGGGCTCGTGCAATTCGGCACGCGCTGGATGGGCGCCGGCCAAAGCCTCGCGACCAAGCCGGGCCTGTCGGGCTCGTTCTTCACCGGCGTGCTCGCGGTGGTCGTCGCGAGTCCGTGCACCGCGCCGTTCATGGGCAGCGCGCTCGGCTTCGCACTCACGCAGCCGGCGATCGCCTCGCTCGCGGTGTTCCTCGCACTCGCGCTCGGCCTCGCGTTTCCGTTTTTGCTGCTCGGCTTCGTGCCGGCGCTCGCGTCCTTTTTGCCGCGTCCGGGCGCCTGGATGGAAACGCTCAAGCAGCTGCTCGCGTTTCCGCTGTACCTGACCGCGGTCTGGCTGCTCTGGGTGCTCGGCGGATTGACCGATCGCAGCGGCATGGCGCTCGCGCTCGTCGGACTCGTGACGCTCGCGTTCGGGCTCTGGCTGATCGGGCAATCGCGGAAGCGCTTCGCGCATCTGGTCGGCCTCGTCGCGGTGATCGGCGCGGTCGCCGTGCTGCTCCATCCGATGGTGCGCACACCGGGCACCTCGACGAAATCCGAAACCGCGATCGGCTGGGAACCCTACTCCGACGCGCGCCTGGCCGAGCTGCGCGCCGAGGGCAAAACGGTGTTCGTCGACTTCACGGCCGACTGGTGCCTGACCTGCAAGGTCAACGAGCGCATCGCGCTGCGTTCGGCCAAGGCCGTCGCAGCCTTCGAAAAGAACGAGGTCGTCGCGCTGGTCGCCGACTGGACACGCGCCGATCCCGAAATCACCGCCGCGCTCGCGCGCTATGAACGCAGCGGCGTTCCGCTGTATCTGGTGTCGGTGAAAGGAGCGGAGCCCAAGGTGCTTCCGCAGGTGCTCACGCCGGATCTCGTCGTGGAAGCCGTATCGAAGTAATGGATCAGGTCGCCGAGGTTCTGGGGCAAGCTTCGTCGCGCGGCTTCCAGATCAGCGCCGCGATCACGTAGGCCATCAGAGCAGAAGCGAGCGACAGCAGATACGGCGATTCCACGTCGGCCATGCGCGAGCCGATCTGATACATGCCAGTGCCGACGACGAGCGCCGCGTAAGCGCTCGCCGCAGCGCCGAAACGCGAACTCCACATCGCGAACAGCAGCAGCACGAGAATGCCCGCGGTTCCGGTCGCCGCCGATTCCTGCACGAGCCCGTAGATGCTGTCGCTGCCGAGCGCGATCGCATAGGCGACGATGCCGAACAGCACCACGGCCGCGCGGTCGTAGCGCAGGCGATTGCGATCGCTCCACTGCGGAAACAGCGGCGAAATCACGTTGTGCGCGAGCAGCGAACCCGCGACGAGCAAGGCGCCCGACAGCGTCGACAGGATCGCCGACACCAGCGCGCCGAGAAACAGGATGTAGAGCGGCAGCGGTAGTTGCTGCTGCGCGAACAAGGACAGCGTCTGCTCGGGATCGCGGCCCTCGCCGATGAAAGTCGCGGCACCGAGCCCGATCGCCATCGGCAGGCAGCCGAGCAGCAAGTACAGGAAGCCCGCACCGACGGTCACACGCGCCGACAGCTGGTCGCTGCGCACGGACAGCACGCGCGAGAGCAGCTCCTGCGCGGCGATCGTCGAGAAGATCGGAATCGCCAGCGTTTCGAGCGCATCGAGCGGGCTGCGATCGTGCAGCGGATCGAAGCGCTCGATCGGCTGCGTCGCGAGGCTGTCGAAACCTCCAACCGCAACGAACACTGCAAACAAGGCAACGATGCCCGCGATCAGCACGATGCCCTGCACCAGATCGGTGATCGCATCGGCCCACATGCCGCCGACCGCGGTGTAGACGACGACCACGGCAGCGGCCATCGTGATCGCGGCGAGCAGGCCGATGTCGCTCGTCGAAGCGAGCACCTGCCCGAGCGCGCGCACCTGCGCCGCGGCCCACATCACCGACGACGGAATCATCACGAGCGCGGCAAGCCGCTCGACCCCGATGCCGTAGCGCTGGCGAAACAGGTCCGCCATCGTCACCAGGCCGCGTCTCCACAAGCTGGCGGCGAAGAACAGGCCGAACACGACGATGCCGAAGGCGTAGCCGAACGGGTCGGCAAGCACGCCCGAAATGCCGTGCGAATAGGCCTCGCCGGCCGCGCCGATGCAGGTTTCCGCGCCGTACCAGGTCGCGAACACGCTGAAGGTGCCGAGCCAGGGGCCGAGGCTGCGCCCGGCGAGCAGGTAATCGGATTCGGTGCTGACGCGCTTCGAGAACCAGAACGCGAAGACCAGCTGCGAGGCGATGTAGACGAGCAGACAGCCGAGTACCCAATTCACTGCGGCGTATGCCCGTCGCCGCTGTCAGGACAGCAGGCCCTTGCGGGCCGCGTAGCGCACCACCTCGGCGGTGTTGCGCAGCCCAAGCTTCTCCATCATGCGCGCGCGATGGTTCTCGGCGGTCTTCACGCCGATGTCGAGAATCTGCGCGATTTCCTTGGTGGTCTTGCCTTCGACGACCAGATGGAACGTCTCGCGCTCGCGAGCCGTCAGCGTGTCGTACGGATCGAGGCCCACTTCGCGCGGCCGCTGATGCTGGTCGGCGAGCGCCTTGGCCGCGCGCGGGCCGAAATAGGCCTGGCCCGAGTGAATCGTCTTGATCGCCGTCATGAGATCGGCGACCGAGGTGTCCTTGTTCAGGAAGCCCGAGGCGCCCGCGCGGATGATCGGCAGGATGTACTCCTCTTCCTCGTGCACGGTCAGCACGAGCGCCTTGGTGTTGACGAGCTTCTCGCGCACGCGCTTGACCACTTCGAGGCCCGACAGGCGCGGCATCGACAGATCGGTCACGACCACGTCCGGATGCGTCTTCATCGCGAGTTCGACGGCTTCTGCGCCGTCGGCGGCCTGCGCCACCACTTCGCATTCGCCGGTTTCTTCGAGCATCGACACCAGGCCCTGGCGCACGATGGTGTGATCGTCCGCGACCAACAGGCGAATCGCCATTAATTCCTAACCTTGCGCCTTGGGGGCGGCGATGAGTTCGTCCCCGGGTTCCAATGGCACGATCAACGTCACGCGCGTGCCCTGCCCCGGTGCCGATTTGAGTTCGAGTTTACCGCCGAACAATTCGGCGCGATCGCGCATGCCGCGCACGCCGATGCTGTCGCCAGACTTGTCCGGATTGTTGAGATCGGCCGGATCGAAGCCCCGGCCATCGTCGCTGACCTGCAGCCTCAGCAGGTTACCGACACGCATGAGTCGTACCTGAACCTCGGATGCGGCGCTGTGGCGGATCACATTGGTCAGCGCTTCCTGGGTGACGCGGAAGACCAGCGTTTCGAGATCGGCCGTCAAGCGCGGTTCGCCGAGCGCGGAGCTGCATTCCATCGGCAGCCCGCTACGCTCCGACAGCGTGCGCACGAGCCATTGCAGCGCCACTTCGAGGCCCAGATCGTCGAGCAGCGTCGGGCGCAGCAGACGCGAAAGCTCGCGCGTATCGCGCAGCGCCCCGCGCGTGATGTCGAGCGCATCGGCGAGGCGATTCTTGAGGCCGACGTTGTCCTGCGCCTGCGCATCGTCGGAGATGCGCTGGAGCTGGTTGGCGAGCGCGGTGAGCGTCTGGCCGATGTCGTCGTGCAGCTCGCGGGCAAGCCGGCGACGTTCGTCCTCCTGCACTTTCCAGACCGCCTTGGCGAGCATGCGAAAGCGCTTTTCGCTGCGCAGGGCCGACTGGAACAGCCGCTGGTTGTCCTCGGTGAGCGCCCGCACCTGACGCAGCACCGCCTCGCGGTAATCCTCGGGGTTCGCTTCCGAGATCGCACCGAGAGCGGACGCCAGCGGCGGAACGGGTCGCTCCATCCGCCGCTCAGTAGGGCGCCGGTCGACGCGGTTCGTCCTGCAGGCAGGCTTCGAGCTGAGCCAGCGCGGTGCAAGCCGAGGATGCGCCGATCACGAGCGAGGCCTGATCGCACAGACCATCGAGAATCTCGAGATCGAGCTGTCCGATCACGGCCGGGCGCGCATCGTCGCGCAAGGCGCAGAACAGGCCCGAACGGTGCTGGCCGAGATCGAGCGGCATGCAGAAGATCGCCGCGCGCCGCGAATCGGCCGCATCACCTTCGACGAGGAACGCACGGCCGAGCGTATCGGCGGCCATCGGCTGGCGCTCGCGCAACACCGTGCGAACCACCAGCGCCGCCTGGGCGAGCACGAGATCCATGACTTCGACCGGACGGATTTCGCGAGCACAGGCCACTTCGAGCACGCCGGCGTCGTTGCAGGTCAGCAGGAAACCACGGCTCGCACCGAGCAGGTCGGTGGCACTGTGCAGGATGCCGTGCAGCGCCTGGGAAACCGCATCACTGCTGTGAACTTCTACTTCTAACTCAGGTTCTGAACCATCGACCCACACTCGCGCCTGACGCCAGTTGTTTCGCCGACGCATTGCGGAGCGAGCCCGCACCTGCGGCTGAAACGGGGGCCTATGATGGTCGTGAAGCGATAGGCGATTCGCCATGCCTCGACCTCTCCAATCGATCAATTAGGGATTACGCTTGACCAGGGCATCATCTTTTTTACCACTCCCTAAGATGCCCTGATACATGACGCAACGTGATAGGCCGGCTTCCGTAGCAAAACGTAAGCCATCGACCTCGTCCGTACCGACCGCCTCTCCTCCATTGGGCAATTCGTACCACACCGGGACCGCAAACCGGAACCTCAACCAGATTGGGATGACGCAGGTGGAAAACTATCAGCTCGTCGAACAACTTGCACAGCAGCTAATACTGTTCAGTACGAAAATGGCGACGGCCGAATCGTGCACCGGCGGGCTTGTCGCCAAGCTGCTGACCGATCGTGCCGGCAGTTCGGCCTGGTTCGAGCGTGGGCTGGTGACCTACACCAACGAGGCAAAATCGGAGTTACTCGGCGTTACCGGCGATGTATTCGAACGTCATGGGGCGGTCAGCGAAGCCTGCGTGCGCGCGATGGCCGAAGGCCTGCTGCGGCGCGCCCCGGTGGACTGGACCCTGTCCGTGAGCGGCATCGCCGGCCCGGGCGGCGGCAGCCCGGAAAAGCCGGTCGGCACCGTCTGGTTCGGCTGGGCCGGGCGCGACCGGCCGACCACCACGCTGTGCCGGGTTTTTCCGGGCGATCGCGAGGCGATACGCGAGGCGGCCGCCCATCAGGCGCTCAGCGGCCTGCTCGAGCGCCTGCGGGCGGAGCGCAGCGGATGACCTTGTTCTTTTCTTTATGGCCCGACGAGCAGACGCGCGCCGGGCTCGTCGAACGCGCCGAATCGATCAAGCAGCAGCATCCGACAATCCTCAACTGGTTCGAACCCGCCCGCTATCACCTGAGCTTGCACGCGGTGAGAGCCAAACCGGAGCACGAAATCGCCTGGATAGACAAAGCCAGGACAGCCGCGGCGCAGGTGCGCGCCGCCGCGTTCGAGCTATGCATCGACAGGGCCGGCAGCTTTCCGAACCCGGACAGGACGCCGTGGTGGCTCGGCTGCGCGCAGACGCCCGAAGGTCTCACGCTGCTCTGGCGCGAGCTGCGCGATGCGCTCAGGCACCGTGGCGTCCCGCTGTTCACGAGTCCGCTGACGCCGCACGTGACCGTGAGCTACAGCGCCGAGCGCGACCTGGCCGAGCAGCCGGTGCCACCGCTGAACTGGGCGGTGCGGGACTTCGTGCTGCTGCGCAGCCGGCAGGGCGATCCGAATGTGAGAGGCTCCTCAATTGCCTATGAAGAGCTCGGTCGCTGGCCCTTGAACCGTGGCCCCGGTCACGCTCCGCAGCGCGATCTGTGGGACAATTGAGGCTCAGCCAGCGTGCCCTAGCAGCCTTCATGTGCGGCGCCTGGCCTCTCCCCGACACCGTGCAATCGTGAATTACGGCCCCGCATCGCGGGCGCCTTGGGACTGGAGTTTATGGACGAAAATCGCAGAAAAGCCCTCGAAGCCGCGCTGGGCCAGATCGACAAGCAGTTCGGCAAGGGCACCATCATGCGCATGGGCGCCAACGAGCGCCCCGAGATCGAAGTGATCTCCACGGGCTCGATCACGCTCGACGCCGCACTCGGCATCGGCGGCGTTCCGCGCGGCCGCGTGGTCGAGATTTATGGCCCGGAATCGTCGGGCAAGACCACCTTCGCGCTGCATGTCACCGCGCAGGCCCAGAAGATCGGCGGCACCTGCGCCTACATCGATGCCGAGCACGCGCTCGACGTCACCTACGCCGAACGCCTCGGCGTGCAGGTGGGCGATCTGCTGATCTCCCAGCCCGACACCGGCGAACAGGCGCTCGAGATCGCCGACATGCTCGTGCGCAGCAACGCGGTCGACGTCATCGTGATCGACTCGGTCGCTGCCCTCGTGCCGAAGAGCGAAATCGAAGGCGAGATGGGCGATGCGGCGGTCGGCGTGCAGGCCCGCCTCATGAGCCAGGCGCTGCGCAAGCTCACCGGCAGCATCAACCGCAGCAAGACGCTGATCATCTTCATCAACCAGCTGCGCATGAAGATCGGTGTGATGATGCCGGGCCAGTCGCCCGAAACCACCACCGGCGGCAACGCGCTGAAGTTCTACGCCTCGATGCGCCTCGACATCCGCCGCATCGGCGCGATCAAGAAGGGCGACGAGGTGGTCGGCAACGAAACTCGCGTCAAGGTCGTCAAGAACAAGCTCGCGCCGCCGTTCAAGCAGGTGGTGTTCGAGATCATGTACGGCGAAGGCATCTCGCGCGAAGGCGAGCTGATCGACCTCGGCGTCGAGCACAAGCTGGTCGAGAAGTCCGGCGCCTGGTACGCCTACAAGGGCGAGAAGATCGGCCAGGGCAAGGACAACGCCAAGGGCTATCTGCGCGAGCACCCCGAGGTGGCGTCCGAGATCGAGGCCACGCTGCGCGCCAAGCTGCTGCCGGCCCGTCGTGAGAAGGCGGAAGCCTGACGAGCCCTTGAGCCCGGAGGCCGCACGCGCCAAGGCGCTGCGGCTGCTCGGGCGGCGCGAGCATTCGGCGCGCCAGCTGTCGCACAAGCTCAAGGCCGGCGGCGCGGAGCCGGAAACCGCCGACAGCGTGATCGCCTCGCTGGCCGAGTCGGGCTGGCAGAGCGACCCGCGCTACGCCGAGACCCTCGTGCGCAGCCGCATCGGCCAGGGCTACGGCCCGCTGCGCATCCGCGCCGAACTCGCGATGGCCGGCCTGCCGGAGCATTTGATCCGCGAGGCGCTCGATGCCGCCGATTGCGACTGGACCCAGCTCGCGATCGAAACCCAGGCCCGGCGTTTCGGCTCGCCGCCCGCGACGATGGACGAGAAGCAGAAGCAGTGGCGCACGCTGGCCCAGCGCGGCTTCGGCAGCGAGCACATCCGCGCCGCCATCCAGGGCGCCGAAGACGCCTTCGACGACTGATCGCCGACGCGCCTAGCCGCAAGACGCTTGTCATCGCGGGCCGCAAAAAGCCCGCCACGAACGGAGAGTTCCGTGTCCGGCAGCTTCCACGGCCGCAAGGCGGCCATCGCATTCATCCTGGTCACCGCCGCGCTCGACATCATCGCGATGGGCATCATCATTCCGGTGCTGCCCGCGCTGATCGAGGATTTCAGCGGCTCCACCGAGCGCGCGGGCTGGCTCAACGGCGTGTTCGTGGCCTTGTGGGCGGGCATGCAGTTCATCGCCTCGCCGGTGATCGGCTCGCTGTCGGACCGCTACGGCCGGCGGCCCGTGATCCTGCTGTCGACCGTCGGCCTGGCGGCCGACTACGTGCTGATGGCGCTGGCCCCGAACCTCTGGTGGCTGGCCGTCGGCCGCATCGTCACCGGCATCACCTCGTCGAGCTTCACGACCGTGTTCGCCTACATGGCCGACATCACCGCGCCCGAGCAGCGCGCCCGCGGCTACGGCCTGATCGGCGCCGCGTTCAGCGGCGGCTTCGTGCTCGGGCCGCTGCTCGGCGGCGTGCTCGGCGAACTGTCGCCGCGTGCCCCGTTCTGGGCCGCCGCGGCGCTCAGCGGCCTGGCGTTCCTGTACGGATTGTTCGTGCTGCCCGAGTCGCTCGCACCCGAAAAGCGCATGCGCTTCTCCTGGCAGCGCGCGAACCCGTTCGGCGCGTTGACGCTGCTGCGCTCGCACCCGGAGCTGACCGGCCTGTCGGTCGTCAACTTCCTGCTGTTCTTCTCGCACCACGTGTTCTCGGCCGTGTTCGTGCTCTACGCGAGCCATCGCTACGACTGGAGCGCCTGGGAAGTCGGCGCCCTGCTGGCCTTCGTCGGGGCGCTCGACATGCTCGTGCAGGGCTTGCTGACCGGCCCGGTGGTCCGGCGCCTGGGCGATCGCAACACCATGATCGTCGGGCTGGTGTTCGGTGCGATCGGCCTGGCCTGCATGGGCCTGGCCCCGACCAGCCTGAGCTTCGTGCTCGCGATGCTGCCGAACGCGCTCTGGGGCATCGCGATGCCGACGATCCAGTCGCTGATGACCCAGCGCGTCTCCGAATCCGAGCAGGGCCAGCTGCAGGGCGCCAACAACAGCGTCGGGGCGATCGCCGGCGTGCTGTCTCCGCTGTTCTTCGGCGCCGTGTACTCGGCCTCGGTCGGCGCCGATCCGCTGTTCCCGTTCATCGGCACGGCCCTGCTGATCGCGGCCGGCGTGCTGCTGGCCGCCGCCGGCATGGGCTGGCACGTCGCCCGCCGGGCCGAGCAGCGCGAGGCAGCCGAGAAGAGCAAAACCGCAGGAACTCCCAATTAAGCGTCGCGAGCGAAGGCAGGTCGGCCGAGCGCAGCAGCTTACGGGCTTCCCTAGCCGCTTTCAGGTGGTTTGGCCTATCATGCCGCCCTTTTC
Organism: Hydrocarboniphaga sp. FW305-C-57; assembly: GCF_058783045.1. NCBI lineage: Bacteria > Pseudomonadati > Pseudomonadota > Gammaproteobacteria > Nevskiales > Nevskiaceae > Hydrocarboniphaga > Hydrocarboniphaga sp. FW305-C-57. Next base: position 838,372 of record NZ_JBYSYG010000001.1, on the reverse strand, counting down.
TTCGGGCTGGTCCGCATCGTGAATAGCAACGAACTCCGCGCGAAATATCTGGCGTTCTTCGCGCAGAAGGACCACACCGTGGTGCCTTCGTCGCCGCTGGTGCCGGGCAATGACCCGACCCTGCTGTTCACCAACGCGGGCATGGTGCAGTTCAAGGACGTGTTCACGGGCCGCGAGAAGCGCCCGTACACGCGCGCCACGAGCTCGCAGCGCTGCGTGCGCGCCGGCGGCAAGCACAACGACCTCGAAAACGTCGGCTACACCGCGCGTCACCACACCTTCTTCGAAATGCTGGGCAACTTCAGCTTCGGCGACTACTTCAAGAAGGACGCGATCCACTACGCCTGGGAATTCATCACCAGCAAGGACTGGCTCGGCCTGGACCCGAAGCGCCTCTGCGTGACGGTCTACGCCGAGGACACCGAAGCCGAAGCCATCTGGCGCGACGAAATCGGCGTGCCGGCCGAGCGCATCATCCGCATCGGCGACAACAAGGGCGCGCGCTACGCCTCCGATAACTTCTGGGCGATGGGCGACACCGGACCCTGCGGCCCGTGCACCGAAATCTTCTACGACCACGATCCGGACGGCTCCAAGGGCATCTGGGGCGGCATGCCGGGCTCGCCCGAGGAAGACGGCGACCGCTGGATCGAAATCTGGAACGTCGTCTTCATGCAGTTCGAGCGCTCCAAGGACGGCACGATGACCCCGCTGCCCAAGCCCAGCGTCGACACCGGCATGGGCCTGGAGCGCATCAGCGCCGTGCTGCAGGGCGTGCACAACAATTACGACATCGACATCTTCGTCAAGCTGATCGCCGCAGTGGCGAAGCTCGCGAACGTCGACCCGAAGTCGTCGGCCTCGCTCAAGGTCATCGCCGATCACATTCGCGCAACCTCGTTTTTGATCTGCGATGGCGTGATGCCGTCGAACGAAGGTCGCGGCTACGTCCTGCGCCGCATCATGCGCCGCGCGATCCGCCACGGATACAAGCTCGGGCTCGAGGATGCCTTCTTCTACAAGCTCGTCGCCCCGCTCGCCGACGTCATGGGCGAAGCCTACCCGGAGCTGCGCGAGAAGCAGGCCTTCCTCGAAAAGACCATCAAGGCCGAGGAAGACAGCTTCGCGATCACGCTCGACAAGGGCATGAAGCTGCTCGACGAGGCGATCGCCAGGCTCGGCGGCGAGAAGACCATTCCGGGCGACGTGGTGTTCAAGCTCTACGACACCTACGGCTTTCCACTCGACCTGACCGCCGACATCGCGCGTGAACGCGAGCTCGCGATCGACGAAGCCGGCTACGAGCGCGAAATGCAGGCGCAGCGTGAGCGTGCGCGCGCGGCGAGCAAGTTCGGCAGCGCCGAGGAACTCAAGCACGAGGGCGAAGCGAGCAGCTTCCACGGCTACGACGCGCTCACGCACGAAGCCGCGAACATCAGCGCGATCTATCGCGAAGGCAAGAAGGCCGATGCGCTGAGCGCGGGCGACGAGGCGGTGATCGTGCTCGATCACACGCCGTTCTACGCCGAAGGCGGCGGCCAGGTCGGCGATCGCGGCACGCTGATCTCGGGCGACGCGAAGTTCGTCGTCAGCGACACGATCAAGGTCGGCAACGGCGGTTTCGGCCATCGCGGCAAGCTCGAGTCGGGCTCGCTCAGGCTCGGTGACCGCGTCAGCGCCAACGTCGACGAAGCCTTGCGCGCGGCGACCCAGCGCAATCACTCGGCAACCCACCTGCTGCACCGCGCGCTGCGCGAAGTGCTCGGCACGCATGTGGCACAGAAGGGCTCGCTCGTCGACGAGCAGCGCACGCGCTTCGACTTCAGCCACGGCGCCGCGCTGACGGCCGACGAGATCAAGCAGATCGAGCAGCGCGTCAACAAGGCCGTGCTCGCCAACGTGCCGGTCGCCGCCACGCTCATGAAGTACGACCAGGCGATCGAGTCCGGCGCGATGGCGCTGTTCGGCGAGAAGTACGGCGACGAAGTGCGCGTGCTCGCGATGGGGGACTACAGCACCGAACTCTGCGGCGGCACGCACGTGACGCGCACCGGCGACATCGGCCTGTTCAAGATCGTCAGCGAAGGCGGCGTCGCCGCCGGCGTGCGCCGAATCGAGGCGATCACGGGCGAGAACGCCATCGCCTACGTCGGCAATCTCGAAAGCAAGTTCAAGCAAGCCGCCGATCTCGTGCGCGCCGGCCGCGACGACCTGGCCGACAAGATCGAGCAACTGCTCGATCGCAGCCGCCAGCTCGAAAAGGAACTCGCCGCGCTCAAGGGCAAGCTCGCCTCGGCGGCCGGCTCGGATCTGGTATCGCAGGCGAAGAACATCGCGGGCGTGAAAGTGCTCGTGTCCAAGCTCGAAGGCGTCGAAGCCGGCGATCTGCGCACGCTGCTCGATCAGCTCAAGAACAAGCTCGGCTCGGGCATCGTCGTGCTCGGCACCGCCTCCGGCGGCAAGGTCAGCCTGATCGCCGGCGTGACGGCCGATCTGACCGGCAAGGTGAAGGCCGGCGAACTCGTCAACGTCGCGGCCCAGCTGGTCGGCGGCAAGGGCGGCGGACGTCCCGACATGGCGCAGGCCGGCGGTACGCAGCCCGAGAATCTCGACGCCGCGCTCGCCGCCATCGAGCCGGCGCTCATTAGCAAGCTCGGCAGCTGAGCCCAAGCGCTCGGCTGTCGAGCCGCAAAACCGCCAAAACAAGCTTTCATCCGACGCCGCTACAAGCGTCAACCCTTGCAGGACCCTCAAGAAAACAATGGCACTCATCGTCCAGAAGTACGGCGGCACCTCGATGGGCTCGGTCGAGCGCATCGAACACGTTGCCAACAAGGTTGCGAGCTGGCGCGCGAAAGGGCATCAGGTCGTGGTCGTGGTCTCGGCCATGTCCGGCGAAACCGATCGCCTGCTCAAGCTCGCCAAATCGATCAACCCGCGCGGCAACCAGCGCGAATACGACCAGATCGCCTCGACCGGCGAACAGGTCACCATCGGACTGCTCGCGCTTGCTTTAGAGAAAGCCGGCGTGCCGAGCCGCTCGTACACGGGCTGGCAGATTCCGCTGCGCACCGACAGCGCGTACATGAAGGCGCGCATCCAGGACATCGACGGCACGCGCCTGCTCGCCGACTGCGAGGCCGGCATCGTGCCGGTGGTCGCGGGCTTCCAGGGCATCGACGAGACCAACTCGATCACCACGCTCGGCCGCGGCGGCTCGGACACCACCGGCGTGGCGCTCGCGGCCGCGCTGAAGGCCGACGAATGCCAGATCTACACCGACGTCGACGGCGTCTACACCACCGATCCGCGCGTCGAGCCCAAGGCCCGCCGCCTCGACAGGATCACCTTCGAGGAAATGCTCGAAATGGCGAGCCTCGGCTCGAAGGTGCTGCAGATCCGCTCGGTGGAATTCGCCGGCAAGTACAAGGTTCCACTGCGCGTGGTGTCGACCTTCGTCGACGGCCCCGGCACCCTCATCACGCTTGAAGATTCAGAAGACGGTTCAACAGGAGCATCCGTGGAAGACGCACTCATCTCCGGCATCGCATTCAACCGCGACGAAGCCCAGCTCACCATCGCCGGCGTGCCCGACCGTCCCGGCATCGCCGCCGCCATTCTCGGCCCGGTCGGCGACGCCAACATCGAAGTCGACATGATCGTGCAGAACGTCGGCGCCGACGGTTCGACCGACTTCACCTTCACTGTCAACAAGACCGACTACGACCGCGCTCACGACGTCGTCAAGAAGCTCGCCGAAGAGCTCGGCGCCAAGGGCGTGCGCAGCGCGCTCGACATCGTCAAGGTCTCGCTGGTCGGCGTCGGCATGCGCAGCCACGCGGGCATCGCAAGCCAGATGTTCAAGGCGCTGGCCGCGGAGAGCATCAACATCCGCATGATCTCGACCTCCGAAATCAAGATCTCGGTCGTGATCGAGGACAAGTACCTGGAACTGGCCGTACGCACCCTGCACAGCGCCTTCGGCCTCGAAAAAAAATAAGCATTTCCTGCATCCAGTAAGGGCCGACCGTAGTATTTCCTTACCACTGTCGGGTAAGCGTATTCTGACAAAAGCTATCCCCGACACTGGAGAACAGGCATGTTGATCTTGACAAGGCGGGTCGGTGAGACGGTGATGATTGGCGAGGACATCGCAGTCACCGTATTGGGCGTGAAGGGAAATCAGGTTCGCATCGGCATCAAGGCGCCGAAAGACACGCCAGTGCATCGCGAGGAGATTTTCGAACGCATTCGCCGCGAGAACGAGGCGCTCCCAGCCGTTGTCAACGGCTGATGGTGAATCGCGGTTCGGGGTGTAATTTTTCGCCCCGACGCGATGAAAAATGCTTGTGACTCATCGGCGTGCTCGATACAATGCGCGCCCCACGCCGGCGGCGGACACTGAAAGTGCCTCGGCATTCGGAGAGTTGGCCGAGTGGACGAAGGCGCGCCCCTGCTAAGGGCGTATAGGGTTTATAGCCTTATCGAGGGTTCGAATCCCTCACTCTCCGCCAGATTCAAGGTGGCAATGTTTCAAGTTTCACGTGCGGGCTCGTAGCTCAGCTGGATAGAGTACCTGGCTACGAACCAGGTGGTCGGGAGTTCGAATCTCTCCGAGCCCGCCAATTCGATTCTTCGTCTCATCCTTTGGATGCGGGCGAAAATCGCAAGGAGCCCGCGCAAGCGGGCTTTCTTGTTTGCGAAGATCGTCCCCGGACTAGAGATTGAGCTAGTACAGGCCGGGATTGCGGTTGGCTTTGATGTGCTCCCACTGGTCCTCTCGTTCCAGCCGCATCAGTCCGTCGAGCAAATATTCCCAACGGGGCTCGTCGTTGAAAGCTTCACCACGCCAGTATCTTTCAGCGCACTCCATCGCTCCACCTTCGGCGTAAGCGTCATACCAGCGATAATCAGCCCTGAAGAGGCCGAGAATCCTCATGGGCACCACATTGACGATGTAAGGCGCTCCCATCATTTCATTGATCATTTGAACGCCTGCTTCAGTGCGCTCTGCCATCCAGATGCAGGACAAGCGGCTCACCTGACCAGGGGCAACACGTCGCCTCACCTCTTCAAGCGATACCTCTATCTCAGCCTGCTTAATGAGCCTTGCTCGCTCGCCCTCAGAAATAAATGTCTGGCGGTCTTCACCTTCGATGTAGAACCGTCCACGACGAGCGACCTCAGCTTTAAAGAAAATCGCAGCAGCGCGCGGGGTGAGGGCTGTTTCCGGCGCTGCTCCAGCACGAAAATAATCGATCGGATAGGAATCCACCGTTCGATGGAGTGTGCCAATTCCCGGGTCCAAAAGTGCCATGCAGTTTGGCGACGCAATCCAAGGCTGAATAGACAAGTTCCAGCCGAGTTGGCGCTGGTCAAGGTCCACGCCGTGGATGAATCGTCTCTCGACAATATCTTCCATCCTCATCCCCTCTTGACGGAGCTACGCTCCCCCCGGAGCCAATTCTAAACTCGTCCGGGCAAACGTACGCCCGCGTATGTTGGAGGCTCCAGTCCGGAAATCCGGACAGTTGGGGAGTACTACCTACCCCCCAACCCGTTTTAGGCGTCGAAATTTCTCTCGAAAGTTCAGGCCTTCGAAGGCCACAGCGGCAGCGATCGCTGCCGCTTAGCGCGAACCCAGGGAAGAAAAAACGACCACCTATGCGCAAAAAAAGGCGCCAAGGTGCGTCAATTTCGCAGTCGCGCGAACGACAACATCCTGGATCAGCTTGAACGCTGCTCAGGATTGGGCTCGACCACCAGCAGAATGTCTCCCTGACGAATGCGTGAATCTTCACCTTTCCAGGGACCGATCGGCCGGCCGTCTCGATAGAGACGCAGCCCCAAGCCAGGCTTGATCTCACGCAGATCCAGACCGACTTCGTTCGGGTAAGCTGCTCGCTCGCTCAGGCAAACCCGACCATCAGCGCGCATGAGGTCCGAAAGGTAGTCGACGACATTGGAAGACTGCAGCGAATCGGCCATCAAATGGCCACCCACGATTGATGGCGTGACGATGGCATCGGCACCCGCTTGCCGAATCAGCTTGACGTTCTCAGCTTCGGCGACGTTGCAAATAACGCGAATTCTGGGGTGCAGCTGCCGTACCGTCAGTACGGCCAGCACCGCGGTGGCGTCATCGCCCAAGCAGACCAAGATGGCCCGGCCGTTTTCGATGCCGGCGTCACGTAAATCATGTTCACGTGTTGCATCACCACGAAAGCCGATGAAGCCATCATCCGCCGCGCATTGCAGGCGCGCATCGTCGAGATCGATCACCAGTATTTGCGAACCGGGTGTCCCGCGGGCCACCGCTTCTTTGGCAGCGCTCTGGCCACTGTGGCCGTAACCGCAGACGACCAGGTGATCCCGCATCGATTGCTGCATTCTTCGCATACGCCTGTTCTCCAGCCAGCGCTGCAGCACCAGTTCGTAGGCGGTGCCGAGAAAGATGAACCAGATGACGAGTCTCGCCGGCGTTACCAAGATGGCATCGATGGCACGGGCGCGATCCGTTACCGGCACGATGTCGCCATAGCCGACGGTAGTGACCGTCACCGCCGTGAAGTACACAACGTCGCCGAAGCTCACCTCGCCGTCGACTGCGTCGCGCAGACCACGACGGTCGAGCCACAGCGCCGCGATCACGATCGAAATCAGCGCCAACAACAGCGCGAGGCGATGCAACATGATCCGCTCGGGCGAAACACTCCTGCGTGCGAATATTCGCGAAGTGCGCCCCGCATGCCAGTCCGGTATCGTCCGCGGGCGTCGCGACCCGCTGGCGTCTCTCATGAGACTGCCGACTGCCGGAAGTTGATCGCCATGGCCCGATAGATGGGCTGGCGACAGACGAGGCGCGAGGTCCCAGCGGCTATGAAAGCCGTCGCGAGCATTGCCAAGATCAGCGAGTGATCATCGACCATTTCCATCACGATCACCGCGCCGGTCAGTGGCGACTGCGTTACGCCGGTGAAGTAGGCCACCATGCCTAGCACGATCATGGCTGCGGGCGGCGTTTGCGGTAGCAGCGGGGCCAGACCGGCTCCGATCCCAGCACCTGTCGCCAACGAAGGCGAGAAGATGCCACCCGGCATGCCTGTCAGATAAGAACCCAACGTCGCCAGCGCCTTGAACAGCGGAAAAAGCGGCTGTATCCGCGCAGGCTCGGAAAACAGGGCTTGTACCTGTTCATAGCCGGTGCCGTAGCTGGACCCGCCCGAGATCAATCCGATGATTGCCACGCAGACGCCAAGCGCGAACGTCAGCTTGAGTGGCTGCTCGGCGGAGAAAGCCGCCAGCCTACGTCCCGCAGCGATCAGTAGCGTCGCGAACAGCCCGCCTGCCAGGCCCGCTACGAGACCGCAGACCAGCACAGCGAGCCATGCACTCCTGTTCGGCAGATGCGCGTCGGCGATGCCGAAGTAGGCGTGGTCACCCTGCAGGCCGATCGCGACGACACCCGCGAGAATCACGGCGGTGATCAGGGTACCGGTACTGCGCTCCTCGAATGAGCGCGCCATTTCTTCGATGGCGAAGACAATGCCCGCGATCGGCGTGTTGAACGCGGCTGCCAAGCCGGCCGCGCTACCGGCGATCACGAGACCACGGCGCAGATACTCATGTGGCAGCGCCAGGAACCGCCCCAGCGCGTGCATGATCGAAGCCCCGATATGCACGGTCGGCCCCTCACGCCCGACCGACGCTCCGGAGAGCAGTCCCAACACGGTCAACGCCATTTTGGTCGCGGCAATGCGCAGCGATAGCAGAGCGCTGCGATGCGACAACTCAGTGACTTCCAGCGCAGCGATCGCCTGTGGAATCCCGCTGCCGCGCGCTGCAGGTGCTAGACGCCTAGTCAACCACACCACGAGTACCAAGCCCAACGGCGTCAGCAGCGGAACAAAGTAAGGCCAGCGCTGCGCAATGCTGGTATGTATTTCGATCGCCCATTCGCAGGCACGTGCGAACCACACCGCAGCCAACCCCACCAACACCGCACCGAACCAAAACACCGCACGCATGCGCCAGGCACGCAACAATCGACGTCGACTGCGAAGATGGACCTTCAGCGGATGATTCATCGGCGCATAGTAGCAGCGATGCCAACATCTATCGCCCGATACGCGCACCGAGACAGGCCTCAACCGTCAAGCCAGCGGGTTCGATTCAGGTTCAGTCATGGCTGATACAATGATGTCTCCCTTGCGTCGCGCCGATTATCAAGCCTCATTCGGCACTCGTCGAACTCTGCGATTGGTGCTGACGCGCTCACCACTGCAACGGAGACCAACTCGTGGATCCCACGGAGACCACTTGGCCACAGTCCCTATTCGACTTGCCGATCTATGGGGGAACACCTCGAGATTGGCTCATCGCACTCGCCATTTCCATAGGACTTGGTGTCGTCGTCTATCTGCTGCGCCCCGCGTTGATTGCGCGCCTCAGGCGCAACACATCGGAGTCGACTCGATCGATTCAAACAGCAGTGATCGCTGCATTAACCGCGACACGGTTGTGGCTGGTGAGCGTCTTCGCGGCTTCAATCGGCAGCCACTATTTGGAGCTTCCTGAAGCACACCAGAAAGTACTGTCCACCGTCACCGCCCTTGCGTTTTTCCTGCAAGCGGGCTTTTGGCTGTCCTCCCTGCTCCGATTCTGGTTGCAGCGCTCCGAGGACCGTGCACGGCAAGCGAACCCAGGAGCTGCCACCAGTCTCGCGGCCATGGGATTCGTCGCCAAAATCGCGTTGTGGAGCATCATCGTACTGCTCGCACTCGACAACATGGGCGTCAACATCACGGCCTTGGTCGCTGGCCTGGGTGTCGGTGGCGTTGCGGTTGCACTGGCTGTGCAAAACATTCTCGGCGACCTGTTCGCCTCACTTTCAATCGTCATCGACAAACCATTCGTCATCGGCGATTTCATCATCGTCGATGATTTCCTGGGTACCGTGCAGCACGTTGGACTGAAGACGACACGCGTGCGCAGTCTCAGCGGCGAGCAGCTCGTTTTCTCCAACAGCGATCTGCTCAAGTCCAGGCTGCGCAACTATAAGCAGATGGTCGAGCGCCGCATTGTGTTTGGATTCGGAGTCGTTTACGGCACCCGCCCAGAACAGCTCGAAGAAATTGGACGCATCGTCAAGCGTTTGATCGAATCCGAATCGCAAGCGCGCTTCGATCGGGCGCATTTCTTCAAGTTCGGTGAATCATCTCTGGACTTCGAAGCCGTTTATATCGTGCTCGGCGGGGACTACAACCTCTACATGGACATTCAGCAGCGCATCAATCTCGGCCTGATGCGCGAACTCGAAAAAATGGGAGTTGATTTTGCGTTCCCGACTCGAACGGTCATGCTGGGAACTCCAGTGAAGGTCGAGCGCGTGACTATGCCCTCCGAGTCGTCCGAGGTTGCCAATCAAGTGGCGACCTGAACTTCTATAGAGGGACGTGCAAGCAGTACTTGAGAGATCAGACAACAGGCCATCTGCACCGACGCATCAGCTCGGTGCAGATGGGTTTGGCGGGATTGAAGTCGATCGAGATAAGCTGGGTGTAGCAGCTTTACGTACCTGCCATCTGCCGGGGCGATGCTACCGGCGCCCCCGGTCGCTGCTGGGGTTCGTAGGCAGCATGGCGCCCGACCGATCACTCCGGGCTCAATGCAGTCGACGCTTCAGGCGTCTTAGCCAGTAAGGCGCGACGAGCCCCATGAGCAACAACCCGTCAATGCTGCCACCGCCGGAGCGCTCTGGCTTTGCAGGACCGGTGTCTGCGATAGCCGGCGCACCAGGATCGACAATCACCCCGTTGGCAACCCCATCTGCGTCGCCTGCTCCACCATCGGTGAGCGTCAGTCGAACCACGTTTCCGACGATCTGCGCCCCGCTGAAGACTGCGCAACTCTCGGCGCATTTGATATAGGCCGTCGGCACGACGCCGGCCGGTAGTGTCATCGTCATAGTGACCGTCGAACCCGGGCTGATCTCGGCAATCTCGAAGGCGATGAAATCGGTCGGGAACGCAAAACCACTGGGGAGACCGGTGGGTTTGCTAACTGTTCGGGGGTTCTGCAAGCGTCCTGCGGAACTCCGTAAATCAGCAAAGCGCCCATCCGTGAGTGTGATTCTCGCATCGCGGGTCACTGGATCAGTCGGGGGCTCGATGCCTGGCTCGACGATCAACTGAGCCACGGTGGTTGCGCTGCCCCCGGCGCCATTGCACGTGTAGGTAAACGCCACGGTGCCGGGTAGACGAAAGACGAAGCGGCCCGAGCCTGCCGAAGCGTCGAGCGGGCCATTGTTCGCGTGCTCGCCCGTGAGCGTGTACTCACAAGTATCGGCATATTCGCTGCTGAACTCGATCTGCGACGATTCCCCAGCGAGAATTCGACTCGGCGTCCATTGGGCCTGCACCGTGGGCTCCATGGCAGTCACCGCCAGGGCCGCCGAAGCGGTGGCGGCTCCTCCTGGACCAGTGCACACCACCGTGATCACCTGGCTCCCGACTCGACTAAAAGTGAAAGATTGCGAGCCTTGCTTTTCGAGCCCGCCGCTGCCAGCAAATTCCCCCGTCGCCGTGTACTGGCAACGGTCGGCATGTGTTGACTGATGGGAAAACAACACTGGCTCGCCCACGAGGACCGTGTATTTCGACCAGCTCGCATTGACGGTGGGCACTGGCGCCACGACGGTAAGCGAAGCCTCGGCCGAAACACTGCCACCGATGCCATGACAGGTCACAGTCGCGATCTGCGTGCCTGGACGAGTAAAGGTGAAGGCAGCGACGCCCTGTGGATCACCACGCGAACTCAGATTGAATTCGCCCGACAGCGAGGTGATGCAATATTCCGCATCGCTTGCCTGGTAAGAGACGAGAACCTCCTCACCGACCATTGCCTGAGATTGGGACCATTGCAGCTGTACCGTTGGCGCCGGCGCGGTCACCCTAAGTGCGGCGGTCGCGCTGGCTTCGCCGCCCGGCCCGCTACAGGTCAGGGTGAAGCGTTGCTCCCCCGGCCGAGAAAACGTAAACGGATTGACGGCCTGGAGTTCGGCGCTGCCCTGGCTGGCGTACTCTCCGGTCAGATTGTATTGGCAGCGATCGGCATGTTCTGAGACGTAGCTCAGCGTCACCAACTCCCCAATGCCGACCTGCTCCGCAGACCATTGCGCTCGCACGATCGGCTTAGGGGCCGTGACCGACAGCTTCGCCACGGCAGTGGCTTCACCGCCGGGGCCGGTGCACACATACTGAAAGGTCTGCTCGCCAGCGGTAGAGAAAGTGAAGCGACGAGTGTCCTGCAGCTTGGCGCTGCCACTCTCGGTGAACTCGCCGCTGAGCGTGTACTCGCAATGTTCCGCATTACTGGCGCGATAACTCAGCGTTGCCGGCTCTCCAAGCACAATCGTCGTTGGCGACCAACTGGCCTCTACGGTCGGTGGGGAATCATCGATGATGCGCAACGTGACGGACTCTTTGGGAGTTTCGGGGCCACAGGCGATCCCGTAGAGACGCTCCCCTGCAGTCGTGAAGCGACCGAGCAGCCGATTCCCGGTGGAGGGCAGGCCACCGGCCAGTTCACCGAAACCGAAGCAACTCCCTGCGGCCGCGTTCGAGTTCCAGAACAGTGTGATCAGGCGACCATCGTCGATGGTGAGCGTTTCGGCCGGAGTCAGTTCGAGATTGAGTGCCAGGCTGCCTCGCGGGCCGCCATAGCGTTGCGCCTGCAGGGCGCGATCGCCACTGGTTGTGTAGACCTCGTATACCGCCAAGTAGTCTCCTGCCGCCAACGTCGGGGCCCAGGCGAGTGGCAACTGATCCAGGAAGCGGCTCGGGCGCAGTCCACCAGAATAGCTGCCGACTTCGGCGCCATCGCCGTCGTAGCGTCGGCCGGTCCATTGAGAACTCGATTGATTGACGACGTCGAATGTCACATCGTCCGTGATGATCAGGCTGCGTGTGGAGTCGCAGCCGACGAGCGTCTTGACTTGGAATCTGGCGGAGCCGTCGAGTGCGCGTACCTGCGCGTAGCAGCGGTCGACGACCTGAAGCGTTTCAGGATCGTTGTACTGTCCGCGCCAGCTCAACACGTAGCCTTCGGCTCGAAGGCCTAATTGCGGTGCAGCCCGGTCGAAGCTGTTCTGAGCTGGCACGAGCGTACTGGCCGCCGTAAAGTCGGCCAGACGCGCGGGCCGTATATACGTCTGTGGCAGCTCATTAGCCTGAGCGTGCCCGTTCCAGCTCAGCAGCACATGACCGTTCTCGTGCAGTGCGACGGCGCTCGACACCTGATCGAGGATGCGAAAGCCGCGGCTGTCGACGGGGGATTGATTGAACGCCAGCCTCGCATCACTGACGACACCGCCAGCCGGCGCATAGCGGTAGAACAACTCGGTACGATGCGGTTGCAGCGAATTGCCTGGGCCGGTAGTGCAGTACGTCGCCTGGCTGTAGCTGTAGGCCAGGTTGCCCTGACCGTCCACTGCGACAGCGGGGCTGTGGGTGGCACGGAAATCCGACTGTGCGCACACCGGAGCCCCTCCGCGCACCTGTCCGGGAATCGCCCCGTCGTCGGGCTCTCCCTCAGAGCGCAGACGCGTGCCATCAGCGTTGTATCGCAGCACGAAGATTTTCGCTGATTGCTGCAGGCCGGCCTGAGCCGCGATCGCGTAATGCCCGTTTGCACCGACACTCAGCGACAGGTTGTAGAGCAGCTGGTTGTTGCCAGGCAACAAGGTCGCCAGTTCACCAGACGGGCTTCCGTCCCGCTCGAAGCGCTGGAGATAGAGCTGCTCTGCAATCGTGAACGCGATCACCACGCGGCCATCAGCCGCTTGGCCGGCCGCAACTTGATCGGCGCGTTTTTCAGAGGGGAGCAGAATGGGCTCAGGTGAATCGGCCAGTTCGGGGCCTGGCACGGCGAGCGCCACGCCGCTCGACATGGTCAGCCCTATCAATGTCAGGGCCCAGACAGACTTGGCCAAGCAAGACAGCATCATGGTGATCTCCCTGTGTCAGCGTCCGCCAAATAGCTTGCCGAGCGCCTTGTCGAGCACTTTGTCTACGGCTCGATCGGTGGCCGTGTCGGCCTCGGCTTCGGCGCGCCCCTCGATGCGCCCTTTTTGACGATCGAGCTTTCCTCCGAGCACGCTCGACAATGGCGATGCCTGTCCATGGTCTTCATCGGACATGAAATCCAGCATCTGCATTGGCGTCGTCGGCAGCTCGAATCGCGCCGACGTCGGCACGCGCTCGGACAACTTCAGCAGCGCGAATTCGCTTCCGTACCGCAGCAAACCCAACCCGCGGCGTCGCAGCTCGGCTTCCAGCGAGCGGCTACCTGCGGAATCTGGCTGCCCACTGGCAGCTCGCATCGCGTTTCCGAAGGCCAGCAGGCCGTCGGTCAACTCGATCACCGTCGGGGATGCCGATAGCACTAACTCCTGGGAATGGCGACTGCCACTGGCGGTGCGGTAGCTCAGGCGATAACGGCCGCCTCGCACTCCGGCGACCGTCTCGCTCCCGCCCGCTGCTTCCAGGCCGAGGAACTCGTGCAGCTCCGAAAAATCGGTGCCCGGCGCAGGCTGAGCCGCCATCGCGCCAGCGGTGCGCAGCAAGCCGCTCATGTCCATGACCACGTGCTGCCCGTCGACAAGGGCAACCGAATAAGCCTTGCCGTCTCGCCAGATCAGATAGCCGTCCGCCCCTTGCTCGGAAGCAAGTGCCTCCATGCGCAGGCGCCCACCGTCGAACTCGACCGTCACGCGCTGGCGCTCCCCCGCCGCACCTGAGGCCAGCTCTGCGACCCCCCCAGCCTGCGCGGCTCCCGCCCCAATCAACCCCGCCGCCAGCATCTGCCACCGCTTCTTCTTGAACATCGACCACTCCCTTTCTTGACGTGCCGTCCGCTTTGCGCTCCCTACACCAGACTCAAAACGGAATTCACGGCAAAATCCCATCATGGGAGCCGAACAGAACACCGACGCATCAGATTCGGAGCTGCGAGCTGCCGCTGCGCAGCTGGTGCCGCTCTTCTATGGGGAACTACGGCACCTGGCACGCCGGGTTCGGGGAGGCGCTTCGCAAGCCGAGACCTTGCGAACGACTGCCCTGATCCACGAGGCTTACCTCAAGCTGCATGCCACGGCATCCTGGAACGATCGGCATCATTTTCTTCGCGCAGCGGCTCTTGCCATGCGGCAGGTCATCGTCGATGACGCACGCTCGCGATTGGCGGAGCGCCGGAATCACGGCGAGCGTCCGCTGCCACTCGAACTGGCCGTTGATGTCGCGAGCGAAGCGCCAGACGAGCGCCTGCTCGCCATCGACGAGGCGCTGGCCCGCCTATCGAGCTTTAATCCTCGACTCGCACGCACGGTGGAGTGCCGCTACTTTGCGGGCTATACCGAAGCCGAGACCGCCGAGGCGCTGGGCGTCGGGGTGGCGACCGTGCAGCGCGATTGGGCCAAAGCTCGCAGCTGGCTTTATCTACAACTGCGTGATCGAGGCTAGTGCAGAGACTCCAACAGTGCATTGGCTTGCGCCAAATGCGCAGCGCCCGCCGGGCCTGCCTGTTCAAGCAAGGCCTGTGCACGTCGAAGCCGGGTAACGGCGGCGGGTCGGTCACCCGCCTTGAGAAACCGTCGCGCCTGTGCGACCTGGACGATGCCAGATAAAGGGTGCGGCGGTGAAAAATGCGTGGCGATACGTTGCTCGGCCACATCCAGCGTCGACCTCGCGTCTGCCATGGCGCCGGCTGCGGCCTGGGCCTCGCCCAGGCCGCACAGAGCGGAGAGCGAGAGCAGACTGTTTTCACCCGCGTACTGAACCGCCAGTTGCGCCGCCTCTTGAAGCGGGGCGATGGCCTTCTCAGGTCTATCGAGTCGCAACTGCAATTTGCCAACATTGTTCAGCAGGGCCGCCAGCGCCGCTGACGGTCCGAACAGCGCCCGGCGCGTCGCCAGCGCCTGTGAAAACAGGCGCTCGGCCTGATCCAGATTATTCTCGCGCGTCTCCAATGCGGCCCAGTTATTGAGCGTGTTGAGTGCATCGACACTTTCTTCGGCCTGCAACACGCGCCAAGCGGACATCGCCCGCTCGAACAGAGAACGCGCCTGCGCAAACCGATTGCTCTGGAAGTACGCCACAGCCAGATCATTCATCAGCGTCGCCGATTCAGTATGCACTTCTCCCGAAATCTGAAGCCGCATCTCAAGCGCTCGTTCGAGCGTCGAAATACTTCGCTCGATGTCGCCTTCCGCGCGCTCCAGTTGCGCTTGCGTGCTACGCGATTCCAGAAGCAGATTGCGCCATCGAGTGGTGTCGCGCCCCCAATATTGCTGGGCATCGTCAAGCATCGTTCGCGCTTCGGCGTAGCGACTCATGCGCAGATAGCACTGGGCCAAGTTAAAGCGGGCCTGCGTCGCAACCGCCTCGTCAAGGTGGGGAGCACGTCCAAGAATACGCTCGAACAGCGGTGCGGCTCCGGTGTAGTCGTTGAGCCTGAAGTACAGCTCGGCCAAGGCAAGCAGCGAATCGGCCGACGCTTCCGCGTTTTGGCCCAGAGATTTCTCCAGGCGCTCGGCGCCCTTGCTTAGCAGCAGCCGGGGCGTCAGCGTGTCTTGGCCTTGCGACTCTCCCGCGATGCGGAAAAGCGTCAGGAGGTAGTCTTTGACTGCTGCGCTGCGCAGCGCCTCCTGGCGCGCCAGATCCCGCTCGATGGACGTCTGCCGGATTTGCCAGGCCAGCGCTGCCGCCCCGATCAGCAGCGCTATGACAAATGTGCCGGCCGCAGTCACCGCAATACGATGCCGCCGGAACAGGCGTCCGACGAGCTGTCGAGAGGTTTCCCCTCGTGCCGCGATCGGACGTCCATCAGCGGCGCGCTCCAGATCATCGAGCAAGGCCTCGGCATTGCCGTAGCGATCCGATGGCTGTGGCTGCAAGGCCTTCATGACAATCGCATCCAAAGCACCGCTGACCATGCGGCGGTCGGCTTTAGGCAGCCGTCCGGAGGGCGGTGGCGGAACGTCACTGTTCAGGCGATCGAGCGCTCGCTGAATGCTGTTGCCGCCGAGCGGCCAGCAGCGAACGCCAGTAAGTAATTCGTACAGCATGACCCCCAGCGCAAAGACGTCGGTCGCCGGGGTGATCGGCTCGCCCTTGAGCTGTTCGGGCGCGCAGTAATCCGGGGTGAATCGCAGCGCGAGCGTCACCTCGGAACGGGCATTGTCGATCGGCTTGGCAATACCGAAGTCCAGCAATTTCGGGGAGCCATCTCGTGTTACCAGGACATTGGCCGGCTTGAGATCGCGATGCACGATGAGGTGTCGATGAGCATATGCCACCGCAGAAACGACGCGCCGGAAAAGCGCTAGCCGCTTCGCCAGCGGCAATTGCATCGCGACCTTGTCGAATCGTTCTCCATTGACGAGTTCCAACACCGCATAGGGTCTGCCGACATGTGTGCCGCCGTCGAGCAGTCGTGCGATATCGGGGTGTTCGAGTCTGGCGAGTAGTTGACGTTCGATGGAAAACCGGCGCACATCCTCGCTGTCGTCGGATCGGGCCAACAACTTGAGCGCCGCCTGCAACTCGAAAGCACCATCAGCCCTCTCGACTCGATAGACCTCGCCGGAACCGCCTTGACCGATGAGTCCGATCACCCTCCAGGCTCCGATGATCTCGCCTGCCGACAAGGTGGGGACATTGCGAGCAGAGAGGAAATCTTGGCTGTCGGTGAGCGCCGACAGCCACTGGCTCAGAGCGGCCAGTTCAGCGGCAGACAGTGCCTGCGACGAAATGAAGGCCGCTCGCTCGGACTCGGGCATTTCGAGGATGCGGCTCATCAGGCTATCCAGCGCCGCCCATTGCTCGGGAGCAAGCTCGATGTCGGGATCGGAACTAGACGCCATGTTCACCCCGCCTTGCAGCCCCTGTGTCGAGCTCGCGCTGCCACTTGCGCACGAGAAACGCCCGAATCTGCTCATGACCGCGTGGAAACTCGCTGCGGTTGCGCCAGCGCGAATCGACGGTGTACGCGCCGACCACCACGTCGGGATCGCGCGTATTCCAGGCGTCCTCGGCCTTGCGCGCCTTGATGCGGGCCGAGTGAAGATCGTATGGAGGAAAAGGCGGACGGCTCATGCGGTGCTCCCGAAGACGATGCGAAGTCCGCTGCAGGGTACGCCGTCCAGGCTCAGGGCTCAGCCTTTCACGAACGCGATCGCCTCGGCTTCGATGTCGGCACCGTAGTGCAGCTTCTGCGTCGGCACGGCCGAACGCGCGGGTCTGTGGTCGCCGAAGAATTCGGCATAGACCGCGTTGATCGCCGGCCAATGGGCGATGTCGGAGAAATAAAGCGTCACCTTGGCGACGTCGCGCAGGCTGCCGCCGGCGGCGACGACGACGGCCGCCAGGTTGTCGAGCACACGGCGCGTCTGCTCCTCGATCGTTCCCGGAACGAACTGGCCGGTCGCCGGATCAATCGGCAGCTGGCCCGAGACGAACAGCCAGCCGCTCTCGACGACGCCCTGGCTGTAGTGACCGGCAGGCTTCGGCGCATCGGCCGTGAAGATGGTGCGTGACATGGGATCCTCGCTTTGCTTTGTCTGGAACTGCCGAAGACTCACCAGCCGTTGACGCGAGGCCACTCGGCTTCGACGATCGGCGAGTCTCCATCGACCACGTGATAGCGATCGTAGGCCGCGGCGGTGATGCAGGCGTGATTCGGCTGGATGCGCAGCCGGCTGCCGATCGGATGCCGCGAAAAATCGAGCTCGCCGCCGCGCCGCCGGATCACGCCGTGCTCCTGCGAGACACGCGCCACGTAAAGCCCCTCATCGCCGCTCACGAGCCCGTAGCCGACGTTGCGCTCGTCGTCGAAGCGACTCGTGCTGATGTCCTTGCTCAGCGCGAGCGCGCCGGCATCGACGATCAGTTCGCCACGCTGCGGATACTGCCCGATCACCGTCGCAAGCACGCTCACGGCGATGTCGCCGACCGAGCATGAGCCTACGCCGGCCTGGAAGGCATCGCCGAACATGTAGATGCCGGCGCGCACTTCGGTGACGCCGGAGAGATCGCGCGCGTGGGTGACAGAAGGCGTCGAGCCCATGCTGACGATGGCGCAGCCATGGCCCGCCGCGCGCAGGCGCGAGGCCGCCACCGTCACCGCGTGGCGCTCCTGCTCGGCGACCGCGGCGAGTTCGTCGGGCGAGCGGCCCGTGTACGAATGGCCGCCATGCGTGAACACGCCGGCCAGCGTCGCGCCGCCCTGCAGTTCGGCGGCGACCTCGATCAGCGCACCCGATTGCGCGTCGATGCCGCAGCGTCCATCGCCGCAATCGATCTCGATCATGACCTCGAAGACCACCCCGAGTGCCGCCCCGCGCTCGGCGATCGCGCGCGCTGCCTCGGGCTGATCGGCCGCAAGCAGCAGGCGCGCGCCACGGCGCATCAGCGCGGCGGCGCGCTCGAGCTTCTGCGGACTCGCACCGACCGCGTAGAACAGGTCGCGGTAGCCGTGCCCGAAGAAATACTCGGCCTCGCGCAAGGTCGACACGGTGATTCCACCGCCCTGCGGAATCGCGCGCCGGGCCACCTCGGCGCTCTTGGCCGTCTTCATGTGCGGCCGCAGCGAGACACCGAGCCTGGCGACGTGCTCGCGCATGCGCAGCAGATTGGCATCGAGCCGCTGGCGATCGAGGATCAGGGCCGGGGTATCGAGCGCATCGAGGCGATGCAAAATCGTAGTCATCATTTCTCTCGCGTGGATGCCGCTACGTTACGGTGCGCGGAGCCGCCGGGCTTCGTGGAAATCACCTATTCGCCGCCCGGTATTCCGGGCAGCGGCGAACTCGTTTTGCTGCAATGCAAAAAGCGCGTGTAGGAAATCGCCGCATCCGTGAGCCATTGCGCATTTTTTGAAGTATCTTTGATAACCGGTCTCGTTCAACGGGCCGAATACAAAAAGCTTGAGCCCGAGCATGGATGCTTCGCCGCTGGTGCGAAGCCGACGCCTCAAGCAAAAAAGCCATTGCCGATCGAGCAGTGGGTGCGGCGAAGGAGGAGTGAATGACGACGAGCAGACCCGACGGGGGCAGACCCTGGGCGCAGATCGATTCGCACAAGCTGTTTGCACCGCCGAGCTATCGCGGAGCAGTGCAACGGCAGCAGGTGCTCGCCCCGATTCTGGTCGAGCCCGCCTTGCGGGCCGTGGTGTTTCACGCGCCGGCCGGACACGGCAAGTCGACGCTGCTGCAGCAGGCCAAGTCGAGCTGCGAATCGCAGGGCCGCATCACCGGCTGGCTCAGCTTCGACGAAGCCGACAACGACATGCGCCGCTTCACGCATCATCTCGATGCGCTGCTGCGCCAGGTCTGCAACACCGTCGAGGCCTATACCGATGCCCAGGGTTCGGCCCATCAGGCGCGGCGCCGGCTCGCCGAAATGGTCATCGCCCGGCTGTTGCGGCTCGATGCGCCGGTGGCGCTGTTCTTCGACGAATTCCAGTCGCTCTCGAATCCGGTGATCCTCGGCTTCTTCCGTGAATTGATCGAGCGCCTGCCCGAGCCGATCACGGTATTCATCGGCTCGCGGGCGATGCCCGAACTCGGGCTTTCGCGCCTGCTCGTCCGCGGCCATGCGCGCCTGCTGCACGCCGAGCAACTGCAGTTCACGCAACAGGAGGCGGCGCAGTTCTTCGCCGATGCGCGCGATCTGGCGATACGCGACGACGAGATCGAAGCCATCCATCGCCAGACCGAGGGCTGGCCCGCGGCCTTGCAGCTGTATCGCCTGAGCCTGGCGAATCCGGCGCTGCGCCAATCGCTCGGCGATCTGTCCGCCTTTCGTCCGCGCGAACTCGCCGAATACCTCGCCGACAACGTGCTCGATCTGCAGACCCCGCGCGTGCGCAGCTTCTTGCTGCGCACTTCGCTGCTGACGCGGCTTTCGGCCCCGCTCTGCGACGCCATGCTCGGCTGGCAGGATTCGCAATCGATCCTGCTGTTCCTCGAGCGCAGCGGCCTGTTCCTGCGCAACCTCGATTCCGATCTGCGCTGGTTCCGCTATCACACGCTGTTCTCGGGTTTTTTGCAGGAGCAGCTGCGCCAGAGCGATCCGCAGCAGCTGCGCGAGCTGCACGTGCGCGCGGCGCACTGGTATCACGCGCACGGCCTGCACGAAGAGGCGATGCATCACGCGGTCGAAGCCGGCGAATTCGCGTTCGCCACCGCGGTGATGAATCTCTGGAGCGTGCGCCTGGTCGCCGAAGGCCATCTGTTCACGGTCGAGCGCTGGTACGACCGCCTGCCGCTCGATGAAGTCGGCCGGCATCCCGATCTCGTCATCAAGGTGGCCTGGGCGCTCGGCTTTCTGCGCCGGCGTCGCAAGCTGCAAGCGCTCGTCGATCTGCTCGATGCGGCCGAGGCGCAATCGAGCGACGAGCAAACCAAATCGCGCAGCGCGGTCGTGCGCAGCATGCTCGCTCTGGTCGTCGACGACGTGCCGGGCGCCTTCGACCGCGTGCACAAGATTCCGGTGCGCGCGCAGGATCCGGATGCCTTCCATGCCTTCGAGCTCGGCGCCGCCTGCAACGTACTCGCGTTCTGCTCGTCGGCGGCCGGCGATTACGAAGCCGCGCGCGAAGTGCTGGTGCTCGCGCGTGCCTACAA
Source organism: Hydrocarboniphaga sp. FW305-C-57 (assembly GCF_058783045.1). NCBI lineage: Bacteria > Pseudomonadati > Pseudomonadota > Gammaproteobacteria > Nevskiales > Nevskiaceae > Hydrocarboniphaga > Hydrocarboniphaga sp. FW305-C-57. The sequence continues at coordinate 817,689 of NZ_JBYSYG010000001.1, read as the reverse complement.
CGAGAAAGGCCAGGCCCGCTTCAGCGGTGGCTACACGCAAGGCGTGATCGGCGTGAACCTGCTCGTGCAGGGCGAGCTGCTCGAGGCGATGGAACGCTTCCGCGCGGGCCTGGCCGAGCACGAGAGCTCGGACCAGTCGGTATCGTCGGCCGCGCTGGTTTCCTGCTACCTGATGGCGCTCTACGACGCCGACGATCTCGCGGCCGTGGTGGCGCTGTTCACGCAGTATCACGACATCATTCGCGATGGCGTGCTGCCCGATTTCGTCATCACCGCGTATCGTTCGATCGCGCGGGCGCAGGAGGCGCTCGGCAACCCGAGCAAGGCCAGCGAGCTGCTCGACGAAGCCGAGAGCATCGCGCATCTCGCCGGCTGGCCGCGCCTGCTCTACGCCGTCGAGTGGGAGCGCGTGCGCCGCTATCTGCTGCGCGGCGAAGTCGATCGCGCGCAGCTCATCGCGAGCCGCATCGCCAAGAGTCCGGGCTTCCGCCTGCCCGAAGGCACTATCCTGTTCTCGCAGGACAGCGAGGATGAAACCATCAGCCGCATTCGCCTGTCGATCCATCGCGGCGAAGCCGACGCGGCGCTGAGCCTGCTCGCGGATGAACTCGCGTCCGCGCAGCGCCAGCGGCGCATGCGCCGTCTGATCAAGCTGCTGGTGCTCGAAGCGCTGGCCTATCAGCGCCGCGGCAACAGCAAGCCGGCGTCGCGCTCGCTGCGCCGTGCCCTGCAGCTCGCGGAGCCGCTCGGCTTCATTCGCTGCTTCCTCGAGGAAGGCGACCGGCTCAAGGAGCTGCTCGGCGAGATCTATCCTTCGCTGCAAGACCAGGCCAACCACAGCGCAGCGGCCGATGCCGCATTGCATCGCTTCGCCTCGCGGCTGCTCGGACGCGTCGGCGGACTTGCCGCGCCCGCGCCGCTCCCCGGCAGGCTCGTCGCCGCCGACTCGCTGACCGACAGCGAACGCAACATCCTCTCGTTCCTCGCGCGCGGAGCTTCGAACAAGGAGATGGCGAACCGCCTGTTCGTGTCCGAGAACACGGTGAAGTTCCACTTGAAGAACATCTACTCCAAGCTCGATGCGGGCAGTCGCCTGCAGGCGATCAACACGGCGAGAAAGATGGGCCTGGTCTGAGGGGGCCGTAGAGCGGCGCCGATCAAGCCCCCGAAGCCTGGCGGCGCTGCTCGCGCAGGCTCTGGCCGTTCCAGCGCCGGAACGATCGGCTGAACGAGGTCGGAGTGGCATAGCCGAGGATTTCGGCGATCTGCGCAGCGTTGAGATCCGAGTAGCGCAGGTACTTGGACGCCAGATCGGCGCGCACCGCATCGTGGATCTGCGTGAAGCTGGTGCCCTCCTGCTTCAATCGCAGCTGCAGCGTGCGCGACGCCAGATCGAGCGCCCGGCTGACTTCTCCGATCGTGCAGGACGTATACGGAATCAGCGCGCGCACGACGGCTTCCACATCACGTGCGACATGCTTTTCGCGTAGGCCCTCCTCCAGGCGGATCACGCGGCTGACGAGAGCCCGGCCGGATGAGCTGCGCGACTTGATCGGCGTATCGAGCGTCGCTTCGTCGAGCAGCAGCGCGTTGCGGTCCTGGTTGAATCGAAGATCGTTGCCGAACACCGCCTTGTGCAAGGCGAGCGAGCCCGCCGGCCTGGCATGCCGGAACAAAGCCGCGGCGGGCATCCAGCCGCGGGGCATGTGGCCGCGCACTTCGCTGACGATGACGCTCAGCGCGAACTCGGCCATCTGCAGCTCGCTTTCGTGCTGGGCGGTGGTGGTCGTCCAACTCACCAGGGCGCCCTGGCTGACTCGCTCGACGCTGACCATCGCGACGTTGGTGTACAGATCGAAGTTGTCGGCGAGTTCGCTGCAGAGCTGCCCGACCGTCCTGGCATTGCGCAGCAGGATCCACAGCGGGCCGATCACCGTGGCCAGCCGCGCGCCCTGCGCCATCGACAGTCCCCAGGTTCGAAGCCTGCAGGCTTCGGCCGCAGCTTCGAAGAAGTGCAGTACGGCGGTGCCCGGCACCAGCAGGTCGGGATCGCTCAAGGCCGCTGCGGGCAAGCCCACGCGCCGCGCGATCTGCACTGGACGCCCGCGATGTTCGCGAATCAGTTCCGCGGCACCGGCGAGTATCACGCTTGGGATCAGAGAACCGGCCATGACCACCTGGAGATGAAAAACGGCTTGCGCGTCATGCTATCTCTCTTGCGCGCGATGGCAAGTCCGATGCGGCGCAAGTGATTACTCTCGCAACATTAGAAATATAGCGAGGAGAGCTTCATGAGCAACGTTTCCACGCTCGATCAGCAGCCGCTCGATGCCGTGATCATCGGTGCCGGTTTCGCTGGACTCTACCAACTGTGGTCGCTGCGCAAGCTCGGCCTTCGCGCACGCATCATCGATGCGGCCGCCGGTGTCGGCGGCACCTGGTACTGGAACAGCTATCCAGGTGCGCGCACGGATTCGCCATCGAACGTCTATCAGTACTGGTTCTCCGACGAGCTGCTCGAAGAATGGAACTGGCAGCAGCGCTACCCCGACCAGCAGGAATCGGAGCGCTACTTCAACTACGTGGCCGACCGTTTCGATCTGCGCAAGGACATCACGTTCAACACGCGTGTCGTCTCCGCAGCCTGGGATGACGGCACTCGTCGCTGGAACGTGAAGACCGACACTGGCCAGACGCTGAACACGCAGTTCGTCATCACCGCGATGGGTCCCTTGAGCGCACCGCTGGTGCCGATGTTCAAGGGCCAGGAAAACTTCAAGGGCCGGCTCGTGCATACCGCGCGCTGGCCACGCGAAGGCGTGGACCTCAAGGGCAAGCGTGTCGGCGTGATCGGCACCGGCGCCACCGGCATCCAGGTCGTGCAGACCATCGCGCCCGAAGTGAAGCAGCTCACGGTGTTCCAGCGCACCGCCAACTACGCCGTGCCGATGATCAACCCGCGCTACGACGACGCCGATCGCGCCGCGATCCGCGCCAAGTATCCGGAAACGCGCAAAGCCGTCTGGACCACCTTCATCGGCTTCGACATTCCGGGCCAGACGCGCCCGTTCTTCTCGATCCCGCCCGACGAGCGCCGCGAGATCCTCGAAACCCTGTGGGCCGACGGTACGTTGAGGCTGTGGGTGGCCGGCTTCGCGGAGATCTTTTTCGATCCGGCCGCGAGCCACGAGGTGTCGGAATTCGTACGCGAGAAGATTCGCGAGCGCGTCAAGGATCCCAAGGTCGCCGAGAAGCTCGTTCCGAAGGACCACGGCTTCGGCACGCGCCGCGTGCCGCTCGAGAACGGCTACTTCACCACCTTCAATCGCCCCAACGTCGATCTGGTCGATCTGCGCGAAACTCCCATCGAGTGCTTCACCGAGAAAGGCATCCGCACCTCGGCTGGCGAAATCGAGCTCGACATCATCATCCTGGCGACGGGCTTCGACGCCGGCACCGGCGGATTTCTCGCGATCGATTTTCGCGGCCGCAATGGCGTGTCGCTGCGCGACGAATGGAAGAAGGAAGTGCGCACCACCATGGGCCTGCAGATCCACGGCTTCCCGAACCTGTTCACCACCAGCGCACCGTATGCGCCGATCGCCGCATTCTGCAACGCGCCGACCTGCCTGCAGCATCAAGTGCAGTGGATCACCGAGTGCATCGACTACCTGCACAGGAACGATCGCGCGGTGATCGAGCCGACTGCCGAGGCCGAACAACGCTGGCTGGCCCACCATGACGAACTCGCCAACCAGACGCTCGTCGCGAAGACCAGGTCCTGGTACACGGGCAGCAACATCGAGGGCAAGCACTTCCGCCTGCTCTCGTATATCGGCGGCCTTCCTGCCTACATCGAAGCCTGCGACAAGGTGAAGCAGAAGGATTACGAAGGCTTCGAAGTGAGCTGAGCGCAGACCCGCGCTCAGAGTCCGCTGTCATCACGAAAATAAAGAGGAGAACCGATGAGCTTGAACAATGCCCTCGACGCGCTGCTGGAATCGACCGTCGAAAACGCAGACCTGCCTGGCGTGATCGCCACGGTGGCCGATCGCAATGGAGTGATCTACGAGCGCGCCTGCGGCATGCGCGCGGTCGGCGGCAGCACGCCGATGAGCATGGACACTTTCATCTGGTTCGCTTCGCTGAGCAAAGCGGTCACCACGACGGCGGCGATGCAACTCGTCGAGCAGGGCAAGCTCGAGCTCGACGCACCGGCCGCCAGATTGCTGCCCGAGATCGGCAAGATCCAGGTGCGCACGGGCTGGAACGCCGATGGATCGCCGATCCTGCGTGCACCGAAATCGCCGGTGACGCTGCGCAATCTGCTCACGCATACGAGCGGCTTCGCCTACGAATTCTTCAATGACGGCGTCATCCGCGAACAGGAAAGCACGGGCACTCCGAATGTCGTCAGCGGCACCCACGCGACGATGAACCGCGCGCTGGTCCGCGATCCGGGCACCGCCTGGGAATACTCGATCGGCGTCGATTGGGCCGGCCGCCTGGTCGAGGCGGCCAGCGGACTGCGCCTGCGCGACTACTTCGCGAAACACATCTTCGACCCGCTCGGCATGGGTGACGTGACGTTCCAGGCCAACGAGGAGCAGCTCTCGCGCGCGGCCGCCATGCATGCGCGCCTGCCGGATGGCTCGCTGACCGCGATCCCGTTCGGCATCCCGCCCGATGCGGAAGTCGACATGGGCGGCCACGCGCTGTCCGGACGCGTGCCGGATTACCTGCGATTCTGCCGGGCGATCCTCAACGGCGGCGTGCTCGACGGCAACCGCATCCTCGCGGCGACCACGGTCGAACTGATGGGCATGAACCACATCGGTGACATTTCGGTGCCCAACCAGATCAAGACCTCCATGCCGATGCTGTCGAACGACTGCGATCTGCATCCCGGCGTCGATCTCAAGTGGGGCCTGGGCTTCGTTCTCAACGTACAGGCGACGCCCGAAGGCCGCGCTCCGGGCACCCTGGCCTGGGCCGGTCTGCCGAACGTCTACTACTGGATCGATCGCACGACCGGCGTCACCGTGGTGATCGCGACGCAGATCATGCCGTTCTGGGATGCCAAGGTCCGCGCCATGTGCGACGAATTCGAGCGGCAGGTCTACCGGCACCTCTGAGCGCCGATCGTGCAGCCGCGGGAGCTGACGCTCAGCCCGTCAGCATCTCGCGGTTCTCGCGCGTGAAATCGAGATACCAGTCGAGCGTGGACGGATTCATCATCGCGTCGCGGCTCATGGCTTTGTCGATCGGCGTGCCCATGAGGATCTTGCGCACCGGCAGCTCCATCTTCTTGCCGGTCAGCGTGTACGGCACGCCGCCGACCTGATAGATCTGGTCGGGTACGTGGCGCGGGCTGCACTGGCGACGCAGCAGTTCGCCGATGCGTTCGCGCAAGGGCTCGTCGAGTTCGCAGCCCGTGCGCAGTTCGACGAACATCGGCATGAAGAAGCGCCCACCCGCGAGCTCGAGGCAGACGATGAGGCTATCGACGATCTCGGGCAGCTGTTCGACGCAGCGATAGATCTCCGCGGTTCCGATGCGCACGCCGTAGCGATTGAGCGAGGAATCCGAGCGCCCGTAGATGTAGCAGCCGCCACGCTCGTTGAACTTGATGTAGTCGCCGTGCCGCCAGACGTGGCGATGCCCCTCGAAATAGGCTTCGATGTAGCGCGCGCCGCTGCGATCGTTCCAGAAGTACAGCGGCATCGAAGGCGACGGCGTGCCGAGCATCAGTTCGCCGACTTCGTCGACGACGCGCCTGCCCTCCTCGTTCCAGGCCTGCACGTCCATACCGAGCATGCGCGCCTGGATTTCGCCCGCGTAGACCGGCAGCGTCGGCGTCGCGCCGACGATTCCGCTGCAGAACTCGGTCCCACCCGATTGCGAGGTCACCCACAGATCGCGCTTCACGTGGCGATAAAGCCATTCGAAGACTTCCGGCGTCGCCGACGAGCCGGCGACGAGAATGCCTTCGAGCGCGGACAGATCGTGCTCGCGTCCGGGCCGCAGGCCTTCCTTGTCCATGATCTGCACGAGCGTCGGGCTCGCACCGAAACTCGTGCAGCGCGTGACGTCGGCGAGCCTCCAGAGCCGGTCGGGCGATGGATGCGTGGCGCTGCCGTCGTAGAGCACGCTCGCACTGCCGGTCAGCAAGGTCGCGATGACGAGGTTCCACATCATCCAGCCCGTGGTCGTGTAGAAGAACATGACCGATTCGGGCTTGAGGTTGATGTGAAAATGCATGAGCTTGAGGTGCTCGACGAGCACGCCGACGTGGCTATGCACGATCGCCTTCGGCAGGCCCGTGGTACCCGAGCTGAAAACCACCCAGATCGGATGATCGCAAGGCACGCGCTCATAGCGGAAAGCGTCGCGCGGAATCGCCGGCTGATCGAGCAGCTCGCTCCAGAGCCGCGCCTTCGCGGGGCGCTTGGCGTCGGCGTGCAGATACGGCAGCCAGACGACCTGCTTGAGCGTGGGCAGGCGGCTGACGATCTCCTGCGCCTCCTGCTCGCGCGAAAAATCCTTGCCGCCGAAGCGATAACCATCAGCGACGAACAACAGCTTCGGCTCGATCTGCGAAAACCGCTCGATCACCGTCTTGACGCCGAACTCCGGCGCCGCCGACGACCACACGGCGCCGATCGCGACCGTCGCCATCATCGCGATCGCGGTTTCGGGAATGTTGGGCATGTAAGAGACGACGCGATCGCCCGGCTGTATGCCCATGCCGCGCAGCTGCGTCGCGAGCACGCGAACCTGGTTACCGAGTTCACCCCAGCTCATCTGCGCGAGTTCGCGCGTTTCCGACAGATGATGGAAGACCGTCCTCGTGCCATCGCCTTCATGCCGAAGCAGATGCTCGGCATAGTTCACGCGGCTGCCCTCGAACCAGCGAGCGCCCGGCATGAGCTTGCGATCGATCACGCTCGTGTACGGCGTGTCCGACTGCACGTCGAAGTAGGTCCAGATCGAGGACCAGAAGGCTTCGATGTCGCTGACCGACCAGCGTTGCAGATCGTGATAGTCCGAGAAGCGCAGTCCCCGCTCGCGGCGCAGCCATTCCATGTACTGCGCCACGTTCGAGGCCGCCGCGTACTCGGGACGCGGCGTCCACAACAGCTCGCCTTCGTGGACCATGAGCGTCCGCGTGGGCTCTAGCCAGCGCTCGCCGTCAGCGCCTGGCAAGGTTGCCGCTCAGGGTCATCACCGGCTCGCTGACCAGGCCGAAGCTCTGCAGCACGCCAAGCAGCTCGCGATGGCCGAAGGCCTGGCAGCCCGAGGCGAAGCCATAGCGCTTCGGCGGAGCCTGCACGAGGTGATAGGCCGCATAGGCCTGCAGCAGGCCGGTCTGCTTGTAGTTGCAGGTACCGTGGATCACGCAGTGCGCGCGACCGAGCGGCCCACTGGCGTGCACCGAATCGACGGAAGTGTTCTCGCGCGGGTTCTCGCGCGGCGGCATGCCGGCCTGCAGGCTCGCCGCCATGTCGGACAGCGCCTTCTTCTGCTCGGCCTTGGGCATCTTCTTGATCTTCTCTTCGATCACGCCGGTGATCTGCACCACGCCTTCCATCACCGGTCGCGCGAACACGCCGCCCTGAGCCTTGCAGTTGTTCACGCGCGGATCGTTCTTGAACCAGACCGGATGCGCGGTGCCGCCCCAGGGCAGCGCCATCGCGGTTTCGTGCTGGCCCGGCACCATCACTTCGGACTTCGCGGTGGGTGCCCACTGCACGTACTTCTTGCTTTCGAGGTAGTAGAAGTTCGCGGTCAGGATACTGAAGATCGTCTGCGTCGAAGCGTAGGTCGGGAAGCCCTTCCACAGCACCAGGATGTCGAGCGTATCGAGACCCGGATGTTCCAGGCAGAGCTGCGCCGCGATCTCGCCCGTCGTGTACATCTGCGCGATGCCCGGGGCGAGCAGCAGGTTCTTCTCGGCGAACTTCGCGCCCCAGGTTTCCTCGGCGTGCATCATCCAGTTCTGCTCGCCGTTGGTATCGGTGTAATGGCAGCCCGCCGCGAGACTGGCCTCGACCGCCTCGGGACCGAACTCCATGAACGGGCCGACCATGTTGAGCACGACCTTGCTGCCCTTGAACAGCTGGGTCAGCGCCTCGGTGGTGTGTTCCACTTCGGCGATTTCGTAGTCCGCATTCTCGATGCCGGGCACCTTTTCGATCACTTCCTTGATGCGCTTCGCGTCGCGGCCCGCCGCGATGAAGGGCATGCGGTATTCACGCAGGTACTCGGCGACGAGACGGCCGGTGTAACCGGTGACGCCGTAGATGACGACGGGCTTCTTGCTCATTTCTTTTCTCTCCTACAAGGGTTGCACATCAAGCGGTCATGCCGCCGTCGACGACGAGATCGGAACCCGTCACGTAACTGGATTCATCGGAAGCGAGGAACAGCACGGCCGCCGCGATTTCCGCAGGCTGCGCGAAGCGTCCCATCGGAATTCGCGCCAGTGTTTTCTCGGCGAAGGCCTGCGCCTCGTCGGGCGTCAAGGTCGCGAGTGCGCCGCTGACCATCTGCGTATCCGCGAAGCCCGGGCAGACCGCATTGACGCGAATGCCGGTGCCGCTGCGCGCACAGTGGATCGCAGCCGAACGCGTGAAGATGCGCACGCCGCCCTTGGCCGCGTTGTAGGCCGGAAGCACGGCCTCGCCGAGAATGCCCTCGATCGACGCGATATTGACGATCGAACCGCGGCGCTCCTTCTTCATGCGCGCAATCGCAGCCTGCGTGCCCAGAAACACACCGCTCAGATTGATGTCGAGCGTGCGTTTCCAGGTCGCCAGCGAGACCTGCTCGACGTCGACGATGTCGGCGATGCCCGCGTTGTTGACGAGCACGTCGAGCGAGCCGAAGCGCGCGATCGTCGCATCGAGCACCTGCTCCCATTGCGTGGCATCGGTGACGTTCTGCGACATGAAGACCGCGTCGTCGCCGAGCCTGGCCGCAGCCTGTTCACCGGCCGCCCGATCGAGATCGGTGATCACCACGCGAGCGCCTTCGGCGATCAGCGCTTCGGCCGCCGCCAGACCTAGGCCGCGCGCACCGCCGGTCACCACGCACACCTTGCCTTCCATGCGTTTCATCGAGTCCGCTCCGTCACTGCGCATTGGCGCCGCCATCGAGCACGATCTCCGCGCCGGTGGTCCAGCGCGATGCCGGCGAGGCCAGATACAGCACCGCATTGGCAACGTCGTCGGGCGTGCCGAGGCCGAGCGGATGCAGCTGCAGCATCGCGCCTTCGGCAGTGGCGACATCGGGCACCATGCCGAGCCGCACGAAGCCTTCGAGCAGGTGATTGCCCATCGCGGTCTTGATCACGCCCGGGTGTATCGAATTGACGCGAATGCCGTAACCGAGCTGCGCGCATTCGATCGCGGCCGACTTGGTCAGCGAACGCACCGCGCCCTTCGAAGCGCAATAAGCCCCGAGCCCGGTCACGCCGATCATCGCGGCGAGCGAAGACAGATTGACGATGGCCCCGCCGCGTCCGCTCGCGCCGCCCGGGCGCATCACCCGTATCGCATGCTTGAGGCCGAGGAACGTACCGTTGACGTTGATGTCCTGAATGCGCTTGAAGCTTTCGAGGCTGCCTTCGGCGAAGAAGGCCATGTCTTCGACACCCGCATTGTTGACGAGCACATCGAGCCCGCCGAACTGCGACACCACCTGCGACATCGCTGCTTCCCACTGCGCTTCCTGCGTCACGTCGTGCACCGCCGCCGCGGCCTTGCCGCCGGCATCGCGAATGCTCTTCGCGGTCTGCTCGACTTCGGCGGAGAGCACGTCGGTCAGGAACACCGAGGCACCGGCCGCCGCGAGCGTGCGCGCGACGTGCGCACCGAGTCCGCGCGCGGCGCCGCTGATGAAGGCCACCTTGCCGTCGAGGCGGAAAATCTTTTCTGGGGATTGCATGGGGTTCTCCTCGGGTGGTTTTTGGTTTTGCTTTGCGCGCTAGGCCGCAGCTGAAGGCAGGCTTTGATATGAACCTTGGTTCGTCACTGCGAGTTCTATTTCGGCCTGTAGGCCGAGTGACTTTTCTTTACTCGTGTAAAGAAAAGTCACCAAAAGAAAGCACGCCCTGATGGCGCACCCGCGATGCGGGTGCCCTGCGCTGCTCACGTGCTCGGGGCAGGAGTTTCGACGCGACATCCCTGTCGCGACGAAACTCGGCGGGCTCCTGCCCGCCGTCCCCTGCGCGCGCTGCGCTGCTCGGTGCGCCACAAGGGGCCCGACGTCACAAGCCAAAGCAACGGCACAACGCTCGCTTCGCTCTGCGTTGTTTTGCGGCGAGGCGAAGTGAGCCGTTAGATGTCGCAGTAGCTGTTCAAACCCCTGGGAGCGCCGGTTGGAGCGGCGCGCGCAGTGGGTCAGCCGGACAGGACGTCCGGCTGAGCGACGTCGCGACAGGATGTCGCGTCGGCGCGACCCCGAGCACGGCGCTCCAAGCGGGGATCCGTTCGTCGCCACGCGACGAACGGACGCGGACTTGGGGGCGTGCTTTCTTTGCTTACTTTCTTTGCACGAGCAAAGAAAGTAAGGCCCGACCGGCGAGGTCGAACTCCCGCAGCGATGAGCTGAACCAACAGAAACCATCACGCAACCCGCCACGAATAATCAGCAGACTCCTGCGCAAACTTCACATACCAATCGATCGCCGCCGGATTCATCATCGCATCCCGACTCGCCGCCTTCTCGAGCGGCATGCCGACCAGCAGCTTGCGAACCGGCACCTCCATCTTCTTGCCCGTCAGGGTGTACGGAATCGCCTCCACCGCATAGATACGATCCGGCACATGCCGCGGACTGCAATCACGGCGCAAGCGCCCCGCGATCTCCAATTCGAGCTTGCCGTCGAGCTGCGAACCCGGATTGAGCTTCACGAACATCGGCATGAAGAACTTGCCGCCCGGCAATTCCACGCACACGACCAGGCTGTCCGCGATCTCCGGCAGCTGCTCCACGCAACGATAGATTTCCGCGGTGCCGATGCGCACGCCGAAGCGATTCAAGGTCGAATCCGAGCGCCCGTAGATGTAGCAGCCGCCACGCGAGTTGATCTTGATGAAATCACCGTGCCTCCAGATGCCCGGAAACACTTCGAAATAGGACTCCTGATAGCGCTTGCCACCTTCGTCCTTGAGGAAGTAGATCGGCATCGACGGGAACGGGCTCTTCACGCAGAGCTCGCCGACTTCATCGATCACTTCCTTGCCGTCGTCGGACAGCGCGCGCACGTCCATGCCGAGCATGCGCGTCTGGATTTCACCCGCATACACCGGCAGTGTCGGCGCTGCCCCGACGAAGCCGCTGCAGATTTCGGTACCGCCCGATTGCGAGGTCACCCACAGATCCGGCTTCACGTGGCGATAGAACCAGGCGAAGGTTTCGGGCGTCGACGGCGATCCGCTCACGAGCACGCCTTCGAGCGCGGACAGATCGTAGCTTTCCCCGGGCCGTAGTCCGGCCTTCTCCATCATCTGCACGAAGGTCGGGCTCGCACCGAAGCTCGTGCATCGCGTCCTGGACGCGAGCTGCCAGAGAAAATCGGGCCCTGGATGCATCGGGCTGCCGTCGTAGAGCACCGCGGACGAGCCCGTCAGCAGTGCGGCGAGCAGCAGGTTCCACATCATCCAGCCGGTGGTCGTGTAGAAGAACATGACCGATCCGGGCTTCAGATTGATGTGGAAGTGCATGAGCTTGAGGTGCTCGAGCAGCACACCGACGTGGCTGTGCACGATCGCCTTCGGCAGGCCCGTCGTGCCCGAGCTGAAAACCACCCAGATCGGATGATCGCAAGGCACGCGCTCGAACCGGAACGACTCGCGCGGAACCGCGGGATGATCGAGCAGCTCGTTCCAGAGCTTGGCTTTCACCGGGGATTTCGCTTCGGGGTTCAAGTACGGCAGCCAGACCACGTGCTCGAGCGTCGGCAGACGGCTCACGATCTCGCGCGTCTCCTGCTCGCGCGAGAAGTCCTTGCCGCCGAAGCGATAGCCGTCGGCGACGAACAACAGCTTCGGCTCGATCTGCGAAAACCGCTCGATCACCGTCTTGACGCCGAACTCCGGCGCCGCCGACGACCACACCGCGCCGATCGCGATCGTCGCCATCGCGGCGACCGCCGTCTCGGGTACGTTCGGCATGTATGAGACGATGCGATCGCCCGGCTGGATGCCCATCGCGCGCAGCTGCGTCGCGAGGATGCGCACCTTGTCGCCCAGTTCGCCCCAGCTCATCTGCGCGAGCTCGCGCGTCTCCGACAGGTGGTGGAACGCCGTCTTCCGGCCGTCGCCTTCATGCCGAAGCAGATGCTCCGCGTAGTTCACGCGGCTGCCGTCGAACCAGCGTGCGCCTGGCATGAGCTTGCGATCGATCACGCTCGTGTACGGCGTTTCCGATTGCACGTCGAAGTAGGTCCAGATCGAAGACCAGAAGCCTTCGATGTCGCTGACCGACCAGCGATGCAGCTCGTTGTAGTCCGCGAGCTTGACCCCCTTCTCGCGGCCCAGCCAATCGATGAACTTCGCGATGTTCGAAGCCGCCGCATACCCGGGGCGCGGCGTCCACAGCAGCTCGCCTTCGCGCACGCTGCCTGCTTCCATCGTTTTGGTCATTCTGTTTTTCCTCTCTCGCGCAAGCGGCGCAGGTGATCGAGCACCTGCTCGGGCTCGCCATTCGCGGGCACGGTGATGAAGCTGAAATGCGCGACCTTGTCCGTTTCCGAATGCCAGGCGATGCGGTGTCCGTGGCGACGGACGCCACTCTGCGCCTCGCTGCTGATGACGAAGTCGAGCGAGGACGCATCGAAGTCGCCGGACTTCGGCAGCTCGATGCCGCAAGCCCAGCGGTAATGCGCCGCCAGATTGAACACGGCGCTGTAGCAGGACAGATCATCGTCGCTGCCCGGCACGGTCTCGGCCGCCTCGACGAGCAGCACGCCATCGAGCCCGGCTTCGCCGAAGGCGCGCAGGAAGTCGGCGACGTAGACGGCCGCGGAGTCGGCATCGTCGGCGCCGACTTCGGGCTCGGGCTCGTCCGCGAACGCTTGCCGGTAGGCAATCGCGACCCAGGCGCGCGGAGACGGCAGCACGAGCACCACCGGCGTGCTGCCCTGGCTCGCGCGCAGGCCGACGATCAACTCGACCAGATGCGCACGCAGGGCCTCGTTCGCGAGCAGCGTGCGCAACGGCAGCAGCAGGCGATTCCTGAGTCCCATGGTCGAGCGCACATCGGGCTGCGCTTCGAGCCAGCCGTCGACGATGCGGGCTAGCGGCAAGGCCACGACATCGCTGCGCAGCAGACCCTGCCCCTTGCGCTGCCAGGCCAGCCACGCGATCGCATCGGTCCACGGTGCCTGCCCGTTCGCGAGCAGGCGTTCGCAGTAATCGTCGGCGTCGATCCACAGCAGCGGCGCCGGCGCATCGAGCCGATCGAGCAGTCGGTTCATCAACCAGTCTCCGGCGCTTCGAGATCCACCGCTTCCGCTGCGAATCGCGGAAGCTGGTGGGGACGCGGCACGAGGCCGGCATCCGCCGTGGCTGTTGCCATGACTTCTCTCCTCTGTCGTCTCTGCACGGATGACCGGCACGCGACTTCGGCGCGCCCTTGGTATGGGATCAGATTAGCGACGGCTTACCGGCGCTTCGCTACCCTGTCGGGTAGTTTTCGAAGCCGGCCTTCGAAGCTAATTCGCAGGCTCGAACACCCAATCGAGCTTCACCTTGGCGACACCGTCGAAGGCTCCGAGCACGGTCGCGTTGCCGTCGAGCGGCCGGGTGATGCGCAGGCTGGCCTGCTTGCTGACGCGATCGCGGCTACGGCCGATCTGCTCCTGCGTCCAGGCCAGCACCTCGCTCGGCACCGGCAGATCGGCCTCGCGGCGCTCGGACTTGCCCGACACCGTCAGCACCGAGCTTCCGTGCGCGGACGGAATGAACAGGTTCTCGACGTAGACCGCCTTGGTCTGCTCGTCGACCACCACGAGGTAGTGCTCGCAAAGCGCACGCTGCTCGACGGCGTTGCCGCGCGAGTCGGCCTTCCAGTCGAGCGTGAACGGCTGCAGCTTCTTCTTTTCGCGGTCGAAAGCCTGCTCGCCTTCGAAATGCGCCGTGTGCGTGAGCTTGAGCGTGTTCGGGCAGCCCGGATAACCGCTGAAATAGCGGTAGCGTCCGCCGGGCTCGTCGTACGAGGCGATGAAGGCTTCGAGCTCCTCGGCCGTGTTGTGCTGCATCGCCGTCAGCGCCGCGTAGCGCTCTGCGGTTTCGGCGCCGCAGCTCAGGGCTTCCATGCAACGCCCGTCCGCCTGCGGCGGCCTGGTCGGCGCCTGGCTTCCGAGTTCGGCGAGGCTCGGCAGCCGGCCGCCGTATTCGCTCTTGAGCTTCAGCAGGCCCTGGTAGATGTAGTACTCGCTCTTGATGCGCGTGCGCTGCTCGGTGTCCGGATCGAGCAGGTTGTCGGTGTAGAGCCGGCCGTCGGACCGCAGTCGTGTCGCGATCTCGTAGCGCTGGAGGCTCGTGGATTTGCTCCACTGCCTGTCGTTGCGCCATTGCTGCTGGGCATCGACATCGAGCGTGTAGCGCAGCTGTCTTTCGATTGGTTGAAACGCTTCCGCGGCCTGCAGCTCGATCGGCAGCAGCAGCATCACGGCGGTGAGGAGTTTGCGCATGACTTCGCTCTCAAGGTAGATCGCGGGCGACGCGAAAGCCGAGTCCGTCGCTGCGCGCGCCAGCCGGATCTCCATCGCGATTCGAAACGCGCAGCGAACGCGGATGATTGCCCCAGCCGCCGCCGCGATTGACGCGCTTGGCGCAGCCGTCTTCGACCCAGGCGCGACCATCGGACGGAGCGTCCGTGTAGTCGGCGTGCCAGCAATCGGCAACCCATTCCCAGACGTTGCCGAGCATGTCGTACAGGCCCCAGCCATTCGGCGCGTAGCGACCGACCGGCGCGGCTTCGCCATAGCCGTCGTTGCATTCGATCTGCCAGTCCCATTGCGGATGCGCCTTGCGGCCGGCGCGATCGAAGCCGTTCGCATTCTGGCAGGCGAACTCGACGACATTGCCCCAGTTGTATTGCGTCTCGCTACCCGCACGCACCGCGTATTCCCACTCGGCTTCGCTCGGCAAGCGATACGGCTGGCGCGTACGCTGCGTGAGCCAGGCGACGTAGCGCTGCGCCTGGTCCCAGCTCACATCGGTCACCGGCAGCTGCGGATCGCCCGGGCCCATGGAAAGTTCGTCGCAGCCTTTGGCGAGCACGCATGCGGACCATTCGGCGCGCGTGATTTCGTAGCGTCCGAGCGCATAGCGCCGCACGCTCACTTCGTGCACGGGCTTTTCGTAGGACGATCCGTTGCCGAGCACATCGCCCATGCGAAAACGTCCGGCCGGAATCGTCACGAGCACCGGCGTATCGGGGCAATCGCGGAACGCCACGGGTGCGCCGGGCGGCATCGGATCGACTCGCGTCGGCACGCAGGCTTCGTGCTGCGCCGATGCGGCTTCGGCGAGCAGCAGCGCGCAAAGCGCCAGCCCCCATCGCAACCATGCGCGCGCCGTCACGGGCTGAAATCCAGTTCGATGCTGCCGCTCGGCGGCGCGTCGGACGCCAGCGGCAGCGGCTGCGATTTCCATACCGCGCGTTCGATCGAATCGCCCAGGCCCGGTTCGCCGCAACCCTGTTGCACCGTGACCTTGCTGATCATGCCGCCGGGCCGGTAATCGATGCGCAGCCGGCAGCTGAAACGGGCGGCCGTGCGCGGCGGCGCGAGCCAGTTCGTGCGCAGGCGCCCGAGCAGCTGGTTCTCGGCGTTCTCGGGTTCGACACCCTGCTGCTCCTTCGGAACCGGCGACGCCGCCTGCGCCGCGGGCGACGGATCGCTTTGCGCCTTCTGCGCGGGCGCAGGCGGTTGCGCCTTCGGGGGCGCCGGCCTGGGTTTCGGCTTGGGGGTCGGACTCGGCTTCTGCGCCAGCTTGGGAGCCGCGGGCGCAGCCGGCGCCGGCGCACTGCTGGCCTGCTGCGCCTGACGCGCGACCGGCGCGATGAGTTCGGCGCGAATCATGCGCGTCGGCGGCTTGCGAATCTCGATCGGCCTGGAACTCAGCAGGAACGCGAACACGATCAGCAGCGCCAGATGCAGGGCGATCGAAATCGCGATGCCATAGCGCGAGGCGCTGTCGGTCGCAGGCTTCGTTCCGAGCACGAAGTCGCGCGAGTCCATGGGCGCTTCCATCGTGGCGTCGGCATACGTCACTACTTGCCCAGTCGCATGAGCGCGGACCGCGTCAGGTAGCGATCGTAGATCTGCGGATCGTTCGCGCTCGATTGATGGCCGCCCGCGATCGCGCGCACCTGTTCGAGCCGCGTCATGCGGCCGCTCTGCAGATCGAAGGCGTGCACATGTCCCCAGCTCCAGAGCGGATGCTTGCCGTCCATCACGCGCCGATTGCCCGATTCGTAGAGTGCGAACGCCCCGTCGAACGAGCGGAAAGCCTCGCCGCGGCGGTCGAACGAGACCATCGCCAGAGGCAGTTGCGTGCGCGCATCGAACCAGACGCGCTTCTTGCCGACCGGTGCGCGCGGAAACTTGACCGGCTTGGCTTCGACGACGATCGCCTCGGGCACGAGTTCGACGGTGGTGTCCCAGAACGTGAGGCCCTTGGGCCCTCCATGCGTGGTGTGCTGCCAGTTCGGATGCTCCGCGTTCCAGCCGCCCGACACCGCGCCGAGCATCGGCCCGCGGCTGACGATCTGGTAATCGCCCCAGGTGTAGAGCGGATCGCCCGCGGCCCAGGCGTCGGACAGATAGAACGCCGAGCCCGGCACCAGCGGCTCGAAGCGTTGATCGGTCGGAAACTGGCGCACGCGCTTGAACTCCGGCACGTAGCCGTAAAGCTCGGGGAACGTATGCTGGTCGTAGGCCCAGATGTTCAGGAACGAGGTGCCGCGCACCGAGTTCGGCGCGGTGAAGAAGGCGCACTGAAAGCGCAGCTTGTCGATCTGCTCGGGCCAGTACGGCTTGGGATCGAGCACCGTGCGCGCCACCGGCGACATCTCGGCCCAGCCCGATTCGTACTCGTACTGCAGCTCGCCGCGCTCGGAGATGTCGTATTCGCGCGTGGTGTAGAACGAGGCGTCGTGGCGGCCCCAGCTCAGCGTGAGTCCGGCGAACAGTTCGATCGCCGATTTGGGATCGGGAAACGGATTGCCGCCGATCCACGGCTTGCCCTGTTCGGTGACGACGTTGCCGCGGTCGTCGAAGCGCGCCTTGCCCTTGTTCGAGAACGTCGCCTCGAGATATTCCCAAGGACTCAGCCGCATGATGTCGGTGGTGGTCGCGGCGAGCTTGAGCTTGCGGCCCATCTTGGCGACCTGCGTATAGACGATCGGCGTCAGCAGTTCCTTGACGAGTTCGACGTTGTCCGCCGTGATGAAGTCGCCGGCCTTGAGCTTTCCTTTCGTATAGCCCTCGATCGACAGCAGCTCGTCCGGGTATGCCTTCTCGATCGAGCCCGTCGCCGCGAGCACGTCGCCCAGCGGCGCGAGCACTCCGGTTGCGAGCACACCGCGTCCCATCTGTTCGATGAAATGACGACGGCTATAGCCGCGATCGAAGCGTATCGGGTGCATCTCGTGACTCCTGAAAAAGTGGGCTCAAAAAAAGCTGCCGGCAAGCTGGAGGAGCCGTGCCGGCAGGAGCCAAGCTACAACGAGAGATTCTTTACTGGAACGTGCATCAGCTCCCCATCAGAACTGATAGCCCAGGCGGATGCCGAGTTCGTCGGCGTAGTCGATCGTCGAGATGATGTTGTCGTTGTCGTTACCCGACAGGCCGCCGTTGAGGTAGGTGTAGTACACCTCGGCCGACAGCGGGCCGCTCGGTTTCCAGCGCAGGCCCAGCTGCGCCAGCAGGCCGCCGCGCGTGTCGTACAGCACCGCCGCGTCGACGCGGTACACCAGGTTCGGAAACGGCTGCTGGAACGCGAACACCAGGCCATCCCAGCCATTCCACTTGCCATTGATGCCACCCGCCGTGTTGCGCGAATCGCCGTTCATGCCGTCGAGCAGGCGGCCGTACAGGTCGCTCTCGGTCCGGTGCTCCCACTGGAACACCAGGTAGGTCGCCGGGAAGCTCTGCGAGAAGCGGTGGTACTTCTCCATCACCAGGGCCGTCACCCACTCCTCGCGCTCGTCGTAGCCGGCGCCCAGCGACGGGGCCGTGAACGTGCGGTCCGGCGTGTACATCGCTTCGAAGTTGATGATCAGCTGGTCGAGCAGCGTGCCCGGATCGGCTTCGATCACGTAGCTGGTGCCGAAGCCGATGTTGTTCTCGCGCTTGTACTGCCGCTCGATGTGGCCGCGCAGGCCGCCCGAGAGCTGGAAGAACAGGTCCAGTTCGCGCATCGCCGCTTCGTTGGAGTCGACCGGGTTGGCCAGCAGCAAGGCCGTCGCCGGGAAATCGGTGATCGAGGCGTTCAGGCCTTCGACGGCCGACAGCCGCGCCATGCCGGCGTAGGTGAACCATTCGCTCGCCGACACCACGCCGGTCGGATCGACTTCGAACGGCGTGCGCGCCAGGATCGCGCCGGTGAGCGGAATGCCGCCACCGATCGGGTCGAGCGCCAGGCCCAGCAGCTGCGACACCGTGTCGGTGAGCCCCGGAACGACGTTCGGCAGCGCGCCCGGCAGGCCGCGATTGACGCCCGATTCGGTCCAGCGGAACACGCCGTCCGGATTCAGGCGGTTGGCGTAGACGAACTGCAGGCCCACGTTGGCGACGCTGCCGCGCAGGCGCAGGCCGTAGTTGAGCTTGTCGTCGACCTGGTTGAAGCGGTCATGGACCGTGAACTGCGAGGTGATCACGTTGTATGGCGTGTTCGGGTTCGAGTAGATCGTCGGCTGGAACATCTGCACGTAGCTGTCCGCTTCCCACTCGTTGTTGATCTGGTACGAGGCGCGGATGGCCGGCGAGGAAATGCGTTCGTCGGCGTATTCCTCTGGCGTGTAGTCGAGGAACAGGTGGCGACGCAGGTCGAGGCCGTTGGGTACGTCGAGCACGCGGAAGAACAGCGCCTGGCCCCAGGCGATCTGCTGGTTGCCGGCGCGGATCAGCAGCGGTCCGTTCTGGTAGTCGACCGTGAAGTTCGGCAGGTCGACCATGTAGTTGCGGCCGCAGACTTCGAGCCGGTTCTGGCAGCCGCCCTTGCGGTAGTTGTCGTACTCGAAGAAGTTCGGCTTGCCGTACAGGTAGCCGTCGGCGTTGCTGCCGACTGCATCGCGGCTGAAGTTGTCGTACTCACCGAGTTCGTAGATGCCGCGCACGAGTGCGCGGGCGGACCAGTTTTCGTTGAAGGTGGCCTGGAAATCGAGGTGCGTGCGGAACTGCTGCAGGTTGAACTGGTTGTTGGCCTTCTGGCCGTTGCGCGTCGACACGTCGGGCGAGATGCAGACCGGTGTCGGCGGTACGCCGCCGCAGCGCGCCGTCGGCACACCGTTGAACAGGTTGCCGCGCTGGTTGAACGGGTTCTCTTCACCGGTCATGCGGATCGCGGTTTCGATGCGCGAGAAGCCGCTGAACGAGAAGCCGACGCCGCTGAACCAGCCGCCGCCTTCGATTTCGGGGGATGGCGCATCGCCCGAGCCGCTGCTGTTGTTGTTGCTCACGCCGACGCTGTCGGCCGCGCTGGGCATTTCTTCGACCGCCGCACCGACACCCGCGCTGTCCGCCGCCGACGGCATTTCCTCGACCGCCTGCGACCACGCGGGCACGCTCGCCGCCAGCAGCACGAGACCCGCTGCGCTTGCGATCCAGCGATGAAGACCACGTCCCTGAGTCTGCTTCTTCTTGACGCTGCTCTGTTCAACCATGTCAGCTCCCCTCCTCATGTTTTTATCGTCTTTGCCGCTTCGTTCCATCGTTCGTTGCTTCAGCCCGCAAGCTTCACGATGCGTCCGGTATGTCCCACCAGCACCAGGCCTCCGCTCGCCGGCGCCGCGATCGCGGAGTACCAGGCGGTGGCGAAATCGCCATCGGTGCGACGCTTCCAGCTCGCACCTCCATCGCTGCTCTCCAGGGTTTCGCGCATGCCGGCGACGATCACGCGGCCATCCGGCGCGGACCACACACCCAGCAGCACGGCTTCGGAGCCCGTCGGCAGATCGCGCCAGGTGTTGCCGCCATCCGACGAGGTCATCACCAGGCCGTTCTGTCCGACCGCGTAACCGACGCCGTCGGGCCGCATCGCGATATCGAAGATCGAGGCTTCGCCGCGATGCACCGACACCCAGGTCTTGCCATGATCGGCCGAGCGCAAAATCAGCCCGTATTCGCCCGCGATGGTGATGACGCCGCCGTCGCTGACCGCGACGTCGTAGAGATGCGGGTCGACCGGCTCTTCGAGATAGCGCGTCCAATCGACTACGACCGGCTGCCAGCTCGCACCGCCGTTCTCCGAAACCAGGATCGCGCCGAACGAGCCGACGCTGGCCGCCAGCCCCGCTTGGTTGACGCTGACCGCGAGCAGGCGCTGCTGGCTGCCGCTTTCAACTTTGCTCCAGGCCGCATCGCCTTCGCTGCGCAGGATCAGGCCCTGCTGGCCCACCGCGATGCGATGCGCCCCCTGCAGGCCGACGCCGAGCAGCGACAGCGGCGTGATGCCCTTGGCCGTCGCGTTCCAGCTCTTGCCGCCATCGCTCGATTCGAGCAGTTCGCCCATCGCGCCGACCGCGACGCCACGATCACCGTCGAAGGCGACGCTGAACAGCGCCTGATGCGCCGTGCCTTGCAGCACGACCGGGTTGTTCGATGAGCTTGCCGGTGCCGGTGTGTTCGCAACCGGCGCAGCACCCGTCGGCGGCGTAGCCGCCGGCGTATTCGCATAAGCCACCGCAGACATCAGCCCGACCGCAGCTATCGCGATAACAATAGGGGCACGACGAGCGGCGCGCACGCCGCGTTCGATGACGCTCACGGGTTCTCTCTCCTCACTGCCTTTCATCTCCCTCTCCCTCCGGGAGAGGGCCGGGATGAGGGACTCGCCGCGATAGCAAGCTTCGCTATGCCGGCGAATCCCTCATCCGCCCTTCGGGCACCTTCTCCCGCAGGGAGAAGGCACAAGCCACATCGATGCTTACGCGCCGAGTCGGCCGATGGCCTGCGGCGTCAGGTACTTGTTGTAGACGTCGATGCCGCCTTCGCTGTACGTCGACTTGTAGCCGCCGGTCACTTCCTTGGCCTGCACGAAGCGCGACAAACGGTTCGACTGCACGTCGTGGCAGATCACCGCCACCCACGACCACGCCGGCTTGCCGTCCACATCCTTGATCGTCAGCTTGTCGTTGCTGTACTGCGCGTAAGCCGGCTCGAACGACTTCCAGATTTCGCCGCGACGGTCATAGGTCACGTAAGACACGTACATGCCGTTGCGCACGTCGATGCAGGTGCGCTTCTTGCCCACCGGCGCACGCGGATAACCCGTCGGCTCGGCTTCGATGATCACGCACTCGGGGATCAGCTCCATGTAGGTATCGTGGAAGCTCTTGCCCTTCGGGCCGCCATGCACCGGACGCTCGTAGTTCGGATGCGAGCCGCCCATGAAGTTCTTGTTGCCGATGGCACCGAGCATTGGGCCACGACCGACGATCTTGTAGTTGCCCCAGGTCTGCATCGGGTCGCCGGCCGCCCAAGCGTCCGACAGGAACAGCGTGATGCCCGGCACCAGCGGCTCGAAGCGCTGGTTGGTCGGGAACTGGCGCACGCGCTTGAACGCAGGCAGATAGCCGATCAGGTCCGGGAACTTGCGCTGGTCATAGTACCAGGTGTTCAGGAACGAGCTGCCCTTCACGTCGTTCGGCGAGGTGAACCAGACCGACTGCAGGCGCAGCAGGTCGGCACGGTTGTTCCAGGTCGTGCCGTCGACGCGCGCGGTCGCATTGAGCTCGGCCCAGACGAAGTCGTACTGGTAGGAGACTTCACCGTCGGGACCGATGTCCCAGTCGCGCACCGCGTACTGCGAATAGTCGTGGCGGCCCCAGCTCAGCGTGAGGTTCGCGGTGAATTCGTTGGCTTCCTTGGCATCCGGGAACGGGCTGCCGCCGATCCACGGCTTGCCGTCGGCGTTGTAGACGTTGCCGTCCGGTCCGAACTTGGCCTTGCCTTTGTTCTTCAGCGTGGTTTCAAGATAGGAGGCCGGATAGAGCTTGGTGACATCGCGAGTCGATTCGACGATGTTGATGCGCCGGCTCATCGTCTTGACCTGCTTGTAGGTGACCGGATCGAGCAGATCCTTCACCGCGTCGACGTTGTCGGCCGTCAGCACGTCACCGGGCTTGATCTTGCCCTTGGTGTACATCTCGATCGACAGCAGCTCGTCCGGATAGGCCTTCGACACATCGGCCGAGTGCGCGAGCTCCGGCCACATCGGCGCCAGAACGCCCGCCGTGGCCGCGCCCATCATGGTCTTTTCCAGGAACATGCGGCGGCTGTAGTTGAAATCGAATTTGCGGATGTGCATCTCTCGTCTCCTCTAGTGCAACGTTTTTCGATCGTGTGTGTGTTGCGGGGGGCTGCTACAGCGCGTGTGCGAGCCGCTCCTCGTGCTCACGCGCCGCGGTGTACTGCGACAGATCGACGCCTTCGCCGACCAGCAGGTCTTCGCGCCGCAGGAAGCGCGGATTGATCAACCAGACCAGCAGCGGCAGCACCACCAGCGCCAGCACCATGTTGATCAGCATCAGCAGGTCGAGCAGCAGGCCCATGTCGGCCAGAAACTTCAGGTCCGACAGGAAGTACCAGGGCGTGATCCCGAGCAGCATGATCGACGCCGTGAACATGATCGCCTTGCCCGTCGTGCTCAGTGCCGCCGCGTTCGCGCGACCGATGTCGCGACCCTGCGCGTGGTATTCCTCGCAGATGCGGCTCAGCAGATAAATGCCGTAGTCGATGCCGACACCGACGCCGATCGACGCCACCATCAGCGAGTTGATGTCCAGACCGATGCCCATCAGGTGCATCGAGGACAGCAGCACGAAGTTCGACAGGTTCACCGGCACCAGCAGGATCAGGCCCGCGACCACCGATTTATAGGCGTAGCTGCAGCCCAGCAGGATCGTGAAGTTCAGCAGGCCGATGATGACCCAGTGGTAGCGCTCGACCACGTCGTTCATCGCCTGCTGCAAGGCGATCGTGCCGGTGCCCAGGCGCACCGTGAACGCATCGTGGTCGACGCCGACCTGCTCGACCGCGCTCTTGGCGGCGGCGAGCGCCGAGTCGACCGTCTCCTGCTTGTTGTCCTTGTACCAGAGCGAGACGGTGCCGTTCTGGATGTCGAAGTTGATGACGTGCGAGAACGCCTTCGGGCTCGAGCCGAGCATCACCGCGATCGAGGCGGCACCGACCATTTCGTTGGTCGGGTCGAGCGGCAGCCACTTCGGATTGCCGCCCGAGAACAGGCGGTTGCCTTCCATCAGGTAATCCGCGAACGACAGCGTCGCGCGCGGCGGCTCGCCGCCGTTCTCCATGATGTTCTGCAGTTGCAGCATCGTCATGATCGTCTCGGCCTGGCGGCCGACACGATCGGGATTTCGCTGGTCCTTGGCTTCGAGCACGATCTCGAGCGTGTTCACGCCCGGGAAATTGCCGTTGATCTGGCGCACCGCTTCGTTGAATTCCGAATCGTCCCAGAGCAGGTTGCTGCCCTCCACCGGGTTGCCGATCTTGATCTGCAGGCCCGTGATGATCGCCGCCGCCCCGCAGACCGCCACGATCACGGCCGTCACCTTGCCGCGCTTGCCGTAGGTGACGCTGGCGATCGATTCGAGCAGCTTCTTGAAGCCGCGGTTGAACGGCGTCTGTGCCGCTTCGGCACCCACCAGCTTCTCGACGTTCTTCGGCGCCGGCAGCGCCGCCAGCAGCAGCGAGATCAGCACCACGCCGGTCGGGATCAGCCAGATCGCCCAGAAGCCGCAGAACAGCGCGAAGCGCTCCATCGCCGGAATCGGCGCCAGCGCGATCAGGAAGATGCCGACGATGTCGGTGAAGATGCCGAGCACCGACGGCGCCATCATCACGCCCATGGTGATCTCGGCCGCCTTCTGCTTGTCGCGCACGTGCGCGTAGATTTCGTAGTAGCGCTCGGTGAACTGCACGCAGTGGGAAAAGCTGCGTGCCACCAGCAGCAGCGGCACGATCATCAGCAGCGGTTCGATGGGGGACTTCAGCCAGCCGACGAATCCGAAACCCCACACCGCCGCCACCAGGCTCGTCACGATCGGCGTCACCACGCCGACCACGTTGCGCATGTACAGCGTCAATGCGACGACCAGCAGGGTCAGCGTCACCGCGAAGATGCCGATCATCTGGCTTTCGTATTCGTACACCCAGCCCGTCAGCGCGGGTTGTCCGGCCAGGTAGATGTCGTGGTCGGCGTCGCGGTTCTGGTTGACCAGGTTCTGCACGTACTGGAACGCTTCGCCGTAATCGAGCCGCGATTCGATGAAGGTGGCGTTGATCAGCGTGCTGCTCTGATCCTGCGAGACCAGGAAGGTGCGCGCGTTCGGCGATTTGTCGAGGTTGTTGCGGAACGCATCGATCTCGTCCTGCGTCTTGGGCACCGAATCACCCATCAGCGGCCGCATGTCGATGCCGTACGGCGTGGCTTCGGCGTAGCGCGCCTTCTCGGTCGCGATCGACAGGATCTGGTCGTGGTCGACCCCCGGCGCCAGGTCGATGTCGCGCGTCATCTGCCAGACCTTGTTCAGGGTCTCGGCATTGAAGATGTCGCCGTCCTTGCGCTTGACCATCAGGGTCACGGTCAGCGGATTGCCGAAGTTCGGGTGATCCTTGAACACCTGCACGAACGGATCGTCCTTCGGCAGCAGGTCCGAGAAGATCGTCTTGAGCTCGACATTCCTCAATCCCACCGCGAAGAACGCAGTGATCACAATGAACACCGCCCAGCTGATCTTCTGGTGGCCGATGATCCACATCGCGAGTCTTTGACGCAGGGAGTACATGGCGCTCCTCTATTTGCAGTCGGTCGCGGCCTGCGCCGCTGTCCGGGTTCTGAGTCGGTTCGAGGCGCGCTAAGGCGCGACCGCGGCGCTCACGGAAAGGCCCTCGGGTGGGCTCGCGGCTGGCAAGGTGGCGCGTCCGCGAGAACGACGGGCGCAGGAATCCCTGAGATCGATTCTGCTCACTGCTCTCCTCCACCTGCCCTCCGCCGAGGGCGCCTGGATCGCACTCCGGTTCAGGCGCGAAGGCCGGGACACGAGACGATCTTCATGTTGTGTGGATGGATTACACGTTTGCGCCCGGTGCCCGGACGCCACCCGTACGGGTAGTTATGGCGCCGCCTCGGGTGGGCCCGCCCTTGCGGCAGGCTCAGGCCGGCCTGGCCCGCGGCAATCTTTCGACCAGGCGAACGAGCTCGGCCTGGCGCCGGGCTCCGGTCTTGCGGAAGACCTCGCGCAATCGCGACCGCGCGGTTTCGTAGGTGACTTCGTGGCGCTGCGCGTATTCCTTGAGCCGCTCGCCGCCGGCCAGCGCCTGCATCAATCCGGCCTCGGCAGCGGAGAGCCCGTAGACCGCCCGCAGATCGCCCATGCTCGCGGCTGCGGATTGCGCGGTGTCGCCGATGAACAGCAGCGCCACCGCCCCGTAAGCGCCCATCGCCGAGGCCGGCAACGCCTGGATCGTCAGCACGAGCGGATGGCCGCTGCGCCGCGGCACCAGGATCGGAGGTGCCGGCCCGGTGTCTTCCGCGGCCAGCAGCAGCGAAGCCGAGGCGCAGCCGCGCAGGGCACGCTCGAGCGCGGACCGGGTTTCGCTGGTCGGCAGGATCAGCCGGTCCAGGTAGCCGAGCGAAAGCCCCTGGCCCTTTTCGAGTATGGCCTGGGCCGAACGATTGGCCTTGACCACGCGCCCGCTCGCATCGAGCAGGGCTACCGATTCGCCCATGTGGTCGAGCGCGTCGACCAGCGCCGCGTTTTCGCGCCGTGTCTTGCGCAGCTTTTCCTCGACGACGCAGGCCCGGCGCAGGTGCGGCAACAGCATCGAGAAGTTCCGGCGCTGGTGCTCGGCAGGGACTTCATCCTGCTTGCGGTATTGCACGGCGACACAGAACCAGCTTCTGGCGTCCGGATCCTTTTTCGGGAACGCGACCATCGCATGACGGAAACCCAGCAGCGGCAGCAACTCCGAATAGAACGGCATGCGATCCATTTCGGCGTCTTCGTAGAAGTCGCTGTCGGTCAGGATCTGGCTCTCGCGGCCGCGTTCGAGCATCACGGCGCGCGGATGTACGTTCGGAAAGCTGTGCGCGTAGTCGGCCAGGTAACGACCGTAGATCGATTGATCGACGCGCGAGGTTTCGGTGCGGGCGATCTGCACCGGGTTCAGATCGAAGAAGGTCAGGTCGGCCGCCTGCCCGCCGACGAAATCGGCCACGCCTTCGAGCACCGGCTCCCATCCACCCGGCGCCAGCGGAGCCTCCGCGATCAGATCAAGCAGCGAAGAAAACCGCGCCTCGAAATCCCCCGTCGCCATGCCGTACCGTCCTCCCCCGAGCACTGGATAACGGCTGTCGCCATCAGAGCTTGCAGGCCCGGGCGAAACCGCGATGTCAGTATAGGAAAAGCGCCTTCAACCTCCACGCAAAATCATTCGTAGGGCTCTTTTACCTTCTTGTGTTCAACATGCAGTTGCATTGTTCGCAGCTCGTTGGCGCGGCGATAGCTCGGAGTTGCCATCGCTCCTCACATTGAAAGTGCATGCAAGTGAATGTCATGCGTGCAGTTGCCGCTGCGATGCCCGCCACCATCGCGGACAATGCCCGGACTAAGCTTCGAAGTTCGTAGAGCGTGAGACAGATTCCCAAGCCACCAGCTCACTCTTCAGGCTCTCCAACTTCTGGCCCACCAGCCCAAGTGCATCCTCGCCGAGGAATAGCCGTGTCGGCGGATTTTTTGCCTCGACCAAAGTCAACAGCGCCTGAGCAGCCTTGGACGGATCGCCTGGCTGCTTGCCGTTCTTGGCCAGGCGCGCGGCACGGATCGGCTCCATCACGTCGTCGTACTCGACAATGCTGCGCTTGGCGCGGTCCATCGATCGCCCCGCCCAGTCCGTACGGAACTGGCCCGGCGCCAGTGTGGTCACGCGAATACCGAAGGAAGCGACCTCCTTGCCCAAGGATTCCGAGATGCCTTCGAGGGCAAACTTGCTGCCGCAGTAGTACGCAATGCCCGGCATGGTGATGAAGCCGCCCATCGATGTGACGTTGACGATATGGCCACGGCGACGTTCACGCATGCCAGGCAGAACCGCTTTGATCATGGCCACCGGGCCGAAGACATTGGCAGCGAATTGACGCTGCAGATCGTCCAAGGATGATTCCTCCATCACGCCCTCGTGACCGTAGCCGGCGTTGTTGACGAGAACATCTATCGCGCCAAGCTGGCGTTCCGCACGCTTCACCGCGTCAGGTATCGCGCCATAGTCGGTGACATCGAGAACGAGCGGAAAAGCATGCTCTGAACCGCTCAACCATTCGGCGTCCTCAGACCTTCGGACCGTGCCAGCCACCCGATGCCCTGCGGCGAGCGCTCCGGCAGCAAAGGCACGGCCAAGGCCCGAGCTCACCCCGGTGATCAGAAAAGTTTTCGGTTGCACCATAACAAGCCCCACTGGCCTATAAAATTTATATCAAGATATAATTTCACATGAGCATACGCAAGCCACACCGGCCCGTGACGGCCACCACCCAGGACAGAGTGCTGGAGGCAGCCGAGCGCCTCCTTCGTAACGGCAAACCCGAATTCTCGATGCGCGACCTCGCCGCAGAGGCAGGCGTCAGCTTCGCCACACCATTCAATCAATTCGGCAGCAAGGCCGCGATCATGCAAGCGCTTTCCGCTCGTCGTATCGACGAAATGCATGTTCGGCTTGCAGCCGCGCAGCTCTCGACCAATGCGATTGCGCGCACTTTCGCAGCGGTCGACATCGCGGTCGACGTGATGTTGGAAGAGCCTGTCGTCAACCGCTCCGTGATGGCCGTGCTCGGTTCGCAAAGCGGCGAACCCAGCGTCGTCGCTCGACGATCTGCCGCGCTTTGGGCTCAAGCGCTCGACCAAGGCGAGGGGCTCTCCAAGACGACGAGGGCTCAAGCCAGCGCAGCACTTCCCGCTTTGCTCGCCATCGCATTTCGTGGCGTGCTGTCCTTCTGGACCGCCGGAGAGATCAGCGATGCTGAGTTGGCCCGGCAAGCACGAGCTGCCGCCGCCGCCATGCTGCTCGGCTTTTGCAATTCGGCAGCACGAGGAGAGTTGCTCGGCTGGCTCGAATCAGCCTCATCATCGCGTTGAGAATCCAGGCCAAGCACACTCGCTGGAAACTCATGGACGCGTTGCGGCTCCGCGAGCCCTGAGCAGAAGAATCTGCAAGGCGTACCCCACGACGAAGACAACCACCCAAGTCAACAAGGCCATTTTCACGATCGGAGACTCCGGACTATCGGCCAGCGGATGCGCCAATGGCAGGCGCCTCAAGCTCTCACTGATACCAGGCACCATCAGGAGAAAGAAGCTGAAGGAGAATCCGAAGGTGGCCAAGTAAGGCCGTGCACGACCGAACCAGGACAAGCGCGGCACCATCAGAGCCCCCGCCAGAGTGAGCAAAGTCAGGATACCGAGCGCATGCCCTGCGTTGAATCCGCCCGTACTCGAAAGGCCGAAAGCCGTGATCACCGACAGAAGCAGTCCAGCAACGTAAATGCGACCCGAGCGAGTCTTCGGCTCTATTGCTCGAAACCGGACGAAACCATAAACGCCCGCTGTAAACGGGACCAGGCTGACAGCGGTGTGCGCGATGCCCAGCGCGGAAAGAGGGTGAACCATGTGGGAACGTCCTTATATGAAATGCTGCGACCAGCAGGGTATTTCGCTCGCTGTGGCCAAACGCACTGAGAGTCTTCGGGGTAGCGGCGAAGTGCTCCCACTTTAGAAACATCTGCGCGAGAACGGGGTGACAAGTGAATGACAAAGCTGTCATCCCATCTGCCGATCGGATGGCGCATGATTCATTCATATGAAGATCCTTGTCATCGAAGACGATCCCAAGACGGGCGACTACCTGAGGAAGGGCTTGCGTGAGAGCGGCTATGCCGTCGACCTGTCGAGAAGCGGCACTGATGGTCTGCAGATGGCACTCAAAAACACCTACGACCTCGTGATACTCGACGTCACTCTGCCCGGCATCGACGGCTGGCAGATCATGCGGTCGCTGCGTGGCAAGGACGAGGTTCGCGTGCTGTTCCTCACTGCGCGAGACCAGTTGAGCGATCGCATTCGCGGCCTCGAGCTCGGTGCCGACGACTATCTCGTCAAGCCGTTTTCCTTCACCGAACTCGTGCTTCGGATTCGCACACTGCTGCGGCGTGGTGCCGTGCGCGATGCCGACATCTACGAAGTCGCCGATCTGAAGCTCGACATGCTGCGCCGTAAAGTCACGCGAGAAGGCCGCGAGATCGCACTCACGAACAAGGAGTTTCTGCTGCTGCATCTGCTGGTCAAGCGGCAAGGCGAAGCGCTGTCGCGCACGTTGATCGCGTCGGAAGTCTGGAACATGAACTTCGACAGTGACACCAATGTGGTCGACGTCGCCATCAAGCGTTTGCGTGCGAAGATCGATCGCCCCTTTGCGACACCATTGATCCATACCGTGCGCAACGTCGGTTATGCATTCGGCGATTCACCCGCCGGCATGACGGGGGACTGGAGTTGAAACGCAGATTGACACTGCGCTGGCTTCCAAGCTCGCTAACGCTCAGAGTGACGTTGTTGTGTGGGCTGATCGCACTAGTGACCACCGGCATGCTCGGCGCGTACTTCTTTTCCGTCGCGCAGAAGGCCATCGTGGGTCACGCACGAGATCAACTCATATCACGCACCGAGCAGTTGCGCCGCCTCACGACGCAGACATGGACAATCACTGAGCTGCAGAATCAATCGATTCCGTTTGAGGCCCTGCGGGGATCAGCGAGCGATGTACTCGTCCTGCGCCTCCCTGGCGAAACCACCCTCGTCGAGATCAACCCCGACTCTGTCGCAGTGCCGACCGACTTGATGCCCGTGCCGGTGGGCGAAGCCATTGGAGGCCAAGACGTTCGCAGCATCCGGAAGCCTGATCGCCCTCCCATGCAATGGGTCGCAGCTCAAGCGCGATTGGGGCAGGACGGCAGCACGGTCGAAGTGATTGCAGGTCATCCGCTGATCAGCGAGATGAGCATGATCGCGGACAATCGATCTCGGGTGCTGCGCAGTACGTCGATCGCGATGCTGAGTGCGGCCATACTGGTTTACGTCGTGCTTCGCCTCGGCCTTCGCCCGCTACGACGCATATCGTCGCAGGCCGAGCTGATCACCCCGATCAACCTGGCCGTCAGGCTGACGCAGGACGATGCACCACTCGAATTCCAGCAGATGGTCGCCGTGTTCAATGCGATGCTCGATCGCATCGCGACAGGCTACGAAAGACTGACGCAGTTCTCGGCCGATCTGGCACATGAGATTCGCACCCCGCTGGGCGCCCTGATAGGGCAAACACAGGTGGCACTCAATCGCACTCGAAGTCCGGGCGAGTACCAGCAACTGCTGGAATCGAATCTGGAAGAGCTCAATCGGCTGCGCCTGCTCGTCGACAACATCCTGTTCCTGGCGCGTGCCGATCACGCTGGATTGGAAATAGAGCGCGAGTCGATCGAGCTGACTGACGAGTTGCAAGGCATCGCGGAGTACCTCGAAGGCCTGGCGGATGAAGGTGGGCTGCGGCTCTCGGTGCAGGCCAGCGGCTCAGCGTTCGCGAATGCCGCGCTGTGCAGGCAGGCGATTCACAACCTGGTGGTCAATGCCCTGCGCTACAGCACCCCAGGCTCGACCATTCTGCTGATCGGCGAGCAAGACCCCAGCGGCTCGACGATCGCGGTCGAGAACGACGGGATCCCGATTCCCGCGGAACAGCTTGCGCGTCTTTTCGATCGCTTTTATCGCGCAGATGCGGCTCGCGGCCGTCCAGCGGAATCGAGCGGCTTGGGACTGGCGATCGTCAAGGCCATCATGGTTCTACATCACGGTGAGGCACACGCATCTTGCTCTGTATCGGGAAAGATCCGCTTCACCTTGCGCTTTCCTCCTGCGAAATGAGCTTTTCCGGCATCGATGCCGCAAGCGGACGAGATTCACGCTGATCACCTTTAGAAGCGCGAAAGCGGAAGCGGCGCCCCGCAACGAGCGTTCATGAAATGCGGGCCCGTTCACCGAATCGTTCGCTGTACATACTGTGCGACGGCCTTCGCGAGTTGCCCACGACGAAGATTCAGCTCCAGCCTCCCACTTCGATCACCAGGCCTATCCCCGCGCAGACCGCCAGCGTCAGCAGCAGGTTCACGCGCAGCACGAGCAGCGCGATCATCGCGCCGGCGCTCAGGGCCAGCACCGGCAGCTTGATCGAGGCAACGTCCGGAACCGGCAGCTGCAGGCCGAACTGCGCGTAGCGCCCGACCTCGCCGAACAGCACGTGCAGCGAGAACCAGATCGACAGGTTCAGGATCACGCCGACGACGGCGGCGGTGATCGCGGTCAGCGCGGCGTTCATCCAGACCTTGCCGCGCAAGCGCTCGATGTGCGGAGCGCCGAGGAAAATCCACAGAAAGCACGGCACGAAAGTCACCCAGGTCGACAGGCTGCCGCCGAGCACGCCGGCCAGCAGTGGATCGATCGAGCCCGGGTTGCGGTAGGCACCCAGAAAGCCCACGTAGGTCAGCACGAGAATCAGCGGCCCCGGCGTGGTTTCGGCGAGCGCGAGCCCATGCACCATCTCGCCGGGCTGCAGCCAGCCGTAGCGCTCGACCGCCTGCTGCGTCACATAGGCCAGCACCGCGTACGCGCCGCCGAAGGTGACGACGGCCATCTTGCTGAAGAACAGCGCCTCCTGCGTATAGACGCTGCGGGCGCCGAGCACGAGCAGCAGCAGCGCGAGCGGCAACAGCCAGAGCAGCAGCCCGGACAGCAGCACGCGCAGCGGCCAGGGCGCGGCAGCCTGCGGCGCGGCGAGAGCTTCGTCCTCATCGTCGACGGAGCGCTTAGCAGGCAGCACGACTTCCGGCGCGCAGCGCACCGCGAGCAGGCCGAGCGCGGCGGCCGCCAGGATGATCAACGGAAACGGGACGCCGAACGCGAAGATCGCGATGAAGGCTGCGAAAGCCAGGCCGTACAAGGCCCGATGCCGCAGCGCCTTGCGCCCGACCCGGAACACCGCCTCGACGACGATCGCCAGCGTCGCCGCCTGCATGCCGAGCAGCAGGCCCTGCATCCAGCCCAGCTCGCCGAAGCTCACGTAGGCGATCGCGATCAGCGTCATCAGCACAAAACCGGGCAACACGAACAGCAGGCCCGCGGCGAGCCCGCCCGCCGTCCTGTGCAGCAGCCAGCCGATGTAGGTCGCGAGTTGCTGGGCCTCCGGGCCGGGCAGCAGCATGCAGTAGTTCAGCGCATGCAGGAAACGCGTCTCGGAGACCCAGCGCTTCTCCTCCACGACGAGGCGGTGCATCAGCGCGATCTGCCCGGCCGGACCGCCGAAATTGATGCAGCCGATCTTGAGCCAGACGAGCAAGGCTTCGCGGAAGCTGGGCGTTTGTAGGCGAGCGGAGCCGGCAGGCGAGCTCGAAGGAGTCGACATGGTGCGGGGCCTAGGGTCCTGTCGCGCGACATTACGCCATCGGTGGCGGGGCTGCGATTTCAAATCGATGACGACACAAGGCGCCGGCGGATGACGGATTTCCGTCCATCGTCATGCGACCCGAGGCCTCCTAGCATCCGGACATCGTCGCCTGGAGCATGCGCCATGAGTTGGGAGCAGATCGAACGACCCGTCCTCGGGCATCGCATCGGCGGTCACGTCGTCATGCGCGGCGATGGCGCGCTGGCGGTGGAAGACCCCTGCAGCGCGCGGCCCTATGGCGAGATTCCGGTCGGGTCGGCCGCCGAAGTCGATGCCGCCGTCGCCGCCGCCAAGGCCGCGTTCCGTGCTCCGTCCTGGCGCGAGCTCCCACCGCTCGCGCGGGAGTGCCTGCTGCACCGGCTCGCCGATGCGATCGAGGCCGATGCGCCGCGCATGGCCGCGCTCGAAGCGCTCGACACCGGACGCCCGATCGCGCTGACTGAGACGGTCGACATTCCGGGCGCCTGCGCCTGGCTGCGCACCTATGCGGGCTGGCCGACCAAGCTGCACGGCCGCGCGGGCTCGCTGGCGGCAGCGACGATTCCGCATCACGCCTACGTGCGACGCGAACCGGTCGGCGTGGTCGCCGCGATCACGCCATGGAATTTCCCGCTGATCCTGAGCCTGTTCAAGATCGCGCCGGCGCTCGCGGCCGGCTGCACGGTCGTGCTCAAGCCGGCGCCCGAAACGCCGCTGAGCGCGCTGCGCCTGGCCGAACTCGCGCTGCAGGTCGGCTTTCCGCCCGGCGTGCTCAACGTGGTGCTCGGCGACGGAGCGAGCACCGGCGCCGCGCTCGTCGCGCATGCGGACGTGGCGAAGATCGCGTTCACGGGCTCGACCGCGACCGGACAGGCGATCCTTCGTGCCTCGGTGCCTGAACTCAAGCGCGTGACGCTCGAGCTGGGCGGCAAATCGCCTTCGATCATCTGCGCCGATGCCGATCTCGCGCGCGCGATTCCCGAAGCGGCGATGGCCTGCTTCTTCAATTCCGGCCAAGTCTGCTACGCGGGCACGCGGCTCTACGTGCATCGCTCGCACTACGAAGCCGTGCTCCAGGGGCTCGCCGACGTCGCCGGCACGCTGAAGCTCGGCCCGAGCTGGTCGCGCGACAGCGTACTCGGTCCCTTGATCAGCGCACGCCAGCGCGACAAGGTCGATGGCCTAGTGAGCCGTGCGCGCGCCGCGGGCATCGCCGAAGTCGGCCAGCGCAGCGCGATGCCCGAGCATGGTCACTATTACGCGCCGACGATCCTGCGCGACGTACCGCCCGAAGCCGAGATCGCGCGCGAGGAAGTGTTCGGCCCGGTGCTCGCGGTGACCGCGTTCGACGAGATCGACGAAGCCATCGCGATGGCCAACGACAGCGTCTACGGTCTCGCCGCCCATGTCTGGACGCGCGACTTGCGCACCGCCCATCATGCCTCGGCCCAGCTCGAAGCCGGAACCGTGTTCGTCAATTGCATGCTGCTGGCCGATCCGGCGTTTCCGTTCGGCGGCATGAAGAAATCCGGCATCGGCCGCGAGAACGGAGCCGAGGTCTTCGATGCCTATCTCGAAACCAAGTCGGTCGTCATCGCGCTGAACTGAGCTGGGGCGAGAGGAGAACAGACAGAATGAAAATCACCGCCGCCGTCGCGCGTGCCGCGAAGGCCGACTTCACGATCGAACCCGTCGAGCTCGACGACCCGCGCGACGACGAGGTGCTCGTGCGCGTCGCCGGAGTCGGCATCTGCCATACCGATCTGATCGCCCGCGATCAGCACATTCCGGTGCCGCTGCCGGCCGTGCTTGGGCACGAGGCCTCGGGTATCGTCGAGCGCGTCGGCGCGCGCGTGCGCAAGGTCAAGGCCGGTGATCGCGTGGTGCTGAGCTTTCTGTCCTGCGGCCGTTGCGAGCGCTGCGAACACCGCGAACCGAGCTACTGCCATTCGTTCGTCGCGCTCAATTTTCCAGGCGTTCGCGCGGACGGAAGCACCGGCATGCGCATCGGCGAGCAGCAGGTTTCGGGGCGATTCTTCGGCCAGTCTTCGTTCGCGACGCATGCGCTCGCGCACGAGCGCAACGTGGTCAAGGTCGACGACGAGGTCGCGCTCGAACTACTCGGCCCGCTCGGCTGCGGATTCCAGACCGGAGCCGGCGCGATCATGCGCTCGCTGGCCTGCGAGGCAGGCTCGTCGGTCGCGATCTTCGGTTGCGGAGCCGTCGGCATCGCGGCCGTGATGGGCGCTGCGATCCAGCGCTGCAAGACCATCATCGTCGTCGAGCCACAGGCTTCGCGCCGCAAGCTTGCTCTCGAACTCGGCGCCACGCACGCGATCGATCCGCTCCACGAGGACACCGCGGCGCGCATACGCGAAATCGTAGCGCCGGGCGTTCACTACGCCTTCGACAGCACCGGCATCAAGCCCGTGATCGAAACCGCGCTGGGCGCTCTGGCCTTGCATGGCACGCTCGGCGTCGTCGCTGCCGCGACGCCCGACACGAGCATTTCCTTGAACCTGACCGCGGCCGTCATCGGCGGCTGGACGATCAAGGCGATTCTCGAAGGCGACAGCGATCCCGACGAGCTGATTCCGGAGCTCATCCGCCACCATCGCGAGCAGCGCTTTCCGCTCGATCGCGTGATCCAGACCTTCCCGCTCGCACGCATCAACGAGGCGGTGGCCGCGCAGCATCGTGGCGATTGCATCAAGGCCGTGCTGATTCCCTGATGATTCCCTGAGCGCCGGATCGGATCACATCCATGCACATTCACGATCATGCTCTCGCGAAGCCCGATGCCCCGGCCGTCGTCATGGACGACGGCGAGGCGCTGAGCTTTCGCGCACTCGATCGCGGTTCGATCGCGCTCGCCAATCACTTCAAAGCGCTCGGGCTGCAACGTGGCGACGTCGTCTCGATCGTCATGGAGAACCGGCCCGAGTATTTCGTCGTCGTCTGGGCAGCGCTGCGCTACGGGCTTTACCTGACGCCGATCAACTGGCACCTCAAGCGCGACGAAGTCCGCCACATCGTCGACGACTCCGATTCGAAGCTGCTCGTGAGCTCCGAAGCGCTCGACGCACTGGCCGACGAGGTCTGCGCGAATACCGGCTGCGCACTCAGGGTGAGCGTCGGCGACAACGTGGCCTGGCGGGCGATCGTCGAGGCGATGCACGGATCGATGCCGGTCGAGCCGCAGTTCGACGAGACCGAAGGTCTCATCATGTATTACTCCTCGGGCACGACCGGAAAGCCCAAGGGCATCAAGCGCAAGATGCTGTTTCCGCCGCTCGGCACGCCGGCGCCCGTCGAGGCCTATATCCGCTCGGCTTATGGCGTCGGTCCCGATACCGTGTATCTGTCGCCTGCCCCGCAGTATCACGCGGCGC
Source organism: Hydrocarboniphaga sp. FW305-C-57 (assembly GCF_058783045.1). Taxonomy (NCBI): domain Bacteria; kingdom Pseudomonadati; phylum Pseudomonadota; class Gammaproteobacteria; order Nevskiales; family Nevskiaceae; genus Hydrocarboniphaga; species Hydrocarboniphaga sp. FW305-C-57. Next base: position 781,515 of record NZ_JBYSYG010000001.1, on the reverse strand, counting down.
CGTTGAACTGGTGCCTCGCGGTGCAACGCAGCGGCGGCGCCCTGGTGGTGATGCGCAAGTTCGATCCGGTGCGCGTGCTGCAGTTGATTCGCGAGCACCGGGTCACGCATGCGCAGTTCGTGCCGACGATGTTCGTGCGCATGCTCAAGCTGCAAGCCGAGGAGCGCGAGGGCTATGATTTCACGAGCCTGCGCATCGCCGTGCACGCGGCTGCTCCGTGCCCTCCCGAGGTCAAGCGCGAGATGCTGCGCTGGTGGGGGGCGGTCATTCACGAGTATTACGGCGGCAGCGAGAGCAATGGCGTCACCGCGCTGGGCCCCGATGACTGGCTCGCCAAGCCCGGCTCCGTTGGCCGCGCGGTGCTGGGCCAGCTGCACATCTGCGATGCGGACGGAAACGAGCTGCCCGCGGGTGAAATCGGCGATGTCTACTTCTCCGGCATGCCGGACTTCCACTATCACAAGGATCCCGAGAAGACGCGCTCGGCCTACAACCGCCACGGCTGGAGCACGCTCGGGGACATCGGCTATGTCGATGCGGACGGCTATCTGTTCCTGACCGATCGCCAAGCCTTCATGATCATCTCGGGCGGTGTGAACATCTACCCGCAGGAGATCGAGAACCTGCTCGTCACGCATCCGAGCGTGATGGACGTGGCCGTGGTCGGCGTTCCGCACGCGGAGTTCGGCGAGGAAGTCGTCGCGGTCGTGCAGCTACGCGATCCTTCATCCGCGAGCGAAGCGCTCAAGCAGGAACTCGCGCAGTTCTGCCGCGATCAGCTCGCCGGCTTCAAGTGCCCTCGCCGCTTCGTCTTCGACGACGCGCTGCCGCGCATGCCGAACGGCAAGCTGCTCAAGCGGCTCATCAAATCTCAGCTCAGCGCGGCTTGAGGCGATCGCGATCCGAGCACGGCCATCAGCGAAGTCCGGTTGCGCACCGCGTGCTTGCGGTAGATGCGGCGCAGATGATTCTCGACGGTGAATTCCGACAGGCCCAACTGTGCCGCGATCTGCTTGTTGCTGCGGCCACAGCACAGCGCGTCGACGACGTCCTGCTCGCGCCCGGTCAAGGCCACACCGGGGCGTGCCCTGGTTTGCGGCTGGAACGCGGAGCGCACGAGCGCGGAAGCCGTCCGCCTGAAGAGGCGTCGCGTCGAATCACGCACGGGCTGCGCCGAAAGATGTGCCCGTTCGCGTCCCTGTCGCATGAGCCCGAGCACCAGCCAAACACCGTCGCCCACTTCGTGCACGGATGCGGCGCTCTCGCAGTATCCCTGGCGCCGCATGAACTCCCAGTACGGCCGTGTGCGCCGGCTCTGGTCCCAGTCTTCGACCTCCGCCTGATCGAAAACGTGCAGATCCGCAGGCGCCTGCACGACCCGATCGGCGGCGAGCAGCAGGAACGGATCGAGCGCGCAGATCGAATCGCGATAGGCCCGGTTGATCTCGTTCGTCGGCCCCAGATTGAACAGGAAGCGCGTGCGCTCGACCGGCGCTTCGCGATCGAACAGAAACAGCGTCGCGCTGCTGGCACCTGCGGCGTCGGAGATGCTGCGCAGCAACTCCACGTCTTCGCGAACGATCAGGTTCATCACTGGCCTCCGATGAAGTCGGGCTTGCGCTTCTGCAGGAAGGCCGCCACGCCTTCGCGACATTCGGCGCTCGCTCCGGCGGCGACGATCGATTCGACTTCGGCGTCGAGCTGATCGCTCAGGCTGCGATTCGCTCCATCGATCAAAAGCCGCCGTGCGGCGCCGATCGCGGCCGTGGGCGCTTGTACGAGGCGCTGCGCATAGGCTTGCGCCCGCTCGGCCAGTTCCGCGTCATCGACCACGAGCGTGGCCAGTCCGAGCGTTGCGGCTTCTTCGGCGCTGACTCGCCGGCCGGTCAGGATGATCTCCTGCGCACGCCGCAGGCCCACCACGCGAGGCAGCCACCAGCTCATGCCGCCGTCCGGCGTGAGACCGAGGCTGCCGTAAGCCGCGCTGAAATGCGCCGAGCGAGCCGCGATCACGAGATCACCGATGAGGGCCAGGCTCAAGCCCGCGCCGGCGGCCGGGCCGTTGACGACGGTGATCAGCGGTTTGCGCATGCTTGCGAGCTGCATGAGCGCCGCGTGCAAGCTTATCGCGAGCTCGCGCAGGAACTCGGGGATGGCCTCGCCGGCTGCCGAAAAAGCCGTGATATCCCCGCCCGCGCAGAACATGCGGCCCGCACCGGTCAGCACGACACAGCGTATCGAGACATCGGCCTCGCAGCGCCGCGCGGCTTCGAGCAGCGCGGCTGCCATGTCGAGATCGATCGCATTTCCGGCGGCGGGTCGATCGAGCACGATGCGGGCTATCGATCCGTGCTGCTCGACTCTCAGGGTGATGGGTTTGGCGGACATCGGCTCGCTCCGGGTGCGCCGCCGGTCTCAGCGGCAGGCGTCCATCTGTCTGCAGGCCAGCTCGACGAGACGTGGAAAGCAGCGCGCCCGTTCCTGCGCATGCGTCGACGCCGCGGTGCCGCGAATCACGCGTCCCTTGATGCCATGGAAAATCGCGGCCATGCGGAAGAAATTGAACGCCAGATAGAAGTCGTACGCGGGCATCGCCGCACGCCCGGTCCGGGCGCAGTACGCGGCCACGTAATCGCGCTCGGACGGAATGCCGAGCGCTTCCACGTCGGCGCCGCCGAGTCCGGCGACGATGTCGGGCGGCATGCGGTACATCATCGCGTGATACGCGAAATCGGCCAACGGATGGCCGAGCGTCGACAATTCCCAATCGAGCACCGCAAGCACGCGCGGCTCGGTCGGATGAAAGATCATATTGTCGCAGCGGAAATCGCCGTGGATCAGGCGGGTTTCATCGTCGCCCGGCGGGATGTTCGCCGGCAGCCATTCGATGAGCCTGTCCATGCCGGCATCGCGGCCGGCATCGGTATCGTCGAGGTACTGGCGCGACCAGCGCGCGATCTGGCGCTCGAAGTAATTGCCGGGCCTGCCATAGTCGGCGAGGCCGATCGCCTCGTGATCGAGGCGATGCAGCTGCGCGAGCGTCTCGTTCATCGCGTCGAAGTAGCGCGGCCTTTCGGCTTTCGAGACCTCGGGAAAGCCCGCGTCCCAGAAGATGCGCCCTTCGACCATTTCCATGACGAAGAACCAGGTTCCGATCACGCCGGCGTCCGTGCACAGGCCATGCACCCTGGCGACCGGAAAGCCCGTCGCCGACAACGCCGCCAACACCCTGGCCTCGCGCTCGACCGCGTGCGCGCCCTTGACCAGTTCGCCGGGGGGCTTGCGACGCATGACGTAGCTGCGCCTGGGCGTGACGAGCTTGTAGGTCGGGTTGGACTGCCCGCCTTTGAACTGCTCGACCGTCAACGGCCCCTCGTAATCCGCAACGTTCGCCTGCAGCCAGCGCGCGAGCGCCGCTTCATCGAAGCGATGCGCCTCGCGAACGGGCGTCGTGCCCGCGTTGGCCTGCTGTCCGACTGCGCTCATGCCGCGCTCCCACGTCGCCAATCACGCTGTATCTTCTTCGCAAGCGACCATTTGTGCACCTCGGTCGGTCCGTCGTAGATGCGAAACGCGCGTATCTCGCGAAACACCTGCTCGACGATGGTGTCGCCGCTGACACCGGTTCCACCCATGACCTGCACGCAGCGATCGGCCACGCGCATGAGGGATTCGGAAACCGCGACCTTGGCCATCGAGCTTTCGGCGATTCCATTGGCGCCCGAATCGAGCACGTCGGCGCACCAGTCGATCATGAGTTCGGCCTGGCGCAGATCGATCAGATTGTCCGCGAGCATGAAGCCGACGCCTTCGTGTTCGATCAGCGGCTTGCCGAAGGCCTGGCGACGGTTCGCGTAGTCGGTCGCGATCTCGTTCGCGCGCGTGCAGGCTCCGAGCCAGCGCATGCAGTGCGACAGCCGCGCGGGCGCGAGACGCAGCTGCGCATACGCGAAGCCCTCGCCGCTGCGGCCGAGCATCTGCTCCTGCGGCACGCGCAGGTTCTCGATCGCGACGACCGCGTGCCCGCCTGGCATCGAATCGTCGATCGTGTCGAGCAGGCGCTCGATGCGGATCGCCGGATGCGGAAGGTCGACCAGGAACATGCAAGCGCCGTCCGCTGACTTGGCCATCACGATGCCGACGCCTGCGCCCGCCGCGCCCGTGATGAAGGCCTTGCGACCGTCGATGATCCAGTCGTCCCCGTCGCGGCGACAGCTCGTCTTCATCATCGACGGATCGGAGCCTGCGCCGCCTTCGGAGGCCGGCTCGGTCATGAAGAACGCGGAGCGCACCGCGCCCGAAACCAGCGGCTTCAGAAAGCGCTCGCGAATCAGCGGACTGCCGACCTTGGAGAGCAGCAACATATTGCCCTCGTCCGGAGCCGCGGTATTGCAGGCCAGCGGACCGAGCGGAGACAGGCCACTCATGCGCAGCACGCGGGCGGTTTCGCGCTGAGTCAGATGCGAGCCGTCTTCGAGCACGTGCGGCGTCATCACGCCGGCGTCGCGCGCGAGCCCGCGCAGCTCATGCACCAGCGCATCGGTCGGCCCATGCGAGTCGCGGCGCGGATCGCGCTCGTAGGGCGCGACGACATCGCGAACGAAGCGCTCGACGCGCTGGCCGATGCGCTGCGCCCTCTCGCTGACGCCCACCGTTCTGCTGGTTTCGCCGTGCATGCGGATCAGGCCTTCACGAAGCGCATCGGCAAATGGCGGATGCCGTCGATGAAGTTCGAGCGGATGCGTGCGACTTCACCGGCGATCTCGAAACGCGCGTAGCGCTGCACGAGCTCCTCGAGAAACACGCGGATCTGCATCTCGGCGAGCCGGCTGCCGGCGCAGACATGCGCACCCGCGCCGAAGCCGCGATGCTTGACGATCGGCCGCGTGATGTCGAAGCGGTTCGCATCGGTCCAGATGTCGGCGTCACGGTTCGCCGACGGATACCAGAACAGCAGCTTGTCGCCCTTGGCGATCTTCACGCCACGGATCTCGGTGTCTTCCATCGCCGTGCGGCGCATGTGCATGACCGGAGACACCCAGCGCACGATCTCGTTGACCGCGCCTGGGATCAGGCTCGCATCGGCGCGCAGGGCGGCCCACTGATCGGGATTCTGCGCGAGCGCGATCAGGCCACCCGAGATCGAATTGCGCGTGGTCTCGTTGCCGCCGACGAGCACGAGCACGACATTGGCGTAGAAATCACGCATCGGCACTTCGCTGCCATCGCGCTCGCGGCTGATCAGCGTGATCAGGTCGCTGCGATCGCTGCCCGCCCTCGAGGCGCGCAGTTCGCCCGTGTAGCTCATGAGTTCGCCGAGCACCTGGCCCATGTATTCGGGCGACTGACGAAAATCCGGATCGTCCTCGCCGATCAGCGCATTGGTCCATTCATAGAGCTTGGACTCGCGCTCCTCGGGCATGTCGAGCAGCTCGGCGAGCGTCTTGATCGGAATCGGAGCCGAAACCTGATCGACGACGTCGAGCACGCCGCCGTTCGGTACCGCGTCGAGCAGCTTGACGATGCGAGCCCGGATGCGCGCCTCCATCTCGACGAGCCGCGGGGAGGTTACGGCCTGCATGACCATCGTGCGCTGCTGCACCTGCTTGGGCGGGTCGCGCGAAATGAACGGGATGCCGATCGGACTTTCCGATCCGGTGCCCGCGACACCCGAGGCCGCTTCCTCGAAAATCCGATGCCCGCCATTCTCCGAGGCCGACGAGAACAGCTTCGGGTTCATCGAGGCCTGCGTGATGTCCTCGTACTTGAGCAGCGACCAGAAGCCCGCCCCGCCCGACCATTCACTCCAGACCACCGGCGATTTGTCGCGCAGCTCCGCGAACAGCGCATGCGGGAATCCGTTGGCGAACAGATCGGGATCGCCGAGCTCGAATGGTGCTGCCGGCAGCTTGTCGCGACGACTCATGATGCGCTCTCCAGATGGCGGCGGCCGATCAGAATTCCCAGGCCAGGCGCAGGCCGTAGGTGACCGGAGCGCCGAGCGAGACGTTGGTTCCGAAGTCGGCCTGCAGCACGCCGATCTGGTACTTCTCGTCGAGAATGTTGTTGCCGTAAACGGTCGCGCGCAGGTTCCAGGGCTCGTACAGATAGCTCACGCGCACGCCGAGCAGATCATATTTCTTCTGCCGGGCGACATCGGAGTTCTGCGCGGTGAAGTAGAAGCCGCTGTTGTAGTAATAATCGCCGCCGACTTCGAGCGGACCACCCGGAATCTGCCAGGTCTTGGCAAGCGTGAGCGTGGTCGTGAATTTCGGCGAGCGCGAAATGCGGTTTCCGGTGAAGTCGTTGTTGGTCGAGAAGATGCCGGTGCTCTCGCTGAAGCCGCTGCCGTTCTCGAAGTCCGTGAACTTGGCGTTGATGTAGGCGCCGCTGAACGTCACCGCGAGGTCATCGACGAGATCGGGCAGCAGGATCGCGCTGATGTCGAAGTCCACACCCTTTACCTCGGCGGCCTTGGCGGTCTCGAAGGTGACGACGCCGCCATTGAGCAGGGAAACGTACTGCACCTGCAGATTGCTGATGTCGTAGTAGAAGCCAGCGCCTGCGAACGTCATCAGGCCATCGAAGAAGCTGCGCTTGACCCCGACTTCATAGGCGCGCGTCTTCTCGGGCTTCACGTAGTCGACGGCCTGCAGCAGCTTGAGCGGATTGTAGGTTCCGCTCTTGGTCGCCTCCTGGTACGAGGCGTAGAGCAGCGTGTCGTCGAAGACATGGAAATCGATCGAGGCCTTCGGGCTGAAGCTCCTGGTCGTATGGCTCAGCAGGTTGGAGTCGGGATTGGGCGGGAAGATCGGAATCGATCCGCCATCCAGGGTTTCGAGCCCGTTGTAGGCTTCGACGATATAGCGCTTTTCTTCCTGATAGCGTCCGCCGAGCGTCAGTGACATCCAGTCGGTCAGGTCGGCCGTGACCTGCGAAAAGTAGGCGATCGACTTGGTGCCGAGCGTGCCGTAGACGACCACGTTGCCGGACGGCAGGTTGGTCTGCAGAAAGCTCGGCAGCTGATCGAGCGACAGGAAGTTGAGCAGCGCGCCGCGCAGGTCGTTGACGAGCGATACGCGCTGATGCAGGCCGCCGTCGTAACCGGATTCACTGCGGAAGTAGTAGCTGCCGAGAATCCACTTGAGCCATTCGGGGCTCGAGTCGTTCGACAGGATCTGGAACTCGGCCGACTGCACGTCGGCGAACAGCTTGGGCCCTTCGAAGCCGACGAGCGGGCGTGGCGAGCCGTCGTAGTCGTAGGTCGCGGCGGTCTTGATCAGCTGATCGCTGCCGAGCAGGCGCAGATTCGCCCACGGCAGGCTCCACTTGATGTCGCCGTAGACGACGCGATTGTCGATCGACTGATCCGTGCCTTCGTCGAGTTCGCCGCGATAGCCCGTCTGCGGCGTAACGCCGAGCGTACGCGCGAGCGGGCTCGGGAACGCATTGGTCTGGAACAGCGTACCGGCGCCGTCCGAACGGTAGAGCAGGCCTGCGAGCGTGGCGTCGATGTCCTCTGTCGGGGCCCAGCGCAGCTTGAGCCGCGCAGCCTTGCTGATGATCGGATCGAGGCTTTCGCCATCGGAGTTCGCGCTGACGTTGATACGACCGCCCTGGTAGAACTCCTGCGTGTTGTAGAAAGCCGACAGCGAGAACGCGAGCTCGTCGCTGATCGGAATATTGGTATTGACGCGCGTCTTGAGGACGTTGTAGTTCGCGACCTCGCTCTCGATCTGCGTGCGCGCCTCGCTGAAGTCGGGCGCTTTGGTCAGCACGTTGACCGCGCCACCGACGGCGTTGCGTCCGAACAAGGTGCCCTGCGGTCCCTTGAGCACTTCGATGCGATCGACCGCGCCGAATTCCTGTGCGAGCCCTTGCGAGAACGGAAAGTAGATGTTGTCGATGTAGTAGGCCACGCTCGGATCGCCGAGCAGGAACGCGTCCGAGCCGACCCCGCGCAGATAGATCAGCGTGAAGCCGACGGCCTGCGTGATCGTCAGGCCCGGCGTGATGCGTCCGAGCGAGGTCGCATCGGTCACGCCACGCGCATCGAGATTGTCTCCGCTGAACGCCTGGATCGAGATCGGAACGCTCTGCAGATTCTCTTCACGCTTCTGCGCGGTGACGATGATCTCTTCGACGAGGCGCGAACGGCCACCGCCGGCTTCCTGGGTATCTTCAGCCGCCTCGTCCTGCGGACCTTGAACCGCGATCGTATCCAGGCCGGATGCGCCGCCGGGCGCAGGTGCTGAGACTTGCTGCGGGGCTTCGTTTGCCTGGGGCTCGACGACAGCCGCTTCGGCGGTCGGTGCTTCGATCTGTGCAGATGCATCGAGAGCCAGCAACAGCAAGCCCACCGGCACGCTCGTGCCGATCACTTTTTTCATTGTCCCCTCCTCGCTACGAACGAATCGCCCGGCATCGCGGCCGAGCCTTCCGGGTTCTTCGCCCCGTGAAACGATTCAAACACAGAAAGAGACAGACTGTCTACAGAAAGAGACATTACGTCCAATACAGGGTCATCTCGGCTTGCACATTGACCCTATGGCGACCGACGATACGTCTCCAGTTCCGGTTCGAGCCCGATTGCCCCGATGCCCCGAGTCACCAAAAAAGCCGTCGAAGCGCCCAAGACGCGATTCCGCCAGCGGCAGAGCGTCGACAGCCGCTTGCTCGAGGGCATGGAGAAGCTGCTTTTGCAGGGCGAGAGTTTTTCGAGTGTCTCGGTGGAACGGCTCGCGGAAGCCGCGGGCATCGGAAGAGCCACGTTCTACAAGCATTTCCGGGACAAGGGCGAACTCGTCACCCATCTGTTCGAACAGGTACGGCGCGAGATCGTGAGTGCGGCCGGCAGCTGGTTCGAAGACGCGTCGACGACGACGCGCGCCGACATGACACGCAGCTTGCGCGGCATCATCGGCGTCTATCGCGAACACCACGTGATTCTGTCCGCGATGGCGCAGACCGCCTTGCACAATGAAGATGTGGCGCGGCTTTCGAGCCAGATGCGCGACGAGCTCTGCCAGCAGAGCCGCAAAGCCGTAAAGCAGTTGCGCCAGGCCAGGCGGGCGCATCCCGAGGCCGACGACCTGATCGCCGACATCCTCACGCTCGCGATCGATCACTGCTCCACTCTGCACCCCGAGATGCTGCAGGGCCGCAGTTTCGATCGCGTGGTCGAAGCCTGGGTTCACATCAGCTGGAATGCGCTCGCGACGACGAAGACCGACGAGCAGTAGAAATGAAAAAGCCGAGCATCGAGCTCGGCTTTTTACAGCGCAAGAATACGACTCAGAACTGCATTTCGGGCACTTGCTCCGGAACGATCAGCTTGCCGGCCGTCTTGCTGACGATCTCCTCGACGCTGACGCCCGGGGCGCGCTCCTTGAGAATGAACGCTCCGTTATCGATCTCGAGATACGCAAGATCGGTCAGCACGCGCTTGATGCAGCCGGCACCGGTCAGCGGCAGCGAGCATTCGGGCAGCAGCTTGGAATCACCGGCCTTTCCGGCATGCGTCATCGTCACGATGATGTTGTCGGCGCCCGCGACCAGATCCATCGCGCCCCCCATGCCCTTGACGAGCTTGCCGGGCACCATCCACGAGGCGATGTTGCCGTGCACGTCGACTTCGAAAGCGCCGAGCACGGTCAGGTCGACATGACCGCCGCGAATCATCGCGAACGATTCGACCGACGAGAAGATCGACGCGCCCATGCGCGCGGTGACCGTCTGCTTGCCGGCGTTGATGAGGTCCGCATCGATGTCGGCTTCGGTCGGGAACGGGCCCATGCCGAGCAGGCCGTTCTCCGACTGCAGCATCACCTCGATGCCGTCCGGAATGTAGTTCGCCACCAGCGTCGGAATGCCGATGCCGAGATTCACGTAGTAGCCGTCGCGCAGTTCGCGGGCGACGCGCTGGGCCATCTGTTCGCGGGTCAAAGCCATGATGTTGTCTCCGTGAACTTCGATTAGGAACGGACCGTGCGCTTTTCGATGCGCTTTTCGAACGTGCCCTGGATGAGCCGATCGACGTAGATGCCCGGCGTGTGGATCTGCGCCGGATCAAGCGTGCCAGGCGGCACGATCTCCTCGACCTCGACCACGGTGATGCGGCCCGCGGTGGCGACCGCCGGATTGAAGTTCTGCGCCGTGTGCCGATAGATAACGTTGCCGTACCAATCGGCCTTCCAGCCTTTGACGATCGCGAAATCGCCCGTGATCGATTCTTCGAGGATGTAATGACGGCCACCGAACGAGCGGCTCTCCTTGCCCTCGCCGATCTGGGTTCCGTAGCCGGTGGCCGTATAGAAGGCCGGAATGCCCGCGCCGCCCGCGCGCATCTTTTCGGCAAGCGTGCCCTGGGGCGTCAGCACCACTTCGAGTTCACCCGAGAGCAGCTGGCGCTCGAACTCGGCGTTCTCGCCGACGTAGGACGCGATCATCTTCTTGATCTGCCGCTGCTCGAGCAGCACGCCGAGGCCGAAGCCGTCGACGCCGCAGTTGTTCGAGACCACGGTCAGGTCCTTCACGCCCATGCGGCGGATCTGCGCGATGAGGTTCTCGGGAATGCCGCAGAGACCGAAGCCGCCTGCGAGCACGGCCATGCCGTCCTTGAGTCCTTCGAGCGCCTGCTCGTAGCTGCCGACCCGCTTGTCGAAACCTGCCATGGGCTCCTCTTCATCTGGCGGTCCCGGAAGATCGGGACTCATATGAACCAGTTTGGCCCGGCGAGCCTCATTTGTTAATTTTCTTTTTTGGAAGAATTGTTTTGTGAATCTTATCAATGACCATCCGCCAGCTCCGCGCCTTCGTCTGCGTCGCCCAGACCCTGAGCTTCGCCCGCGCCGGTGAATTGCTGCATCTCTCGCAGCCCGCCCTGAGCCTGGCGATACGCGGGCTCGAAGAATCACTCGGCGGGCGCCTGCTGAGCCGAACCACGCGCAGCGTGCGGCTGACGCCCGAAGGCGCGACCCTGCTGCCGCTCGCGCTGCGCCTGCTCGCCGAATGGGAGGGCACCACCGATCGGCTGCGCCAGCGCTTCACGCTGCAGCAGGGCCATGTGACGGTGGCCGCCATGCCCTCGTTCGCGGCCAACCGGCTACCGGAACTGCTGACGAGGTTTCGCGCGGCGCATCCGCAAATCGACGTGACGATCCACGACGTCATCAACGAGCAGGTGCTCGAACTCGTCACCAGCGGCCGTGTCGAGATCGGCTTCTGCTTCGAGCCCGAGACGATGCAGCCCTACGAGTTCACCTCGATGTTCGACGACCGCTTCGTCGCGGTCGTCGCGGCCGATTCACCGCTCGCGCGGAAGGCGAGCGTGAGCTGGAAGACACTCAGCGCCGAGCCCTTCATCACCCTGCAGCGGCCGTCGACCGTGCGCCATCTGCTCGAACAGTCGCTGGCCGCCGCCGGCCAGGACTTCGCTCCGGCGCTCGAATGCCATCAGCTGTCGACGGTCGGATCGCTGGTGGCTTCGGGACTCGGAGTCAGCGCGGTTCCCGCGCTATGCAGCGATCAGATGCGACGCATGGGTGCGCGCTGCCTGCGCCTTTCCGGCCCGATCGTGCGCAGACGCGTCGGCCTGCTCACACGCCGCGATGCGGAACTGTCCACGGCAGCGCACGAACTCATGCGCATCGCGCTCGGCGCGGAGCCCGAGCGCTGATCGCATCAGGCGGTTTGTGACGGCGCTTTCATGCCGAGGCCGATCGCCGCGGCGACGCTCAGCATCAGCAGCAGCCAAAGCACCGGATGGCCGCCTTCGAGCAATTGGACGATGCCGAACACGGCATTGGAACTCGCATCGGTTTCGAGCCCTTCGTGGCCCGGGTGTGCCTGCGCGGCCATCGGAACCAGGGCGGAACAGACGGCAATGCGCGCGATGATGGACTTCATGTTCGATCCGATGGCGAGCGAGCGCCGCAGGGTGATCGTCGGTGTGACGATTCGTGAATTCGTCACAAGGCTCACACAGGCGTGCCCCGCTCGACCAATGAAGAGTCGTGTGGAGCGCATAACCGGCGGTTATCGATGCCGTGGATGGCCGCCACGAATCGTGGTGCCGATCGAGTTCTTCCTGAGGCGCTGAGCAACGTCGCCGGCAAAAGTCTTTGCCCGGCCAGGCAAGCACCGTCCAGCCCGGCTACCGCGGGCCGCCGGACTGCTCCTATAATGGACAGACGTGTTCACTAATAAAGAACCAGATCGATCTGGGGGAGATGCTGATGAGCCTCAGCCATGGACGGGCGTTCGCCCGCCTGACCAAGTTGTTCGCCGCGCTGTTCATTCCATTGAGCGCCGTGACGGCCGCGACATCGATCGCCGCCGAGCCGGTCCCCGCCACTCCGCATGACGCGAAGTATTCGTCGCTGAACCAGATCAACGCCGCCAACGTCGGCCAGCTCGAGCTCGCCTGGGAGTTCCACACCGGCGACGTGCCGCCGCCCAAGGCGATGAATGCACTGATCGCGTTCGAAGATCAGCCCAGCCTGATCGATGGCAATCTCGTCATCTGCACGACCACGCGGCGCATCCTCGCGGTCGACCCCGCCACCGGCAAGAAGCGCTGGGAATTCGACCCCAAGGATCCCAAGGTCGGCATGCGCAAGTGTCGCGGCGTCGGCCATTGGGTCGATCCGCAGGCCGCCGAAGGCGCGCACTGCAAGTCGCGCATCCTGTTCGGCACCGCCGACTACCGCCTGCTCGCGATCGACGCGCGCGACGGCAAGGCCTGCGAAGGCTTCGGCGATCGCGGCAGCGTGAAGATGGAGATCAGCAAGCCCGAGATCTTCGCGGGCGAAGTGGTCGCCGCCTCGAAGCCGGCCATCGTCAACGGCGTCGCCATCGTCGGCTCGGCGGTCGCGGACAACCAGCGCGTCGACGCGCCGAGCGGCCGCGTGCTGGCCTTCGATGCGCGCAGCGGCAAGCCGCTCTGGCAGTTCGATCCGCTGCCGCGCGATGCCAACGATCCGGCCGCCAAATCCTGGGCCAAGGGCACGGCCGAAGGCTTCGGCGGCGGCAACGTCTGGTCGAGCATGGCCGTCGACGAGGCGCTCGACATGGTCTACCTGCCGACCACGAGCCCGTCGGGCGACTTCTTCGGCGGCGATCGCGTGGGCGACAACCGCTATTCGTCCTCGGTCGTCGCGCTGAAGGCCGCCACCGGCCAGGTCGCCTGGCACTTCCAGTTCGTGCATCACAACGTGTTCGACTACGACACCCCGACCGAGCCGCTGCTGATCGACTGGAAGCTCGCCGACGGCAGCAGCGTTCCGGCGCTCGTGCAGAACAACAAGACCGGCCTGATCTTCGTCTTCAACCGCGCCACCGGCGAGCCGCTGGTGCCGATCGAGGAGCGCCCGGTGCCGCAGCAGTACGCGGTCAAGGGCGAAGTGCTGTCCAAGACCCAGCCGTTCCCCAAGGGCATGCCGACGCTCGCGCCGCAGGGCTTCTCTCCCGACGACGCCTGGGGTTTCACCTTCGTCGACAAGTGGCTCTGCAAGCGCAAGATCGAAGAGTTCAACTACGGCCCGGCGTTCACACCGGCGAGCCTCAAGGGAACGATCTTCTCGCCCTCGGTCGGCGGCGGTCCGAACTGGGGCGGCGGCGCCTATGATCCGGCCAGCGGCATCATGGTGGTGCCGTCCAATCGCGTGCCGACCATCGTCAAGCTGATTCCGACGGCCGAAGCCAAGATCGACAAGACGCAGAAGATCGAAACCGGCGGCCCGATGTCGTTCGCCCCGACCGGCTCGCAGTACGTCTATCAGGTGCAGCCGCTGCTGTCGCCGCTGATGTCACCGTGCTCGGCGCCGCCGTGGGCTGCGCTGACGGCGGTCGATCTGGCGAACAAGAAGATCGTCTGGGAAGTGCCGCTCGGCAGCATCGAAAAACTGCTGCCGGTGAAGCCGCCATGGAAGATGGACCTCGACTTCGGCACGCCGGGCGCCGGCGGCCCGCTGGTCACCGCCGGCGGCCTGGTCTTCATCGGCTACACGCTCGACGACTCGCTGCGCGCCTTCGACCTCAAGAGCGGCAAGGTGCTCTGGAAGGCCGATCTACCCGCGGCCGGCACGGCGGTTCCGATGACCTACGAAGTGAACGGCACGCAGTACGTGGTGATCGCGGCGGGCGGTCACAGCATGTACGGATCGACGCTCGGGGATTCGGTGGTGGCGTACAAGCTGAAGCGGTAGAGAGCCCAGCCGAGAAATTTGCGCTCGGCGACGGGCCCTCTCCCGGTCCTTCGGACCACCCTCTCCCGCAAGCGGGAGAGGGGACCAGCAGTTGGCCCGCCACCGCAGTCGAAGCGTCGCACTCACCGCCGTTCCTCTCTCCCGCTTGCGGGAGAGAGTCCCTCGCGCCAGCGAGGGGAGAGAGGGGCTGGCGGATGCTCAGGCGTGGCTAGCCGCCCGCACTGACCCGCAACACCTCCGAAAAATTCCGCACGATCGCCGAGCCCTCGCCCGCGCGCGTCAGCAAGCCGATCTGCAGCGCCTCCGCGGTCCCGCGCAGCCGCCGGTAGATGAGCCCCTTGCGCTTGAGGTTGCGCATCGACGCCGGCACCAGCGCGACGCCGAGCCCGCAGGCGACGAGGCTCACCACCGTCTGCATCTGTCGCGCCTGCTGGCCCATGCGCGGCGTGAATCCGCTGCCGCGACAACGTGCGACGATCGCATCGTGCAGGCCCGGCGCAAGCTCGCGCGGCGGCGCAATGAACTTCTCTTCGCCGAAGCGTCGCAGATCGGTCGCCCGGTCCGCGCCCGCGAGCGGATGCCGCGCCGGTAGCGCGAGCAGCAGCTCTTCCGCGATCAGCGGCTCGAACTTCAGATCGGCCTCCTGCACCGGACCGAGCGCAAGCGCCAGATCGAAGCGACCGCTGCGCAGCGCCTGCACCTGCTGATCCGTGGTCGCCTCGTGCAGTTCGACCTCGATGCGCGGATAGCGCGTGCGGAAGTCCTTGAGCGCCGGCGGCAGCACGCCGTAATCGACGATCGACACGAATCCCACCGACAGCGTTCCGATTTCACCCAGCGAAGCCTGGCGCGCCCGCGTCTTCGCACCCTCGAGCCGTGCGAGCGCGGCTTTCGCGTCTTCGTAGAACAGCGCTCCGGCCGCCGTCAGCTCGACCCCGCGCGGCGAGCGCGCGAACAGGCGAACGCCGATCTCGTCTTCGAGACGCTTGACCTGGATCGACAGCGGCGGCTGCGAAACATGCAAGCGCTCGGCCGCTCGCGAGAAGTTGCGCGCATCGGCGACGGCGATGAAGTAGCGAATCTGCCGCAGATCCATCCAAACCCCACTATTTACGATCGATATGGCGACCACGCGCCGATTATATTGGCCGCTATGGCGGCGCATCGCGAAGATGGCGGCATCGGCACACCGCCACCGCTCCAGGAAGCTCCGATGCCCGCTCTTCGTTCCCGCACCAGCACCGCCGGCCCGTTGATGGCCGGCGCCCGCTCGCTCTGGCGAGCCACCGGCATGACCGACTCCGATTTCGGCAAGCCGATCATCGCCGTCGCCAACTCGTTCACGCAGTTCGTTCCGGGCCATGTGCACCTGAAGGATCTCGGCCAGCTCGTCGCCGGCGAAATCACGCGAGCCGGTGGCGTCGCGCGCGAGTTCAACACCATCGCGGTCGACGACGGCATCGCGATGGGCCACGACGGCATGCTCTACAGCCTGCCCTCGCGCGATCTGATCGCGGACAGCGTCGAATACATGGTCAACGCGCACACGGCTGACGCGCTCGTCTGCATCTCGAATTGCGACAAGATCACGCCTGGCATGCTGATGGCCGCGATGCGGCTCGACATTCCGACCGTGTTCGTCGCCGGCGGGCCGATGGAAGCCGGCAGGCGCAAGCTGGACGATCGCGTCATTGCCCTCGATCTCGTCGATGCGATCGTCGCCGGCGCGAATGCCGGACTCGCGGACGACGAGCGCCAGCAGATCGAGCAGGCCGCCTGCCCGACCTGCGGTTCGTGCTCGGGCATGTTCACCGCCAACTCGATGAACTGCCTGCTCGAAGCGCTCGGCCTCGCCTTGCCGGGCAACGGCTCGCTCGTCGCCACGCATGCCGATCGCGAGCGGCTGTTTCGCGAATCCGGGCGCCTGATCGTCGAGCTCGCGCGCCGTCACTACGAGCGCGACGATCCGCGCACATTGCCGCGCCAGATCGCGACCAAGGCGGCATTCGAAAACGCGATGTCGCTCGACATCGCGATGGGCGGCTCGACCAATACCGTGCTGCACCTGCTCGCCGCCGCGCGCGAAGGCGACGTCGACTTCACGCTCGCCGACATCGATCGCATTTCGCGCGCGGTGCCGACGCTCTGCAAGGTCGCGCCGGCGAGCGCCCATCACATGGAAGACGTGCATCGCGCTGGCGGCGTGATGGCGATCCTCGCGGAGCTCCGGCGTGCCGGGCTCGTCGACGGCAGCGTGGCGACCACGTACGCGAGTTCGCTCGATGTGGCGATCGACACCTGGGACATCCGGCAGACGCAGGACACGGCGGTGCACGAGTTCTATTCGGCCGCCGCGGCCGGGGTTCGGAGTCGCACGGCGTTCTCGCAGAACAGCCGCTACGAGTCGCTCGATCTCGACCGCGAACAGGGCTGCATCCGTTCATGCGAGCACGCCTACAACCATGACGGCGGGCTTGCCGTGCTGACCGGCAATCTCGCCACGCAGGGATGCATCGTGAAGACCGCCGCGGTGCCGGCGCAGATGCTCCGCTTCGAAGGCCCGGCGCGTATTTTCGAAAGCCAGGACGCCGCGAGCGCCGCGATACTCGGCGATCAGGTCAAGGCCGGCGACGTCGTGGTGATTCGCTACGAAGGCCCGCGTGGCGGCCCCGGCATGCAGGAGATGCTTTATCCGACCACGTACCTGAAAACCAAGGGCCTGGCGACACGCTGCGCGCTGATCACCGACGGCCGTTTCTCGGGCGCGAGCGCCGGACTTTCGATCGGCCACATCGCGCCCGAAGCGGCTGCGCACGGCATCATCGGACTGCTCGAGGACGGCGATCGCATTCGCATCGACATCGCCGGCCGCAGCATCCGAGTGGAGCTCAGCGACGCCGAACTTGCAGCACGACGCCATCGGCGCAATGCGAGCGGCTGGCGTCCGTCCGCGCCGAGGCCGCGCAGGCTCAGCACCGCCCTGAAGGCTTACGCGCTGCTCGCGGGCGGGGCGGATATCGGAGCCGTGCGCGAGCTGCCCGAAGGCTGAGCGCCAGCGGTTGCGATCGGGCGTCGAACGCGACCGATGCGGGCCCGCTCATCCCGCGAGCCGGGCCGGCGTCGGCGCATCGGCCGCCGGCTCTTTTCTCTGGCGATGGAACAGCCGGTCGAGCGCCAGATAAACCACGGGCGTCGTGAACAGCGTGAGCAGCTGGCTCAGCAACAGTCCGCCCACCACCGCGATACCGAGCGGCTGGCGCAGCTCGGAACCCGTGCCGATGCCCAGGGTCAGCGGCACCGCGCCGAGCATCGCCGCGAGCGTCGTCATCATGATCGGGCGGAAGCGCACGAGACAGGCCTGGTGAATCGCCTCGGCTGGCGACAGGCCCTGGTTGCGCTGCGCCTCGAGCGCGAAATCCACCATCAGGATGCCGTTCTTCTTGACGATGCCGATCAGCAGCACGACGCCGATCATCGCCATGATCGAGAACTCGAAGCCGAGCGCCCACAGAAACAGAATCGCGCCGATGCCGGCCGAGGGCAGCGTCGACAGGATCGTCAGCGGATGCACGAAGCTCTCGTAGAGCACACCGAGGATGATGTAGACCGCGAGCAGCGCGGTGAGGATCAGCAGTGGTTGTGAGGCCAGTGAATCCTTGAACGCCTGCGCGTTGCCACGGAACGAACCCGTGTATTCGCTCGGCATGCCGATGTCGGACTCGGCCCGGGTCACGAGCGCCACCGCATCGCCGAGCGCCACGCCCCTGGCGAGATTGAACGAGATGCTCACCGACGGAAACATGCCGTCGTGCGTGATCGACAGCGGACCATTGGTGGACGGCTCGTTCGACACCATCGCCGACAACGGCACCATCTGGCCGCTCAGCGGCGAGCGCAGATGGAAATAATCCAGGCTCTGGCGACGTCCGCGCTGATGCTCGTCGATCTCGAGTACGACCTTGTACTGATTCGTTTCGGTCTGGTACTCGCTGATCTGGCGCTGGCCGAAGGCATCGTAGAGCGCCTGGTCGATGTCCTCCGTACTGATGCCGAAGCGCGCCGCGGCGACGCGGTCGATGGTCAGCCGCGTGATCGAAGCGCCGAGCTGCTGGTCACTCGATACGTCGCGCAGCTGCGGCAACTCCCGCAGGCGTTCGGTCAGCCGGCCGGCCCAGCTCGCGAGCTGTGCGCTGTCGGGCCCCTTGAGCATGAACAGGTACTGCGCTCGCGAGGAGCCCGCCCCGAGGTTGATGTCCTGCGCGCTGCGCAGGAACAGCTGAATGCCGAGCACTTCCTCGAGCCGGGGCCGCAGGCGGTTGATGAATTCCTCGGCCGACACGTCGCGCTGGTTGCGATCCTTGAGCACGATGAAGAAGCGCCCGCTCGACAACGAGCCGCCGCCGAAGCTCGAGCCGATCGACTGGTTGTAGCCGAGCACGGCCGGATCGGCGCCGACGATCTTCGCGAGTTGCAGGTGCTTCTCGCGCATGTCCTCGAACGAAATGTCCTCGGCCGCCTGCGAGACGCCATAGACGAAGGCGGTGTCCTGCAGCGGGAAGAAGCCCTTCGGCACGAGCACGTAGCTCAGCGCGGCGGCGGCGACCGTCAGCCCGAAGCCGGCCAGCACGAGATGCTGGTGCCGCAGCGACCAGCGCAGCCCGCGATCGTAGAACGCGAGCAGGCGATCCGAGAATCCGCCGGCCGCGTGCCCCGCATGTGCGGGCGCGCGCATGAAGCGCGAGGCCAGCATCGGCGCGAGCGTCAGCGAGGCGAGCACCGAGATCAGCACCGCGGCCGTCAAGGTCAGCGAAAACTCGCGAAACAGCCGACCGACCACCCCGCCCATGAACAGCAGTGGGATGAAGGCCGCGACGAGCGAGAAGCTGATCGAGACGACGGTGAAGCCGATTTCCGCGGCCCCCTTGAGCGCGGCTTCGCGCATGCCCTCGCCGGCTTCGAGATGCCGATGGATGTTTTCGACGATGACGATCGCATCGTCGACCACGAAGCCGACCGCGACGATCACCGCCACCAGCGTGAGATTGTTGATCGAGAAGCCGAGTGCATACATGGCCGCGGCCGTCGCCACCAGCGAAACGCACAGCACCGAGGCGACGATCAGCGTCGCCGACACCTGCCGCAGGAACAGGCCCATGATCAGCACCACGAGGGCGATGGTGACGACCAGCGTGATCTCGATTTCGTGGATCGACGCGCGGATCGTGCGCGTGCGGTCGTTGAGCACTTCGAACTCGACGTGCGCAGGCAGCAGCTCGCGCAAGCGCGGCATCGCCGCCTTGATGCGCTCGGCGGTGTCGACGATGTTCGCTCCGGGCTGCCGGCGCACGATCAACGCGACGCCGGCGACCCCGTTCTGCCAGGCCTGTGCGTAGTCGTTCTCGGCCCCGAAGCTGATGCGCGCCACGTCGCCGAGAAACACCGGGTTGCCGTCGCGATAGCTGACGACGAGGTTCTCGTAGCCGCGCGGCTCGAAGATCTGGTCGTTGGTCTGCAGCGTGGACACGCGGTCGCGTCCGAACAGCGCGCCCTTGGCCTGGTTGACGCTCGCGGTGCGCACCGCATTGCGAATATCCGCCAGCGTGAGCCCGAGCGCGGCGAGCTTCTCGGGTGCGGCCTGCACGCGCAGCGCCGGCTTGCGCTGGCCGCTCAGGTCGATCTGCGCGACGCCGTCGATCTGCGAGATCTGCCGGGCGATCAGCGTTTCAGCGACGTCGGAAAGCTCGGTCAGCGTCATCAGCGGAGACTGCAGGCGCAGCACCAGCACCGGGCTGTCGTTCGCGTTGACCTTGCGCCAGGTCGGCAAATTCGGCAGATCGGCCGGCAGGCGGCCCGCGGCCGCGTTGATCGCCGACTGCACTTCCTGCGCGGCCTCGTTGATGTCCTTTTCGAGCGTGAACTGCAGGTTGACGGACGTGTTGCCGAGCGAACTCGCCGACGTCATCTCGATGACGCCGGGCACCGAGCTGAGCTGCACTTCGAGCGGCGTGGCGACCGCAGACGCCATCGTCTCCGGACTCGCGCCGGGCAGCGAGGCGCTGATCTGGATCGTCGGCAGATCGGCTTCGGGCAACGGCGACGTCGGCAGCTGTGGAAACGCGAGCGCGCCGAGCAAGATGACGCCCAAGGTCAGCAGCGCGGTGGCAACCGGATGCCCGACGAACCAGGCCGACAGGCCCATGCGGCTCAGCTGGCTCCGGGCACGGCTCAAATGCACTTCCGAGCCTTCGCTCATGAAGCAATCTCCACTGCTCGCACGATGATCAATTGTTCGCGGCTCTGATCGAAGTCCGCTTCTAGGGCCAGGAGTATGCCCCCACGCGCAGCGAGCTGGAGTCGCCGCTATGCAAAGGCGTTTGCGCGCCATCGGTCCGTGACGCACTGGTGCTGCCATGCGCAGGAATCGACAGCAAAGTGCCCAGGTTTGCCGGGTCGCAATCAACGCCGCCGCGAAATCACGGCCTACGTCGAGCTCATGAGACACGAGCGCATCGCACGCTCGCTCCGGCGAGTCTGCAAGACTGGCCGGTTTCCACTCGGCTGGACGCTTGCAGCCCAAAGCAGATTCATGTGCCTGTGAGCTAAGAGGCTATCCAGGTCGGCGCGTTGCAGCGCCAGGATTCACTGCAGGCGACCATTCGTAGCCAGACTCTGGATCATGGCTTCCATGACGGAGCGGGTCTCCTCGTGGCCTTGGTTCGCGCCCATGGCCGACTCCGCTCCCAAGGCCTGCGAGACACTCTGGATGATGATCGCGATCGCAGCGGGAGGGATCGCGGACTGGATGCCCCGGGACTCGAGGTACGCCGCAATCGCTTCAGTCTGAAGCCTGCGGAACTCCCCCATGTAGTGCTTCATCTCTGCACGTACGAGTGGCAGGTGGCTCGCCATCGCCAGGAACGCGAAGGTCGTCGCGCTGGAGTCCACCTGCATCTCCCAGATGGCGCGCAGTGGGTCCTGGCCGAGCCCCTGCTTGAAATGCGCGAGGCCGAAGTCACCGAAATGCCTCACCACGTTCACGAGCAGCTCTTCGGTCGTGCGGAAGTAGTAGTGAACGATCTGCCTTTTCAACCCCACTTTCTCCGCGAGGTGTCGAGCCGTGAGGGCCGCGTATCCCTCGGTGCGGATCATCTCCGCCGCCGCCTCGATCAGCATCGCCCTGCTTTCCTCGGCAGGACGTCTCGAATCCGCCATGCGTCTTGCCCCTGTCGGCACCCTTTCCGGACTCAGCCTAGCAAAAACCCAATAAAAAGACCCGCTTACGGCATTCCATCCCACGCTACTGTCACGTTGACAGTTATTTTTCAAATTACTAGCATGGTGCCAGTTAATTTGGATTCCAATGCATGGGCAAGTCGGAGCAGCTGATGGGTGCAGTATCCGGAGTCACCGTAGCGAACGCGATTCCCGGCAAGGCCCTGCTGGATCCCGGCTTCCTGGACAACCCGTACCCGCTCTACCGGCAGCTGCGTGAAACAGCTCCGGTGTGGCGTATCCCAGAGACGGAGATCTTCGTGGTGACGCGTTACGCGTTGCTCGACGAAGCCGCGCGCCGGGTCGAGGACTTCTCTTCCAACCTGACCGGCATCTTGTATCGCGGCTGGGGCGGAAAGCCCGCCCGCCTCAAGCGGGACAGCTTCCCGATCCAGGTCCTGGCCACGGCCGATCCGCCCGATCACGCCCTGCACCGCAAGGCCGTGTTCCCCGAACTGGTCGCGAGGAAGATGGCCGCGATGGCCCCCGAAATCGAGCAGGTGGCCGACGCCTGCGTCGGTCGCCTGCTGGAGGCGAAGTCCGGCGACTTCATGGACCTGGTCGCCAATCCGCTGCCGATCACCGTCGTCAGCAAGCTCGTCGGATTCAAGGGGAGCGATACCAGGAAGCTGCTGCAGGCCGCGTTCGACTCGACGTCGGTGGTCGATGGCACCATGAACCTTCTGCAGCTCATGTTCATCCTGCTGCGCAGTGCTTCGATCCAGCGCTGGCTCGGTGCTCAACTGGGCAAGGCCAGCCCGGACGGCGGCGACATCCTGTCCGCCGTCAAGCGCAGTGTCGACGAGGGAACGCTCAAGCCGATGGAGGCTCGCGCGATCCTCCACATCCTGCTGGCCGCTGGCGGGGAATCGACGACCAGCCTGCTCGGCAATGCCGTGCGCCGCCTCGCCGAAAACCCGGAACTGCAGGCCGCGCTGCGCGCGCAGCCCGAGCAGATCCCGGCCTTCATCGAGGAAATCCTGCGCCTGGAATCGCCGTTCCGCTATCACCTGCGATCCGTACCGCGAGACACCAGCCTCGGCGGCGTGAACATTCCGCGCGGAGCCACCGTGCTGATGTTCTGGAGCGCGGGCAACCGCGATCCCGAGGTGTTCGCCCATCCGGACGAACTGGACCTGGACCGTCCGCGCAACCACCTGACCTTCGGCCGCGGCATCCATACCTGTGTCGGAGCACCGCTGGCCCGGCTTGAAGGATTGATCGTGCTTCGGGCTCTGCTGGAGCGCAGCCGCCACATCGCGCTGGATTCGTCGCGTCCACCGCAGTGGGTGACGAGCCTGCAGGTGCGGCGGCACGAGAGCCTGCCGCTTGTCGTGACACCCGCCTGATCTCCGCGATGAACGCCAGCCGATGGACCGAAGCGGATGTGCCGGACCAGGCCGGGCGTGTTGCGATCGTCACCGGCGCCAACACGGGCCTCGGCTTCGACACCGCGCGCGTGCTGGCCCGGAAGGGCGCGAGCGTTGTGCTCGCCGTGCGCGATGTGCAGAAGGGCGCAGCCGCGGCCGAGCGCATACGCGCCTTGGCTCCAGGCGCCGATCTCCGCGTCCAGGCACTCGACCTCGGTTCCCTGGCCTCGGTGCGGGCCGCTGCGGAGGCGCTCCGCGCGGACCATTCGCGCATCGACCTGCTGGTCAACAACGCCGGCGTCATGATTCCGCCCAAGGCACTGACGCCGGAAGGCTTCGAGCTTCAGTTCGGCACCAATCACCTCGGACACTTCGCCTTGACCGGGCTACTGCTCGATCGCCTGCTGGACGTTCCGGGCTCGCGGGTCGTCATCGTCGGCAGCCTGGCGCACAAGGCGGGCACGATCAACTTCGACGACCTGCAGTGGCAGCGCGGCTATCGCCGTGCCGCCGCTTACGCGCAGTCCAAGCTTGCGACCCTCATGTTCGGCTACGAATTGCATCGGCGCCTGGCCGCGGCAGGCCGGTCCACGATCGCGGTTTGCGCGCACCCCGGCTACACCAACTCGGAGTTGATGCGAAACGCCTGGAAACCCTTGCAGCCGCTGATTGCGTTCGGCAGCCCGTGGTTTGGCCAGACGCCTGCACAGGGAGCCTTGCCGCAGCTGCGAGCGGCGACCGACCTGCGCGTCGAAGGTGGGCAGTACTGGGGACCGGATGGCTTCATGGAACTCAAAGGACATCCCAAGCTCGTCGCCTCCAGCCGCAAGGCTCATGACGCGGAGACGCAGCGCCGACTCTGGGCGGTGTCCGAGCAGTTGACGGGCGTCACTTTCCCGGTGTGACGGCCATGGACAGGGACTTCCACCCCGACCTTCGACGCATCGCGCGCTGCCTGCCGCGCAACGCCTTCACGCGTCGCAGCCTTCCGGTGATGAAGCTGCTGTCCCGCTGGATGGCTCGCAGGCGCAGACCCGGAGTCGAGATCATCGAGCTGCCGCAGAAAATCGGACTGCGCGTGCAACGGCCAGTCCGGCAGCGCAGCAATGGCGGCGCGATGCTTTGGATCCACGGCGGTGGCTATGTCATCGGCTCGGCGGCGCAGGACGATCTCCTGTGCCATCGGTTTGCCGAGCGGCTCGGAATTCCTATCGTCGCCGTGGAATACCGCCTCGCGCCCGAGCATCCGTACCCCGCCGCGCTCGAAGACTGCTATGCGGCCCTGACGTGGTTGAGCCGCCTCGACGGGGTCGACCCGGCACGGATCATCATCGCCGGCAACAGTGCCGGTGGCGGCCTGGCTGCCGCCCTGGCGCTTCTGGCGCGCGATCGCGGTGAGATCGTCCCCCTGTTTCAGTTGCTCGTTTACCCGATGCTGGACGACCGCTCGTCCGCGCGCCCCGGCATCGCCAGCCCTCTTCACCGGCTGTGGACCGAGAAAACCAACCGCCTCGGCTGGGAGGCGTACCTGCGCGGCGCAGACCCTGCGCGCGCCGTGCCGGCCAGGCATCGCGACTTGTCCGGGCTGGCGCCAGCCTGGATCGGGGTCGGCACCCTGGATCCGCTGCACGACGAGGGCGTTGACTACGCCGGCCGCCTGCAGGCGGCCGGCGTGCCGTGCGCGCTGGAGGTGGTTGCCGGTGCATTCCATGGCTTCGATGTCGTCGCCAGCCGGACTGCCGTCGCGCGCACTTTTTTTGATCGTCAGTGCGAAGCCGCCGCGTCGGCGCTTGACCATCAGCGGTCTCATCGCTCTTTCCGACCTGGATCGGAGTTCAGCGGCTGATTCCGTGCTGCCAGGGCTTGAACACGAACTCCAGGCTGTAACCATCGGGGTCCAGCACATTGGCGGCGTAGTAGCGCGGGTCGTAGTGCAACCTGGCGGCAGGCGCACCGTTGCCGCTAGCTCCAGCCGCGATCGCCGCTGCATAGGCGGCATCGACTTCGGCCGTGCTGCGCGCGACGAAGCCCACATGCACCGAGCGCCCGTCGGGCTTGCCGGCCCGCAGCCAGAAGAACATCCGTCCGCCAGCGCCGAAGCCTTTGAGATCGGGATGGCCCGGCGAGCCTTCGCTGCCGTCGTAGTCGAGGCGATCGACGATACCCAGAGGCGCGAGTGCCCGCTGGTAGAAGGCGATCGAGCGATC
The DNA here is from genome assembly GCF_058783045.1 of Hydrocarboniphaga sp. FW305-C-57. Classification (NCBI taxonomy): domain Bacteria; kingdom Pseudomonadati; phylum Pseudomonadota; class Gammaproteobacteria; order Nevskiales; family Nevskiaceae; genus Hydrocarboniphaga; species Hydrocarboniphaga sp. FW305-C-57. The sequence continues at coordinate 756,459 of NZ_JBYSYG010000001.1, read as the reverse complement.
GATGTCACTCACCGATAGGAAGATGTGGTCGAGCATGGCTAGATGACGTAGCCGCCGGCGATTTCGATGGATTGCGCGTTGATCCAGCCGTTGTCGTCGGACAACAGGCTGGCGATGCTGCGCCCGACATCGTCTACTTCGCCGACTCGTCCGAGTGCGGTTTGAGCGGCGAGCAAGGCTTCGAACTCGGCGTCGAGCCCGCCTCCGAGTTCGGTCCGTATCGCCCCCGGCGTAACCGCATTGGCGCGAATGCGTCGCTCGCCGAATTCTTTTGCCATGTATCGGGTCAGCACTTCGAGTCCACCCTTGAACGACGCATACGGCGCGACACCGGCGGTGGCGACTCGGGTGGTGGCGCTGGTGACGTTGACGATGTGCCCGCCATCGGCCATCAGCGGCAACAGCGTCTGCGTCAGGAAGAACGGCCCCTTGAGATGCACATTGAACAGATCGACGAACTGCGCTTCGGTAACAGTCCCGATCGGCGCGTACAGCCCGTGGCCGGCGTTGTTGACCAGGGCGTCGAAATCGCCACGGCCCCAGGTGGAGTCGAGCGCGCCGCGTACATGGTCGCGGAAGGCCACGAACGAGTCGGTCCGGCCGACATCCAGCTTGAGTGCGACCGCTCTTCCGCCTTGCGCTTCGATCGCGGAGACGACTTCATCGGCGGCGCTGGACTGCTGCTTGTACGTGAGAATGACGCCCATGCCGCGACGGCCGCATTGCAAGGCGGTGCTGGCGCCGATGCCGCGGCTGCCGCCGGTGATCAGGACGATCTTCTGCATGTGCTGCTCCTGTGTCGTGTCGATGTCGGCACAGACTAGGGATCGGGCCCACGGCGGTCCGGCCGAATCCTGCCCCGATCTTGCCTATTCCTACCCGTTGTCTTGTCACCGGGCTTGCCAGCCGTTTCCAATGGGGACATGGAAACGATGCTCAACGAACTTCGGCGGCTGGCATCCCGCGCCGAGAACCGGCGAACCGAGACCGGCATTCCGCGGGTAGCGATGGTTCAGGGTGAGATTCCCGAACATCAGCTGGCGGCGGTTTACGAGCCGATGGTCAACCTGATCCTTCAGGGCGGCAAAACCATGACCGTCGGTGACCGCAGGCTGCATTACGATCCGGCGACATATTTCGTGATGAGCGTCGATTTGCCCGCGACGGGTGCCGTGCACGCCGCGCCGAACGGCGATCCCTATCTGGCGATCAGCCTGACGCTGGAGCCGGCCCGCGTGATGGCCTTGCTGGCGACGGTGCCGCCGCCCAAAGGCGGAGCGCCGTACGACAGCGGCTTTTCGGTGGCGCCCGTGAGCAGCGAACTGCTGGACGCCTGGGTGAGGATGCTGCGGCTCATGGAAAAGCCGGACGACATCCCGGCGCTGGCGCCCGCCTACGAACGCGAGATCCTCTATCGCGTGATGACCGGACCGCACGGCTGGATGCTGCGCGATATCGCCACGCCCGACACTGCCTTGGCCCGCATCAGCCAGGCCACGCACTGGATCAAGGCCCACTTCGACCAGCCACTGCGAGTCGATGAGCTGGCCAGCCGGGTGGCGATGAGTCCGACTGCCTTTCATCGTCACTTCAAGGCCGTGACCGCGTTGAGCCCGATCCAGTATCAGAAACGGCTTCGCTTGATGCAGGCCCGCACGCTGCTCATCGCGGACGGAAAGAAGGCGACGACCGTCGCGCTCGATGTCGGCTACGAAAGTACGACGCAGTTCAGCCGCGAATATGCACGCTTGTTTGGCATGCCACCCGTTCGGGACATGGCCCGATTCAAGTCCGCTGCATCATCGACCGCAGCCTCTGCAGTGCAGGCGAATGCCTCAGGTAGCCGCCGATAGCGTAGGCCGGCTTTTGCCGAGCTTCGACCCATTTCGCTGTTGACGGTGCCTCGCATCACGCACTTGGCGATGCATCCGCAAACCAGCATCCACATCAAGCACGCAAACCCTCGGCCGCACGCGCCCTGATCGTCGCGAAGTCCTCGTCGACGAGCAGCTGACCATCGCGAAACACCGGACGCAGCAGATTTTCCCGGCCGCCGAGTTCCTCGACGCGCAGCCCGAGATAGCCTCCCTCGGGTTCTCGCACGATCGCCAGGCGACCAGGCTTGCTGCGCTTGTCCGGGTCGGTGACCGGGTCTTTGCAGATGTCGCGCACCTCGCCGCCGACGACGACCTGGCTCGCCTTCATCGCCCATTTCATCGTGTCGCGATCGAGCTTCTGCAGCAGGCCGCCGCCCATGCCGAACGCGGCGTTCTCGGTGGACAGGCCGCGCATCTTGAGCGCTTCGAGGATGCGCGGCAGGCTGTCGAGATTGACGCCATCGCCCTGGATCACGCGAATGAAATCGGGCAGCACGCGGTAGCCCTTCGCATTCACGCGATGACCGAAGCGGGCCATCAGGTGCTCGATCAGCCGGGGCAGTACCGCGATCGGATCGCCGCTGTCGGGCCGTATCACCACGCGGCCACCGGTGCTCTCGACGAGCGTCTTGAGCTCCACGCCGACGAGCTGATCGACCGCATGCCAGAGATCGTAGCTGTCGACGACGAAGGCGAGGATTTTCTGCGGCCCGGCGAAGCGCTCGATCATGTTGCGATAGGCCTCTACTTCATGCGCGCGGCCCCAGCTCGTCATCGTGCTGTGCTCGCTGGCCGGAATGCTGAAGCCCGCCATCGGCTCGTGATAGCAGCGCCTGGCGACGAGCAGCGCGGAAAGCGTATCGGTCCCGAGGAAATTGAGCAGATGCCCGGCGCCGCCGAGGCCGGCCGACTCCTCGCTGGTGGCGCCGCGGGCGCCGAAATCATGCAGCTGGAACGGCAGCACCGCGTGCGGATCTTCCGCAGTATCGAGCAGATAGCGCAGCAGGATCCGCTTGCAGGCGAAGCTCAGGCTCGCGACCGTCGTCGGATACCAGACCGCGCGCAGCAGCGAGGTTTCGAGATAGCCGCCGAGCCAGTGGAATTCCGCATCCGTGTTGCGGATCTGCACGAGCGGAATGCGCGTGCCGAGCACCGTTCCTTCGGCCAGCGCTTCGATCTCGATCGGCAGCCGGCCACGATGCTTTTCGAGCAGGCGCTGCCAGCCTGCGCGATTGAACACCCCGACGTGAGCCTGCGCGATCTGCTCGGCTTCGTCGATCTGCTCCTGCGTCAGCGGCGCGCAGAGCACGTCCTTGATGAAGGCCTGCAGGCCGAAGAACAGCACGCTGTCGAGCGCGCCGCCGCGCGGCTCGATGTAGCTGCTGACGTACCGGGTCCCCGGCGGATACTGCAGGAAGTGACTCAGCTTGTAGCTGTCGGTATTGAGGATGAGGCTGCTGCGATTCTGCTGGCTCACCGTCGCTCATCCGGATGATGAAGGGCTGCCGAGTCTACCCCACCGCGGTTCGGCGCCGGGCACGACGCCGACGCCGTGCGGCCGGGCCATGGACGATGCGCGCAGGTCGCTATTGAACACCTCTGTTCGATTTGGATTTATGCTGGCGGCCACGACGCCCGGCTTTCGCCGCGAGAAAGTCGAGAAGCCACGAGGAGACGATCGGCATGTTGAAGCTTGGTTACAAGGCGTCTGCGGAGCAGTTCGCCCCGAACGAATTGCTGGCCTATGGGGTGCTGGCCGAGCAGGTCGGGCTCGATTCGGTCTGGATCAGCGATCACTTCCAGCCCTGGCGCCACACCGGCGGCCATGCGCCGTTTTCGCTGGCCTGGCTCGGCGCGCTCGGCGCCAGGACCGAACGCGTGATCATGGGCACGAGCGTGCTGACGCCGACTTTCCGCTATCACCCGTCCATCGTCGCGCAGGCTTTCGGCACGCTCGGCGCTTTGTTTCCGCAGCGCGTGGTGCTCGGCATCGGCACCGGCGAGTCGCTCAACGAAGTGCCCTCGTCCGGCCTGCACTGGCCCGAACAGAAAGAGCGCACCGCGCGTTTTCGCGAGGCCGTCAAGCTCATCCAGCAACTCTGGCGCGAGGATCGCGTGAGTTTCGAGGGGCAGTTCTACAAGACCGAAGTCGCGACCATCTACGACAAGCCCGAACGGCCCGTGCCGATCTTCATCGCCGGCGCCGGCCCGGTGATGGCCAGGCTCGCGGGCAGCGAGGGCGATGGCTTCATCTGCACGAGCGGCAAGCAGTGGGAGCTGTACACCGACACGCTGCTGCCGAACCTGCAGGCCGGGCTCGAAGCCTCGGACCGTCTCGACCGGCCGGACTACGATCGCACGATCGAGATGAAGGTCTCGTTCGACACCGACCGCGACAAGGCGCTCGAAGACACGCGCTTCTGGGGCGCGCTCGCGCTCAAGCCCGAAGAGAAGATGAACGTCGAGGATCCGCTCGAAATGGAAAAGCTCGCCGACGCCCTGCCGGTCGAGCGCGCCGCCTCACGCTGGATCGTCAGCGACGATGCCGACGAGATGGTCGAGAAGATCGGCGCTTACGTGAAGCTCGGATTCAATCACCTGGTATTTCATGCGCCGGGCCCCGATCAGGCCCGCTTCCTGAAACTGTTCTCCGAGCACGTCGCACCGAAGCTGCGCCAGCGCTACGGCTGAGCGATTCGCGACGCGCCCGAGCGCAGACTCAATCGCCTTGTCGCCGGTTTGCCCGCCGATACATCGGGCCGCCGAGATGCGCCGCAAAGCCGAGCCGATCGACGGCGACGACATCGACTTCCTCGGCGTGCTGCGCCAGTCCCTGCGTGATCAGGCGATCGCCCGCATCGGCGAGTGAATCGGGCTCCCGACCGAGAGCCTCCGCGATCGCCTGCGCACGCGCATCAAGCCCGCCTTTGGCTGCGCGGCGGCGAGCGGAGAACAGATACGCCAGCGCCGCGCGCTGCGGGCTGGTCTGGCAGCGCTCGTAGGCTTGGCGCTCGAACGCCAGGCCTGCTTCGGGCGGTCGCGTGCAGGCGTATTCGATCGCATCGACGATGAGCCACGGCGCGAGCTGGCCCTCCCACTGCGCACGCTTGGATTCGCGGTAGCGAGCGAACATCTCGGGATCGACAGCCGTATCGTTCCGAGGCGCTCGCGCATCCACGCGCACGGATGGCAGTTGCCGCAGCGCGGTTTCGAGCAGACGGCCCGGCTCGCAGATCGCGTCGAGCAGCCCGAGCGCATGCGCCTCGTTCGCGCTGAAATGCCGGCCCGTGGTGGCGATGTCGAGCGCGGCCCGCGCCCCGACGATGCGCGGCAGGCGCTGGGTTCCGCCCGCGCCCGGAATAACGCCGAGCGTCACTTCGGGCAGCCCGAGCTTGAGCGGATCGGCACCGACGCGCGCATGGCAACCGAGCGCGAGCTCCAGGCCACCACCGAGCGCGACACCGGTCATCGCCGCCACCACCGGCTTGGGCGAACGCTCGATCAGCGCGATGCTGTCGCGCAGGCTCGGCTTGTTGAGCGCGGTGTTGCCAAGCTCGCGCACATCGCCGCCCGCACTGAAACGATCGTGACGGCCGATGATGACGATGCCGCCGAGGCTGTCGTCCGCGATGGCGCTCGCGAGCGCATCGAGCAGGCCCTGGCGGACCGCCTGCGAAGTCGCGTTGACCGGCGGATTGTCGATCTCAAGCACGGCCGCGCCGTCGAACCGTTCGAGGTGAATCATCGTGAAGATTCCAGGTGTCGCATCAGCGCACGCGATAATCCGGCCTGCGCTGGCCATGCTGATCGTCGATGAGATCGAGCAGGCGCGGCAGCAGGCTCGACAGCTGCTCGCGCTCGGCGGCGCTCAGCTGCAGCAGCGCGTGATACTCGGCGGGCTGCTGGTTGGCGACCAGGTCGCGCAATACGTTCAGGCCCTTGTCGGTCAGTCGCAGCAGGGCACTACGCCGGTCGTCGGCATCGACGCTGCGAATCAGAAAGCCCGCTGCTTCGAGCCGTCCGAGTCGCTTGGTCATGCCGGGCAGGCTGATCCAGAAGGTGCGCGCGAGCCGGCTCGCGCTGCTCTCGTAAGGCGGGCCGAGGCGACGCAGGGCCCCGAGCAGCGCGACATCCGCGAAGCTCAGGCCGACACGCTCTGCCACCGCTTCGCTCGAGCTGACGACGTGATGGCCGATCTGGGTGAAATACATCATCAGGGCGAGCACGCCGTAGTCGATGTTCGGCGCTTCGGCCTGCCATTTTCCGAGCTCGCTGGCGACCGCATCCGGCGGAGCGGCTTCGGAGGCCTTGTCCATCGCGATCGCGTATTGAGCCAGGACGCGCAGCGACTGCGGCCTGCGGCTGTAGATGCGCATGCGGCCCTGCGGCCGCGCTTCGACGAGCCCGGCGTCGACGAGCACCTTGAGATGCTGCGAAACCGCGCCGCGCGTGATCGGATGCCGGGACGCCAGTTCGCTGACCGAGGCGGGCTCGGTCAGCGATTCGAACAATCGGCGACGCGTGGTGTCGGCCAGCGCGGCGAGCAGGGCATCGACGCTCATCGCAGCGGCATCAGCCTTCGTCGTTGACCCAGCGCACGAAGCGATGCAAGGGCATGAAGCCGTCGTGCGGCAGGCCGCCTTCGATCGCGCCGGCCGAACCCAGATTGACGACGCGCTGCACGCCCATCGCCGCGAGCGCATTGCGCAACTCGGCCTTGCGCGCAGGCGGATAGACGCCGACCGTTTGCGTCGCGACGTTCGCATGCCGCACGCCTTCGGCCAGCGAACTGACCGGCAGCACGTTGACGACCCGGCCATCGGGGTGAAATTCCACCGGCTCGTCCGAGCGAATGACCACGCCCTGCCCCTTGTAGTCACCCCAGACGCGGTAATAGTCCTCCATGCCGCGCAGGCCTTCGATCTCCTCGCGCATCGCCTGCGGCAGCGGCCGGCCGGCGGCGGTCGCCATCGGCCGCTCCACGCCCATGCGCTGCTGCAGCAGCGCGCAGTAGCGATCGATCTGCTCCTGCGTGCCTTCGACGAACTGGAAGCGGCTCGAAACACAGGCCTGCTGCTCCACCATCGTCGAATCGGCCGCCGCGAGATCGGCGACCTGGGCGAGGGTTTGGTCGGATTCGAAAGCCTCGCGACCGATCAGCGAAATCGAAGTCTTGGGATCGAAGGCGACGAGTTCGAAGCCCGGCCCGATGTACTTCTGCGCGTTCATGATCGTGCTGCCGCCGCCCCAGGCGACGAGCTTGTCGAAGAACTGCGGACGGAACAGCATGCCTTCGACCTGCGCATCGCCACCGCGCCAGTACGCGGCCGAGAACGAGCGCGACACCGGATGATTCGGTGCGACGATAGCCAGCGCACGCAGGATCGCGGTCGCCGTGAACAGATCGTTCGACGGAATCTTGATCAGGTGCAGGCCCTTGATCAACGCGCCGCGCAAGATCGTGGTCGCCGCCACGCCCGGCGAGTTGCCCGCGATCACGTGCACGAGCCGCGGTGGAAACGCACGAACGCGATGCTTGCGCCCGCTCGGCGCGTCGATCACCTCGCGCCAGCCGTCGACCACATCCGCGCCACCGAGCTCGGCCTGCACCTGAAACTCCATGCTCTTGCGATCGAACAGGCGCGGCAGGCCCGCGTAGGAGCGTTCTAGGATCGCGGCCGGCAGCGGGCTGCTGCGGATCGAGTATTCGAGCGCCTGCGCGAGCAGGCCCTGCGGATCGCGGCCGAGCCAGGCGCCGGTTTCGACGAGCACGTCCATGATTTCGGACAGCGGCGTCTCGAACGCGGGACCGGCTTCGGTGCGCGGCCAGACCAGGTCGTTGAGATTGAGCCTGGGCGTCGTGAAGCGCGCGTGCGCGGGGCCGAATTCGAGATCGGCGCCTTCGACGGTCCGCCCCTTGACGACGTGGCAGAGCGGAACGGATTGGAGCTGCGTGGGGGCGTTCATGCGTGGAGCACTCCGCGAATGGATGGTGAGCGACCGCGAAAGAGTAGGCAGTCGCGGTTGCCGCGACCGTGGACGGATCCGCCAAACAGCGGAGCCGGATCGGACAGTGCGGCCTTCATGCGACGGCTCCACGAATGTAGGCGTCGATGGTTCCGGCGCAGCCGATGTGATCGTCCTGGCCGGGCTGGCTGTAGCGCGCGATGTTGTCGAGCAGTGTCGGCCCATGGCGTCCGCAGGCGCAGCGATCGGCGAAATCGATGCTGACCTTGTCACCCGTGATGAGGCCGCCCCAGCGGCCTTCGTAGAGCAGATCGAGAAACGCGAAGCGGGCTTCGACGGGCTGGCCGTTCGCATGCTCGGGCTTGATGAGCTGCTCGCCCGGCGCATCGAGCGGCAGCACGATGAGCCCGGGCGGAATGTGATAGCGGCCGGCCTCGCAGCGCGGCAACGTCTGCGCCATTTCGGTCATGCCGTAGGCGGCGAAGCGCAGCACCGGACCGTAGAAGCGATCGACGCGCTGCTGATAGTCGTCCGGCAGCGAGACGCCCTTGAGCCCACCGCCCGCGCTGATCACCGACTGCGGATGGAATTCGCCGTCGCCGATGCCGAGCTCGCGGGCGCGCTCGATGATCAGCATGTGTTGCGCCCACAGGCCGCTCAGGAAGATCGGCTCGTGACGATGCTCGAAGATCTTCGCGGCGAACTCGCGCAGGCTCGCGCGCATGCGCTCGCCCTTCTGCGCGCCCTTGCTTTCGAAGGCCGCGATCTCGTCGGGCGTCGCCGTTCCCTTGACCATCTTGTTGCGCATGGCGGCCATTTCGCTGACTTCGGAAATCAGCAAGGGCTCCTGCGAAAGCGCATACGTGGAGCCTGGACGTCCCCAGTTCTGCGCGTTCGCGATCGCCGCCTCGACCGAGCTCTGGCGTCCCTTGATCGGTCCGAGCCAGAACACCGGACGATCGGCATTCGCGCGCGCGAGCGGCCAGCCGACCGAGTAGCGTGCGTGGCGCGACTTCATCTCGCGATCGCCCATCGTGTGATTCAGGAACGAGCACTTGCCCGTGGTGCCGCTCGTGGCGATGACCGCATGACCCGCCGCCCACAAGCGCTCGAGCCAGTCGTCGACGTTGCGTACGCCGCTGACGTCGACGTTCTTGACGTCGGCGACCGATAGCGTGTCTAGCCAGGCCAGCATGCGGTCCCAGCGGCCCTGCTCGAAGAACGCGGCCGGATACGACTTGTAGACCGTATGCGCGAACAGCAGCGGAACCAGGTCGTCGAAGCTGCGAATCCGCGTGATCGCCGCGTCGTCCGCTCGCCGCTTGACGAGCGGAATCTGCGTAGCCCGCTGCTCGAACAGCTCCTGCGCGGCCTGCAGCTGCAGGGGCCTCAGCGCGGCCGCAGGCTGATCGTAGGCGCTGTCCGGATCGGTGATGAGGTTCAGCAATTGCTGGCGTGCGCTGCTCATGGGTCTCCTCGATGTCTCAAGCTTGTTCTCGCCGATGCACGCTAATCAACGGTCAAAACCTTAGGCAAAGATGTAGCGGGTTCGCCGCATTTCTTCGTTTATTCGGAGCGAGTCCAGCGAAACCCGTCAGCCGCGACTGACACATCGAGTGCCCGCATGCGCTCAGGATTCGAGCAGCAGCTCGACGCGAACGTCGAGCAGCTTGAGGTGGCGCAGCATCGCCCGGCGCGACAGCGCGGCCTCGCCTGCCGCGATCAGCCCGCAGAGCTCCGCATGGCTCGCGACGATGCGCGTCCAGATTTCGTCACCTGGCGGATCGGCGTGGTAGTGCGTGCCGACGCGATCGAGCAGGCCCATGAACAAAGCCAGCGCCGGATTGCGCGACAGCTCGCCGATCAGGGCATGCAGCCAGCCGTGCGTCGGCAATCGCAGTGACGGCGAGATCGGTCGCGCCTCTTGGCTGCGAAGGCGCTCCATGCGTGCGCGCCCGGCGTCGTCGATGCGTGCGGCGGCCATCGGCGTGCAGGCGATCTGCAGCGCGCGCCAGAGCTCGTAGAAATGCCGCGGTCGCAGGCGGGCGTATTCGAGATAAGTCGAGGTGAGCTCGACCGTGTATTGGGGATCGGGTGCGCAGGCGACGAGCCCACCGTAGGCGCCGCGCTGCGCTCTCACGATGGCCTGGGGCTCGAGCGTGCGCAAAGCTTCGCGCAACACTGCTCGGCTCACGCCGTGGCGCTCGCAGAGCTGCGCCTCCGAGCCGAGCTTGCCGCCTGGTCCTGCGCGCTGGGCGTCGAGCGCGATGCGCAGCGAGGTCCGATGACCGAGCTTGAGCTGTGCGCTTCCACCGAAGCGCTGCGATTGCACGACCAGCTCGAGCGCGCTCGCGGTGTCGGCCCGGAATCCGAGCTCGATCGCGCGCTCGTCCAGGGCCTTGCGCGCGCGTTCGAGCGAGGCCCGGGCACGCAGGCCGGCCTGCACCGAATCGCCTGCGATCACCGCTTCGGCGAGCGCGATCTTCTCGCGCCGGGCCTTGAGCATCAGCGCCGGCAGTTGCGGCGTATCGGCCGGCAAGCTCAGCAGATCGCTGCTCACGCGATAGAGCGCTTCGAGCATGAGCACGAGCGCCGGGTTGCGCGACAGCGAGACCAGCGACCGGCGGAATCGCAGGCTCAGCTCGATATCCGCCTCGACGCTGGTCAAGGGCGCGTCACGCAGCTCGCGCACGAGCGCGGACAGATCGAGCAGCTCGCGCTCACCACCGCGCTCGCAGGCCAGCGTGATCATGAGTTCCTCGAGCACGCTGCGCGCTTCGAGCAGATCGTGCAGCCTGACGGCCGCAAGCTCGAGATACGCGGCGAGCGCGAGCACCGCGGCTTCGCGTGCAGGCTGCTGCACGACGAGACCGCCGCGCAGGCCCGTTCGCATGCGCGCGATGCCGTGCCGCTCGACCTGCCGGATGGCCTCGCGCAAGGTCGCGCGGCTCACCTCGTAGCGCTGCATGAGCTCGCTCTGGCTGCCGAACACGAAACCGATCGGCCAGCCGAGTTCGGCGATATCCTGCTTGATCTTCGAGGCGACGATCTCGCCGAGCTTGGGCTCGCGTAGCGCTGCGTTCTCCAGCTCCGCTTCGGCTTGCAGCACCGTCAGCGCTCGCCCTGGAGGACGTTCATGCGGCGCCTCAAACCGGCACGATCGCTTCGAACGGCGTCGGCGTCAGATGCTGACCGCCGTCGGCGTAGAGCACGTGTCCGGTCAGGAAGCGGCCGGCGTCGCTGACGAGCAGCATCACGGCGCCGCCGATGTCGGCCTCGCAATCACCCATGCGCTGCATCGGCGACTGGGCCACGAGCGCATCGACCGCATCGGGCGCCTGCTCGCGCAGCCTGCGGAACGCGGCGGTATCGGCTGCAACCGCGAGCGCGTTCACGAGCACGCCGTGCTCGCCCCATTCCTCGGCCGCGCTGCGCGTGAGTGATTTGATCGCTTCACTCGCGGCGACCTCATCGGCGATCTTGCGGTTGAGGCTGTCGCCCATCGTCGCGACGATGTTGACGACGCGACCGCCGCGCTCGCGCAAGGCCGGATACGCGGCCTGCAGGCTCCACAGCACGGCCTGCGCCGAAACGCCGACCGCGAGACTCTTGCTCGCCAGCGGCGAAAAGTCGGTGGACTCATCCGCGCCGTTGACGAGGATGTCGATGCGTCCATGACGCGCCAGCACGTCGGCGATCGCGGCTTCGGCCTCGGCCTTGCTGGACGGCGAGGCCAGCATCGCCACGCGTGCACCTTCGTCGCGCAATCGCTGCGCGATGCCGGCCGCGACACCGTGTCGTGCGTCCTCGTGGCTCGCACAGATCACCGCCACCTTGTCGTTCAAACGTCCCATCGCTACCGTCTCCGCGAAGTCTTGTTAGTCCCGAGCGCTCACTCGGGGCGCTTGAGATGCAGGCCGCCGTCAGCGAAGAAGGTCTGGCCGGTGATGAAGCGTGCGTCCTCGGTCAGCAGGCCGGTGACGAGCGCGCCGAGGTCTTCGACGGCCTTGCCGAGACGGCGCATCGGAATCGCAAGCAGCGTGCGTGCGGCCATTTCCGGGTTGTTCTTCATGTACTCGACGGTCCCGGCCGATTCGCAAGCCGGGCAGATCACGTTGACGGTGATGTTGTGCTGGCCCCATTCACGCGCGGCGGACAGCGTGAGCCCGCGAATCGCTTCCTTGGTCGAGTTGTACTCGGCGCTGAGCTTGGCGCCGTAGACCGCGCGACGCGAGCCGAAGTTGATAACGCGGCCGCCGCCCTGCTTGCGGAAGTGCGGAAACACCGCGTTCATGAGCCAGCGCGAGGCGTGGAAGCCCGACGACAGCGCCTTGTCGTAGGCATCCTCAGTCTTGTTCTCGACGGGCACCCATTTCCACTCGGCCTGCGCGTTGTTGACGAGCCCGTCGACGCGCCCATAGCGCTCGATCGTCGTCGCGACGACGCTCTCGGCACGCTCGCGTACCCCGACGTCGGCCTGCAGATAGTCGGCTTCAAGGCCGAGTTCCGCGAGCTGCTGCAGGGCCTTGGCGCCTTTTTCCGCCGAGCGCGAACAGAACACCACCCTCGCGCCTTCCATCGCCAGCTTCTGCACGATGCCGAAGCCGATGCCTTCGGAACCGCCGGTGACGACCACGACTTTGCCTTTCAATTGAGTCACGCTGATTCTTCCTATCGCAACGATTTCAAACGCTCGATGCCGCGCTCAGCTACACCGCGCGGGAATGGCAGGCACCGCCGGCGCGACCGCACGACCGGCGCGCGGCAGCATCAGCGAAACCACGAATCCGAGCACGGTCGCGCCGGTGAGCAGGGAGAACGTGAGTCCCACCGACGTGGAGCCCGGGTAATGCGCGTCGCCTACCGCGACCGTGTGCAGGCTCAGCAGAAACGCGCAGAGCTGCGTGGCGATTGCGAAATTGGTCTGCCGCAGCACCGCGGTCACGCCATTGGCTTCGCTCGTGCGTGCCAGCGGCACCGCGTCGGCGAGCACCATCGGCGTCGCGCCGAGAATCATCACCGAGCCGATGCCCTGCACGAACAGCATGACGACGAGCAGTTCGAGCCAGTGCTGGCCAATGTACATGCCGGTCCAGCCGAGCGCGGCGGTGAAGGCGCCGACTTGCAAGGCCCGTCGTGGCCCGGCCCTGTCCGCGATACGGCCGGCGAGCGGCCCGCCGATCAATGCCGTCACCTGTGCCCCGAAGAGAAAGGCCCCCGACAAGGTCGCAGACAAGCCGAAGCCGATGCCGGCCTTCGGCGTCTGCTGCAACAGCATGCTGATGAAGGGCCCGACCTGGAAAACCCCGTAGGCGGCCATGATCATCACCGCGTTGGCGATCGCGACCTGCCGATTGCCGAGCAGGCGCACGTCGATGAGCGGCTCCTTGCGCGTCCATTCGTGGCGGAACCAGTAAGCGCCGATCAGCGCCGCGAGGCCGAGCATGCCCCAGATGCGCAGATCATCGAGGCCCCAGTACTTGATCTGGCCGATCGAGTAGATGACCAGCGCGATCATCGGCACCGTGAGCGTTCCGCCGATCAGGTCGATCTTGCGGTCGGGCGACGCGCCGGGGCGCGATGGCGGCAGCGCGAAGATCGAGAGCATCACCGCGACGATCGACGCGGCCGACGCGAACCAGAACATCGAATGCCAGGGCAGATGGTCGACGATGAGCCCGCCGGCCAGCGTGCCGACGCCCGAGGCGATGCTGGCGGTGGCCGCGATCATGCCGGTGCCGATGCGCTGCTTGGACGGCTCGAGATGCTCGCGCAGCAGGCCGAAACACAGCGGCAGCAGCGAGCCGGCGAAGCCCTGCAAGCCGCGGCCGACCAGCAGGCCGACGAGATCGGGACTCATCGCGCTGATCAGCGAACCGATCGTCGCGACGACCAGCACGCAGCTGACCGCGAGCTTGCGTCCGTAGAGATCGCCGAGGCGCGCGATCAGCGGCGTCAGGCAGGCCGAGACCAGCAGGTAGATCGTGATGACCCAGCCGACGAGCACAGGATCGCTGAACAGCTTGTAGAGCAGGCCGATGGCGCCGTAGATCATCGCGACCTCGAAGGCCGCGATCGTCTCGATGTACATCAGCAGGCCGATCAAGGTCCACGGCTTGCGCGCTTGAATCGCGATCACGAACGGCACTCCATTGCGGCCGCTGCGGCGGGCAAACTGAAAGCGCTTTCACAAGCGACGAAGAGCGCTATCGAGTAAGGTTCGCCGCCGTTTTCGGCGAGCGGCGCAGACCGAATTCCGACTCTCGGAATCGCGATCCGCTCAATGATGCAGCGACGCATTCTGCTCTCCTCACATGGCACTGACGGGGGTTCGGCACCGGACTTCAATGCATCCCGGCGCGACCGCTCCTTATGGCCGCCAGCATTGTTAACAGTGCACCAATTGTCAAGGCCAGAGCAGTAAAAAGGCCTATATCAGCTGAAACGCTTCACTTATTGCGGACATTAAGTGCACCATTTATGCTCGATCGAGAGTCGGAGCCGCGTTCCATCCTGGAGCGTGCACATCCGACCAGCCCGAGGAGAGATTCGATGTCGAGCCGTACCGTCAGCGCCCGAGACCTCATTGCCGCCGCCGAAAAGGCCACCGGCATGAACCAGTGGGGCGAGCAGGATTTCCGCACCGGCTTGCAGCTGCTACTCGACACCATGCAGCGCGAAGCCCGCCTGTCCGATCTCGGTCGCGAGCGCATGCTGAGCCGCATCGACGGGCTGCTGCAGAATCGCCTGCGCATCTACGACTGGCGCGCCAGGCATCCAGAAGTCGAGCAGCAGAAGATCACGCGTCCGATCTTCATCCTCGGCCTGCCGCGCAGCGGCACCTCCAACCTGCTCTCGCTGCTTTCGTTCGATCCCGCGCATCGGGTGCCGCGCATGTGGGAAATCTTCCGCTCGGTGCCGCCGCCGGAGCGCGAAACCTACGAAACCGATCCGCGCATCGCCGAAGTGCAGAACCAGCTCATGAGCGACGGCTTCGGATCCGAAGGCCTGCAGGCCACGCATCCGTTCGACTCGCGACTGCCCGAGGAATGCGGCTTCATCTTCGAGCATACCTTCGCCTGCATGGTGTTCCCGGCCTACATCAACATTCCGACCTTCGCGAAATACGCGATGGACGACGCCGACTGGCGCGGCGTCTACGGCTTCCACAAGCAGTTCCTGCAGAACCTGCAGGCGAACTACGCGGGCGAGCGCTGGGTGCTCAAGACACCCGAGCATTCGCACTTCCTGCCCGAGCTGCTCGCCACCTATCCGGACGCGATCCTGCTCTACACGCACCGCGCGCCCGCGCAGATCATGTCCTCGCTCGCGAGCAACATCACCGAGCTGCGCAAGCTCTGGTCCGACCAGGTCGATCCGAAGGAAGTCGCCGCGAGCTTCCTCGCCGCCGAAGCCGAAGGCTCGCGCCGCATGGTCGAGGCGCGCAAGGATCCGGCCGTCGACAGGCACTTCTACGACATCGAGTTCCAGGACCTGATCGAGCAGCCGGTCGAGACCATGCGACGCCTCTATGCGCGCTTCGATCTGCCGTTCACCGAGGCGACCCAGCGCGGACTGCAGCACTACGCGGACAACGAAGCCAAGAAGACGCACGGCCACGGCAAGCACAAGCATTCGCTAGACGACGTCGGCTACAGCGCGGACGAGATCAACACCGCGTTCAAGCCTTACCTGGACTGGTACGCGCGCGAGCACGAGCGCTTTCGGCTGCCGTCTGCGCGCTGAGAACTCGTCATGCCGAGTTCGACATCGCAACTGCAACAAGGCGCCGCCATCTCGCCCGCAATGGATGCGGCCTGGAAGCGCTACCTCGAAGGACTCGAAGCGCTGCGGCAGCGCATTTTCGCCACCGAGATGGTGTGGCGTCCGGAAACGCACGCGGCTGCGCACTACTTCCTCATGAACGCGCAGGCTTCGGCGTTCACGACCTGCTTCGCGCCCAAGCAGACCTATCCGGCCTTCTACGTGCACAGCACCTTCGAGCCGAACATCTTCACGTGGACGCTGCCGAACCCGGACTTCCACTATCGCTGGGCTTTCATCGACGGCACGCGTACGTATCGGGTCTGGGGCAATCGCGGCAACACGCTGTGGCTCGACATCCAGGTCAATCGCAGCCATTGGTGCGACGACGAGCCGACCGTGTTCGGCAACTACCAGCCCGAGGGCATCCTCGATGCGGACGGCAATTTCGAGTACATCCTGTCGGCGACCGATCCGGGAGTGGGCAAGAACTGGATCAAGCTCGATCCGACCTCGCGCAACAACGTGCTGCTGATCCGCGATACACACTACGACTGGGTCAATACGCGCGGCGCCGAGTTGCATATCGAGCTTTACGACGATCTGCCGGCCGGTCCGTGCTTTCTACCCGAAGCCGAGCTCGAACGCCGTCTCGACGGCTGCCTGCGCCTGATGAACTTCGTCGTCGAGCATTTCCAGCCGCACATCACGACGAACCCGCAACGCACGGGCATCAACCGATTCCACCAGAGCAACGTCAACACCAAGGGCGGCTCGCATCCGGTCGCGGTCTATCTGCTGCTGCCCTACGAGATCGAGGCCGACGAGGCGCTCATCATCGACGTCGAGATTCCGCAGACGATGTACTGGAACATCCATCTTGGCGACGTCTGGGGCGGCACTGCGGATTACGTGCAGCACCAGAGCTGCCTGAACGGCGCGCAGGCACACATCGACGCAGATGGTCATGCGCGGCTCGTGCTGTCGACACAGGATCCGGGCGTGCCGAACTGGCTCGATACAATTGGCTGCCTGCACGGCATCGCGCAGTTCCGCTGGTACAAGACCAGCAAGGTCAACGTTCCCGAAGTGCGCAAGGTCAAGCTCGCCGAGCTGCAGCAGGAACTGCCGGCCGCAACGCCGAAGCTCGATCGCGAACAGCGCAAGCGAATCGTCGATGCACGGCGCGCGGCGATCATGCGCCGGTATCATTACTAGCCGCCGATATCGGCCAGCGTTCCACGCCCGAACACCGGAGCACGGCCA
Organism: Hydrocarboniphaga sp. FW305-C-57; assembly: GCF_058783045.1. NCBI lineage: Bacteria > Pseudomonadati > Pseudomonadota > Gammaproteobacteria > Nevskiales > Nevskiaceae > Hydrocarboniphaga > Hydrocarboniphaga sp. FW305-C-57. Next base: position 739,585 of record NZ_JBYSYG010000001.1, on the reverse strand, counting down.
TGTCGCCCGAAAATCGTTTGCAGGCCGCGCTCGACCGGCGCCAGATCGCACCAAGCGAGGACGGCGGCTGGAAGATCACCGCGCAACTCGTGGTCGATGGCGGCTTCATCAATCTGGCGCCGCCGCTGGACCGGCCGCGCTAGGGTCATTCGCCCATCGCGGCGAGCATCGCGCCGAAGCGCGCTTCCATCACCGGTTTCAGCTCCGGATGCGTGAAGATATAAAACTCGCGCGCATGCACCGCCCGCATCACCTGCTCGCCTACCGCGAGCGGATCGAGCCCATCGCGCTGCAGGCTCGTCACCTGAGCCGCCCGGCGCGACATCGCATCGCCCGAGTCTGGATCGAGCTGCCGGGCCGAGGTATCGAACAGGCGCGTTCTGACCTGCGCCGGCAGCAGCACCGACACGCCGATGCCCGAGGCTTCGAGCTCCTGGCGCAGGCTTTCGCTGAAGGCGAGCATACCGGCCTTGCTCGCGGTATAGCCGGCACCGCCCGCGTAAGGCAGTAGCGCAGCCATCGAGGCGGTGTTGACGATGTGCGCGCCGACTTCGGATTTTCGCAGCAGCGGCAGCATCGTCCGCGTGCCGAGGAACAGGCCGGTCAGATTGATCTCGATGATGCGCCGCCACTCGGCCGATTCCAGCTCGCCGACGTGGCGTCCGGTTCCAGTGATGCCTGCGTTGTTGACGAGCAGTTGCAAGGCATTACCGTGCGATTCGACGAAGCTCGCCGCGCTTCGCCAGTCCGATTCGCTGCCGACATCGAGTTTGAGCGTCAGAACCTCGGCGCCTTCGGCTGCAAGATTCGCAGCGGACTCCCGCAATGCCGCTACGTCGATGTCCGCGATGACCACGCGCAGGCCGTCGAGTGCGGCGGCGCGGGCGATGCCGTAGCCGATGCCGCTCGCTCCGCCCGTGATCAGCGCAAGGCCTTTCGTTTGCTCGCTCATGGGTGCGAGCTCAGCGAAAGCGCGAGAAGTCCGGCTTGCGCTTGTCGAGAAACGCGGCGATCGCTTCCTTGGACTCGTCCGATCGCAGCTGCGCGGTGAACGCCTCGGACTCGCGCTGCATCTGGTCTGCGATGTCGTTCGAAGGCCGGCGCAGCAACTCGCGCGTACGCCGCAAGGCGCCCGGCGGCGAACCGGCGATGCGGCGCGCCGTTTCGATCGCCTGCTCGCGCAGGACCGCCTCGTCGACGATGTGCGTCACGAGCGCCCAATCCTTCGCGGTGGACGCGTCGATGGCCTCGCCTGCGAGCATCATCTGCGCCGCGCGCAGATAGCCGACACGCTGCACGAGCGAGAGCGAACTGCCGCCCTCGGGCACGAAGCCGCGCTGCACGAACGGCAGGGCGAAGCGCGCCGTCGCTGCGGCGAGCACGACATCGCACTGCAGGACCAGGCTGACGCCGAAGCCGATCACATGGCCTTGCACGGCCGCGATCACGAGCTTCTCGATCTGCGGCAGCCGCGCGGTGAGCCGTCCACCCGGATTGTCGAGTCCGGAAGGAACCTCGTCGCCCATGTTGTCGGCGCTGAATGCGTTCAGATCGGCTCCGACGCAGAAGGACTTGCCAGCCGCACTGAACAGAATCACGCGCACCGCATCGTCGGCTTCGGCGCGATCGAGCGCCGCGTTGAGCTCGATCCACATGTCCGGCGTGATCGCGTTGAGCTTTGCCGGGCGATCGAGCCGGATCTCGCAGACGCCCTCGGCGATCGTGCAGCCCACATGGCTCATGCGGCGAGTCCGTACAAGTCGATATAGGGCGCGAAGCGGCGACGGATGTCATCTTCCGAAATACCGGTTCCTTCGAGCGAATACTTGTGCTCGCCGTGCTTGTTCTGCGGATTCTCGGTCAGCCAGCGCTGCATCGCCGCGCGCGCGGTATCACTCAGCGCGAGGCCGCAACCGGCGTAGATGCGCTCGATCGTCTCCATCGGCTTGCTCGCGAAGTCGGAGAAGTAGACATCGACGTAACGGTCCGGATATTGCCGACGCACGTCCATCGCCATCTCGATACCACGTCCCCAGAGATCCACTTCGCGACGCGCCGCCGCGGTGCGGCTCGTGCCCGCGCCTTCGTATGGGATGCGCGCCATGCGCGCGAGGCTCGCGCCCGAGGCGACCGAGGTGATCGGGTTGCGATGCGTCTGGATGATCGTCGCCTGCGGGAATACTTTCATGAAGCCCGCGAGACCGAACAGCGAGGCCGGGTTCTTGAGCAACCAGGTCTTGTCGCGCTCATGCAGGCCGATCAGCCGGAGATTGTCGCGATAGCGGCGCCACATCGCCTCGGTGTCCTGCTCGAGCCACCACTGCTGATAGCTCGGAATGTTCGCGTTGGTGGTCCAGTCGATCGACAGGAAATCCTGGCGCGTGAGCAGCAGGCATTCATAGACCTCGTCGGCGATGATCGGATGCGCGGCCTTCATGCCGGGCACTTCGCGATACAGCGCTTCGAGTTCGTCGATTGCGCGCTTGAACAGCGGGTTCGCATCCCAGTCCGCACGCGGCGGACGCGGCATCGGGTTGTCGATGAGCCAGTATTCGAGTCCCTGGAACTGCGGGTCCATCGAGAGCACCCGATGCAGTGCGGTGGTGCCGGTGCGCGGCAGGCCGGTGATGACGATCGGCGGCTTGAGTTCGTACGACAGGCTTTCGGGATGCTCGGCCCAACCCTTCTGCGACCAGGCACGGCTCACGAGCACCTGCACGATGCGATCGAAATACTTGCGCCAGCCTTCGGCCGTGAGCTGCGTGTCCTGATCGAGCGCCTGCAACAGCCTACGCAGCGCGGGCCGATATTCCTGCGAGCCGAAATCGCTCATGCCGCAGCGCTGCGCGGCCGCGTCGTGCAAGGCGGCTTCGCTGGAGACGAAGGACGGGTTCTGCTGGGTCATCTCGATCTCCCGATACGTCGCTTATTCGGCACAGCGTCCACCGTCGATCGCATAGATCGCCCCGGTGATGTACGAGGCCTCGTCCGAAGCCAGGAAGGCGGTCAATGCGGCGATCTCCTCGGGTGTTCCGAGCCTGTGCATCGGCGTCACCGATTCCTTGAATTCGATCAAGGCAGCGCCCGATTTTTCGACCAGCGGCGTGCGGATGGTGCCCGGTGCGACCGCGTTGATGCGGATGCCGTGGCCCACGTATTCGAGCGCCGCGATCCTGGTCAGCATGTTGAGTCCGGCCTTGCCGACGATGTACGCCGCCGAACCCACGGAGGGACGCGTACCGCCGACCGAGGACATGTTGACGACGGACCCGTAGCGCTGGCGCATCATCACCGGCAGCACGTACTTGAGCACGAGGAAAGCCCCACGCAGATTCACGTCCATGATGCGATCCCAGAGTTCGAGATCGATCTCGTGCAGCGGTGTTCCGCCATGCGAAATGCCGGCATTGTTGCAGAGCACGTCGATGCGCCCGCAGCGGGCGACACAGGCCGCGATCATCGCTTCGATCTGCTCGGGAACGCCGACATCGGCGCGGTGCGCGACGATGCGCTCCGGATGCAGGGCCGCGAGCTCGTCGACGTTGTCTCCACGGCTCACCGCGAACACCTGCGCGCCTTCTTCGACGAGCCTCAAGGCGACCGCGCGTCCGATGCCCGCGCCGGCACCGGTGACGAGCGCGACCTTGTTTTCGAAGCGGCGTGCGAATGCGGCGCTCATGAGGCTGACTCCAGAACCGGAACGTAAACCGGACCGGCCATGTGATAACCGCCATCGGCATGAATCGTGTAGCCGGTGATGTAGCGGCCGTCTTCGCCCGCGAGCAGCACTGCGGCTCCGCCGACATCCTCGACCGGATCGCCGAAGCGTTGCAGGGCCACGAGCGGCAGCGTGCGCTCCACCTGTTCAGCCTGCCGTTGTGCGTAGGCCCGGAAGCGCTCGTCGTCGACCGTCGGCATCAGCACGTTGACGAGAATGCCGTCGGCGCCCCACTCCTGCGCGGCCGTGCGCGTGAGCGCGCGCAGCGCTTCGGCTGCGGCTGCATAAGCGCCGATGTATTCGGCCACGTTCTCGCCGTAGATCGAACCGAGGTTGAGGATGCGTCCGCCGCCCTGTTCGCGCATGGTGGGCTGCACCGCGAGCATCGCCCAGCGCGCGGCCGAAAAGCCTTGCGCGAATGCGGCATCGTAGTCTGCATCGGACAGCTCCTCGAGCCGTTGCCAGGCCGGCGCTTCGGCCGCCGCGTTGACGAGGATGTCGATGCGCCCATGCACCGCGATCGCCTCGGCGATCGCGCTCAGCAAGGCGCTTTTCTCTCCCGGCACGGCGACGAAGACGCTCGCACCGAGAGTGTCGGCATAAGTCTTCAAGGCCTCCGCGTCGCGATCGATCAGCAGCAGCTTCGCGCCCTCGCGCGCATAGCGTTGAGCGATTCCGAGTCCCGGGTGGCGTCCGGCGCCGACGACGAGCGCGACCTTGTTTTCGAGCAGGCCCGCCATGTCAGTGCCTCACGTGCGGCTGATGCGCCTGCACGGGCCGCGAGATGCCGAGTCCGCCATCGAGAAAGAACGTCTCGCCGGTGATGAAGCGCCCTTCGTCCGCAACCAGGCCGAGGATCGCACCACCGATGTCGGTCTCCGGGTCGCCGTGCCGATGCAGCGGCACGCGTCCGCGCATGAGCTGGTACGCGGCCGAATGGTTCTGCTTGAACGCTTTCGTCGCATCGCTCTCGGCCGCCGGCAGCACCACGTTGACGGTGATGCCGTAGCGACCCCATTCGTTCGCGGCCGTGCGCGTGAGTCCGCGTATGGCTTCCTTGCAGGCCGCGTAGTCGGCGGCCCAGCGGCTACCGTTGACGCCGAAGATCGAACCGAAGTTGACGATGCGTCCGCCACCCTGCGCCTTCATGAGCGGAAACGCGGCGCGCATGGCCCAAAGCGTCGCCTGCAAGCCCGATTGCAGCGTCTGCTGCCAGTCGTCATCGGGCTTGTCCTCCAGCGGCGTCCACGGCATCACCGTCTGCGCGTTGTTGACCAAGGCATCGACTCGACCATAGACGCGCGCCGCTTCGGCGATCACGTGTTCGATCTCGGAGCGGATGCCGACGTCGGCCGGCACGTAGTGCACGGCCGGGGTGATCTCGCGCACCGCGTCGAGCATTTCGCCGGCCCGCGAAGCCGTGCGTGAGCAGAGCACCAGCCGCGCGCCCTCCTTCGCGAATCGCATCGCGAGTCCGCGACCGATGCCATAGCTCGCGCCGGTGATCACCGCCACCTTGCCGCGCAGGCGTCCTCGCGGAATCGCATCGTCGGCCATGTCGCTGAACGCCATTCGTTCTCCTCGCGCTCGCACTGCGCGCCTTTTTCGGTCGGTCGCGGATGCGTCGCCGGTCTTTCTTAAATGGTATACTATTGAAAGGAGAAATCGCCACACGATGATCGGCACGTACCGATCGCCTCGAAAGATCGGCGCGGACGAAACATGACGACAGCCCTCGGAGTCATCGATTTCGACGATCGCGCTGCGATCGTCACCGGCGCGGCCAGCGGCATCGGTCGGGCCGTCGCATCGGCGCTCGCCGCCTGCGGGGCTCGCGTTCTCGTCAACGATCTGCGCGATACGCAAACCATCGTCGACGAGATTCGCCAGGCCGGCGGTCTGGCGGTCGGCAATGAAACCGCGGTCGGCGACTTCGCCGGCGCGCGCGAGATCGTCGCGCAGGCGCTTCAGGCCTTCGGCCGGCTCGATCTGCTCGTCAATTGTGCAGGGACGTCCGCACCCGGCGCTTTCTCCGAGGTCGACGAGCACGAGGTGCTGCGCGTGCTTCGGGTGAATCTGATCGGCCCGTATGCGCTCACCCAGGCCGCTTGGCCGATTCTCAGAAACCAGCGTTACGGCCGCATTCTCAACATCGCTTCGAATGCAGCGCTCGGCATGGGACGCAGCGCAGCGTATGCAGCGTCCAAGGGCGGACTCATCTCGCTGACCAAGGACAATGCGCGAGAAGGCCGCGAGTTCGACATCAAGGTCAACGCGATGCTGCCCGTCGCGAGCACCGCGATGACCGCGCGGATTCCGCCCGGGCCTTTTCGCGACTGGATCGACCAGGGCTTCTCGCCCGAGCTCATCGCGGCGCCGGCCCTGTTCCTGCTGTCCGAGTCGCTGCAGGCCAGCGGCGAAGTCTTCAGCTGTGGCGGTGGACGAATCTCTCGCACGGCCTGGTGCAACACGCGCGGCTGGTTCGATGCCCAGGCCACGCCAGAAGCCATCGCCCGGCATTACGACGAGTTCATGAATCCCGACACCGCGCGGCTCGTCGAGAACCAGCCCCAGGAATTGCAGCGCTACACCGAGTGGAAGCCCTGGCCAGGGCCAGGCGAGATGCCGAACGCATGAACACCGGGGTGGCGCACGGTGAAGCCGGCGCCACGCCAATACCCCACCCCGCTCGACATGACGAACCGCCAGCCAGGAACACCCGACATGCAGGCCGACAATCTTCCGCTGAGTGTCGAGGCGCTCAATGCCATCATCGCCACGAGCCCGTTCAATGCCTGGCTCGGCCAGCAGGTGGAGTCGATCGGCGAGGCCGGCATCGTCGTGCGCGTGCGCTGGCGCGAGGAATTCGTCGGCGCCGCGAAGACCGGGCATGCGCACGGCGGCATCTTCGCAGCGCTCGTGAATTCCTGTGGCTGCTACGCGGTCACCACCCAGCTCGGGCGCACGGTTCCGACCGTCGATTTGCGCTGCGATTTCCACCGTCCCGGCAAGCCCGGCGATCTGCTCGTCTCGGCGCAGGTAGTCAAGCTCGGACGCACGCTCGCGAACGTCGACGTGACGATTCGCGACGAGCAAGGCCAGCATCTCGCGAGTGGCCGCGCGGTCTATCTGACGCAGGCATGAGCACGGACGCGCTTCCGCGGCTCGATTGCGCGGCGCTCAATGCGCAGATCGCGCAAAGCCCGAGCAATGCCTGGCTCGGCTTGCAAGCGCTTTCGATCACCGCGGACACGCTGATGCTGCGCCTGCCCTGGCGCACGGAATTCAGCTCCGGGCAGGGCCGCGACGGAATCGACGACGGAGCGCTCGCCTTCGCGATGAACGCTGCGCTCGGCTACCTGCTGCTCGGGCTCGACGGAGTCGGCGGGGCGATCGCCGATCTGCGCTTCGATCCGATCGAACCCGCGCCCGCCGACGATGTGCTGCTGATCTCGCGATTGCGCAAGCTCGGCACTCGGCTGTCGTCGGTCAGCGTCGAAGCACTCGATCGCGAAGGCCGCAAGCTCGCGCTCGCGGGCGGAAGCTACTTCATGGCGGCTTCTCGCGCTGAGCCGGTAGCTCAGGCCTTCGGCCAGGCCACCGACGCAGCCACTCACTAGCGGAAGTAACGCGTCTCCAGATGCGTGCGCCGGCGCGCGCGCTGCTCGCGACGCTGCGCCTCGCTCACCTGCGGAACGAAAGCCGGCAGCTGCTGGCGCAGCTCCGCGAGCTTGACGAGACGTCCGGCCGGCGACGGAACCTTGTCAGCCCAGATCCAGCGATACCACAGGTAGCCGCGACGCTGGCCGTCGGTATCGAGCCAGTTCGGCACACCCGGATCGCGCTGCGCGATCACGATGCGCAGCACGCCGTCTTCGTCGATCTGCGCCTGCTTGCGGTTGATGCAGGTGATGCGATGAAACGGATCGGTCGACTCGTTCCACAGGTTGTAGAGCTGGAAACTCCAATACGGTTGATACCCCGGTACGGGCTCGTCCGGCATTTCGATCAGCAACGCCTCGTCTTCGGCGACATCGAAGAATGTCACGCCGTAGTGCACGTACTCGGAGCCCGGCACGCGCTTCTGCGGTGTCGGCAGCTCGTTGTAGCGGCTCGCGACGAGTTCGTTGGCAAGTCGCTTGAGGTAGTAGGCGGCGAGCGTTTTCGCCCAGTGCACCGCGTCGGCGAGCGCCTTGGCGCAGCGCTCGGGCGTCAACGGAGCCGGCGTCAGCCCCTCGTTGCCGAGCTTGACGATGTGAAAGTCGGCGGGCAGATGCCGATCCCAGTCGCTCAGGTACTGGCGCACACTGAACTTCAGATCGGCCGGTTTGAGCCGCATCCAGTTGCCTTTCCAGTCAGCCGGACGCTCGGCACTCAGCAGCAGCTCGAAGTGGCCGTCTTCTCCAATGATCAGGTCGCGCGAACTCGTTTCGCCTGTGGTCCTGAAACCCGGAAAGATCGGAAACACGCCCTCGTTGGTATTGAGGATGAAGCCGTCGATCGTGCTCACGTGCGCCCAGACGCGATAGGCGTGGCGGCCATCGATCGTCGCGGTCAGGTAGATGTTGTCGAGATTGGGCGCACCCCAGGGCGCGAGCGGATCGAGCCCGCGGTGGAAAGCCGGAAACTCCGGATCGGCGAAGCCGAATTCTTCCTGGATCGCGAACGCGATCAGTCGCGCGAGATAGCGATGGCCTTCGGCGAGATCGCGCGGATTGTTCGCGAACGGCGCCGCGGAAACGATCGAAGCGCCGCTCGCGATCTCGTCCGCGAACGACTGCCATGCCGCGGCCAAAGTCTGGCGGGCAATCTGCTCGGCTGAGTTGTCGGCTCCCATGCGTCACTCGCTCCAGCGCGGCATGCGCTTTTCGAGAAAAGCGGCAGGCCCTTCGCGGTTGTCGGGCGAGGCGTTGACGCGCAGCACTGCGGCGTCGGTCATCGCCCGCGCCTCGTCTTCACCGAGTTCGGCCGCGACACGCGCGATGGCGAGCGATTCGCGCACCGCGATCGGCGAATTGCGCGCGATGCGCTCGGCGAGCGCGTAAGCCTCGTCGACGACCTGATCGTCGGGTACGAGACGATTGATGAGCCCGACCTCGTAGCAGCGCCTGGCCGCGATGAGCTCGGCCGTCGCGAGCCATTCGATCGCGATCGCGCGCGGCACGCGCTTGGGCAGGCGATAGACGCCGCAGGCGCCCGCGATGGTGCCGCGGCTCGTTTCGGGCAAGCCCAGGCGCGCGGTCTCTCCGGCGACGATCAGATCGCAGGACAATGCGAGCTCGAGCCCACCGCCCGCGGCGACGCCCCGGATCGCCGCGATCCAGGGCTTGCGGCGCGGAAATGACGACAGCCCCAGATAGCCGCCTCGCGGTCGCAGCAGTTCGTCGCTGCGGCCCGCGGAAAGCGTTGCCAGATCGGCTCCGGCCGAGAACGCGAGCCCACCGGCCCCGGTGAGCACGACAGCTCGAATGTCGGCATCGGCCTCGACCGCTTCGGCCGCCGCTTCGAGTGCCTCGGCCATCGCCGGATCGATCGCGTTACGCGCGGCGGGCCGGTCGATGACGATGCAGGCCAGGTGTGGCCGCTCGCGCAGGACGGTCACGCTTCCCGATGTCGATGACGACGACATGCGATCTCCTCTTCGATCTTGTCCGCGTAATGCCTTTCGGCTCGATTGCGATTAAATAGTGCACCATTATAAGCTGCACGTCGCGTCGTGCACCCGTGCGCCTTGGAAGAGAACAGAATGAACCGGCTCCAGAACAAGATCTGCATCGTCACCGGCGGAGCGCTCGGCATCGGCCGGGCGAGCGCCAAGCTCATGGCTGCCGAGGGTGCGCGCGTGGTCGTCGCCGATCTCGATCTCGCGGCCGCGCAGGCCGTCGTCGATGCGATCAAGCAGGCCGGCGGCGACGCGCTGCCCGTGCAGCTCGATGCGACGAGCGAAGCCTCGATCGAGGCCATGGTCGAGGTCGCGCACGAGACCTATGGCCGCATCGACGTGCTCTATAACAACGTCGGTTTCACCGATTCGGCGCGTGATACCACCGTGACCGGAATGGACTGGAGTTACTGGGATCGCGCGGTTCGGCTCAACCTGATGAGCGCGGTGTATCCGACGCGCTGCGTGCTGCCGATCATGATCGAAGGCGGCGGCGGCTCGATCATCAACACCACTTCGATGGCGGCCGTGCAAGGCATGGACAGGCCGACGGCCTATGCGGCGACCAAGGGCGGCGTGCAGGCGTTCTCGCGCAGCGTGGCTGTGCAGTACGGCAAGCAGGGCGTGCGCTGCAACACCATCGCGCCAGGGCTGATCATGACCACGCGCGCTCCGAGCTGGCCCAAGCCGGTGCTCGAGACCTTCAAGAAGCACACGCTGGTTCCGCGCCTCGGCCTGCCCGAGGACATCGGCAATCTCGCGGTGTTTCTGGCCTCCGACGAATCGGGCTACATCACCGGGCAGATGTTCCAGGTCGACGGTGGCGTCGGCGTTCAGAACCCGACGACCGCGGACATGCGCGAACTCGCCGGCGGCTGACGCGCAGGCACCCGAGCGCGCGCCGACTCAGGCTGATTCGGGCGCTTTTTCGAGCGAGTGCAACCAGGCTTCGCGCTCGGTGTTGCCGTACCAGGCATCGACGAGCTTCATGTGCCGCGCCATCAGCCGGCGCGAAAGCGGCGCATCGCCCTTGCCGATCGCTGCCGCGACTTCGGCATGGCTGCCCGACAGCACCTGCCAGGTCTCGGCAGGCGGAATGTCGGTCGGATAGTAGGCTGCGATGTCCGACATGATGCGCGTGAACAAGGCCAGCACGCGGTTGCCCGACAGATCGCTGATCTCCAGATGCAGCCGCCCATGCACGGCTGGAATCTGCTCGTGCGTCGCCGCCTTCTGTGCGGCGATCACGGCTTCGAGCCGCTGCTTGCCGGCGGCGGTGATGCGCTGCGCCGCGAGCTGCGCCGAAGCCAGCTGCAGCGAGCGCCACATTTCGTAGAAGTGCCGCGGCTTGAGCCGGGCGTACTGGAAGTAGATCGTCGCGAGCTCGGCGGTATAGCTCGGGTCGGGCACGCCGATCACCATGCCGCCGCTGTAGCCGCGGCGCAGCTGCACGATGCAATGCAGTTCGAGCGTGCGCAGGGCCTCGCGAAACACCGCACGGCTGACGCCGTAGCGCTCGCGCAACTCCGGCTCGGACCCGAGCCGGCTGCCGGATACCGCATCGCTCGCCGCGATGTCGCGCGCGATGCGCAGCGAAACCCGATGCCCGAGCTTGTAGAGTCCGCTGGTGCCTGAAGGGTCAGCCTCGGCGCTCAAGTCCACCGCACTGGCCTGCTCGAAGCTCAGCCCATGTTTGCGCAGTTCGGCCTCGACGAGCTTACGGCTGCGCTTGATGGTGCTGCGCACCTCGAGCCGACCGGCGACGACGTCGCCAGCCAGCAGCGCATCGACGAGCAGGCGTTTTTCCTTGCGCGAGGCGCGTGCGAGTTCGGGCAGTCGCGGATCGTCGGCCGAGACCGTGAGCATGTCGCTGGTCACGCGATAGAGCGATTCGATCAGCAGCGCGAGCGCCGGATTGCGCGGCAGCGCCGCGATCGCCGACCGCAGCTCGAAGTGATGCTTCACCTCCTGCGCCAGATCGTCCGCCGAACCCGCCATGAGCTGGTCGTAGAGCGCACGCATGCGCGCCAGATCGGCATCGGTGGCGCGCTCGCAGGCGAGTTCCACCATCAGGCCTTCGAGCAGCTCGCGCGCTTCGAACAGCTCGGGCAGCTTGACCGCGGCGAGTTCCAGATAGCTCGCGAGCGCGAGCACCGCCGATCCACGCGCGGGCTGCTGGACCACCAGGCCGCCGCCAATGCCGCGACGCATGCGCGCCACGCCGTGACGCTCGACCTGGCGCACCGCTTCGCGCAGCGTCGAGCGGCTGACCTTGTAGCGCTTCATGAGCTCGACCTGATTGCCGAGTACCTCGCCGACCGGCCAGCCGGCCTCGGCGATGTCGCGCTTGATCGCGAACGCCACCTTTTCGCCGAGCTTGCGCTCGCGTGCATCGGCCTGCGACTTGTCGCTGCCGCTGCGCGGCTTGCGGCTGGCGTTGTCCTTGAGTCTGCGCGTGGACACGGCGCGTGTGTCCGCGGGCTCTTCTCGCGTGGTCTTGGCGGGCATAGATATGTGGAAACGGTCCCCTGGCGTTGTCGGTCGGACCCGGTTCGGCTTTTCCGACGGGCCAGTTTAGGCCGGTTTCACGGATGGCTGTAAATGGTGTCCTATTCGTGGCATGCTAATCCCGTCACGAGCGGCCTCGTCCATGAACCGGGCCCACACCATTCGCGAGGAGAAGCCCGGCGATTCGGGCGATCGGGAAATCGTCTTCATGTCCAGCAACACCGTCTTCGAAGCCTCGTCCGCAAGCGAGCCGCGCTTTTTCGATGCCGTCGAAACCCTGCCGCGCGACGAGCTGCAGGCGCTGCAACAGCGCCGCCTGCTCGCGATGGTCGAGCATGCCTATCGGCACTCCCCGCTCGTACGCCGCAACTGGGAAGCAGCCGGCGTCACGCCGGCGCAGGTTCGCTCGATCGCCGATTTCAAGCGGCTCGCTCCGTTCATGGACAAGGATCAGTCGCGCGCCTGGCGCGACGAGCACGACGATCCGTTCGGCGGCCTGCTCTGCTGCGATCCGAACGACCTGAGCTTCATCGCCTCGAGTTCCGGAACCACCGGCGATCCGACCGTGTTCGGCTGGCGCTGGAAGGCCGATGGCCTGGAGCCCGACGGCTGCGGCCTCGATCCGCACGGGCCTTCGGCGTTCTGGAGCAATACGCACCGCGATCTCTGGCTCATGGGCGCGCGTCCGGGCGATTCCGTGGTGATGCTCAACATGCGCATTCGCGGGCCGGTCTACCGCTGCCTCGATCGGCTCGGCATCACGCCGATCCTGATCAGCTACAAGCCCGACGACGTCTACGCCTTCATTGAACTATCGCGCCGCTATCGTCCGGTGGCGCTGTTCACCGCGAGCAATCCGTTCGTGAACTCGCTCGAAAACGCACAGCGTGAGCTCGGCATCGACATGGCCGAAGTGCTGTCGAGCTACAAGGCGGTGATGTTCGCGGGCGAGCCGATGGGCCCGCGCGTGCGCCGCGTGCTCGAAAGCTGGAACCTGCAGGGCCGCATCTACAACCAGACCGCGTTCGGCGACATCGCGGTGGCGCACGAATGCCCGCTGCACGACGGCGTGCATGCGCATGAGGACATCGCGCTCGTCGAGCTCGTCGATCCCGAGACCGGCAAGGCCATCGAAGGCGATGGCGTCGGCGAACTCTGCGTGACCTCGCTCGTCAACGGCGTCGATCCGCTGATCCGCTATCGCTCGGGCGACATGGTGCGCCTGACCACCGAACCCTGCGGCTGCGGCCGCAGCGGCGCGCGTTTCTGGACGCTCGGCCGCACTGGCGACGAAGTCGTCGTCGAAGGCCACACCATTCTGCCGATGGACGTTTGGGGCGCGGTCGAAGACGTCGAGGAATGCTCGGCCGGCTTGTTCCAGGTGATTCGCCCTGCGCGCGATCTGCCGAAGCTCAAGCTGCGCGTCGGCTACGCCGGCAATCCCGATCTCGATCTGGTTCGCCGCAAGCTCGAAGCCTCGGTCAAAGCGGCGGTCGGCGTGACGCCGGAACTCGAACTGCTGCCCTATTCCGAGCTCGGCAAATACGGGCCGCGCAACAAGATGCCGCGCACCGCCAAGCAATGAGCCAGACCCGAGATCCGCGATGAGTCTTTCGAACCCGCAAGCCACGCTGCATAGCGGCTACCTGTCCCGCCCCGACGATGCGCCCTGGATCGTCGGACTCGCGCCCTGCGCCGCGGGATCGCTGCCCTATCCGCTCAGCAAGCGCGACGTCGAGGCCGATACCGCGTACGCGCAGCGCGTGTTCGCCGATCTCGGACTGGCGAGCGCCGAACTCGTGCACCTGATCGGCGACGGCGCCGAGGAGATCGCCTGGTGGCCGTTCGAGAATGCGGCGATGCGCCTGGGCATTCCGTGGATCGAGGCCGAAGGCGGGCCGCACGACACCGCGCGCAGCGACATGGTGCTACGCCGATTCCGTCCGCGTGCCGTGCTGGGCATGAGCCTGCCGGTGCTCGATGCGCTCGGCGAACTCGGCCGCGACCTGCACGGCATGCTCGGCACTCTGCGCGCACTCACGGCGACGCCGCAGGCCGCGACCCGGCTGCGCTCGCTCGGCATCGCCTGCCGCGTGCAGGCCCTGCTCGGACCGATCTTTCTGTTCGAATCGGCCGACGGCAGCGGCCTGCGCTACGACGAAAGCGAATGGCTCGTCGAAAGCCTCGACGGCGAACTCGTCCTGACGGCGGTCAGTGCGCGCATGTCTCCGTTCTCGCGCCTGCGGACCGGCCAGCGAGGCCGCGTCGACAGCATCGAGCGCGACGGCACACGCGAAGCGCGCGTGGTCTTCGACTAGGGTCTGTCGACACGAAGGCAGCCGTCGCCATGACGCAGTCGCAAGAACAGCCCACGATCTCGCCGCTGATCGCCGACACGCCGACGCTGGCGGCCGAGGCCTTGCAGCCACGTGAGTCCGCGACTGCCGAAGGCCTTCCGAGACGCGATGCAGTCGCGCTGACGCTGATCATGCTCACGCACGGCGTCGGTCAGACGCTGATCTTCGCGATTCTGCCCGCGGTCGCGCGCGATCTCGGCATCGCCGATCAGGCGGTGAGCCTCATCTACGTGCTACCCGCGATCGCCTGGTCGTTCATGACGACGTGGTGGGGGCGACACTCCGATCGTCGCGGCCGGCGCGTCGTGATCCTGACCGGCATCGTCGGCTTCATGCTGTCGCAATTGATGTTCGCGGGCGCCGCCCTGCTCGGCTACGCGGGCTGGATCGGAGCCGGCACGCTGTGGGCGCTGATCCTGCTCTCGCGCCTGACCTACAGCGGTTTGTCGAGCGGATCGCTGCCCGCCTCGCAGGCCTACATCGTGAGCCGCGTTTCGCCGGCCGAACGCGCGACCGCGCTCGGCCGGCTCACGGCGTCATGGAATCTCGGCAATCTGCTCGGCCCGGCCGTGATCGGCCTGCTGACCGCGCTCGGCGTGCTGACTCCGCTATTCGCCACCGCGGCGCTCGCGCTCGTGATCTGGGCCTGGGTTCGCGGCTGCCTGCGCAGCGAGGGGCCGGTGGCGGGCGCACCAGCGAACACCCGCCTGAGCCCGCTCGACCCACGACTGCGGAGTTCCATGCTCATCGCGATCTGCGGCAGCTTCGCGCAGGCTTCGCTGCTGCAGACGCTGGGCTTCTATCTGATGGACCACCTCGGCATCGCGACCACCGAGGTTCCGCGCACCGTCGGCTTCGCACTGATGTTCTCGGCCGTTTCGACGCTGCTCGCGCAGACGGTGTTCGTGCAAAGCCTGCGGCCCGAGCCGCGCACGCTCGAGCTGCTCGGCGCGAGCATCAACGCTCTGGCCTTTCTCGGCCTCGTGCTCGCCGACCAGCTGTCCATGGTGTGGATCGCGACCGCGCTCTGCGGCTTCGGCTACGGCCTGCTGCGCATCGGCAACGTAACCGGCGCCTCGCATGCGGTGCGCGGCGACGAACAAGGCGCAGTCGCCGGACTCAACAGCGCGATGTGGTCCGCCGGCTACATCATCGCCCCACTCGCGGCGATGAGCCTGCATCAGATCGATCCGCGTCTGCCTTACATCGCCTCGATGCTCAGCGCCGCGCTCGCGCTGGCAGCGGCCAAGGGACGCAAAGAATCCCTGGCGCGGGCTTGAACAACACAGCGAAACGAGCACTCTGGAGGAGCCATCATGCTGAAAAACATTCCGATCCCGCCGCCCGAACAGCTCACCGCGCGCGGCCGCGACTTCGCCTATCCGGCCAGCCTGGCCAGCGATCCCGCCGCGCTGCGCGAGGCCGAGCAGCGCTACACGCTCGACCCACAGCAGCTCATGACGCTCGCCCGCGAAGAAACCGGCCTCGCCGACTTCGGGCCCGAGCCGTTCGCCGAGCCCTTGCGCATCCTCTGCGCCTCGCTGCGCGACGAAGTCGATCTCAACGCCGCGGGCCGCGAGAACGCGCATCGCCGACTCATGAACCTGCTCGTGACGCGCCTGCGCCTGCAGGACTTGTGGACGCGCTATCCGCAGATCCTCGATCAGCCCGTGAGCGCGCCGATCTTCATCGTCGGCCTGCCGCGTTCGGGTACGACTTACCTGCAGCGCCTGATGGCGCGCGACTCGACGTTGCGCTGGTCTCCGTTCTGGGAGCTCATGTTCCCGCTGCCGTTTGGCCAGGCCGATGCGCCGGTGGCACAGCCCGATCCGCGCATCGCCGCAGCCCAGGCCGCTCTCGACCGACTGTTCCAGGTCGCGCCCGAGATGATGAAGATGCACGAGATCGAGGCCGAGGAACCCGAAGAGGAAATCGCCCTGCTCTCGCTGGGTTTCTGCTCGATGGCCTTCGAGTGGTCGTTCGCGGTTCCATCCTACGTCGACTACTACAAGCGCGCCGATCACACGCAAGGCTACGCGTACTTCAAGCGCGTGCTGCAAACGCTGCAATGGCTGCGCGGCGGCGGACAGTGGCTGCTCAAGGCGCCGATGCACATGGAGAATCTCGATGAGATCATGCAGGTGTTCCCCGATGCGGTGATCGTGCAGACGCATCGCGATCCGGTCACCGCCACGGTCTCGCTGAGCAGCCTGACCTGCACGGGCATTCGCAACTACTTCGATCATCCGAATCCGCTCGTCGTCGGCGACTACATTTCGTCCGCGGTCGAGCGCCTGCTCAACGGCATCAATGCCTATCGCCAGGCGAATCCGCAGCAGCCGGTCGTCGACATCCAGTTCCGCGAGTTGATGGCCGACCCGCTGACGATGGTCCGGCGCATTTATGCGGTCTGCGGCAAGACGCTGGCAGCCAGCGACGAGACGCGCATTCGCGAGTATCTGGCTGCGCATCCGCGTCACAAGAACGGCGGGCACGAATATTCGGCCGACGACTTCGGCATCGACCTCGACGAGCGCTACCGGGCGCTGTCGTTCTACATGCAGCGCTATCAAGTGCCCGCCGAGCGCCGCAACTAAAGAAGCAAGGCGATGAACCCCCAAAGGCGCGAGCTGCTGATGGCGCTCGCCGCCCTGCCCGCGATGCGCGCACGAGCACAGCAGGAGTTTCCGATGTCATCCCCGCAGAAGATCACGCTCGATGGAGAGGCGCTGCAGGCGCTCACGGCCGAGGCTTATCTGTATGCCTATCCGTTGTTGATGGCGTACGGCTTCATGGTGCAGCAGCTCGAGCTCGCGCCCGAGGCCGAGCGTCAGCCGGTCAACCGCTTCAAGCATTTCCGCAGCGTCGCCACGCCCACCTTCAACAACTACATTCCGTGGGTCGGCACCGATACCGTGTACTCCTCGAGCTGGCTCGACCTACGCGCCGAGCCGCTCGTGTTCGAGAGCCCCGAGTTCGAGCCGCATCGCTTCCAGAACATCCAGATGGAAGACCTCTACACGCACAACGTGCTGAACCGCGGAACGCGTACGCACGGCAACGCGGCGCGTCGCTATCTGTTCGCGGGTCCGGGCTGGAGCGGAGAGAAACCCGCCGGCATCGACGAAGTGCTGGTCTTCGAAACCTGGCTGCTCAAGTTCTTCATGCGCATCGCCATCGAAGGTCCGGACGACTTCGAGGCCCTGCACCAGCTGCAGGACCGGTACTCTCTGCAACCGCTGTCCTCTTATCTGCAGCAGGCCTCGCCGAAACCGGCGCCGAAGATCGACTGGCTGCAACCCGATGCGCCGCGCTGGTTCGAATGCGCCAGGCCCGAGTTCGTACGCTATCTGAACTTCGTGCTCGGTCTCTGCACGATCCATCCGAGCGAGGCAGCGCTCATGCAGCGCTTCAAGGCGATCGGCATCACGCCCGGCGCGGACTTCGATGCGAGCGCACTGAGCGAATCGCAGCGCGCCGCGATGCAGGCCGGCATCGACGCCTCGCGAGCCCGCGTACATGCGCGCGTCGCCCATCTCGAAGACCCGACCAACGGCTGGGTCTATCCGCTCGACCTGCGTGGCCCGCGCAGCCTCGTCGCCGGCAGCGACGATGCCTTCCTGCGCCGGGCCACGCTCGCGAACTACGCGATCTGGGGGCCGGAGTCGGCCGAGGTCGTCTACATGAGTGCCGCGCTCGACGCCGACGGCGACACGCTCGACGGCAATCATCGCTACGTGCTGCATTTCGATCGCCCGCCGCCCGTCAAAGGCTTCTGGTCGTACACGATCTACGATGCCAAGACGCGCCTGCTCGTGAATCACCCGAGTGGCCGCTACAAGCTCAGCGACCGCATGCCGATGCGCTACGGCCCCGACGGCTCGCTGACCCTCTACGTGCAGAACGAATCGCCAGGCAGTGCGCACCAGAGCAACTGGCTGCCGGTGCCTCAGCAGCCGTTCCATGTCGTCGCGCGGCTCTACTGGCCGCAGCCGGAATTGCTCGATGGGCGCTACCAGCCGCCGGGCCTGCGCAAGATCTGAGCAGACCGGCGGCGATCAGCCGCCGAAGTAAGCGGCACGATCGAGATCGGCGAGCAAGCCCGGCCCAGTCGGCGACCAACCGAGCCATTCGCGCGTCTGCCGGCTCGAAGCCGGACTGTCGAGCATCGCAAAGTGCGCGAACCACTCGAAATGCGCCGTGGCTTCTTCGATGGACCGGCCGACGACGGGCAGGCCCAGACGGCGCCCGATCACTTCCGCGATTTCGCGAAACGCGATGCCTTCCTCGGCGACCGCGTGATAACGCGACTCGCGAGCGCCCGTCTCGAGCACCCGGCGGTAAACCCGCGCCGCGTCGAGCCGATGGACCGCGGGCCAGCGATTCAGGCCCTCGCCGACGTAAGCCGAAACGCCTTTGCGACGCGCGAGATCGATCAGCATCGGCACGAAGCCGTGATCGCCATCGCCGTGCACGGACGGCGGCAACCGCACCACCGAAACACGAACCCCACGCTCCGCGACTGCGTCGGCCGCCTGCTCCGAAGCGATGCGCGGATTCGCACCGGCCGGCCTCGCCTGCTCGTCCGAAACCCGTCCTGAAGCCAGCAGCCCGGTTCCGGACGTCACGATCAGCGGCCTGTCGGAGCCCTCGAGCTCGGCGCCAAGTGCCTCGATCGCCTGCCGGTCGATCTCGCAATTGGCTGCGAATTTCGTGAAGTCGTGAATGAAAGCGGTGTGGATCACCGCGTCCGCCTTCGCGACACCTTCCCGCAGGCTTCGCAAGTCCTGCACGTCGCCGCGATGGGCCATAACCCCGATCGCCGATAGCGCCTCGACCGTCGCCGTGCTGCGTGCAAGGCCGAGCACCTCATGTCCCGCATGACGCAGTTCCGCGACCACCGCACTACCGACGAATCCCGTCGCTCCGGTTACGAATACCTTCATGCCCAAACTCCTGGTTTCATTCAGGCGCAGTATTCTTGGCCGATCAGGTCTGGAAAAAGCCGGGCGCGTATACCGGTATGGCGACTAACACCCTCAAGCAAGCACCCACGGATTCGAGCGCTTCGCTCGGCAGCTTCCTGCGTGACCGGCGCTCGCGCCTGCAGCCCGCGACGAACGCTCCGGGCCGCAGGCGCACGCCCGGTCTACGACGCGAGGAAGTCGCGGCCCGCGCGGCCGTCAGCGTCACCTGGTATACCTGGCTCGAACAGGGCCGTGGCGGATCACCCTCCGAGGAAGTGCTGGAACGTCTGGCGCGCGCGCTCGAGCTCGATGCGGTCGGCCGCGAGATGCTGTTCTTTCTCGCGCAGCAGAGACCGCCGCCCGTCGCGCCTGGCCCGACACCCGCCGTCACGCCGACTCTGCAGCGCGTGCTGGATTGCATGTGCGGTACGGCGGCGATCGTGAAGACCCCGTGCTGGGACGTGGTCGCCTGGAACCGAGCCGCGACGCAATTGCTGACCGACTACTCCGCCCTGCCCGTGCGCGAGCGCAACGTGCTCAGAATGCTGTTCTGCGATCCGAGATCACGTACGCGTCTGCTCGATTGGGAAGAGAACGCGCGCTTCGCGCTCGGTGTGTTTCGAGTCGACGTGACACGGACCGGGGGCAATGCGGAGGCACACGCGCTCGCCGCGGAGTTGCAGCAGACCAGCCCCGAATTCCGCCGCCTTTGGGCCGAGAACGAGGTGCGCGGACACGGCATCGGGCACAAGCGCTTCCAGCATCCCACGCTCGGTGCATTGACACTCGAATACTCCGCCTTCGCCGTCGACGGCTCCAAAGGACTCAGCATGATCGTGTTCTCGCCGATTTCGCAGGCCGATGCGCGGGCCATCGAACGCCTGCTCGCAAGCCGATAGTGCCCGGACGCGACATCAGCTCGCCCTGCTGCGCCAGCCGCTCGGCGTCATTCCGCTCTCGCGCTTGAACAGCCGAGCGAAGAAGGCCGGATCGTCGTAACCGACCTGCCTGCCGATCTGTTCCACCGGCAGCGTCGTACGATCGAGCATGCGGCGCGCCGACTCCATGCGCAGGCGCTGCAGATAAGCTTGCGGGGCGAGGCCCGTGGCCTGGCGGAATCGGCGCAGCAAGGTGCGTGCGCTCACCGCAAGGCTCGTCGCAAGCTCGTCGAGTCGCACGGGCTCGGAGTAGCGCTGCTGCAGCCAATACTGGGCGCGCGCGACGAGTGGATCGAGCGAGGCGGTTTCGACGAGGCCGTGCAGTTGCAGGGCTTCGGGAGCCGCCGGGGCCGCCGCGTCGATCAGCGTGGTCTTCTCGACCCAATCGGCGGTGTTCGGCGATGTGATCTCGCGCAGCAAGCGCAGTGCGAGCGCAGGCCAGGCGCTCATCGGACCTGCGCACAACACGCCCGGCGCCTGCGTGAGCGCGGTCGATCGCTGCAGGGCGACGGCCGGATAGCGACGATGAAACGCGGCCTCGAGCCACCAAGGCACGCAAGCCGGCTTTCCGTCGAGCAGTCCTGCTTCCGCGAGCAGGCCGATGCTGCCTCCGCAGGCTGCGATCCAGGTTTCACGCTTCGCTTGCAACTGCAGCCAGTCGCTGACGGGCGACAGTGCATCGAGCGTAACGATCCAATCGCGGGCAGCGCGCGTTTCGAACGCGGCGACCAGCACGGCATCGTAGCTCGCGGCTGATGTGCTACCGATCGCGCCGTCGACGTCGAGCGAAGCGCCCGATGCGAGCCGTACCGGCGCTCCGTCGATCGACAGCCAGCGCGTGCGCAGCGGCGCCTTCGCCTGTCGCGTCGGGCGCTCGCGTAACTCGCCGGTGCGTTCGCAGGAATAGCGATTGGCGAGCTGTAGTAGATCGGTTGCGAGCGCGACGCTCGACAACTCGGCACGCGGCGGTATCAGGATCGCGACGCTGCGACTCATGGCTCGCTCGATTGATGGCGACGGAGCGACTATAGCGATGTCCGATTCGTCATCGCTATCCGGCGGATTCGAACGGGCCGCTTCGGTCACGGATTTCTAGACTCTTCGCATAACGAGGAGAGTTCGATGACGACGCAATCGCAGCAGGGCCGCACCTGGCTCATCACCGGCATTTCGAGTGGTTTCGGCAAGGCCTTCGCGCAGGCAGCGCTCGATGCAGGCGCCAGCGTCATCGGCACCGCACGCAAGCCCGAGCAGATCGAGGCCTTCAAGGCACTCGCACCCGGACGCTCGCATGCGATCAGACTCGACGTCACCGATGCCGAAGGCGTTCCGCATGCGATCGAACAGGCGATCGCGATCACCGGGCGCATCGACGTGCTCGTCAACAACGCGGGCTATGCTCTCGTCGGCGCGGTCGAAGAAGCCGACGAGGCTCAGTTCCACCGCCAGATCGAGACCAATCTGTTCGGCGCCTGGCGCGTGACGCGCGCGGTGCTGCCGCAGATGCGCAAGCAGCGCTCGGGCCACATCCTCAACATCGCCTCGGTGGCCGGCCGCATCGGCTCGCCGGGCCTCGGCTGCTATGCGGCCTCGAAGTTCGCACTCGAAGGCTTGTCCGAAGCGCTGTCCGGCGAAGTGGCTCCGCTCGGCATACGCGTGACCATCGTCGAACCGGGTGGATTCCGCACCGAGTTCGCGGGCGACAGCTCGGCTTATTCGCAGCCGGCGATCGACGATTACGCGGCGACGGCCGGACGCATGCGCGAGATGCTCGGCAAGTTCCACAACCAGCAGCCCGGCGATCCGGCCAAGGCGGCGCAGGTGCTGGTCCAGCTCACCGGAATGCCGGAACCCCCGCTGCGCCTCGTGCTCGGCAGCGACGTACTGCCGCGCGTGCATCAGAAGATCGATGCGCTCAAGTCCGAGCTCACGCGCTGGGAAGCGCTGACGCTGTCGACCGATTTCGCTCGCTGAGTCTCTCCGCCATGACGCCCATTCGACGCCAGTTGCTCGATCTCTGTAGCGCCCCCGATCACTACGAGCGCGACGCGCGCGAGATCGCCGAATTGCAGCTGCTCGCAGCGCAGGAACTGTTCGAACAGCGCATCGAGCAATTGCCGCTGCTCAAGCGCCGCGCCGACGACGGCGCGATCACGCGCATCGGCAAGCTCGACGACTTGCTGCCGCTGCTGCTGCCGCATACGGCGTACAAATCCTACCCGCCCTCCTTCATCGAACAGGGCCGCTGGGACCGCATGCTGCAATGGCTGCAGACGCTGTCGGTCGAGGATTTGCGCGATACCGATATCCGCGACGTCAAGGGCATCGACGACTGGATCGATCGCCTTTGGGCCTCCGGCCACCAGGTCATGGCGACGAGCGGTACCTCCGGAAAATGTTCGTTCCTCAATCGCAGCCTGCGTGATCGCGAAGCGTTGCGCGAGTACTTCAAGGTCGTCATGGGTGGCTTTCTCGGGCTCACGCCGAAGCAGGACCGACCCGTTTTCCAGCTGTTTCCGAAGGGCGGGCCGAACTACGGCGTGCAGTCCTCGCTGATGAATGCGGAGCTCTGGGGTCGGCCCGGCGACATCCACTTTCTTTCGGACGAGCCGCTCAGGATCTCCGAGGTGAGCCGCGCCGCGACACTGCGCAAGCGCATGAAGGAAGGCGTTGCGACACCGACCGAGATCGCAAACTTCGAAGCCGAGACTGCGGCGAAGAACCTGCAGTCTCAGGCCAAGCTCCGCCAGATGGTCGAGAAGATCCTCGCGCATCGGCACGAGCCGATCTTCCTCTCGGGCATGTGGGCCCAGCACTGGATCATCATGCAGACCGCGCGCTCGATGGGTATCGGCGACGGCGAGTTCCACCCCGACAGCCTCGTCGCCGCGGGCGGCGGGCTCAAGGGCATCATGCTGCCCGATGACTACGAACAACAGATCAACCGCTTCTACGGCAACGTCAAGCGGCCGAAGAACTACGGCATGACCGAGATGGCGCTGATGCTTCCGCGCTGCGAGGCGCAGCGCTATCACGTGCCGGCCGGCCTGATCCCGCTCGTCGTCAACGCGAACGCGGACGAGTTGATCGGCCGTGCCGACGGCGTCGTCGAAGGTCGCTTCGCTTTCGTCGACCTGCTGTTCGAAGGACGCTGGGGCGGCGTGATCGGCGGCGACCGCGTGCGCATCGATTTCGCGCCGACCTGCGCCTGCGGTCGCCGCGGCCCGGTGCTGCTCGAGCCGATCACACGCTTCGCTGCGCCCGGCGAAGACGATCACATCGGCTGCGCGGGCACCATCGACGCCTACCTGCGCGGCGCCGTCGAAGCCTGATCCCGGCTTCACTGCAAGCGTTTCACTTTCCATCATGAAATTCACTTCATGTCCGATCAACTCACCAATCCTTCCTGATTTGAAGCGCTTTCAGTTTAAGTTTTCCAGCGTCTATACTCCGGTCCACGGGCGCGCTCGCTTTTCCGACGCCCGCGCAAGCGGCCGCCACATGGCACCGCCCGATAATCAGATGCAGGCCCGCGGTATCCACGGCCCGGAGGATCTCAAGGTGAACAGCTCGCAAGCGCCCGCCGCGTCGACGGCGGCGCCGTCACGCTATCGCTGGTACGTACTCAGCACGCTGGTGCTGATCTACGCGATGCATCACATGGACCGGCAGATCGTCACGCTGCTGCTGGAACCGATCAAGCACGAATTCGCGCTATCCGACAGCCAGCTCGGCTTTCTCGCCGGCCTGAGCTATGCGATCGCGTTCGGGCTCGCCGGCCTGCCGCTCGGCTGGCTGGTCGATCGCGTGCATCGCGTGCGCCTGCTGTCGACGCTGCTGTTCGTCTGGAGCGGCCTCACCGCGCTCTGCGGGATCGCCAACAGCTATCTGTCGCTGGTGCTCGCGCGCATCGGCATCGGCGCAGCGGAATCCGGCGGGACGCCCACCAACATGTCGCTGCTGGCCGATTACTTCGATCGCAAGTCGCGGCCGATGGCGATGGGCATTTACTACACGGGCACGCAGATCGGCACCATCGTCGGCTTCGCGGTCGCGGCCATCGTCGCGCAGCAGTACGGCTGGCGGGCGGCGTTTCTCGTCGCCGGTATTCCGGGCCTGCTGCTCGTGCTGCTGTTGCTCGGCACCATACGCGAGCCGCGTCGCGGGGCCAGCGATGCCCCCGATCCCGTCGGCGCCAGCGGCATGCAACCGCCGCCTCCGTTCATACAGACGCTGCGCTTCATCTGGTCGCAGCGTGCGCAGGTGCACACGATGATCGGCATCGTCATCGCGATGGCGGTGACCGCCGGCATGAGCGCCTGGCTCGCTCCGCTGATGATTCGCAGCTACGGCGTCAACCTCAAAACCGCTGGCTTTTCACTGGCCTTCGGCGTCGCCACATTCGGCATGCTCGGCTCGCTCGCGGGCGGCTGGCTCGCGAGCCGCATCAGCGAACGCGATCCCTCGCAGTTGCCCAAGCTCACCGCACTCGCGACCTTTCTGACCGTGCCTGCTGCGGTCTACGGCATTCTCGCAGGCTCGCTGTGGCTCACGGTCGCCGGCTTCGCGATTCAGCACTTCGCCAACGCGATGATCGTCGCGACCGGCTATCCGCTATCGATGGAACTCACGCGCACCAACATGCGCGGCACCACGATGGCGCTGCTGCAAGTGCTCTGCAACATGTGCGGCTACGGGCTCGGGCCGCAGATCGTCGGCTGGCTCAGCGATGGGCTGAATCCGCAGTTCGGCGACAAGGCGCTTTCCTACGGCATGGTGGCGCTCGCGCTCTGCAACCTGTGGGCGACCGGCCATCTGCTGTTCGCCGCACGCTGGACACGAAATAATCTCGCGAGGGCCGCTGCGCCCGTCTGAGGGCTGCGGTGAGGTCGTCGCTCTTCTGGAGGAAGACGTCATGAGCAGCGAACCCTATCGCTTCGACCCGATGAGCGCGAAGACGCTCGCGGATCCTGGCGTGGCCTATTCCGAGCTGCGCGAGCGCTGCCCTTTCCATCACTACAAGGGCGAGCACTACGAGTTCTATATCACCAGCGACTACGAGGAGATCAAGCGCGACATCCTCGCCGACAATCCGGTGTGGTCGTTCAAGTACGGCAACGCGGCCAAGGACACGATCAGCGAGGTCGGCTTCAAGACCGATCCGCCGTTCCACATGGCGTTTCGCGCGGCGATGCAGCCGGGCCTGCTGCCGAAGGCGGTCATGCGCTACGAGCGCGAAGCCGAGACGATCGCCGGCGAGCTGATCGATCGCATGCTGGAGAAAGACTCAGGCGACTTCCACGACGAGTTCGCCCTGCCGCTGCCCGCGCAGATGATGTGCGTGATGCTCGGCACGAAGCGCAGCGACTATCTGCATTACAAGCACTGGGCCGACGAACTGCAACTGCAGCTGTTCCACGATCCGACGCCCGGATCGTTCGAAGTCATCCTGGGCCAGATCCTGCCGCATTTCCGCGGGCTCATCGCCGAGCGCCGCAAGCTGCTCGAAGCCAGCGGAGCCGAGCCTTCACCGCTGTTGCTCGGCAACGTGCTGCCCGACGACTACATCTCGCGCTCGCTCGTCGCCAAGGTCGAGGGACGGCCGCTGACCGAAGAAGAGATTCTCAACGTCTGCCTGGCCTTTTTGACCGGCGGACAGGAAACGACGACCGGACTCATCGGCAATCTGATGTGGCGATTGCTGCAAGCCCCCGAACGCTGGGAACAACTCAAGGCCAATCCGTCGCTGATCGAATCGGCGGTC
This sequence comes from Hydrocarboniphaga sp. FW305-C-57, assembly GCF_058783045.1. Taxonomy (NCBI): domain Bacteria; kingdom Pseudomonadati; phylum Pseudomonadota; class Gammaproteobacteria; order Nevskiales; family Nevskiaceae; genus Hydrocarboniphaga; species Hydrocarboniphaga sp. FW305-C-57. Next base: position 713,671 of record NZ_JBYSYG010000001.1, on the reverse strand, counting down.
GAAGAAAGCCTGCGCTACGACCCGCCGGTACTCGCGCATTTCCGCACGAGCCTGTGTCCGGTGACGATGCACGGCGAGCAATTGCCCGAGCGCACCAAGCTCATGTTCAACATCACCGGAGCCAATCGCGACCCACAGCGATTCGCCGACCCCGAGAGCTTCCGTATCGATCGCCCGCTCGCCGAGGCGCGCGCGCACCTGTCGTTCGGCAACGGCGTTCATTTCTGCATGGGAGCTCCGGTTGCGCGCATGGAGGCCAAGGTGGCGATGCGCCTGCTGATCGAGCGACTGCCGAAGCTGCGCCTGGACGGCGAGCCGGAGCGTTTCGAATCGTGGATGCACTGGGGCAAGACCAAGCTGCCGGTGCGCTGGGATTAAACTGCGCGCACCATCGAAGAGAGACCCGATGACCGACAAGACCGCAGACAAGATCGCCGAAACGCGCGATCGCTACCGCTACTGGCTCTCGATTCCAACGCGCTGGATGGACGGTGATCCGTACGGCCACGTCAACAACGCGCAGTACTACTCGTTCATCGATACCGTGGTCACGGCGATGCTGATCGAGAAGCAGGTGCTGCGCGGCCCGCACTGGAACGCGATCGGTCTGGTGATCGAGAGCCAGTGCGTCTACTCGGCGCCGATCACGTTTCCCGAGATCGTCGAGGCGGGCTTGCGCATCGGACGCGTCGGCGGCAGCAGCCTGCGTTATGAAGTGGCCCTATTCAAGAAAGGCGAGGACAAGCCCGCCGCGGTCGCGCACTTCGTGCACGTATTCGTCGATCCGCAGACGCGTCGCCCGGTGTCGCTCGTCGAGCCGGTGCGCAAGGCGATGCTGGAGCTGACGCTCGGTTAGCGATACACGCGCAACCCGGCGACGCGGCGCTCGACCGCGGAAATCCTCTTCTTGCAGCGAGAGAGGAACGTCAACGGAAACCGCGGGACATGATCGATGCCTGCAGTTCCCTCTCCCGCCTGCGGGAGAGGGTGAGCCGAAGGACCGGGAGAGGGCTGCTTGGAAAGTGCGCGCACTTTTCGGGCGGCCCCTCTCTCCCCCGCTGCGCGGGGACTCTCTCCCGCAAGCGGGAGAGAGAAACGTCTACGACACCGCGGAGCACATTCGATGCCTGCAGTCCCCTCTCCCGCCTGCGGGAGAGGGTGGTCCGAAGGACTGGGAGAGGGCTGCTTGGAAGGTGCGCGCACTTTTCGGACGGCCCCTCTCTCCCCCGCTGCGCGGGGACTCTCTCCCGCTCGCGGGAGAGAGGAACATCGAAGGAAACCGCTTCGATCAAACGTGCTTCTTGTGCTGGTCGTCGTCGTAGCCGTAGGTGCGGCCGGCCTTGAGATTGCCGAACGGAACCGCCTTCTTGGTTCCGCCGCGCGTGAGCTCGGGCACGAACGGCATGCCGCGATTGAGCGACTGGCGATCGCCCGGGTGGCGCGGCTCGAAGCGGCCCGCGGCGTCGACACGGAAGCCCAGCAGCGAGAGCACTTCCTTGGGCAGCGATTCGTAGACGTCCTGATGCAGGCTTTGCACGATGTCGTCCATCGGGCGCATCCACGACTGGCTCCAGAGCAGCGTGAACGAGTAACGCACCGTGTCCGAGCTCGATTCGCCGGACTGATGCCAGGTGCGGCTTTCGAACAGGATCACGTCACCGGCCTTGCAGCATACCGGCACGGTGTTGATCGGATCCGGATTGATCGGCGTACCGTTCGGGCCCAGCGCAGTGCGCGGATACACGCCCCACTTGTGACTGCGCGGCACCACGCGCGTCGCCCCCATTTCTTCGGTGAAATCGGTCAGGCAGACCATCATGTTCAGATACACCGGCGTCGGCGTCGGGAACGGCACGAACTGCTGGTCGGTGTGAATGACCATCGGCGTCGCGCCCTTCTTGACGATGAGCCCGGTCATGCCCGACAGCAGCATCGGATAGTTCTTGAAACAGTGATTCGCGTACTGGTGCAGCACCGGGTTCATCACGCCCAGATCGATGAAGATGCGCCCCTTGTTGACGAGCATCGGAATGCCCTGCCAGCACGGCGGCGCCTCGCCATCGCTCGCGCGGCCGATCCAGGTCTTGCTCGTCGAGCTCTGATCGCTGAGCTGGGCCACGCCCTGCTCCTCCTCGAGTTCGGCCTGCTCCTTGAGGCGAGCGAGCATCGCGGCGACCTGTTCGGCATTGAACAGGCCCTTGTGCACGGCCAGGCCGTATTCGTCGAGATTGCGCTTGTTCTGTTCGATGTCGGAGCTCGGCTCCGGCAGGTCGAGGCTATAGGCTGCGGGCATCGCCGCGGCGAACGAAATACTCATGTTGCTTCTCCTCGGTCACACTCCGCCGGCACTGCTGACGGCGGCCGCTGACGCGTTATCTATGATGTTGGAAGCGGTGCAGCGAAAACTCGGCTCAGGCCGCGGCAGCGAACTTCGCAGCCATCGCGGCGGAATCGGCCTTGCTCTTGGCGATGTCGACCTTGTAGAGGCGCGCCGCGTTGCCGCCGAGGATCGCGGCGCGGTCTTCGGCCGAAATCTCGATGCCCTCGAAGATGCCGTCGATGACTTTCTTCGAATGCGGGAAAGTGCCTTCGAGGTGCGGATAATCCGCAGCCCACATGAGCGGACGCACGCCGGTGACCGCGCGCGACATGATGCAGGCGCGATCGAACTGGAAGGTGCAGCTGACCTGACGCTTCACGAACTCGCTCGGCATCATCGACAGCTTGGGCTTCACGTAGAACTGATGCGCGTTGTAGACCTCGTCCATGCGCTCGCAAAGGAAGGCAAGCCACGATGCGCCGGCTTCCACCGTCACCATCTGCAGGTTCGGGAAGCGGTCGAGCGTGCCGCCGCAGACCATCTGGAACACCGCGCGCTGCGCCGAGTTGCCCACTTCCACGTAGTTGATCACCGCGCCGCCCGGGCCGCGCTCGTAGACCGGCGACGAACCGGTGCCGACGTGCCAGGAGATCGGAATGCCGGCTTCCTGCGCAACGGCCCACAGCGGGTCGAGTTCGGCGCTGTTGTACTTGAGGCCCTCGGGCAGCACGCAGGGCACCAGCGCCGAGCGATAACCCATCTTGGCGCAGCGCTCGAGCTCGGCCACGGCCTGCGCGACGGTGCCCGGAGCCAGCGGCAGCAGCGCGGTCGGCACGAAGCGGTTCGGGTGCGGCTTGAAGGTTTCGAGGCACCAGTCGTTGTAGATCTGGACGCAAGCGAGCTTGAGCTCCGGATCTTCGACGAGGTACGGCACGCCACCGGCGGTCGGATAGATCACTTCGGCGTCGATACCGTCCTGCGCCATGTCCTTCAAGCGTGGGTTGAGATCCGGCAGCACACCACCGTGGCGTTCCTGGCCGTGATAGCCGTCGCCCATGTTCATGCGATGGACGATCTTGTTGTCGCAGATGATGTTGAGGAAGCCGTCCTTCTTCTCGGTGCGCGGGCCGCGATCCTTCATGGCCTGCGGCAGGCGCTCGGCGAACAGCGTCTTCGGCTCGATGACGTGCGCGTCCATGCTGAATACGAAATCACCCATGTCTACTTCTCCTCCTGCCTGTTTGCGGCCCGCTTCGCTGCGGCGCTCGATCGATGGTGGGGCCCCTTTCGAGGTTGCTGCATGAATCGATAGTGTCCTATTTAAAAAGTCCGGTCAAGCCTCCGGCACGCTGCTTTCGGCTGTGAGTTTCCCTACACTTTCGTTAAATCCAACCTTCCCTCCTGCACAGCACTTGAACGACGCCGCCGCAAAACCGCCGAAGCGGGCCGAACTGCTGGTCGCTGCGATCGAGCAGCGCATCGAACTCGAACAGCTGCAGCCAGGGGCATCGCTCGGCACGGAACCGGTGCTGATGGCGCAGTACGGCGTGAGCCGCGAAACCTTGCGCAACGCCATCCGCCAGCTCGAACGCCACGGCGTCGCACGCATGCGCCGCGGCGGTGGTGGCGGCGGCGGCGGGCTCGTGATCGAAGCCGTCGCCTCACAGACCGCCGTGCACGCGATCACCGCGCATCTGGAGTTCAGCGACATCGGCTGGAGCGAGATCGTCGAGGCGCGCGCACTCATCGACATCGAAGCGGCCGTCGAAGCGAGCCGCCGCTCGGACGACATCAGCGCGGCCCGCCTGCGCCAGCTGAGCGCCGACCTCGATCGCGGATCGACGGTTCCGCGCGAAATCGCGCGCCGGCACCTGGCGCTGCCGACGGCGATCGCCGAACTCGCGGCCAACCCGGTGATCAGCCTGTTCTCGTCCGCGCTGAGCGACTGGACGCTCGACATCCTGCCGTCGGAGCTCGGATCGCCCGAATTGCGCGATCGCGAGATGCACCTGGTCAACGACATCCTGCGCGAGCTCGTCGAGGCGATCGTGCGCGGCGACGAAGCCGCCTCGCGCAAGGCCGCCGAAGCCTTCTCCGCGCGATCGATCAAGGTTTCGCAGTTCATCGAAAGCCGTCGCCGGCGCACGCGGGTCGACGAGTGGTTCAAGACGTCGAGGCCGGACAGCGACGACAAGCTCGCCCAGCGCCTCGCGCTCGCGCTCGCGCAGGACGTCGCCGCGCGCGGCTGGCCCGACGAGCGCTTCGGCGCCGAAGCCGAACTCATGGATCGCTTCGGCGTGAGCCGCTCGATCTGGCGCGAAGCGATTCGCCTGCTCGAAATGCACGGCATCGCGCGGCCGCGTCGCGGGCGCGGCGGCGGCCTCATGATCGGGCGGCCCGATGCGACGTACACCATCGATTCGGCCAAGCGTTATCTGCGTCGGGCGCACCTCAAGCAGTCGCACTATCTCGACATGCGCAGCGTGCTCGAAGCCGGCGCGATCAGCTTCGCGATCACGCGCGCCACCGAGGACGAAATGATCGGGCTCGATCGGCTCGGCAAGCGGCTCGCCCAGGCCGACGACTCGCAGACGGTCGCCGCGGCCGTCGACTGGCACTGCCACCTGAGCACGCTATGCGGCAATCGTGCGCTGTCGCTGCTGCTGCGCATTCTGCTGTCGCTCACCCAGGACCCCGAAGCGAAAGTACCCGCGTCGATCGCCGAGCTGCTGCGTCAGCGTCATGCCAAGCTCTCGCAAGCCGTAATCGGGCGCGACGAAGCCAAGGCTCAGCGCATCGCGCGCGAGCACTTCGAATGGCTGCAAGAGATGCTGGATCTGCAGCTCGGATCGCTGTCTTGAATCGAATAGGGAGAGAGATGCCGGCTCGGTGACGCACCGACGTCAGCCGCGAGCCATTCAGGGTCCTCGGACGATTCTCTAGACGAGAGCAGGGCCAGCGCATCGAAGCGCTGCCCCTCACGATCCGCCGCGATGCTGCGCGAGTAGTTTTCCGATGGCCACTACGAGCACCGCCCCGATCGCCGCCGAGCCAAGATGGGCCCACTGCGGCGGTTCGCCGAGGCGCGGGGCCAAATAGGCATCACCCAGCCACAATGCTCCGCCGACCCAGCCGAGCAAGGCGCTACCAAAGACCATCACCAATGGGAAGCGATCCATCAGCGCGAGCACAAGTTTGCTGCCCCACACGATGATCGGAACGCTGATGATGATACCGAAGGCAACCAGACCGATGTGACCATTCGCGGCGCCAGCGATGGCGATGACGTTGTCGATGCTCATGACCGCGTCTGCGACGATCACAGTGCGAATCGCACCGAGCAGATGGGATCGGCCCACGATGTCGGTATGTCCGTCTTCGTCGTCGGTCGCGAGCAGCTTGATGCCGATCCAGAACAGCAGCAGCGAACCGATGATCTTCAGGAACGGCAACGCCAGCAATTGCAGCGCGAAGAAGATCAGCAGCATGCGCAGGGCGATAGCCCCGAAAAGGCCCCAAAAAATGCCTTTGTTTCGCAGTTCGGGCGATAGCTTGCGGCAGGCGAGCGCAATGACAACAGCGTTATCGCCGCCCAGCAGAATGTCGATGAAGACGATCTGCGCAATGCTCAACAGCAGTTCGGGGCTCAAAGTCAATTGATCCATGGGCTCTTGTCGATGAGGCTGGTCCGACGAAGACCGCACGTTGCCGGGCAATCCGCCTCCATCGGCTCCGGTGCCCCCGTAATATCCAGCGGTGCAATATGCTGCCCCGCGCCGCCGGGTCGACACCGATCCCGACCGAACCCGTGTGTGACCGCGTTTGCGTAAGACAGCCAGACGACATCAAAGATCGATATCGAGCAATGGCGCGAACTGTTGTCCCCCGTGCATGTCTCGTTCGAACACCCCGCCCTGAGCGTGCGTCCTCGGATAAGAGAACTTGATCACTGCCAGCTCCGGCACCTCGATGCGTTTGACGGTCTCCGGACGCAGATGAAGCCGCTTGGCGATACTGTCGACCGTCAAGCCTGCCTTGTCTTTGTGGGCATCGAAGGATTCTGGGCCGTCAAAGAACAGATCGACCGTGATCCAGAATGGTCCGGCTGCTTTCGAACGCACGTAGCGGCAGACATCATTAAGCTTGGGCATGTGGGAGCGCTCCATTTTTTCCATTCAAGGCCAGTACGCCATGCGTACGAGTTCGAGTCCGTCAACGGTTTCCACGATGTGATTCAGAACAAACTCGTAGCTCCGTCCCAATTGGATTTCCGCCGGTGAGAAGGTGAAACCGTAGCTCGGCAATTCCTTGTCGCGCCGCAGGGGAAAGTGGAAGAAATACGGGTTGCAGATCTTGGCGATTTGCAGCGCAAGTTCTTGAGTTCCGGCTGTCGCGATCAGCAGAAGGCCAAGCTCACGGGTCGGCCATTGGTCGCGCACGGGCAGTCCGGAAACCGCATTCCACCCGTATGGGCGCAACGAAATGTCGTACTGGCCGGCGGCCTCGCCCAGAACAGCGTCCACTCGTTCGATCAAGGTGGCGTGCATGTTGGCCAGGAAGCTGTCTATCTGAGCCAGAACCTGGGGGTCTGTGATTCCGATCAGCATCATGGTCTGGAACGGGCCGTTGGCCGCGCCTTCCAGTTTCATCGTGTAGGGCTTTTCGATGAACCTGGAACCGGTGACTCGCACGATGCGGTCATTTATGGGCTCGTATCTGGCCTGCGTGACGTCGAGAACTCCGCCGGGCTCGTGCAGGAGATACGGGTCGCTGTTCTCGTAGAGCATGTGCGCCGAGACACTGTACGGGGTGCAGCGATTCGTCGCGCTCAACGGCTCGATCTCGAAGGCATCTTGTTCGACGCGAATCACGACTCCACCCTCGAACGGGTTCGTCGTGCAAAGTCCGCCGCACTCGGCGATCTTGCCGGCATGCCATGCGGGGCCGGCCCCCGCACCTCGCATGATGGGCACCGCAGCGATCACGGCGGTGTCGGTCGTGCGTCCTCCGAGCACGATCTCGGCACCGGCCTCCAGAGCGGCGATGTAGGGCTCAGGCCCCATCAGTGCGACGATGTGTTCGCAGGACTCGATCACCGCTTCGCCGAGTTCAACGGACGGAGCCAGCGGTCGAACCCGCCCCTGCGCCAGGCGGTCGCTGATCACACCGCGCTGCTGTTCCGAATAAAGGGTTGCGATCCTCGGCGCCAGCTTCAGCTCCTCGCAGATTTCAAGCACGATCCCTAGAGTCCAATCGACAGCCATGTCGCAACCGGATGTCCCGCAGGATCCGACCAGCAAGGGCACCTTCCATTTGGCCTGCGCGGCGACGAGCAACTTCAGATCGCTTTTGACCGCATCCCGGCTGTACTTGGACAAGCCGGTGGCGAGCGCAGCAGGACCACTATCGGTCGAACCCGCATCCATCGCCATGGCATGCGCACCCGCAGCGAGACCCGCTTCGAGATGCTCGAACTTGATGCCGGCCCCCAATGCACCGACCGGCACGACGACGACAGCTGATTTTTCAGTGTTCAATGAACGATCCTTGATTGGAATGCTGTGGGTGACCCGAAGCGGTGAAAGGGATCGCGCCGGTGACGACGGCGGATAGGACCAGCAAGGCTGCAAGCGCCGCCGCCCACTTCAGTGCAAAGCGCTGCATGGCTCCGATCTCGACATCGAGCAGGCCGACGACCAGATAGACGGCCGCGACCAGCGGGCTCAACGCATGCAAGTTCTGCCCTAGCAGGCAGGCGCGCCCGATCTCGGCGGCGCTGACGCCGTAGTGCGCGGCAGCCTCGGCGATCACCGGCACGATGCCGAAGTAATAAGCATCGTTGGACATCACGAACGTCAGCGGTCCGCTGGCGACTGCCGTAATGACGGCGAGATGACGTCCCATCGATGGCGGGACCACGCCGACGAAGCTGGCGCCCATCGCCTTGACCATTCCAGTCCCGTCCAGAATGCCGGTGAACACCGCGGCGGCGAAAACCAGAAGAATGATCGGCAGCACGTTGGCGCCGTGAGCGGCGATGCGGATGCGCTGGATTCCGACCTGCGGGTAGTTCAGGGCAAGGGCGATCACGAGCCCGATCATGAAAACAACCGGCAACGGCAGGATGTGCGCGACGGCAGCGGCGAGAACCGCCAGCGTGATGATCAGGTTGAGCCAGAAGAATTGCGGGCGTTCCAGGCCGGCTCCCTCGTCGCGCGCGCCTCCGAAGCCCTCGATGGGAGCAAGTTCCGCCACGCCCCCCAGGCGACGGCGTTCTTTGGCACCGAGATACCAGGCCAGTGCGAGAACTCCTGCCGCGCTTATCAGGATCGCGGGGAGCAGGGGCAGAAAGATGTCGTTGACGTCGACCCGGAGAGCCGCGGCCACGCGTGGCGTCGGGCCTCCCCAGGGGACGATGTTGATCAGTCCGTTGGCGGCCCCGAGCAGCAAGCCGAGAATCAACGGGTTGATTCCGAGCCGGCGATAGATCGGCAGGAAGGCGGTAACGGTCACGAGCGCCGTGGTGGCGCCATCACCATCCAGCGAAACCAGCAAGGCCACCAGGGCGCTACCGACGGTAACCCTGCGCGGATCGTTGCCGACGGCCCGAACTACCGCGCGGACCATCGGGTCGAACAGCCCCGCATCGATCATGATGCCGAAGTAGAGCACAGCGAATAACAGCACTACGGCCGTGGGTGCCAGGGCGAGCACGCCCTTCATGATCATGCCGCCCAGATCCGCGCCAAACCCCGAGACCAGCGCGAACACGATGGGAACCGCGATCAGCGCGACCACCGCAGAAGCACGCTTGGTCATGATCAAGGTCATGAACACGGCAACCATGCCGTATCCCAGACCGGCGAGCAGGGACTGGCTCATGCCGCATCCGCTCGGGCGAAGCCGTAGAGGCGAACCGGATTGTCGACCAGGATGCGCGAACGTGTCGCCTCGTCGCCGGCCCAGACGCCGAGGAGATCGAAAAGCCGCGCATCGTCCGGTGGTGTCGCTTCGGTCGCATGCGGCCAGTCGCTGCCCCAGACGAGACGATCCGGGGCCTGCGCCACGAAGGCGCGGGCGATGCGCGTGGCGTCTGGATAATCGGGCGGTCCCTGAGTCGTGTTCAGGTAGGCCCCGGTCAGTTTCACCCACGCTTTGCGCTGGTCCATCAGCCTGCAGATCACACCGAAAGCCGGATGATCCGCCCCTTGGGTTGGAGGTAGCCTGCCCATGTGATCGAACACGATCGGACAGGGCAGCCGATTCAGCAGGGGGGCCGCATCGACGATCTGATCTGCCATCGCATGAATCTGCACGTGCCAGCCGAGATCGGCGATACGGCGAGCGAGCGGCTCGACCATGTCCAGCGTCGTGAAGGCGTCGGCCGGATTCCAGACACTGAACCTGAGACCTCGAACCCCACCTGCATCGAGGCGAAGCAGCTCGGCCTGGTCAACCTCGGGCATCACGACCCCAATGCCACGCCCATTGGGTCCGAGCTGCTTCAGCGCATCGAGCAGGCATGCGTGATCCACGCCATGAATCTTGGTCTGCACGATCACCGCGCGGGAAACGCCGATGCGCTGCTGCAGCTTCCGATAGTCGTTGAACGTGGCTCCGCCGAACCGCTGGGGAAAGTCGCGCCGGAAACGAGCGTCGGCAATATGAAGATGCGCGTCACAGGCATGAGCCGGCGCCCTGGATCGCGGCCGCTCGGTTCCGGCGGAATGGGGAACCGCGGTCCGTTCCCCTGCAGAGACGGGTGCCGCGACGGCGCTCAGCGCAACGGAACCAAGCGATTCGATGAAGGCGCGACGACTAAGGTTCATTGGAGACCAGGACTGAAAAGGAGCGGTGATTCGGCGGGCGGTCACCATCGACCGCTTGCGGAAGACTAGAAACGCGCCTTGAGAGACACGTAGAACCGGCGGCCTGCCAGGTCATAGGTGTAGAGATCGGAGCGCGCTTGTCCGATGAGGCTGTCGTTCAGCACCGGCGGTTCCTTGTCGGTGATGTTCACGGCGCCCGTCCGCAGTTGCAGCGTATCGCTTACATCCCAGGTGAAATCCAGGTCGAAATAACTCACGCTGGGGACGCCATGCGCGACACCGCCGGTTCCGACGTTGTTGGCATTGGCCATTTCACCGATGTAGCGCCACTTGAGGAAGGACTGTACGGGGCCGATCCGCCAGCCGGCATTGACGCTACCCTTCCATTCGGGATGGGCGGTCGCGAAGAAATCGACCTGCGTATTGCCCAGGGTGCCGGCATATTCCAGCTTGGGACTGGTGGGCAGGGTCTGGATCTTGAAGGTATCGAGGTAATTGACCACCACGCCGAGGCTGATCGTACCGGCAGAGTCCCCCAAGCCCACTGCCCCGAGAGGCAGAGACCAGTCCGTCTGGAAGTCGATGCCCGACGTCGAATAGCTGCCCAGATTCAGCAAGGGATTGCCGATGTTGACCGCCAGGCCCGTTGAAGGATCGCGGCTGATCAGTGCGCAGTAGTAGTTGCTGTTCGAAAAGCTGGGATTGGCCCCTGCGTTGAAGCACTGTGTCGCGGCAACGGTATTGGTCACCATGCCGATCGCTCCATCCAGTTTGATGTTGTAGTAGTCAACCGATGCAGTGAGGCGAGAAAGCCATTCATTCTGCAACTGCGATTTGAGCACCAGTCCGACCGAATAGGTGTCGGCCACTTCCGGCTTGAGCTCCGTATTGCCGGCCGTCGTGTACGGCGTGCGGCTGACCGTATTGGTAAAGGTGTCGATCACCGCGGCTGGAACGCCCTGCTCCAGGCAGAGTGCGCGAACCTGATCGGCGTTCGGAGAACTGGCTGCGCGATAGGCGCCGCGGACATCGCAGGGATCTCCCGATCCGATCGGGCCCGGCGTGCCGAGGGCGGTCAGTCCATTGGCGGAAGCGGCAAAAAGATCGCCGACACTGGGTGCCCGTACCGCCCGGGCATAACCGCCGCGAAAACCGATGATGTCGTTGACTTTCCAATAGCCGTCGGCCCGGTAAGTATCGACGCCACCGACCGTGTCGTAATCGGAATGGCGATAACCCAGATCGAGTGAAACATCCTGAGCGAACGGAACATCCGTCAGAACCGGAATCAGAAGTTCGCCGAAGAATTCGCGAACGGTCGCCTTTCCGCTCGACGGCATGATCGGAAGATAGTTCGCCAATTCACCGGTCTGGATCAGCGCGTCGGGCGTGTAGTCGTAGGTGTTGCTACGGTAATCGGCACCCAGGACAAAACGGACTTCGCCCGCGGGCACAGTCAAAAGTCGACGTTGCACCGTGGCCTCGACGACCTTCTGTTCGAGCGCTGTGGTATTGCGAGCCGTGCGACGGATGTAGTCGACGCAGCTCTGCGAAAGCGTATCGATGCGATTGAAGTCATAGCCGCCGGCACACAGACTACGCCCACCGTCTGCGGCGTTCGCCAGGCGTTGCAAGGCAAGCGTGCTCGGGAAGTTGATCTCGGTCTGGAGAAGTTCGGTTCGCCCGTAGCTACCGTAGACGTTCCAGGACAGCTCCGGTACGTTGAGACGCCCTTCGGCCCCGACGGTCAACTGATAAACGTTGTACTGGTTCTCCTCCATGCGGTTGCCCACCGGCGTAATGATCTGGGCAATGTTGAAGGGAGCGTTCGGATTCGGGCGAGAAGCGAGGATCTGGGCCAGATCCGTCGATATGAACGGGTTGGTCACCGGAATACTCAGGGGCGCGCTGGAAACCGACCCCACCACCACCGGATTGGCTTGGGTCGTCACCGAGTAGTTGGTGAAAAGACCCTCGGCGAATACCGAGACCTTGTCGTTGAGCGTGTAGTCGGCATGGCCGAAAATCGAATGGCGCTCGAGCGGTACCTGGGCAAGAAAATAATCACCGGTCGCCGACAACACGGTGTTGTTGTAGATGCTCTGAAGAGAGCTTTGCGGACCTCTGAAGTTCACGGCGCCAGCATTCAGAAACAGCGTGCCATCAGGGTTCAGCGACAACACCGAGGTGCGCCCCACGGTTCCCGCGGCGACACCATAGCGAGTGAAGACATCGTTCACGGTATCCTGAGTGGGAAGGTTGGCAGCCGATACCGCGATCAGCCCGCCCGGTGAATTGCTCGAGTAAGCCTGCCCCCGCAGATAGTCGCGATCGCGAAACGCAATCGAGTCGCGATTTGCGTAGCTCAGAGACAGATAAGCGTTGCCACGATCCTCGGCGAAGTCGGAACCGATCGTCAGCGACACGCTCTGGTTTTCACCGTCACCTTTGGCGGTCTCGCCTGCCCCTACGTCGAGCTCGATTCCGTTGAAGTGCTTCTTCAGCTTCAGGTTGACGACGCCCGCCACCGCGTCCGATCCATAGGTGGCGGAGGCGCCGCCCGTGATCACTTCGACACTCTCGATCAGTGAGCTCGGAATGACATTCAAGTCGACGCTGCCGTCGTTTCCGGACGGCTGCATGCGCCGTCCGTTGACGAGAACCAAGGTGCGCTGTTGACCCAGGCCACGCAGATTGATGCTGGCCTGACCGGCGCGAGAGAACAGACTGGCTTGTGCTCCGGCCGATGCCGCCACCTGAGGCAGCTGATTGAGGCTCGCCTCCAATGTGGGCGCACCGGCGGACGCAATCGACTCCTCGCTGATCGTCGTGATTGGCGTGTCGGACGTGTAATCGCGGCGCGAAATGCGCGATCCCGTTACGACGATCTCTTCGATGCCGGCCGGTTCACCGTCGGACGTCAGGTCGACGGAGTCGGCGGTGGTCGGCGTCTGATCCGGAACCTGGGTGTAGCCTTCAGGGGCGGCAATCAGAGTGAAAGCGCCCAAAGCATAGACAGCAGCTGATATCGCAGTACGCATTTATTTTCTCTCCCCGCGTTCGGCGTCTATCGCCGAATTTCGCCAGGAGATGATATGTAGCGCTTTACCATCGTCAATCTTGATAGAAACGATCAATAGACAATTTTCGGCGCCGTACCTCAAACCTGCATCCAGCATCAATGACAAGCTCATACCAATAAAATACTGGCCTTATTGCAGCATGACAGTGTCCACCCCTGCCCCGATCGGATGAATTTCATTTCTTCCTGAAACTGAAATAGACTCCCGTTGACTCAATATTGATTTACACAATCAACATAAAAGCCATACCACATGAGCAACGATCTTTACCTTTCCGCCAGCGAAGCCGCTGCGATGTTGGGCGTGTCACCTGCAACGCTCTACGCTTATGTGAGTCGGAAGAAGCTGCGGTCGTTTCAGGCTCCGGATTCACGGTCCAGCCGTTACTGGCGCGCCGACGTCATCGCTCTGGCGACGAAGGGCGGCACACGAACCGATTCCGGCTCCGAGGCACGCCAGACCGCGATCACTCTTCTGACCGAAGACGGCACCTACTATCGGGGGCGAAGCGTGATCGGACTTGCCGAAACCGAATCCCTCGAATCCGTTGCGGGGCTTTTATGGCAAGCGGATACAGCCGAAATATTCTCTGGTCGCCTACCAAAGCCGGCGCCACATCAAAAGAAAATTCTGGCGAGCCTGTCGTCTGCGCTTCCCATGGACCGCGCGCTCGCTCTCCTGCCTTTGCTCGAGCGAGCCAATCCAAGGGCGTTCGACACTTCGGCGGCAGGATTCGCACAAGCAGGAGCCGATGCCGTCCGCTGGCTGACCGCCCTTCTGTTCAACCGGAGCGAGCCGTCTGCCGATCCGATCCACCAGGTTGTCGCATCGGCTACGACTAAATCAGACGCGATCGCCGATCTTGTACGGCGCGCGATGATTCTCGTAGCGGATCAGCAATTCTGCGACACGACACGAGCCGTCAGAGCTGCGGCCATTACGGGGGTGACGGCCTATGGTGCGGTGATCGTGGGGATGGTCGCAGGAGGCGGGCAGTCGATTCGATTCAACAGAGTAGATGCCGTGCGCCGATTCATCGCCGAAGTCACTTCATCAAACCATCCCGAAGAAGCCGTGATTGGCCGCATTCGGTTGGCCGAGAAAATTCCCGGGTTCGAGCCCTTGCCCAACCATCAGCAAGGCGACGCTCGCGCGGATGCCCTGATGAGCGCAAGCAAACAAGTGTTCAAGGGTGAGCCCGAGTTCGAGCGCCTGATGCGTGCGCTCAATCTGACCACTGAACTGACAGGGCGCGCGCCAGGAGTCATCATTCCGCTCCTGTTCCTGGGCCACATGCTAGGAATGAGGGGCAACGAGCTCGCCATCGGGATGATCGGCCGAGCGCTGGGCTGGATCGCGCATGCACAGGAAGAAATGCGGCAGTCGCCCCGGCGGTCACCGCAGGCAAGCTACGTGGGGCAACTGCCACGCCCGGATTGAAGGGACACAACGCAATACCAATCGAGAAGGCAGGCATGCTGCCCCATCAAATCACGCCCTTCGCACGCAAATCCGCCAGCTCGCCAGCCCGCAAGCCGAGCTTGCCGGCCAGGATTGCATCGGTGTGCTCGCCCATCAGCGGCGGCGCGGCGTAATCGCCGATCGGCGTCGCCGAGAACTGGATCGGATTGGCCAGAATCTTGATCGCGCCGGCCAGCGCATGCTCGGTTTCGGCGAGCATGCCGCGATGCTGGATCTGCGGATTGTCGAACACGTCGGGCAGCTCGTTGACCGGGCTCGCGGGAATATCGGCCTCGTCGAGCAGCTCGAGCCATTCGTCACGCGTCCTGGTCTTGAAGACTTCATCGAGGATCGGAAGGATCAACTCGCGATTGGCGATGCGTCCGGCCGTCGAGTTGAAGCGCGGATCTTCGAAGATGTCCATGCGTCCGGCCACGCGACAGAACGCGCTGAACTGCGCGTTGTTGCCGGCGACGATGAACAGCGGCTTGTCGCTGCACTGGAAGGCCTGCGACGGAATGCCGCCGAAACCCCCGTTGCCGCGACGCGTCGGCACCGTGCCGGACACCAGGTAGTTCATCGCGAAATGCGAAAGCGAGGCGAGCCCGCAATCGAGCAGTGCGAGGTCGATATGCTGCCCTTCGCCGGTCGCGTCGCGATGGCGCAGAGCCGCGAGGATCGCGGTCGCGCCATAGAAGCTCGTGAGGATGTCGACCATGCTGATGCCGACTTTCATCGGCTCGTTCGGATGGCCGCTCACGCTCATGAGCCCGCCCATCGCCTGGAAGATGCCGTCGTAACCCGGACGATGGCTGTAAGGCCCGGTCTGGCCGAAGCCGGTGACCGATAGATAGATCAGGCGCGGGTTGATCTCGCGCAGGCTCGCGTAATCGAGCCCGTACTTCTTCAG
This sequence comes from Hydrocarboniphaga sp. FW305-C-57, assembly GCF_058783045.1. Lineage (NCBI taxonomy): Bacteria > Pseudomonadati > Pseudomonadota > Gammaproteobacteria > Nevskiales > Nevskiaceae > Hydrocarboniphaga > Hydrocarboniphaga sp. FW305-C-57. Next base: position 698,068 of record NZ_JBYSYG010000001.1, on the reverse strand, counting down.
CACGCCGCCGCGGAAGTTCTCGACAAGCACGTCGGATTGCGCAACGAGCTGGCGGATCAGCGCCTGACCTTCGGGCACCGCGTGATTGATCGTGATCGACTGCTTGTTGCGGTTGCAGGCCAGATAGAACGCAGCGATGTCGGTGGTCTCGCCTTCGCTCGTCTTCAGGAACGGAGGGCCATAGGTGCGTGCCTCGTCGCCGCTACCCGGACGCTCGACCTTGATGACCTCGGCGCCGAGATCGGCGAGCAACTGCGTCGCGAGCGGGGCGGCGAGCACGCGCGAAAGATCGAGTACGCGAATGCCCTTGAGTGCGATGGAAGCCATGGATGCCTCGTGTTGATTCCGTTGCAGCAGTGCCTGCTCAGCGCCCGGTGAACTGCGGTTTGCGCTTGTCCTTGAACGCCATCGCGGCCTCGCGATGATCCTCGCTGAAGGCGCTCATGAATTCGAAACCGATATGCGATTCGATCAGAGACTCGATCTGCTTGCGCAGCACGAGATTGATCGCGGCCTTGGTCGAATTGATCGCGCGGGTCGCTCCGCTCGCGAGCCGGTCGGCCATCGCGTAGGTGGCCTCGTCGAGCGCTTCGATGCTCGGGTAGGCGCGCGTGATGAGGCCGATCGCGGCCGCCTCCTTCGCGTTGAGCGCGTCACCGGTCAGCAGCAATTCCTTGGCGCGCGCGTAGCCGATCAGCAGAGGCCACATCAGCGCGCCACCGTCGCCAGCCGTCAGGCCGACGCCGACATGCGGATCGGCGATCTTCGCGGTCTCGACGGCGTAGCTGATGTCCGAGAACACCGCGAGCGTCGCTCCGAAGCCGATCGCATGGCCGTTGATGCGCGCGATCAGTGGCTTCTCGAGCGCGAGCAGCGAGTGCAGCATGCGAATACCTTCGGCCATCTGCACGCGGCGCCCCTCGGGCTCGGCGATCTGCTGCAGCATCACATCGATGTCACCGCCGGCCGAGAACGCACGCTTGCCCGCGCCCGTGACGATGACGACACGCGTCTGCTCGTCTCGCGCGATGTCTTCAAAGATCGTCGACAGCTCGCGGTGCGTACCGAGGTCGGCCGCGTTGGTCGGCGGATTGTCGAGCGTCACTACGAGCACGTGGTCGCGACGCTCGATCTTCAGGCTTTCGTAGTGTTCGTACATGCGAGCTCCTAGGCCGCTTCACGCAGGCTGCGAGCGACCACGCCGAGATGAAACGCGCTGTTGCCGTAGGCGGCTTCGAGCACGAGCAGGCGCTTGAAGTAGTGGCCGATGACGTATTCGTCGGTCACGCCGATGCCGCCGTGCAGCTGCACGGCTTGCGCGGCCACGAATTGAGCGCTGCGGCCGACCTGCGCCTTCGCGGCGCTGATCGCGACGGCACGCGCATTTTCATCGCCATCGACGAACGACAGCGCGCGATACAGCATCGAACGCGCCTGTTCGAGCGCCATGTAGCAATCGGCCATGCGATGCTGCAGCGCCTGGAAACTGCCGATGACCACGCCAAACTGCTTGCGGGTTCGCAGGTAATCGCGTGCGATCCAGATGGCCTGCTCCATTGCGCCAACCATTTCGGCGCAAGCGCCGATGGCGCCGGCTTCGAGCACGCCGATCAGCGCTGGGCCGGCCTGGTTATCGAGCAGCGCCGTGCTTTCGAGTTCGAGCGCATCGAATTCGAGATCGCAGGCCGGCGTTCCGTCGACGAGCCGATAGTCATGCACGCGCAACCCCGCGCTACCGCGCTCGACCAGAAACAGGCCGAGTCCATCGCTCGCGTCTGCCACACCATCGAAGCGGGCGGAAACCAGGAAACGCTGTGCCGCCGAGCCGCCGAGCACCCGCGTCTTGCGGCCATCGAGCCTGTAACCCGCGGCGCCGCTGCGTTCGGCGCGCGTCTCGACCCAGAGCGCGCGTCCGCGCGCATCGGCTTCGCCGTGCGCGACTGCGTAAACGACCTCGCCGGACAGCAGCGACGCAAGCAAGTCTTCATGCCGAGCGAGCAGGCGCGCCGGCAGCAGACCGCAGGCGAGCACTGGTTCGGGCACGATGCCGCGGCCGATTTCTTCGAGCAGCACGGCCTCGTCGACGAGGCCGCCGCCGAAACCGCCCTGCTCCTCCGGCAGTCCGGCCGCGAGCCAGCCCATTTCGGCGACCGCGCTCCAGCGCTTGACCTCGAAGCCACCTGCGGCGATCAGCGCGCGTCGTGTTTCGAGTTCGCAGTCGCGCTCCGCGTAGCGGCGCACGCTGTCCTGCAACATCGTCTGTTCTTCGCCGAGAGTGAAGTCCATGACTCAGAGTCCGAGCAGGCCGCGCGCAATCAGATTGCGCTGGATTTCATTGGTGCCGCCGTAGATCGTGACCGCGCGGCGATAGAGAAAATCGGCGACCTGGCCGGGGGCCTCGATCGGGCCCGGCAGCGACTCGAAACCGTGTTCCGGATAGTAGGTCTGTCCATGCTCGCCGAGCGCTTCGACAATCAGCGCACCGAGCTTCTGGATCAGCTCGGAGCCGCGAACCTTGAGCACCGAGCCGACCGGCTTGGTCGGATCGGCGCCGTGATCCATGTCGGCGAGCGCACGCAAGGTGAGCCATTCGAGCGCCCGCAGTTCGATCTCGGCCTCGGCGATGCGCGCCGAGAACACCGGATCGTCGATGAGGCGTTCCGACCCGCTGCGCTGGGTCTTCGCGATCTGCTTGAGCTGGGCCATGAGCCGCTTGTTGCGCGGCACTTCGGCCGAGAAAGCGCGCTCGTGCTCGAGCAGCAGCTTGGCGTACGACCAGCCCTTGTTCTCCTCACCGATGCGATTCGCGACCGGAACGCGCACATTGTCGAGGAAGGTCTCGTTGAGGCTGTGCGATTCGTCGAGCGAGATGATCGGACGCACGGTCACGCCGGGCGCCTTCGCATCGATGATCAGGAACGAGATGCCGCGCTGCGGCTTGCTTTCCGTATCGGTCCGCACGAGACAGAATAGCCAGTCGGCGTAGTGGCCTTCGGTAGTCCAGGTCTTCTGGCCGTTGACGACGTAATGGTCGCCATCGAGCACCGCGGTGGTTTTCAGCGAGGCGAGATCGGAGCCGGCGTTCGGCTCCGAGAACAGCTGTCCCCAGAAGATGTCTCCGCGCCGCGTCGGCTCGAGGAAGCGCTGCTTCTGATCGTCGTTGCCGTAGGTATAGAGCACCGGGCCGAGCAGCGAAAAACCGGCCGCGCAGGTCGGCGGAGCGCCGGCGAGAAAGCACTCTTCTTCGAAGATGAAACGACGCAACGGCGACCAGCCGGTACCACCGTATTCGACCGGCCAGTGCGGAGCCGACCAGCCGCGCTCGTAGAGCACGCTCGTCCACCAGAGCTCGTCCTCCTTGGTCGGATGAAAGCCGCGTCGGTTGCGTTCCGCAACGTCGGCCGGAAGCTTTGCGCGCAGGAAGGCGCGCACTTCTTCGCGAAAGCCTTCGTCTTCGGGATCGTGTCGGAAATGCATGTGCGTGCTCAGGTCAGTTCGGCCGAAACGAATCCGCCCGCATCGGCAACGCGCTGCAAGTGCCAGGCGCTGTCACCAAAGCTCGTTTCGATCATCGACAGTCGACGGAAGTAATGGCCCACCGCGTATTCCTCGGTCACCCCGATGCCACCGTGCAACTGGATCGCGAGCTGGCCGACGATGCGACCGGCCTTGCCGATCTGCGCCTTGACCGCCGACAGCGCCTTGCGGCGCTCGACCCAATCGGGCTCGTCGAGCATCAGCGCCGCGTAGCAGGCCATGCTGCGCGTCTGCTCGAGCTCGATGAGCATTTCGGCCGCGCGATGCTGCAAGGCCTGGAAGCGTCCGATCGGACCGCCGAACTGGTTGCGCTGCTTGAGATAGTCGACGGTCAGATCGAGCGTGGCCTGCATGATGCCGGCGCCCTCGGCGGCAAGCGCCGCGATCGCGCAATCGGAAACGCGCTCGACGAGCGACAGGCCCTGATCGAGCGTGCCGACGAGATCGGCTTCACTCACCGAGACGCCGTCGAACCGCAGATCAGCCGCCATCAAACCGTCCTGCGTGCGATAACTGCGACGCTTCAGGCCAGCCGACTGCGCATCGACGACGAACAGGCTGATGCCCCGCGCATCCTGGCGCTCGCCCGAGGTGCGCGCGCTGACGATGAAACGATCCGCCGCGTTGCCGTTCAGCACGCCGGTCTTCTCGCCGCTCAGCACATAGCCTTCATTCGTGCGCATCGCACGCAGGCCGACATCGGACAGGCGATAGCGGGACTGGCGCTCCGAATGGGCGAACGCGAACACCGCTTCGCCGCTCGCGATGGCAGGTACGTGAGACTCGAGCAACGAGGCATTGCCGCACGCGCTGAGCGCACTGCCACAGAGCACGACGCTGGCCAGATAAGGCTCGACGACGAGCCCGCGGCCCATCGCCTCCATCACGATCATCGTCTCGACTGCGCCGTAACCGAGCCCACCGTAAGCAGGGTCGAACGGCATCGCGAGAAAGCCCTGATCGGCGAACTGCGCCCAGATGGCGCGACTGAAACCTTCGGACTCAGCCTGATACTTGCGACGCTGCTCGAAGCCGTACTGCTTGGCGACGAACTTGTCGATCGCGTCCTTGAACAGGCCCTGCTCTTCGTTGAAATTGAAGTCCATCGCAGACTCTTGAGCGCTGGTTATTTCGGCAGGCCGAGCACGGACTGGGCGAGGATGTTCTTCTGCACCTCGGTCGCTCCGCCGTAGATCGAGGCCGCGCGCAGGATGTAGTAGACCGGCGCGATCGTGCTGCCCCAGGTGCTGCCGGCCAGCGGCGCATCGGGGTTCGGTTCGTCGTACTCGCCTTCTGTCGGCAGCGCATACGGCCCGGCTGCGCGCAGCATAAGTTCCGAGGCGGACTGACGCAGGTCGACGCCGCGTACCTTGAGGATCGACGAACGCGGATCGGGCTTCTCGCTGTGCTCCTTCATGCCCGCGAGCACGCGCATCTGCGTGATCTCGAGCGCCTTGAGTTCCACTTCGATCTCGGCGCAGCGCAGCCTGAAATCCGCATCGTCGGCACCCGTCTCGGCGGCGATCTTCTTCGCGCGCCTCAGCAGATGCTTGGACATGCCGATGCGCGCGATGCCCGTGCGCTCGTTGCCGAGCAGGAACTTGGCGATGTCCCAGCCCTTGTTCTCGTCGCCGACCCGATTCGCGACCGGAACGCGCACGTTGTCGAGGAACACCGAATTGACCTCGTGGCGTCCGTCGATCGTGATGATGGGCTGCACTGACAAGCCCGGCGACTTCATGTCGATCAGCAGGAAGGTGATGCCGGCCTGCTTCTTCGCGGTCGGATCGGTGCGCACGAGCGTGAACATCCAGTCCGCGCGATGGCCCATGCCCTGCCACATCTTGGTTCCGTTGACGACGTAGTCGTCGCCCTCGCGCACCGCCGAAGTCGACAGCGCCGCGAGATCGGAGCCCGCGCCGGGTTCCGAAAAGCCCTGGCACCACCAGTCGTCGAGATTGGCGATGCGCGGCAGCAGGCGCTGCTTCTGCTCGTCGCTGCCGAAAGTGCCGATGACCGGGCCGATCATCGATACGTTGAAGCTCACGGGCTCGGGTGCCGGCGCCTGGTGCAGTTCGTCGAGGAAGATATAGCGCTGCACCGCATCCCAACCCGGCCCGCCCCAGGCCTTAGGCCAGCTCGGTGTGGCCCAGCCGCGCGCATTGAGGATGCGCTGCCAGCTGACGACGTCTTCTTTGCTCAGCGAACGATGCTCGAGCATCTTCGCGTGAATGTCGGCCGGCAGCTTGGCGCGGATGAAGGCACGCACTTCGGCGCGGAAGGCGTTCTCTTCGTCGGTGAAACGCAGGTCCATGCGAAGTCTCGATCTGGCTCAGCGGCCCTTGAAGACCGGCTTGCGCTTCTCGGCGAACGCGCGCACGCCTTCCTTGTAGTCGTCGCTCGCATAGCAGGCGAGGAACATTTCCTCGGCCTTGTCGAGATCGCGCTTGTCCGGGTCGAGCACGATCTGGTTGATCGCGAACTTGACCTGCTTGGCCGTCAGCGGAGCGCCGACCGCGATACGTTCCGCGGTCTTCTTGATGAAGCTGTCGAATTCCTCGCCGGCCGGCACGACCTTGGAGATGAAGCCGCGGTCGTAGCATTCGTCGGCGTTCCAGACCGCGCCGCCGAGCAGCAGCTCCTTGGTCGGTGCGGCGCCGACGACGTCGACGACGAGGCGCAGCGATTTGTAGCGATAGCCGATGCCGTAACGCAGCGCCGGCTGCGCGACCTGCGTCGTCGATGAGCCGTAGCGAATGTCGCAGCAGACCGCGACCGAAATGCCGCCGCCGTAGCAGTAACCGTTGATTGCGGCGATCGTGGTCTTGCTGCTGTTGTAGACCGCCATCATGCCTTCCCAGCCGGTCTGCGCGTAATGCTCCTGGGCGTTGTCGCCCATGCGCTCTTCTTCGTACTTGGAGACGTCGGCACCCGCGATGAAAGCCTTTTCGCCCGAGCCCTTGATGACGATGACCTTGACCTCGTCATCGGCTTCGAGCTGCTTCATGCCGGTGCTCATGCCTTCCCACATATCCAGCGAGATCGCGTTGAGCTTCTCGGGATTGTTGAAGATCATGTAGCCGATCGGGCCTTCTTTCTTGATGATGAGCTTGTCGGTCATGTTCGTTCCTGCTGGACGTTGGTGTCACTTGCCCGTGAAGACAGGCGAGCGTTTTTCGAGAAAGGCGTCGACGGCTTCGGCGTGATCGCGCGTTTCGTGCGCGAGTGCCTGGAAGGCTGCGGAAAGTTCGAGCACGTCGGACAGACGCTGCTGCTGGCCTTCGCGCAGCAGGCGCTTCGACAAGCGCAGCGCCTTGGCCGGATTGCAGACGATGCGCTCGGCGAGCGCGTTGGCGGCACCGAGCAGCTGATCGGCCGGCAGCACCTGCGAGACGAGGCCATGCGCGAGCGCTTCGGCCGCACTGATGGTGTCGCCCGTGAAAATCATTTCGGCAGCCTTCGACAGGCCGACCGCGCGTGGCAGGATCCAGGCGCCGCCGTCGCCCGGCACGATGCCCATCTTGATGAAGCTCGAGGCGAGCTTGGCGCCTTCGGCGACGATGCGGATATCGCAGAGGCAGGCCAGATCGAGACCGAGGCCGATGGCGTGGCCGTTGATCGCCGCGATCATCGGTACTTCGCAATTCCACAGTGCCTGCGCGATCGGCTGCACGCCGCGGCGATAGTTGGCGCGCGTCGCGTCGGGCGCATCGAGCGGGCCGATGCCGTTGCGCTCCTTCATCGCCTTGAGATTGCCGCCGGCCGAGAACGCGCTGCCCGCGCCGGTCAGGATCACGCAGCTCACGCTCGCATCGTCCTGGGCGCGCTGAACCGCGGCGACCAGATCGGCGCAGTCCTGATGCGTGGCGATGGCATTGCGCGACTCGGCGCGGTCCATCGTCAACGTCACGGTGGCGCCGTTCTTTTCGTAGCGCACGAACGGGGGGGACATCGGATTCTCCTCGCATGGGTGGCGCCGGTTTCATCGTCGACCGGCGCTGCACGATCACCAGATCGGCTATCGATGCAACTAATAGTATCCCATTTAGTTCAAGTTATGGAATGGGCACCTGTTCGCGGCGATGCCGTGCCTCAGAGCGGCCGATGCGCGTCCTCTAGAATCATGTCGGCCGCCTTCTCGGCAATCATGACGACGGCCGCATTGCAGTTGCCCGAGACCACCGCCGGCATGATCGAAGCGTCGACCACGCGCAGACCCGCCAGGCCGTGCACGCGCAGGCGCGCATCGACGACGTCGAGCGGGCCGTTGCCCATGCGCGCGGTCGAGCTCGGGTGATAGATCGAGGCGGCGCGCTCGCGGCAGTATTCGAGCAGCGAGGCATCGTCGGTGCGATTCACGCCGGACTCGATTTCGGATTCGATCATCGCCGCCATCGCCGGCGCGCCCATGATGCGGCGCAGCTCGCGCAGGCCGTCGACGTTGGCCCGGCGATCGGTCTCGGTGTCGAAGTAATTCGGATCGATCAGCGGTGCGGCGTACGGATCGGGCGACGCGAGGCGCAGGCTGCCGCGGCTTTCGGGGCGCAGCTGGCAGACCGAGGCGGTGAAGCCCGACCAGGGATCGAGCGCATCGCCCATCTTGTTGGTGCTGAAGGTGATGAAGTGAATCTGCACGTCGGGCCGCGTGAGCTCGGGCCGCGTGCGATAGAACGCTCCACCGTAGCCCGCGCTGACCGTCAGCGGCCCCTTGCGCAGGAACACGTAGCGCAGGCCGATCCAGAGCTGGCGCCAGAGGCTCGCCATGTCGTCGTTGAGCGTGATCGGACGCGTGCAGCGATAAGTGGTCCGCACCTGCGCGTGATCCTGCAGATGCTCGCCGACACCCGGCAATTCGTGAGCAACCTCCAACTCGAAGCGCTTCAAGTTTTGCCCAGAGCCAATTCCGGACAGCATCAGCAACTGCGGCGAGTTGATCGCGCCGGCCGACAACAGCACTTCGCGAGCCGCCTTCACCGTACGCAGCTGGCCGCCGCGGTCACGAAACTCCACGCCGACCACGCGCTTGCCTTCGAGCAGTAGCCGCGTCGTCATCGCCCGCGTTTCGACGTGCAGGTTCGGCCGCTTGCGCGCCGGCTTCAGGTAACCCGTGGCGGTGCTGCAACGACGCCCGCGACGCGAAGTGGTCTGGAAGTAGCCGACACCTTCCTGGCGCGCCCCGTTGAAGTCCGGATTGAACGGCAGGCCCACCTGCTCGCCGGCCGCGACGAAGGCGTCGCAGAGCTCGTGCGGCTCGGTCTGGTCCGATACCGCCTGCGGGCCGCCGACGCCGTGATAGTCGTCGGCCCCACGCTGCTGGTCTTCTGCGCGCTTGAAGTACGGCAGCACGTCGTCGTAGCCCCAGCCGGGATTGCCTTCGTCGCGCCAGCCGTCGAAGTCCTCGCGCTGGCCGCGAATGTAGACCAGGCCGTTGATCGAGCTCGATCCGCCGAGCACCTTGCCGCGCGGCTGGCTGATGCGCCGGCCGTTCAAGTGCTGCTGCGGTTCGGTCTGATACAGCCAGTTCACCGAGGCGTCGTTGAACAGCTTGCCGTAGCCGAGCGGAACGTGGATCCATGGATTCCAGTCGCGGCCGCCGGCTTCCAGCAGCAGCACGCGGTGCCGGCCGTCCGCGGACAAGCGATTCGCGAGCACGCAGCCCGCGGAACCTGCGCCGACGATGATGTAGTCGAAACTGCCGAAGTCGTTCATGCGCGCCTGTTCAATGTGCGTTTCAGCCCGCCTGTTCAACCAGCGAAGCGACGACTTCGGCAATCGCGAGCGAGGCCGTGAGTCCGGGCGATTCGATGCCGAACAGGTTGACGAGTCCGGTCACGCCATGCGTGCCGGAAGCTTCGATGCGGAAGTCCGCGGCGGGCTCGCCGGGACCGGAAATCTTGGGGCGGATGCCGGCGTAACCGGGCGCGAGACTGCCGTCCTGCAGCGCCGGCCAGTACTGGCGGATCACGTCGTAGAAGCGGTCGGCGCGACGCGGATCGACCTGGTAATCGGGCTCGGAAACCCATTCCACGTCAGGGCCGAAGCGCGCCTGTCCACCGAGGTCGATCGTCAGGTGCACGCCGAGCCCGCCCGGCTCGGGTACCGGATAAATCAGCCGAGAGAACGGCGCGCGACCGCCGAGCGTGAAGTAGCAGCCCTTGGCGTAATAGGCCTTCGGCACGTGCGCGGACGCAAGACCTTCGACGCGACTCGCGATCGCGGGCGCATCGAGCCCGGCCGAATTGATCACGTGGCGCGCACGCAAAGCCGGCTCGTCGCCGACATGCAGTTCGATGCCTTCGGCCGTCGGCACCAGGCGCGTGACGGGCGACAGATACGCGAGCATCGCGCCGGCCGCTTCGGCCTGGCCGAGCAGCGAGAGCATGTAACCGTGCGAGTCGACGATGCCGGTCGACGGCGAGATCAGCGCGGCCGTGCAGTTGAGCGCCGGCTCCAGGCTCAAAGCCTCGGCGCGGTCGATCAGGCGCAGGTCGTCGACGCCATTGCCGATCGCGGCCTGGCGCAGCTTTTCGAGCTCGCCATGCTGCGCTTCGTTCGTGGCGACGATGAGCTTGCCACTGCGCCGATGCTCGACGCCGTAGCGCTCGCAATAGTCGTAGAGCTGGTTGCGCCCACGCACGCAAAGCTGCGCCTTGAGCGAGCCGCGCGGGTAGTAGATGCCCGCGTGGATGACCTCGCTGTTGCGAGAGCTCGTGACGGTGCCGAACGCATTTTCGCGCTCGATGATGATGGTTTCGTGGCCGGCCCGTGCGAGCTCGCGAGCGATCGCGAGCCCCACCACGCCAGCGCCGATGACGATGCAGTCGACAGAATCCAATCCCGCTCTCCGTCGTGTCAGCGTTGCGGCGCGGGGCCGGTGCTGCCGCGCACTTTCAATGTGGTTTCGATCTCCACGGTCGGCGATGTCTTGCCCTTGATCGTGGCGAGCAGCGCTTCGCCCGACAGCCGGCCGATCTCGCTCGTGCGCACCTGCAGCGTCGTCAGCGGCGGGTCGAGCAGCGAGGCGATCTCGATGTCGTCGAAGCCCGAGATCGACAGCTGCTCGGGAACGCGGATGCCCATCGCACGCGCCTCGGCGAGGGCACCGGCGGCGAGCAGGTCGGTGGCGCAGATCAGCGCGGTCGGACGCGTCTTGAGCGCCATCGCCTTGCGCAGGGCCTCGCGCCCGGCCTCGATCGAGTACGGGCCGTAATAGATGCGATCAGGCTTGAACTCGACGTCGGCGAGCGCGAAGGCATCCATCACGCCCTCGATGCGCGAGCGCGCGCGCTCGTTGTGCTCCGGATCGCCGGACACCATCGCGAACTGGCGATGACCCAGATCGAGCAGATGCCGCACGACTCGATGCATCGCGCGGCGGTTGCTGATGCCTACGCAAGGATGCGCGCGGGCCTCGTCGACCGACCAGGCGCAGACGTAAGGCAGGCGCGCCTGCTCGATGCGCCGGAAGATCGCGGATGGATGATCGGTACCGATCAGCACGATGCCGTCGATACCGCGCTGCACGAGCCGCTCGACCACGGCGGCTTCTTCCTTGAGATCGTATTCGTGCGTCGCGATCAGCAGGTGATAGCCGGCTCGGCCGAGCGTCTTTTGCAGGGCCTGCACGAAGTCCGAGAAGATCGGGTTGTTGATCGTCGGCAGCACCGCGCCGATGGTCATGCTGCGGCGCAGGGCGAGCGCGCGCGCGGCGCCGTCGGGCACGTAGCCGAGCCGGTCGGCCGCCTCGCGCACCTTGCGCAGGGTGTTGGCGCGCACCGCGTCGGGCGACGACAGCGCACGCGAGGCGCTGCCGAGCGAGACACCCGCGAGCCGGGCGACGTCGATGAGCCGCGGACGGCCGGCGGCGGCCTCGTCGAGCTCGTCGTCCGGAACGGTCGTTTCGATCTCCGGCTCCACCGGCGCCTCGACCTTCGCCTTGACTTTGGCCTTGCGGACCAGAGCTGCCGCTGCCGTGCGCGAGCCTGATGCCTTCGTGCGCTTCATATGTCCTTGAGTCCCTGTCGCCGCCCTTCCTGAGCGATTCGTGGCGGAATTTGATGATCGTTTCATCGGCTCGGCGACTTTCGGGTTTCTCTTCTGGGTCGCAGCCTTGGCCGCTGTCTTCCGTGCCGTCCGGCGATCTTACTTGAAGCGTTTACAAATTACAGCGCCGATCATCGACGAAATCGTCCGGGCGACCCTCGCGGCCTATTTTTTAGCATCCTGTTTGAAACTTTCCAGCGAGTGAGGGACGACCCTGTCCATCACCAGTGGGAAAAGCCGGCGGATTGTTTTAGTATCCCATTTAGAAGCGCTTCATCGCTTCAAGCTTCGAAAGCCCATCAGAAAACCGCCACGCAGACGCCGCCCGCCGGCACGCTGCGGCCGCCCCGAGGAGATTCTCGTGTCCACCGTGGACTATCGCGTCATCGACGGCGTCGCCGTCATCACCCTGAACAACCCGCCCGTCAACGCGATCGACCAGGGGATTCGCGTCGGGCTGCTCGAATCGGTCGGCCGCCTGGCCGCCGACGAGTCGGTCAAGTCGGCCGTGCTGATCGGAGCCAACGACACCTTCGTCGCCGGCGCCGACATCAAGGAGTTCGGCAAGCCGCTGCCGCCGCCGACCACGATCGAAGGCCTGACCGCGATGGAGACTTCGCCCAAACCGATCGTCGCCGCGCTGGCCGGCAACACGCTCGGCGGCGGCCTCGAGATCGCGCTCGCCGCGCACTGGCGCGTCGCGCTGGCCAAGGCCAGGCTCGGCCTGCCCGAGGTGTCGCTCGGCATCATGCCGGGCGCCGGTGGCACCCAGCGCCTGCCGCGCCTCGTCGGCGGCGCCAAGGCGCTCGACATGATCCTGAGCGGCGCGCCGGTGAACGGCAGCAAGGCGCTCGAACTCGGCATCGTCGATGAGCTCGTCGAAGGCGATCTGCTGGCCGGTGCGATTGCGTTCGCCAAAAAGATCATCGCCGAAGGCCGTCCGCTGCGCGTGACCAGCCAGCTGCAGGACAAGGTCGCGAACACCGATCCGGCGATCTTCGCCGACGCGATCAAGAAGAACGAGAAGAAGTGGAAGGGCCTGCTGTCTCCGTACAAGATCGTCGAGGCGGTGCAGGCCGCCTGCACGCTGCCGTTCGCCGAAGGCGCGGCACTCGAGTTCAAGGTCTATCGCGAAACCCAGGCGAGCCCGCAGCGCAAGGCGCTGACCTACATGTTCTTCGCCGAGCGCGAAGCCGCCAAGATTCCGGACGTGCCGCGTGACCTGAAGCCCGCTCCCGTGAAGTCGGCCGCCGTCATCGGCGCCGGCACCATGGGCGGCGGCATCGCGATGTCGTTCGCCAACGCCGGCATTCCGGTCAAGATTCTCGAGCTCAAGCAGGAAGCGCTCGACGCCGGCCTGGCCCGCATCAAGGGCAACTACGCGACCTCGGTTTCGCGCGGATCGACCACGCAGGCGCAGATGGACGAGCGCCTGTCGCGCATCAGCACCACGACGGATTACGCCGACATCGGCGACGCCGACATCGTCGTGGAGGCGGTGTTCGAGAACATGGAAATCAAGCAGGGCGTGTTCAAGACGCTCGACGGCGTCATGAAGCCCGGCGCGATCCTCGGCACCAACACCTCGACCCTCGACATCGACCAGATCGCCAACGTGACCAAGCGTCCGCAGGACGTGATCGGCATGCACTTCTTCTCGCCGGCCAACGTCATGAAGCTCGTCGAGAACGTGCGCGGCGCCAAGACCTCGCCCGAGATCATCGGCCGCACGATGGCGGTGTCCAAGCAGATCGGCAAGGTGCCGGTGCTCGCGGGCAACTGCGACGGCTTCATCGGCAATCGCATCCTCGCCGCCTACGGCCGCGAGTGCGATTTCCTGCTCGAGGAAGGCGCCACACCGTGGCAGATCGACACCGCGCTGCAGGGCTTCGGCTTCCCGATGGGCCTGTTCCTGATGCGCGACATGGCCGGCCTCGACGTCGGCTGGCGCATCCGCCAGTACCGTGAGCAGTTCCGTGACAAGACGCAACGCTACTCGCCGATCGCCGATCGCATCTGCGAACTCGGCCGCTACGGCCAGAAGACGGGTGCCGGCTATTACAAGTACGACGGCCGCAGTGCCACGCCCGATCCGGAAATCGAAGCGCTCATCGTCAAGGTATCGGCGGATCTGGGCATCGAGCGCCGCAAGGTCAGCGACGAGGAAATCGTCTGGCGCGTGCTGTCGGTGATGGTCAACGAGGGCGCGAGGATCGTCGGCGAAGGCATCGCGATCCGCGCGTCGGACATCGACGTCACCTACGTGTTCGGCTACGGCTTCCCGCGCCATCAGGGCGGGCCGATGTTCTGGGCCGAGCAGCAGGGCCTCGACAAGGTGCTCGAAAAGATTCGCGCCTACCACGCCGAGCAGGGCGAGTTCTGGAAACCGGCCGAACTGCTCGAGAAGATCGTCGAGGCAGGTAAAACCAGCTGGAAGGATGCGGCCGGGCTTTGAGACGGCTTTAGGCGCATTTCGCTAACTAGCGTCCCCTCTCCTGCGTGCGGGAGAGGGGCTTTCGGCGTTCGATTCATCGTCCCGACATCGAAAGACTAAAGCCCCTCTCTCCCCCGCTACGCGGGAACTCTCTCCCGCAAGCGGGAGAGAGGAACATCGGCGGAAACCGCGCAACGCGATCGCTCCCTTGCAGTCCCCTCTCCCGCCTGCGGGAGAGGGTGGTCCGCAGGACCGGGAGAGGGGCTGGTGGGAGAACCAGCGCCCTGTGCAGGCGGCGACAGCCGCACGGAGAGTGTTCGCCTCAGCGGAAACGCGAAAAGAACAGCCGCAGGTCGTCGACGAAAGCCAGCGGCTGCTCCATCGCGGCGAAATGCCCGCCGCGCTTCATCTCGCTCCAGTGCACGATGTTGTACTTGCGCTCCAGCCAAGCCCGCGGAAAGCGCAGGAATTCCGCCGGGAAACGCGCCATGCCGGTCGGGATGCTCACCGAGGGCAGCTGCGTGCGGCGCCGGTCCGGATGCGCGTCCTCGAAGTAGAGCCGCATCGACGAGGCGATCGTGCCCGTCAGCCAGTACAGCGAGAGATTGTCGAGCAGCTTGTCGATCGTGAACGCGCGCAGCGGATCGCCGTCGCAGTCGCTCCAGGTGCGGAACTTCTCAAGCAGCCAGCCGGCCAGCCCGGCCGGCGAATCCATGAGCCCGACCGCGAGCGAACTCGGCTTGGTCGACTGCAGTTCGCGATAGGCCATCTCGGTCTTGAAGAAGCGCGCGTTGTGCTCGACGTCGGCAAGCGCGGCCGCATCGAGTCCGGCGCGCGGATCGGCCGGATCGGCGGGCGGGGCGCTCGCCACGTTCAGGTGCAGGGCCTCGACTCGCGCCGAACAGTTCGCGCCCAGCAAGGTGCCGATCAGCGTGCCCCAATCGCCGCCTTGCACGAAATAACGCGCGTAGCCGAGCGATCGCATGATCGCGTCGAAGGTCTTGGCGATGTCATCCGCGCCGAAGCCGCGGCGCGTCGTCGGACCCGAGTAGCCATAGCCCGGCAGCGAAGGCACGACCACATGAAACGCGTCGCGTGGATCGCCGCCGTGCGCGCGCGGATCGGCGAGCGGGCCGATGACGTCGTGAAACTCGACGACCGAGCCCGGCCAGCCGTGCACGAGCAATAACGGCTTCGCATCGGGCTCGGGCGAGCACCGATGGTAGAAGTGCAGGTGCTGGCCTTCGAATTCACTCGTGAACTGCGGATGCGCGTTGAAGCGGGATTCGTAGCCGCGCCAGTCGTAATCGCGCTCCCAGTAGCGGCAGAGCGATTGCAGTGCTCCGAGCTCGACGCCGTAATCCCAACCGGCCTCAGGCAGCTGATCGGGCCAGCGCGTACGCGCAAGCCGCGTGCGTAGATCGTCGATCTGCGAAGGCTCGACCGCGACGCGAAACGCCTGCGGCCGTGCGATGAGAGCAGCGCTCATCGATTCCACTCCAGCTGCAGCGAACGCACCGCCAGGACGATGCCACCCGCCGTCGTCGGTTGGGTTCCCGGCACGAGCCGGAAGTCCGGAATGCGGCGCATCCATTCGTCGAGAAACACACGTAGCTCAACGCGCGCGAGATTCGCTCCCGCGCAGGAATGCGCACCGAGACCGAAGCTGATGTGGCGCAGGTTCGGCCGCTTGAAGTTGACCGCGAGCGGATCGTCGTAGGCTTTGTCGTCGAGCCCGGCGAGCACGAGCGGCAGCAGAATCTGATCGCCCTGCTTGAGCGAGACACCGTGGAATTCCATGTCGCGCACGACACTGCGCGGGATGTTCGGAATCGCGTAGACGCGCATGAGTTCTTCGACGGCCGCCGGAATCAGCGACGGATCCTCGACGAGTAGCTTGCGCTGCTGCGGATTCTGCGCGAGATACCAGGCGAAGAAAGACATCGCGTTGCGCACGGTATCGAGCCCGCCGTGCACGAGATTGCGCGCCATCGACACGCCTTCCTCGAGCGTGACCTTGCGCCCATCGACGATGCCGTTGACGAGCTGGCTGATCAGGTCTTCGCCCGGGTTGCGCTGGCGCTCGGCGACGACGTCCGTCACGTAGCGCACGGTGAATTCCCGCGCCTTCCTGCGCTCGGCCGGATCGGGATGCGAGAGCACGTTGTCGACGTTGCTCATGAGCAGGAAACGATCCTCGAACGGCAGATCGAGCCAGCGCATGATGATGAAGATCGGCAGCTTCTGAGCCACTTCGACCGCAAAATCGCAGCTGCCCTTGGGTTGCACCTCGTCGAGGATTTCGCGCATGAGCTCACGCGCATAGTCTTCGAAGCGAGAGACCTGCTTGGCCGTCGTCAGCGGAGACAGCAGGCGACGATACTTGAGGCTGTCGGGCGCGGGAACTTCGGTGAACGGCACCGGCGTCGGGCTCGACGCGCTGCGCGGAATCACATACGGAAACGTGGTGAACGCATCGTGATCCTGAAACACCTCGCTCATGATCTCGCGGCGCGTGGCGATCCAGTGTCCGCCCTGATGCGGCGTGTAGACGATGTCCGGCCCGGAACGCAGACGCATGTAGGCCGCGCGCGGATCCTGCTTGAACAAGGGATCGTTGACGTAATCGAAATCGACGACCAGATGCGACGGAACGTGCGGCGGAACCAAGACCTGGGTCGCGGACGTGCCGACAGGTGAATCAGCCATGCTTCTCTCCTCGTAGGGCCGCATCGTTTCGATGCACTGCGATCTTCAACAGCCGCTTTATGGTGAGTTTCAGCGTTCGGCCGGCTGCTTCTGGCCGCGCTTCTCTTGTCTCCTTATATAGTGCACTATCGATACGGAGTCCAGCATTTACGGGCTTTAAGTCGCATCGGTCGATCACCACGGCGGTCTTCACATGAATTCCATTCTCGACACCTTCTTCGGGCTGCAAGGCCGCACCGCCCTGGTGACCGGCGGAGCCGCGCGCATGGGCTTCGGCATCGCACGCGCGCTCGCCCTGGCCGGCGCGAAGCTCGTGATCGCCGATCGCGATGCGCAGGCAGCCGAGATCGCGGTCGCGAAGTTGCGCGAGTCCGGTTGTGCGGCCCGCGCCTACATCATCGACCTGACGAACGAGAGCGAGATCGGGCCGATGTTCGACGCGGCTCGCACCCATTTCGGCACCGTCGACATTCTCGTCAACAACGCGGGCAGCTATCCGAAGTACGACTTCCTGCAGATCACCGCCGAGCAGTGGAACGCGGTGCATCAACTCAATCTACGCAGCCTGTTCGTCTGCATGCAGCAGGCCGTCAGCCTCATGCTCGAGACTGGACGAGGTGGACGCATCGTCAATGTTTCGTCGGTCGCGTCCGTGCATCCGGCGACCTTCGGCAATGCGCACTACAGCGCGGCGAAAGCCGGCGTGAATGCGCTCACGCGGGGTGCTGCGCTCGAATTCGCGGCCAAGGGCATCACCGTCAATGCGATCCTGCCCGGGCCGATCGCGAGCGACGGTCCGCGCGACCCGACCGCGGCTCCGGTGCTCGGACCGGCCGCGAACCCGCAACGCTGGATCACCGGCCGCATGGGCACGGTCGACGAAGTCGCGGCGGCCGTGCTGTTCTTCGCGGGTGCCGGCGGGGCTTACACGACCGGACAGACACTCGCGGTCGATGGCGGCTTTCTGGTCAGCTGAAAGTCGCCATCGACCGCCGATTCACCACTCGAAGCGAATCGCCGCCATCTTCGTGCGCGTGTAGAAGCGCAGGCCCTCGAGGCCCTGCTCCTTGAACGCCGAGCCCGAATCCTTGAAGCCACCGAAGGGCTGATGCACGTCCCAGCCCGAAGTCGGCAGATTGATGCTGACCTGGCCGGTGTCGGCTTCATCGAGGAAGCGCTGTGAGTCACGCAGCGAATTCGTGAACAGCGCAGCCGACAGGCCGTACTGCGAGTCGTTGACCGCGGCGATGGCCTCATCGAACGAGGCAACCGCACGCACCGCGACGACGGGGCCGAACACCTCGTCGCGCCAGATCGGCATCTGCTCGGTCACACCGGTGATCAGCGTCGGCTCGACGAAACAGCCCTGGCTCAGCGACTCGCCCTGCGGCGCATTTCCGCCGACGAGTATCGTCGCGCCCGATTCACGCGCGCCCTGCACGTGCGAAAGCACTTCCTTCTGATGACGACGGCTGACCACCGGACCGATCTTGGTCCCGGCCTGCGTACCGGCGCCGAGCGCGAGCGCCTTGAGCGCATCGGCGAGCTTGGCGACGAAGGCATCGTGCACTGACGCTTCGACGATGACGCGGCTCGTCGCCGTGCAGCGCTGTCCGGCCTGCCCGAAGCCGGCACCGACGATCGTCGTCACCGCGAGATCGAGATCGGCATCGGCGAGCACCACGGATGCGTTCTTGCCACCCATTTCGGCCTGCAGGCGCACGTTGCGACCCGCGAGCTTGCGCGATAGCCCAAGACCCACTTCGGTCGAACCCGTGAACGTCACCGCCGCGATGCGCGCATCCCCGAGCATGAGTTCGTCGAGCGCCGCGTGATCGGCCATGACCAGATTGAGCACGCCTTCGGGCAGGCCCGCATCGACGAGCGCCTTGACCAGATACCAGGCCGCGAGCGGCGTCTCGCGCGCCGGCTTCAGCACCACCGCGTTTCCGCTGATCAGTGCGGGGCCGAGCTTGCGCGCTGGCGTCAGCATCGGATCGTTCCATGGCGTGATCATGACGACGATGCCGATCGGCTCGACCATCGCCATCGCGTGCGTACCGGCACGGCCGTCGGCGATCTGTCCACCTTGCGGCAGGCGCGCAGTCGCCGCGTAGAAGTCGAGAAAGTCCGCGCTCTTCTCGACTTCTACACTCGCCTCGGCGAGCGTCTTGCCGTTTTCGAGCGAGATCACACGCGCGATCTCGTCGCGCTGCGCGCGCAGCGTCAAGGCGGCCTTGCTGAGCACGCCCGCACGCGAGATCGCCGAGGTCTTGCGCCAGATCACGGCGCCCTTGGCGGCTGCATCCATCGCCCGACTCAGCTGCTCGCGGCTCAGAAGCCTGAAGCGTGCGAGCACTTCGTTCTGATTGGCGGGGTTCAAGTCGTCGATCGGCTCGCCGGCCTCGCCTTTCTCCCAGTTGACGCCGATTCGATAGTCGATTTCGAAGCTCATGTCGTGCTCACTTGCGCAGGATGGTGACGACGCTCGCACCGCCGAGACCGACATTGTGCTGCATCGCGACGCGCGCGCCCTCGACCTGGCGCTTGCCCGCTTCGCCACGCAGCTGCCAGACGAGTTCGCACATCTGCGCGATGCCGGTCGCTCCGATCGGATGCCCCTTCGACAGCAGGCCGCCCGACGGATTGACGACGACGCGGCCACCGTAGGTGTTCTGCTTTTCGACAATGAACTGCTCGGATTCGCCAGGCTTGGTGAAGCCCAGCGCTTCGTAGCAGACGATTTCGTTTGGAGTGAAGCAGTCGTGGAGCTCGACCACGTCGACATCTTCCGGCCCGACCGAAGCCAAGTCGAAAGCCTTGGCCGCAGCGCGCGCGGAGACCTTGGCGCCGACCACGTCGCACATGCTCATCGAAGCGAAACTTTCATCGACGTCGGTCGCAAGCGCCTGGCCGGCGATACGCACCGCACGATCGAGGCCCAGACGACGCTTCACGCGCTCCGAGACGATGACCGCCGCCGCCGCGCCACAGGTCGAAGGCGAACACTGGAACAGCGTCAGCGGCCCCCAGATCGGCTTGGAGTTGAGCACCGCTTCGACCGTGGTGGTTTCACGGAAAAGCGCATACGGATTGTGCTGCGCATGCGCACGCGATTTCACCGAGAGCATCGCAAACGTCTCGTCCTTGTAGCCGTACTTGCGCTTGAGTTCGTTGTAGGCGCCGCCGAACACCTGCAGCGGAATCGCGGTGTCTTCTTCCCAGCCCTGGATCGCGCGTGTCGCCTCCTTGATCTTCGAGAACATCGGACGATCGGCAAACGAATTCATCGGCGAGCCCTGCGGCATCTGCTCGAAACCGACCGCGATGGCGATGTCGGCGTCGCCGCTTTCGACCGCTCGGCGCATCAGATAGACCGAGGATGAGCCGGACGCGCAGGCGTTCTCGACGTTGACGATCGGAATGCCCGTGAGCCCGAGGCGGTACAAGGCCTCCTGGCCATTGCAGGAATCGCCCATCGTGTAGCCGACGGCGGCTTCTTCAATCTGCGAATAGTCGATGCCCGCGTCGGCGAGTGCGGCGCGCACGGCCGCTTCGGCCATCTTCTCGTAGGTTTCGCTCTTGCCGGGCTTGAGGAACGGAATCATGCCGACGCCGGCGATATAGGCCTGGGACACTGGAAATCTCCTCCAATCGTTGGGTGGCCAGGCCCTGCGACCAGGCTCTGGAATCTGTTGGTCTAAATGGTATCCTATTCAAATCACGACATGCCAACCGCCGGCGGTCGCACCGAGTCCTTCCGATGAACGACGTCCTGCATTCCCTTACGCTCGACGGCCTGCTCGAAGAGCATCGCCGCACGCATCCCCATGGCATCGCCGCGGTATTCGAACATCGCGTCTTCACCTATCCACAGCTCGCCGATCGCGTGATCCAGCTCGGCAACGCGCTGCAGGCTTCGGGTGTCGGCATCGGTGACCGCGTGCTCTGGATGGGCCAGAACACGCACGCGGTTCTCGAGCTGCTGATCGCCTGCGCACGCATCGGCGCCCAGTTCTGCCCGCTCAACTGGCGGCAGACCGCGGCCGAGATCGCCTTCGTGATCGACGATCTCGAGCCCAAGGTCGCGATCTGGCAGGACCAGGAGATCGGCGCCACCGTGCTGGCCGCGCGCGAGGCCGCGCGCTTCAAGCCGGCGACCTGTGTCGCCTTCGACTCGCACGGATCGGATTCCTACGATGCCTACGTCGCTTCGGGCTCGCGCTTCGATGCGATGGCCGCCGAAGGCCGAACCAGCGATCCCTCGCTGCCGTGCATGATCATGTACACGGCCGCGTTCACGGGACGACCGAACGGGGCGATGATGAGCCAGACCGCCCTGCTCTGGCAGAACCTCTCGCTCGTCGACATCCAGGCGCTGCGCAGCGAAACCGTGTTCCTGAACTCCGGTCCGCTGTTCCACATCGGCACGCTGATGGTCAGCACCGCCGTGTTCCACGTCGGCGGAACCAACGTCTTCATCCGCCGCACCGATGCGCGCGCGGTGGCCGAGCACATTCACAATCATCGCTGCACGCTGGCCTTCCTCGTCGGCAAGACGCAGCACGAAATCGTCGAACTCAATCGCGGCGGTCTCTACGATCTCAAATGCCTGCGCTCGCCGAGCCTGTCGCCCGAATGGGATGCGATGGTCACGGTTACGCCGGAGCGCAGCCTGTTCGGTTTCGGCCAGACCGAAGTC
This sequence comes from Hydrocarboniphaga sp. FW305-C-57, assembly GCF_058783045.1. Classification (NCBI taxonomy): domain Bacteria; kingdom Pseudomonadati; phylum Pseudomonadota; class Gammaproteobacteria; order Nevskiales; family Nevskiaceae; genus Hydrocarboniphaga; species Hydrocarboniphaga sp. FW305-C-57. The sequence continues at coordinate 676,643 of NZ_JBYSYG010000001.1, read as the reverse complement.
GGTGGTCCTGTGGTCTGGCAGTACTACGGCTTCGGCAAGTGCGCCTCACGCAACGGCCGCACCGGCCCGGTCGCGATGGTGCGCATCCTCGATGCGGACGACAACGAAGTCGCGCCGGGTGAAACCGGAGAGATCGTCATTCGCGGGCCGACCGTCATGCACGGCTACTGGCGCAGGCCCGAGCTCAACGCGCAGCGCCAGCGTGGTGGATGGCACTACACGAACGACCTCGGCCGCCGCGAGAACGACGGCTCGCTGAGCTTCGTCGGGCCGAAGACGCAGATGATCAAGTCGATGGCCGAGAACATCTATCCGGCCGAAGTCGAAGGCTGCCTGCGCTCGCATCCGGCAGTCGCCGACTGCGGCATCATCGGCGTGCCCGACGACAAGTGGGTGCAGAGCGTGAAGGCGATCGTGCAGCTCAAGCCGGGCAGCAGCGCGACGCGCGAAGAACTCATCGAGCATTGCCGCGCCCACATCGCCTCGTACAAGAAACCGCGCCATGTCGAGTTCATCGAGAAGCTGCCGCGCACGGCGGCCGGCGCGGTGGACTATGCGACGCTCGACAAGCTGTTCGGTGGCGGCAACTATCCTGGTGGAGCGACGCGCGGGGCGTGACAGGAGCCATTGCTTTCTCCGTCTCCCTCCGGGGAGGGCCGCGGCAAGAAATTTTCAGCGATAGCCAGGTCTAGCCATCACCGAATATCCCTCATCCGGCGCTATGCGCCACCTTCGCCCGAAGGAGAAGGGCAAGGGCCTCGCATGCAGGGATTCTCAATCCGCTTTCTTCCACAGCGGCGGGGCTTCTACCGAGGTACGGCGAGCGAGGCGACGCACGAGATGCGTCATCACCTGGACTTCGGTCGGGTCGAAGACTTCGAGGGCATCGTCCTCGATCGATTTCGTCGCCGCGACGATTTCGATGCCGAGCTCACGACCCGCATCGGTCAGCTGCACGATCGCCTGTCCGTCCTTGCCTTCGATTCCCACGAGCCCTCGACGGGCCAGCGGCTCGAGGGACTGGGCGTGCACGCGCGTGCCCGTGATGCGCACCAGCGCATCGAGTTCGTCGATGCTGCGGCTGTCGCGAATGCCGAGGATGCCGAGCACCTGATGCCCCACATCGTCGAGCTCGCGCTCTTCGAGAAACGCTTTGAGCTGAAAGCGCATCTGGTGATACACGCGGCCGAGCAGATAGGTCAGCGCATTGCGGCCGAAGCTCTCGCTCGAATAGCTCGCGTCCTCGGCCGCGTACTCCGCCGGCTTCTTCACCGCGAGCGCGTAGCCGCCGGACTGGTAGACGAGCGATGGCAGGTTGAAGTGCTCGAACTTGAGAACCTCACCGACGAAGATCATGTGGTCGCCACCTTCGTAGCGATAAGCCATGCGGCATTCGAATCGGGCCGCGCAGTCGTTCAGCAGCGGAACTCCGCCATGCCCGCGCGCAAAGTCGAGCCCGCCGAACTTGTCGGTTCCGCGCTTGGCGAAGCGATCGGACATCGGCTGCTGCCTGGTGGACAGGATGTGCACCGCGAAGTGATCGCTGTCCATGAAGGCCGGCAGGCTATTGGCGTTCTTGGCCAGGCTCCAGAGCACCATCGGCGGATCGAGTGAAACCGAACTGAAGCTGTTCGCGGTCAGGCCTACATCCTGGCCCTGCGCATCGCGCGTGGTCACCACGGTGACGCCGGTGGTGAAAGCTCCGAGGGCGTTACGGAACTGCCGCGGATCGATTGGATTCACTGCGCTCTCCTCCTGCTGCGCCCGCGATTTAGCTTGGATTTCGATGCCGGATCGGGCCGGCTGGAACGGGCATTCAAAATGGTACACTATTATTCGGCGAGCGCAGCATACCATCGCCCCATTCCCGCATTCAGGCTCCGTAGAGCAGCCGGAGAGAACACACCATGCATCTGGCCTTTTCAGCCGAGATCGACGCCATTCGCGAGGAGTTCCGCACCGTGCTCGCCTCGAGCAACGCGCGCTCGGCGCTGCAGCAGATCGAACGCGGACACGAGCGTGACCTGGAGCTCTGGGACTGCCTCGCGCAAACCGGCTGGCTCGCGGCCGGCGTTGGCGAAAGCTTCGGGGGTAGCGAGCTGGGAGAACTTGTGCTCTGCGTCCTCGCAGAAGAGTGCGGCCGCGCACTCGCGGCGATTCCATTTGGCGTATCGAGCTGCGGATTCGCGAACGCGCTGTCGCTCTGCGATGCATCCGAGGCACAGGCGCGATGGCTGTCCAGGATCGCCGATGGCTCGGCAATCGGTATGCTGCTGATGCCGCAGGATTGGCAGCAGGCACCGTCACTCTCGGCGGCCGCGACGCAGCTGAGCGGCGAGACCGGACTGCTGCTCGATGCGGCATCGGCGAATGCCGCGATCACGCTGGTCGGCGATAAGAACAATGCCCGTCTGCTGCTCGTCGAGCTTTGCGCGGCGACACGCGCCGGCGATGTCGAGACGACGCTCGACCTGCTTCACCCAGCCGGCAGCTTCAAACTCACGAACGCGCCGGCGACATCGCTCGCAAGCGGAACGCAGGCCCATGCGCTCTGGCAACGCATACTCGACCGCCTCGCGATCTTCACCGCCTTCGAACAGCTCGGTGGCGCACAGGCGGCGCTCGAGATGGCACGCGATTACAGCCTCACGCGCTACGCCTTCGGACGCGCGATCGGTTCGTTCCAGGCGCTCAAGCACAGCATGGCCGACATGCTCTCCACGCTCGAGCTCGCACGATCGAACTGCTATTACGCAGCCGCCGCGCTCGCGAGCGACGACAGCCGGGTCGCCGAAGCGGCCGCAGTCGCGCGCATTTCGGCGAGCGAGGCGTTCCGGCTTTGCGCAAAGCAATGCCTGCAGATCCACGGCGGCATCGGCGTGACCTGGGAATCCGACGCCCATCTGTACTACCGGCGCGCGCAATCGCTCGCGAGTTCGCCGGGCTCGCAGACGTTCTGGAAAGAGCGCCTCGTGAGCCTGCTCGTCAGCCAGCACGCCTCCGCCGCCTGAGAACGCCCATGAATCTCGCCGACACCGCCGAACAAGCCGATTTCCGCGCACGTGCACGCGCCTTCATTCGCGAGCACGCGCCCTGGGACCAGGTCGCGATCGCGCGCAAGCTGCGTTTCGCGGGCAAGCCGTTCGAGAACGAAGCCGACTGGATCGCGCTGTCCAAGCGCTGGCAGCGCACCAAGCACGATGCCGGCTGGGCCTGCCTGGTCTGGCCGAGCGAGTACGGCGGCCAGGGGCTGTCGCCGGTCGAGAACGTGATCTTCCAGGAAGAAGAAGGCCCGTTCGTCGAACTCAACGGGCCCTTCATGATCAGCCAGGGCTTCATCGCGCCGACCTTGATGGCCTTCGCAAGCGATGCCGACAAGCGCCGCTTCCTGCCCGCCATCGCACGCGGCGAGAACGTCTGGTGCCAGATGTTCAGCGAGCCCGCGGCAGGCTCCGATCTCGCGGGTGTGCGACTGCGCGCAGAGAAGGTCGACGGCGGCTTCAGGCTCAACGGACAGAAGGTCTGGACCTCGGGCGCGCACTACGCCGAATGGGGCATGGCACTCGTGCGCACCGATCCGGACGCGGTCAAGCACAAGGGCCTGACCATGCTCTACCTCGACATGAAGTCGCCCGGGCTCACGGTGCGACCGATCGCCGAGCTGTCGGGCCACGCGCATTTCAACGAAGTGTTCTTCGACGACGTCTTCGTTTCCGACGCCCAGGTGCTCGGCGGCGTGAACAACGGCTGGAAAGTCGCGCTGACCACGCTCATGAACGAGCGCATGACCATCGGCGCGAGCACGCCGATGGGTTTCGAGGAGATCTTCGAACTCGCGATCAAGCCCGATGCGAGCGGCGCAAAGCCGATCGACTCCGAAGCCGTGCGGCTCAAGCTCGCCGACTGGTATGCGAAGGACTGCGGCATCCGCTTCGGTGTGCAGCGTCTGCTGACCGCGCTCGCCGCTGGCGGCGAACCCGGCCCCGAAGCCTCGGTCGGCAAGCTCGTCGGTGCCAATACCACACAGGAGATCGCGGCCTTCGGCCTCGACCTGCTCGGCTCGCGCGCGCTCGTGCAGAGCCAAGGCGACGACGAGGCCTACTTCTTCCACTGGATGTTCCACTTCGGCGCGTTGCACCGCATCGAAGGCGGCACCGATGAAATCCTGCGCAACGTGCTCGCCGAACGCGTGCTCGGCCTGCCGCCCGAGATTCGCGTCGACAAGGGCGCTTTCAAGGACGTGCCGAGCGCACCGCCCGCGGGCTCGCGTTAGTCTTCCGCCTGCACATCCCTCGATCGATTGACGGAAGACAGCATGAGCATCATCAACCTGGCCGAGGCCAGCGCCGAAACCACGCGGCGCGCGCTCGCGAGCGCCGCACTGGTCCCGTTCCACGTCGCGCGGGAGGAAGCCAGCGAGAACGGCTTGCCGTATCGCATCGAGTGGGCCTCCTCGCTTGAGCGCAAGGACCAGGCGAGCATCCCGAAACCGGGCGCCAAGCCTTCGGCGAGCTTCAATCCGTTCCTCCCTTACGACCCGGCGCTCCACGTCGCCGACCTCGGCGCCGAGCACGTGCTGCTGCTCAACAAGTTTCCGGTACTGCTCAATCACGTACTCGTGATCAGCCGGGCCTTCGTCGACCAGGAATTGCCGCTGCAAGGCGCGGACTTCGCCGCGCTCGCGCAGGCGATGCGGGACATCGAAGGCCTGGCCTTCTACAACTCGGGCACCACGGCCGGGGCGAGCGTGCAGCATCGGCACCTGCAGATCGCGCCATTCACCGCACCGCTGATCGAGGCGCTGTTGCCCAGCGTGAGTGCCGGCAAAGCCCCGCAACAGCTCGATGCCTTGCCGTTCCGTCACGCCTTCGTGCGCTTCGAAGACACCTGGCCGGATTCGCTCGAAGCGGCCGGCAAGCGCCTGCACGACGCCTATCGCGCGGCCTGCGAGTTCTGCGGCCTGCGCGCTGCCGAAGGCGAGCGCCTGCCGGCCTACAACCTGCTCGCGATGCGCGGCTGGCTGTTGCTGGTTCCCCGCAGCCGCGAAACCTGGGAGCAGGACGGAGAGCGAATCTCGCTCAATGCGATGTCCTTCGGCGGCTCGATCTTCGTGCGCCAGCCCGAACTGATCGGGCTCGTTCGCAAGGCCGGCTTGCTGCGCATTCTGTCCGCGGTGAGCTTCCCGAAGGCGGGCGCATGAGCACGGAACATCCCGATATTCCCGCTGGCTTCAGCCTGCTCGAGCCGACTTTCAATCGCTCCTACGTCGGGCGCATCGGCCCGTTCTGGGTCAAGCGCGAGAACGACTATCCGGTGCTCGGCGTGCGTGCCGATGAACACCATTGCAATCCGTTCAAGGAACTGCATGGCGGCTTCATCGCGGGCTTCGCCGATTTCGTTGCCGCCTACACGCTGATCGCCGGCCCTGAGCCGACGCCGACCGTCGTGACCTTGCAGCTGTCGACGCAGATGATCGCCTCGGCCCGGCTCGGGGACTGGGTCGAGGCACGCGGCCACATCCGGCGCAAGGGCCGCAGCATCGCCTTCGTCGACGTGGAATTCACGAGCGCAGGCAAACTGATCGCCGCTTCCGACGCGGTGTTCCGTGTGCTGTCGGAAGCCGGTGTCAGCGAGCGCTTTCGCCGCCGCGGTGAAGCGTCCTCGCCGCCCGCATGAGCGTCTCCCCGCTCTATTCGCAGCATCGGCCCGGAATCTACCGGCGCCGGCTGCGCATCATCACCGGGCCCGGCTGGGCACGCGCCGACCTCGAGGACGATCCGCATCGCTACGGCGTCGAGATCCACCACGACGGCGAGCGCGTCACCGCGATCGAAGGCAGCGCCCTCCGCACTCCGTGGACGCTCTGCGTGCCGGCCGCGCATCAGCTCAAACGCCTCGTCGGCATGAAGCTCACGCCCGATGCGACCGCCATCTTCCGCCACACGCCGCCCGGCGAACAATGCACGCACATGTTCGATACCGCCGGATTGGCGATCGCGCATGCGGCGCGCGGAACCGTGCGGCGTCAGTACGATATCGAGGCGCCGTGGTGGAAGCTCCAGGGCCCGCGCGAACTGCGGCTGGCCTGCGATGGCCGCGAAGTGCTGCACTGGAGCGTCGAAGACCAGAACATTCTCGCGCCCGAGCCCTACGCGGGCCGTTCGTGGCAGAAGATGCTGCCCTGGGCTCGCGAGACATTCACCGATGTGGACGCACTCGAAGCCATCGTCGTCATGCGTCGCGCGGTGATGATCTCGGGCTCACGCACGGTCACGCTCGATCCACTCGAAAACGCCGCACAGACCGGGCATGTCAATGGATCGTGCTTCGTGTTTCGCAGCGGCATCGCCGAGCATGCGCTACGCATGCCGAACTCGACGCGCGATTTCACCGACACGCCGGACGCGCTGCTCGCCGATCTCGATTGAACGGCTAGCGACTCGCCACCACTTCGCGCTGGGCGGACGCCGCACGGTCGATCGCGCGCAGCGCCTCGTGGTACCGCAGCACTCTGTCGACGAAATCCACGGCTTCTTCTCCGCGCGCCTGTCCATAGCGAGTCTGCGCAGCCCATTCGGGCTGCGACAGCAGCGGCAGCGCGCTGCGCACGTCCGCCCAGCGGTTGGCATCGCCACCCCGCTGCGCGACGAGCTGGCGCGCATCGAGCAAATGGCCCAAGCCCTGGTTGTAGGCGGCGAGCGCCATGGCGGTACGATCGGGCTCGACGATCTGCTTCGGCAGCCGGCGGCGCAGCTGCGCAAACCAGCGCGCGCCGCCATGGATGCTTTGCTCGGCATCCTCGCGATCCGCTACATCCAAGATCGCCGCGGTGTCCTGCGTGAGCATCATCAGGCCGCGCACGCCGGTATGGCTCACCGCCTGCGGATTCCAGCGCGACTCCTGGTAACCGATCGCGGCAAGCAGCCGCCAATCGACGCCGGAGCGTGTCGCCGCGGCGCGGAAATGATCGTGATACTGCGGCAGCAATCGTTGGATGTCCTTGCTGAAACCTCGCGGCATTCCGCGCTGCGCCAGCGGGGCGGCGACCGGCACGGCGGTTTCGGTATCGAGCAGACCGCGCGCGGTCTGCAACAGTCCCAGGCCCAGCTCGCGCACCATCGGCACGCACAGCAGCGTCCCGATCAGCAGCAGCATGCTCGTGCACACCACCAGGCGCCGTCCGCTGGTGTCGACACTCAGCTCCATCGATCGGCAGCCTACGAGAATCGTCGGTTCCATCCCCCCATCTCCCTTGCTTCGCATCCTTTCTGGCCGCCCGGAAAACGAAAAAGGCGTCCGGCCCGAGCAGGAAAGTCCTCGGGACAGACGCCTTCGTCCGGACACGCCGCGCCCTTCTTTGGGCGTGGCGGGCGCTACCGCGCAACAGTGGCAGCGGGGTCAGCAAGCACTGTGCCAGCAGCGCAGGGGCAGACTCCGGCAAGGCGAAGCTTGCCGCTTGAAACTCAGTCGATGCGATTCAAATCGTCGAACGTCAGCTCCGGCGAATCACGGAAGATGCGCGATTCGTTCTCGGCGAGCTGCTGCGCGGTGAGTCCGGCCGCCTTCACGCCACGACCGGCTTCGAGCTTGAGTTCCATGATCTTCGGGCCCGAGACGTACAGGCACTTGCCGGTCTTGTCGCCCGACAGCGAGCTGACCATGTAGAGCAGCGCGGGCGCGACGTACTCGGGCTTGAGCGCGGCCTGTGTCGCCTCGTCCATGCCGACTGCGCCGGTCAGCGCGCTGACCGCGGCCGGTGCGATGGTCCAGCTGCGGATGCCGTACTTGCGGCCTTCCACCGCGAGCGCCTTGGTGAAGGTGTAGATGCCACCTTTGGCCGCGCCGTAATTGGCCTGGCCGAAGTTGCCGAACAGCGCGGCGGTCGAGGTCGTATTGACGATCACGCCGCCCTGCCCGTTCGCACGCATCCAGCCGAAGATCGGCTTGGTCATCGCGTAGGCACCCTTGAGATGTACCTGGATCACCGAATCCCACTGCGCTTCGTCCATGTTGTGGAAGGACTTGTCGCGCAGGATGCCCGCGTTGTTGACCAGAATATGCACGCCGCCGAAGGCGTCGATCGCGGCCTTGCAGACCGCTTCACCGCTCGCCACCGAACCGACGTCGCCGACCACTGCGATCGCCTTGCCGCCGGCCGCGCGTACTTCGGCCACGGTCTTCTCGGCCGCATCCGCGCTGTAGTCGTTGGCGACGATGCTCGCCCCTTCCTGCGCGAGCAACAGCGAGTAGGCCCTGCCGAGCGCTCCGCCCGCTCCGGTGATGACCGCGACCTTGCCTTCGAGTAACGCCATGTGCCGCTCCTGATTTCTGTTCTTTGAATGCGCTGCTTACGCCGTGTGCAAGGCGAGCGCGTGCGAGTTGTAGAAGAAACCGCCGATGTGCAGCAGCGCGGTTTTCGCGTCCTGCACCTGATGCGAGCCCGCGCGATCCTGCAGCTGCAGGATCGCCTCGCGGATGTGACCGGAACCCTGCGTCGCGCCGTCGCAGAGGCTGCCGCCGTGCGAGTTCAGCGGTACGCGGCCGCGCAGCTTGGCGCGCTGCTCGCTCGCGTCCCAGTTCGCGCGCAGGAAATCGCCGCCTTCGCCGGGCCTGCAGAGGCCCGAGTTCTCGATCCAAGAGATCGCGAGCAGGGTGAAGCCGTCGTAGGGATAGTAGAGATCGGCTTCGTTCACGCCGATGTCGCTACGCCGGTTCATGAGGTCGATGACGATCTGCTGGCCGTGCGCATGCAGGCCTGGCAGCTGGTCTTCCTCGTTCGGAGCGACCATGCCAGAAGCGTGGGCGTGAATCAGGACGGGCTTGAGCTTCAGGTCGCGCGCGCGCTCGGCGGTGGTGATGACGAAGGCGTCGGCGCCGTCGACGGCCACGTCCATGTCGTAGACGCAGAGCGGGTCGCGGATCATGCGGCCGTTGATGAACGCCTCCATGCTCAGCGGATCGCGGATGACCGCGTGCTCGTTGCGCATCGCGTTGCCGCGGCCGTTGATCGCGATGAGCCCGAAGTCCTCGCGCTTGCGTCCGTACTGGTAGAGATAGCGGCTCGCCCAGGCGGTGTAACCGACCGAACCCGCCATCGTCTCGGGCTCGACCGCGCCCATCATGCCGGTGAGCTCGCCGACACGGCGGCGCATCGGATCGAGCGCGGCGGCGCGCGATTGCCAGGGCAGGCGATAGGCCGCGTGATAGCACAGCACGGTTTCGCAGACGCCGGCCTGGATCGCGTGCATGGCTTCGAAGATCGTCGTCGCGAAAGTGCCCGTGAGCGGCGGCTGCGCCCACCAGCTCAGGCGCGGAATGCCGAGCGCGGACTGCAGCACCTTGGCGTCCTGCGAGGTTCCCGAGGCGCTGATGCCGTCGATGTCGGCGGCGGTGAGGCCGGCGGCGCGGATCGCGTCGACGCAGGCGTCGATCGTCATCGACAGCTGCGTGCGATCGTTGCGCGTGCGCGAGAACTCGGTAGTCGCCACACTCGCGAACGCGAGCTGGTCTTTGATGCGATAAGACTCGCGCGCGCTCATGAACCGACTCGCTCGAAGACCGGGACGGGCTTAGGATCGGCGCCGGTCCGGCGATCGATCCAGGTCAGGCGCACGCGCTGACCGATCGACAGTTCCTCGTTCGGCGTGCCGACGATCGTGCTCGTGAAGCGCAGGCCGGGCTGCTCGTCGAGCTCTACTGTCGCCACCGGATGCGGCTTGTCGTAGCTCACGCCGGGCGCCTTCGGCCCCTGGTGCAGGAAGATCAGCAGATGGATCGTGCCCGAGCCTTTCACCGCGGTCGGCTGGATGTTGCGCGACCAGCACTTCGGGCAGATCGGGCGCGGCGGATGGAACCAGTGCGCGCAATCGCCGCAGCGGTCCATCAGCAGCGTCCGGTCCAGCAGGCCGCGATAGAACGCCTTGTTGTCGTGCTCGATGCGGACGCCCGGATAGCGTTCGAGCAGCTGTTCGTCGGTTATTTCACTCATGAGGAAAACTCCACGTAACCGTTGTTGAGCACGATGAGGTCGCGCTCGACCACCTTGCAGCGAAAACCGGCGATGCCCTCGCCCTGATGCCAGACTTCGGTGCGGATCGTTTCGCCCGGAAACACCGGGTTGGCGAAGCGACAGTTGAGCACGCGCAGCCGCTTCGCATCATGCGCGCACAGCAGCTTGACGATCGCGCGACCGGCGACGCCGTAGGTCGCCATGCCGTGCAGGATCGGCACCGGAAAACCCGCGTTCTTCGCCACCGTGCCGTCGACATGCAGCGGGTTGTAGTCACCCGAGAGCCGGTAGATCGCGGCCATCTCGGGCCGCGTCTGCAGATCGAGCGTCGCGTCGGGCGCTCGATCGGCCGGCAGCGCGTGCGGCTTCGGCGCGCCTTCGGACTTGCCGCCGAAGCCGCCGTTGCCACGCATGAACACCGAGGCCCCGATCGTCGCGATCAGCGTGCCGGTCGCGTCGTCGATCAGGTCGCGCGTCTGGATCAGCACCGCGCCCTTGTCGGCGCCCTTGTCGTAGATCTCCTCGATGCGGCATTGCGAGCGCATGCGTCCGCTCGCGGGCATAGTCGCATGCATGCGCAGGAACTGCTCGCCGTGCAGGATCTTCTGCCAGTCGATGCCGGCCTCGGGGTCCTGCATCCAGAAGTGCGGCAGCGCGAGCACGGCCGCCATCGTCGGCAGCGCGACGAGCTCACCACCTGCAACGCCTTCATAGACGTAGCGCAGGTCGTCGGCGGCCGGCGGATTGCTCATCGCGGCGCCGAGGCCCAGCGCATAGAGAATGCTGTCGCGCTCCGAATACTCCTGCGTGACGAGCGGCTGCGGCCAGTTCTTGACCTTTTCGTAGTCGAGCCCCATCACGAGTCCTCAGGCGATCTCGAACAGGGCCGCGGCGCCCATGCCGCCGCCGATGCACATGCCGGCAACGACGTACTTGACACCGCGGCGCTTCCCTTCTAGCAGCGCATGGCCGATCACGCGCGCGCCGGTCATGCCGTACGGATGGCCGATCGAAATGCCGCCGCCGTCGACGTTGTAGATCGAAGGATCGATGCCCAGATGATCGCGCACGTAGAGCACCTGCACGGCGAAGGCCTCGTTGATTTCCCACAGCCCGATGTCGCCGATCTTGAGGCCATGCTGCTTGAGCAGCTTCGGAATCGCGTAGATCGGGCCGATGCCCATTTCCTCGGGCGCGCAGCCGGCCACGGCCATGCCGCGATAAATGCCGAGCGGCTGCAAGCCGCGCCGCGCAGCGACGCTGGCTTCCATGATCACGCTCGCAGACGCACCGTCGGACAACTGCGATGCGTTGCCTGCGGTGATGCAGCCGCCATCGACGATGGTCTTGAGTCCGGCGAGGCTCTCGTAAGTGGTGTCGGCGCGATTGCCCTCGTCCTTCGACAGCTTGACGGGCTTGTACGCAGTCTCCCTGGTCTGCTTGTCGACGACCGCCATCGTCGCCTCGATCGGCACGATCTCGGCCTCGAAACGGCCCGCGGCCTGCGCCTCGGCCGTGCGCTGCTGCGAGCACAGCGCGTAGCGGTCCTGGGTCTCGCGCGAGACGCCGTATTTCTTCGCGACGAATTCGGCCGTCTGCAGCATCGGCATGTAGGCGTGCTCGGCGAAACGCAGCACGTTGTCGTCCTTCTCCCGCGCGACCCATTCGTTGAACGGCGTGTTGAGCGCGGAGATGTTCTCCTGCCCACCACCGACGACGATGTCCATGCCATCGACGATCACCTGCTTGGCGGCTGTCGCGATCGCCATGAGGCCTGAAGCGCATTGGCGATCGAGCGTCTGCGCGGACGCGGAGTTGCCGAGGCCCGCCGCAAGTGCGGCCATGCGTCCGAGATTCTGTCCGGCCGTGCCGGCGGTCAGGCAGCTGCCGAGCACCACGTCCTCGACTTCAGCGCCTTCGAGGCCGGCGCGCTGCACCGCATGACGAATCGCATGCGCCGCGAGCGTCGGCGACTTGATGTTGTTGAGCGCACCGCGAAACGCCTTGCCGATCGGCGTGCGCGCGGTGGAGACGATGACGGCTTCACGCATGGTTGTATTCCTTTATGCGCGCTGCGAGCTAGGCAGCGAAATGCAGTTCGAGCTCGTGCACGAGCCGGTCGCGCCAGGCCAAGGACGTGTCGAGCAGGCTCGCGAGTGCGCGCGAGCGCCGGTAGAACAGATGCGGATCGGCCTCCCAGGTCGCACCGATACCGCCGTGGGTCTGGATGGTTTCCTTCGCCGTCCACTCGAAAGCGTCGGTCGCGGCGAGACGCGCGGCCGCTGCTGCGAGCGCGAGCTCCGGCGCATCGGCCTCGAGCGCCCAGGCCGCATAGAACGCGTTCGAGCGCGCGATCTCGATCTTCGTGTACATCTCGGCGAGCTTGTGCTTGATCGCCTGGAACGAGCCGATCGGACGTCCGAAAGCCTGGCGAATCCGTGCGTAGTCGCAGGACATTTCGAGCGCCGCGGTCGCGGCGCCGATCTGCTCGAAGGCGAGGAATACGGCGGCGCGATCGAGCAGCTTCGGCAGCAGCTCGCCCGCGTCTTCGATCAGCATCGCGCACTCCACTTGCTCGAAGCCGATGCGCGCGAGCGGTAGCGTCGGATCGATGCTGTCGAGCGCTTCGCGCTTCACGCCCTGCGCATTCAGGTCGATCCGATAAAGACCGACGGCGCCGGCTGCGTTCTTCGCCGCGACCAGCGCGAAATCGGCGATGTGGCCGAAGAGCACCGGCAGCTTGCTGCCGGTGAGCCGTCCATCGATCACCCTCGTCTCGATCGCGTCGAGTGCATGCAGGGGCTTGACGCCTTCGGTCAACGCGAGCGTACCGATCAGCTCACCCGATGCGAGCCCCGGCAACAGTTCGGCGGCGAGCGTCTCGTTGTTCGACAGCGCGAGCGCCTCGGCCACGAGATAGATCGAAGCGGCGACGGGCACCGGCGCGAGCGTGCGGCCGAGTTCCTCGGCGATCACGCAGAGCGTGACGCGCCCGAGGCCCAGACCACCGTGCTCCTCGTCGATCGCCGAGCCGAGCCAGCCGGCCTCGGCGATGGTCTGCCAGAGCTCGCGATCGAAGTCCGCTTCGCCGTCGAGTACGCGGCGCACGCGCTTGAGATCGCACTGGGCCGCGAGCAGCTTGCGGGCCTCGTCGCGGATGGCTTTCTGTTCGTCCGAAAAATCGAAGTCCATGTCGGATCGCCCCTATGCCTTTACGGCCCTGATCTGGTTGAACGGCATGGTCTTGTCGACGCGCACGTCCTCAGGCAGGCCGAGAATGCGTTCGCCGACCACGTTCTTGAGCACCTCATCGGTGCCACCACCGAGACGGTCGATCACCGAGCCGAACCATTCGTTCTGGAAGATCGCGTCGAACGGCACCGCGTCGGGCGTCATCACCGCCCCCGAGGCATGCTGCAGGTCGAGCGCGAACGCGGTCATCTCCTGCACGAGGTTGGCGATCGTGTATTTTCCGATCGTGATCTCCGGCCCCGGTTCCTCGCCGCGCGACAGCGCCGTGAGCATGCGCTGCACGGTGAAGCGCACACCCGCTTCGCGTACGTAGAAGCTCGCGATCTTCGCGCGCACTTCACCGTCCTCGATCGCCGGCCGGCCATTGATCTGCACCTGTCGCGCAAGATTCACGATGCCACCGATCAGCGGCATGAGTTCCTTGATCGCGATGTTGGTGCGCTCGCCCGCGAGGAACGAAACCGTGACCTTCCAGCCCGCGTTGACCTCGCCGACACGATGCGCATCCGGAATGCGCAGATCGTTGAAGAACACCTCGTTGAAGTTCGAGGCGCCCGTGAGCTGCTTGATCGGCCGCAGCTCGATGCCCGGCGACTTCATGTCGACGATGAAGAAGGTCAGGCCCTTGTGCTTCGGCACGTTCGGATCGGTGCGTGCGATCAGCACGCCCCAGTCGGCGTACTGCGCGTTCGAAGTCCAGATCTTTTGCCCGTTGATGACCCAGTCGTCGCCGTCACGCTCGGCGCGCGTGCGCAGGCCGGCGAGATCGGAGCCTGCACCGGGCTCGGAGAACAGCTGGCACCAGATCAGATCGCTGCGCAGCGTGGCCGGAATCAGCGCTTTCTGCTCGGGCGTGCCGTGACGCATGAGCAGCGAGCAGCAGCCGCGATTGACGATCATGAAGTGTGCGGTCACCGGCACGTCGAAGCGCGCCTCCTCCTCCATGAAGGTCATGTTCTGCAGGCTCGTGCCACCGCGACCGCCGACGTCCTTCGGGAAGTAGATCGCGCCGAATCCGGCATCGTATTTCTGGCGCTGCCATTCGCGCTGCTTCGGGAACTCGGCGTCGAAGTCGCCGGTTTCCTGGCTGATCGCGAACGAGGTGCTACCGCTGCGTTTCTTTGCGACCGAAGCGAGCCAGCTGCGCGCCTCGGCGCGAAACGCGGCTTCTTCCGGAGTGTCGTTGAAGTCCATGGAATCTCTTGTCGAATCGCTTATGGGTCGAACTGCAGACAAACCTTGCCGAACTGCTCGGCCTTGGGCGCACGCGCCACGGCCTGCGGTGCCTCGGCTAGGCTTACGACGGTTTCGATGACGGGTCTGAGCTTGCCGGCCGCCATCGCGAGCACGGCCTTGCGATGCGCGATCCGCGAGCCCGCATTGACGCCGTAGACGCGCAGGTTGTGGCCGAGCAGATACGGCAGGTTCAGGCCGATGTCGGCCGCACCGAGTGCGTTGAACACGCTGATCGCACCACACGGACGCACGGCCCGCACCGATTGTGCGATCGTCGCCGAGCCGCCCGGATCGAGCACGAGGTGCGCACCTTCACCGCTCGTGAGATCGAGCACCGCCTGCGCCCAATCCGGTGTGCTCGCGTAGTTGATGACGTGATCGGCGCCGAGCTGCCTGGCGCGTTCGAGCTTGTCGTCGCTCTTCGAGGTAACGATCACGCGGGCGCCGGCCTGCTTGGCGAACTGCAGCGCGAACAGCGGAATGCCGCCGGTGCCCTGGATCACCACGGTGTCGCCACGCCCGATCGCGCCCTGCTCGTGGATCGTGCGCCAGGCCGCGACACCGGCGAACGGCAGCGTCGCCGCTTCCACATCGCTCAAATGTTCGGGCGCTTCGACGACGCTGTCGGCACGCACGGCCAGATACTCGCCGTAGCAGCCGTGCAGCACAGGGCCGCCGAGCGTGCCGGTCGCGACCGTCTCGCGCTTCGGGAGCGCGTCGACCCAGCCTTGAACGAACAGGGGACTCACGCGTTGTCCGATTTCGAAGCCGCGCACGCCCTCGCCGAGTTCGACGATCTCGCCGACGCCCTCGCCACCCGGGATCAGCGGACGCGTCTGGCCGTCGGATCCGTAGGCTCCGGTGACGACCTTGTAGTCGCGCAGCGTGATACCCGCTGCGCGCATGCGCAGCAGCACTTCACCCGCCTGTGGACGCGGAGCCTCGCATTCAGCCAGGCCGAAGTGTTCGAAGTCGGTGCCACTCAGCAGCAAGGCCTTCATCGTCCGGCTCATGACTGGCCCTGCACTTTCTTCGCCGCGCTCATCGAAGCCTGCATGCCCCTGGCGACGATGTCCTTGAACTCCTGCGTCGACGAACTCAGCAGATGCGTGTCGAAATGCGCGTCGAGCGCGTTGCGATAGCCTTGGATGTCCGCACTGCGATTGAGCGAACGCTTGAGCATGCGGATCGCGATCGGCGGCGCCTCGGCGATGCGCTGCGCGAGCTGCAGGGTGAAGGCCTCGAGCCGATCGCGCGGCACCACGTGATTGATCATGCCCCAGGCCTGGCCTTCGG
The DNA here is from genome assembly GCF_058783045.1 of Hydrocarboniphaga sp. FW305-C-57. Classification (NCBI taxonomy): domain Bacteria; kingdom Pseudomonadati; phylum Pseudomonadota; class Gammaproteobacteria; order Nevskiales; family Nevskiaceae; genus Hydrocarboniphaga; species Hydrocarboniphaga sp. FW305-C-57. Next base: position 660,850 of record NZ_JBYSYG010000001.1, on the reverse strand, counting down.
CCGCGGTGATGCGCTGGCCCGTGTACAGGAACTCCTTGGCCTTGCGCAGCCCGAGCACCCAGGGATGCAGCAGCACTTCGACCGCCGCCGCGCCGAGGCTGTGCACGACCGGATCGGCGAAGTAAGCGTCTTCGCTCGCCACCATCAGGTCACAGGAATTCGCGACCATGAAGCCGGCCGCGATGCAGGCGCCCTGTACCTGCGCGATCGTCGGCTTGGGGAAGTCCCAGATGCGCATCGCGTTGCCGTAGTAATGCTCCTGCTCCCACACCCAGTGCTGCTCGGGCGTGTAGGCGCCACGCAGCGAGGTGCCGTCGTGCAGGTCATGACCCGCGGAAAAGTGGTCGCCGGTACCACCGAGGATCAGCACGCGCACGGACTCATCGTGCTTCGCCCGTTCCAGCGCGGCATCGAGTTCGGCGAGCAGCACTTCGCTCTCGGCGTTCGCGCGCCCGGGCCGGTCATGCAGCACGCGCACGACCGCACCGATCTGCTCGTAGCGGATCTGCGTGTAGGTCTTCTCGTTCATGCGCGCTCCTGGCCGAATCAAGGTCGGATCACTTCGACAGAATCGTCACGCAGCTCGAACCCGGGAAGCCGTAGACGTGCGTGATGCCCGTCTTGAGTTCGCGCCGAACCTGGTGCGGGCCGGCGACACCGCGCAGCTGGCGCACGATCTCGTGCACCTGGCGCAGGCCCGAGGCGCCGATCGGTTCGCCGTTCGCGAGCAGGCCACCGTCGGTGTTGGTCGGCAGGCGACCCGTCAGCGAGGTGCCGCCATCGCGAATCAGGCCTTCCTGCTCGCCGTGCTGGACCAGGCCGAGTTCGGCGAGATGCATGATCTCGTGGCCGACTTCGGTGTCCTGGCACTGCACGATGTCGATCTCGTCCGGACCGATGCCGGCCGCTTCGAAGGCCGCCTTGGCCGCCGCTTCGCTCGCTCCGATCGTGGCCTTGGTCGAAAACGAGGTGGCCTGCACGTCGATGCTGCCGTACTCGCGCGTGCGGAACTCGGCCGCGCGCAGATAGATCGGCGTGCCCGGGAAGCGATGTGCGATGTCCGCGCGGCAGACGATGGCCGCGGCCGCGCCGTCGCTCGGCGAGCAGAAGTGATACTTGCGCAGCGGATCACAGACCATCTGCGAGCTGTCGATCTGCTCGGCCGTCAGCGCGCTGCGGCGCCAGGCCGCGGGATTGAGCGCGCCGTTCTCGAACGCCTTGACAGCGGTGCGCGTGAGCGTCGCCGGGCTGATGCCGTAGTCGTGCATGTAGCGCTGGATCTTCATCGCGAAGAACTGCGGGTTCACGGTCAGGCCGATGTCACCGTACCACTGCGGCAATGCGGTCGAATCCATGCTTTCACCGGCCGAGAACGCGCCCTTGGGATGCTTGTCGAGGCCGATGCAGATGCCGACGTCGCCACGGCCCGCGCGAATCGCGTTGGCGGTGTTGAGCAGCAGGTTGCCGCCCGTTGCGCAGCCGTTGAACATCTTGCTCATCGCCATGCCGGTGTAGCCGAAGAACTTCGTCATCGTCTCGGGCATCATCACCGACAGGCTGCCGACGTAGCCGACCTGCACGTCGCGCCAGCCCAGCCCGGCGTCGTCCATGGCCTTGTTCGCGGCCTCGACGCCCATCTGGATCGCCGACACTTCCGGATGGCGCCCGAAGCCGTAGAGGCCAACGCCGATGATTGCGATATCAATATCGTTTGCCATTGCTGTCTCTTGTTGTCTCGAGCCCGCGCGCTCAAACCGGCGCGAAGGCGTAGCTGAGAATGTCGTTGCCCTGCTCGTCACGCTTGAAGGTTTCGACGACGAGCTCCACGTCCATGCCGATCCTGAGCCTGGAGATGTCAGCCGTGGTCAGGCGAGCTTCGACGCAAAGCCCCTCGGGCAGCTCGACGTAGCCGACGCCGAAAGGCTTGAAGCCTTCGACCGGGCCCGTGTACGGAGGTACCGGTGGCACGAAGGTCTGCGTGGTCCAGGTCCACAGCTTGCCGCGACGGCTCAGCTTCACCGCGTCGATGCGGCGGCTCGCGCAGCTCGGGCAGTTCTGCTGCAGCGGAAAGTGATGTTCGCCGCATTCAGGACACTGGCCGCCGATCAGCTGCGGCGCATCGGAAGGCCAGGTGAAGAGGTCTTCCTTGATCGGAATCTGCTTGCCCATAGGTGCTCTCGTTTCTCGTGATGCGTGTTGATTCAGGCCTGCGCGGTGCTTTGCACAGGCGGATGGACGATGCGATAGCCCGCCCACTTGCGCGGGTGTGCATAGAAATAGCGATGCGGAATCGGGGACACCGGCAGCTCGGCACCGAGTGCTTCGGCCGCATGCCAGACCCAGCGCGGATCGTCGAGCAGCGCGCGTGCGAGCGCGACGAGATCGGCCTGGCCTTCAGCGATGACCTGCTCGGCCTGCTGTGGCGTCAGGATCATGCCGACGCCCATCGTGACGATGCCGCGCTCGCGCAGCGGCCCGGCGAGCGGCAGCAGATATCCGGGCTCGACACGTGGGAAGCGGCTCTCGGGCGTGACCATGCCGGCCGAAGTGGTGACGTAGTCCGCGCCGTGCTCACACAGCGCCTGCGCGTAGATCGCGGCTTCGTCCGGCGTCAGGCCGCCCTCGGTGAAATCAGAACCATTGATGCGCACGCCAATGGGCTTGTGCGCAGGCCAGACTTCGCGCACCGCGCCCAGGCATTCGAGCGCAAAGCGCATGCGATTCTCGAGACTGCCGCCGTAGCGATCGCTACGCCGGTTCGTCAGCGGCGAGAGGAACTGCGATAGCAGATAGCCGTGCGCCGCGTGGAGTTCGAGCAGGTCGAAGCCGATGCGCTCGGCACGCTGCGCTGCCTGCACGTAGGCTCCGCGGATGCGCGCGAGCCCGTTCGTATCGAGTTCGCGCGGCGTCGGCCAACCTTCGCCGAACGCGATCGAAGACGGTGCCCAGGTTGACCAGGCTTCACCCTCGCCGAGCACGAGCGTGCGAAAGCGCCCGTCGTTCGGCGACTTCGTCGAGGCCTTGCGTCCGGCGTGGCCGAGCTGGATACCGAGCGGAATGTCGGAGTAGCTGCGAATATCCGTGACGAGCTTGCGCAGCGCGGCTTCCTGCGCGTCGTCATAGAGCCCCAGATCGTCGATCGTGATGCGGCCATCGGCTTCGACGGCCGTCGCCTCGAGGATCAGCAGGCCCGCGCCCGACACCGCGAGCGTGCCGAGGTGCATCGCATGCCAGGGCGTCGGCAGGCCATCGATCGCACTGTTCTGACACATCGGCGACACGACGATGCGATTGCGCAGCGTCAGGCCGCGCAAGGTGAACGGCGAGAACAATGTGGGGACCGGGGCCGAGGTCATGGCAAAGCTCAGGCGATCTCGAACAGCGCCGCGGCGCCCATGCCGCCGCCGACGCACATCGTCACGACTGCGTACTTGGCCTTGCGTCGACGGCCTTCGATCAGCGCGTGCCCCGCGAGGCGCGTGCCCGAGACACCGAACGGATGGCCGATCGAAATCGCACCGCCATCGACGTTGAGCCTGTCGGGATCGATGCCGAGCTGGTCGCGGCAGTAGACCACCTGCACGGCGAAGGCTTCGTTGAGTTCCCACAGATCGATGTCGCTCACGCGCAGGCCCGCACGCTGCAGCAGCTTGGGAACCGCGTAGATCGGTCCGACGCCCATTTCGTCGGGCTCGCAGCCGGCGACCTGAAAGCCGCGATAGATGCCGAGCGGCTGCAGGCCGCGACGCGCGGCTTCGCTCGCGCTCATGAGCACGACCGCGGCGGCGCCATCCGACAGCTGGCTCGAATTGCCCGCCGTCACCGTATAGCCCTCGCCCATGACCGGCTTGAGCTTGGCGAGGCCTTCGGCATTGGTCTCCGGGCGATTGCCTTCGTCGCGCGTGAGCGTGACGGCCTCTTCGTCGGTGACCTGGCCTTGCTTGTCCTTGAGCAGGCGCGTGGTCGTGAACGCGACGATTTCATCGTCGAAGCGGCCAGCCGCTTGCGCAGCAGCCGTGCGCTGCTGACTTTGCAGCGAGAAGGCATCGCTGACTTCGCGCGAAACGCCGTAGCGGCTCGCGACGTTCTCGGCCGTCGCGATCATCGTCGCGTAGACGCCCGGCCGATGCTCGGCCACCCAGTCCTCGCGTCCGCGGTACGTGTTGCGATGATCCTGCACGAGCGACACCGACTCGACGCCGCCGGCGACGATGATGTCGGCTTCGCCGGCCATGATGCGCGTCGCCGCCATCGCAATCGTGTTGAGACCCGAGCTGCATTTGCGATCGACCGTCGCGGCCGACACGCTCACCGGCAGGCCGGCGCGCAATGCGGCTTGGCGCGCGATGTTCGAGCCCGTCGCCCCTTCCTGCCAGGCGCAGCCGAGCAGCACATCGTCGACTTCGCCACCTTCGAGTTGCGCGCGGCGCACGGCCTGTTCGATCACGAAGCCGCCCATGGTGGCTCCGTGCGTGTTGTTGAGCGCTCCGCGAAAGGCCTTGCCGATGCCGGTGCGAGTGACGGAAACGATGACGACGTCCTGCATGTATGTTCTCGTTACGGGATTCAGACGGCGACGGCGTCGTCGCGCGCAGTGAGGTCGGACCAGAAGTGCTCGGCGCCGCGTGCGGCGACCGCGCTGCCGATGCGATCGGCCCAGTAGCGGTCGTTGCCGAATTCGCTGCGCCAGGACCACAGCCGCTGCGTCGACTGGCGCAGCGCGTATTCCCAGGTGAAGCCGATCGCCGCATGCACCTGATGTGCGGTCGCGGTGGCGACGCCGACGGCCATGTTGGCGCGCAGCTTGGCCGCGGCGATGGCGAAGCTCGCATCTCCCTTGGCCGCGGCGCGAAACGCCGAGCGCGCCGCGCAGGCCACGGCTGCGGCTTCGACACCGAACAGCGCGAGCTGCTGCTGCACGGCCTGGAACTGCCCGATCGCGCGGCCGAACTGCTTGCGCTCCTTGGCGTAGTCGATCGAGCGATGCAGCGCGGCTTCGAGCGCGCCGGTGATCTGCGCGAGCCGCAGCAGCGCGGCGTAGTCGAACAGCGTCTTGGCTTCGCGGCTGTCGAGCGCGGCAGCTTGCACGCGGACTTCGTCGAAGCGCAGGTCGTCGCGCGGCTCGAATGCGAGATTCTGCGCATGCGTGATTGCAGCGGCTTGCTCAGGACGCAAGGCAACGACGTGCGGTTTGCCGTCGAGCATCAACACCGTCACGACGGTTTCGGCCTGACGTCCCCACGGAACACCCTTGAGCTGGCCGCTGAAAGCAAAGCCACTGTCCTGCTTCGTCAGCCTGCCTTCGACATCGACCGCGAGCGTCGTCACGCCATCGGCGAGATCGAGCCCGGCGTCGGCGAGCAGGCGATTGGCGAGCATTGCCTCAGCGACCGGAATCGGGGCCGCGTAGTAACCCAGCGGCTGCAGCACGGCCAGCACGTCTTCCCAGTCGCCGCCGACACCGCCTTGTTCATCGGAGACGAGCAACAAAGTCAGGCCCAGGTCGACGACCTGGGCCCACAGCCCGGCATGCCATGCGGGGGAGACGACACCGCCGGCCTCTCCAGAAATCGGTTCATTTGCAGCGGCTTCGTGTGCCGGCGTGTCGCGCAGCAAGCGCGTCACGGCGTCGGCGAGCATCTGGCTCTGTTCGCTCATTGGGCTTTTCCTTTCAGCGCAAGCCGAGGCCACGCGCGATGATGCCGCGCAGGATTTCGCGTGTGCCGCCTCGCAGCGAGAACGAGGGCGAGGTCTGCAGCAGAAACGCGAGCACGCGCGACAGATCGCTATCGGCTTCTAGCCTCACGCCCTCGTCGACGATCGATTGCACGAGCGCCGGCAGCGCCTGCTCGAAACTGTTGCCGAGATCCTTGACGATCGCGGCTTCGATGCTCGGGTCACGGCCGGCGGCGAGCTGGCCCGCGACCGATAGCGACATCTGGCGCAAGGTCCACAGTTCGGCCGCCGTGCGGCCGATGGCCTGGCGCAGGATCTCGGACGGATTCGGCCCGGCCGCGCGCAGCAGCTCGAGATACAGCGCGAGGCTCGACATGTAGCGCTCGGGGCCACTGCGTTCGAGCGAGAGCTCGCCGGTGACCTGCTTCCAGCCTTCGCCTTCGGTACCGAGCAGGCACTCGGCATCGACGATGCAGTCTTCGAAGAACACTTCGTTGAAATGCACGTCGCCGACGAGATCCGGAATCGGCCGGATCTGCACGCCCGGCGTGTCGAGCTCGATCAGGAATTGCGAAAGACCGGCCTGGCGATTCTTGTCGTCGACCGGGCTCGTGCGTACCAGCGCGATGATGAGCTTGCAGCGCTGCGCCTGCGTGGTCCAGATCTTCTGGCCGTTGATCTTCCAGCGGCCGTCGGGCAGGCGCTCCGCACGCGTGCGCACCGAGGCGAGATCGGAGCCGGCGTTCGGCTCGCTCATGCCAATGCAGCAGTAGATCTCGCCGCGCGCCATGCCGGGCAGATAGCGCTCCCGCTGGGCTTCGCTGCCGAAGCGCAGGATCGCAGGACCGGACTGGCGATCGGCGATCCAGTGCGCACCGACCGGCGCGCCGGCCGCAAGGAGTTCTTCGAGCACGACGTAGCGCTCGATGCTGCTGCGCTCATGGCCGCCGTACTGCTTGGGCCAGATCATGCCGACCCAGCCGCGGGCCGCGAGCCGCTTCGAGAACTCGGAGTCGAACACGGCCCAGGAATTGGCACGGCGCTCGGCCGGCCAGCGCTCGCGCTCCTGCCCCAGAAAAGCCCGCACCTCGGAACGCAGTGCGGGAATGCTGCCAGGAAGATCGACGGAATCGAAGCTGAAGCTTTGCATGATGAGCCTGGGGCTACCTAGTGCTTCGGTGAGAACCGCTCGCGCAGTTCCATCTTGTTAACCTTGCCCGTGTTGAGTCGCGGCAGTTCGCCAACGAAGTCCACGCTCTTCGGGCATTTGTAGGAGGCGATCTGCGTCTTGCAGAACGCAATCAATGGTTCGGCTTCGAGCATGCAGCCGTGCTTGAGCACGACGACGGCCTTCACCGTCTCGCCCCAGCGTGCGTCGGGCACCCCGATCACCGCGGCCTCGAGCACAGCCCCATGCGCGACGAGCGCATCTTCGACTTCGCGCGAATACACGTTCTCGCCGCCGCTGATGATCATGTCCTTCTTGCGATCGACCAGGAACAGATAGTCCTCGTCGTCGAGATAACCGAGATCGCCCGTGTGGACCCAGCCGTCGCGCAGCGTTTCGATCGTCGCCTGCGTGTTGTTCCAGTAGCCGGCCATCGCAGTCTGCGAGCGCGCGCAGACTTCGCCGACTTGTCCGCGCGGAAGCTCGCTGCCGGCTTCGTCGACGATGCGCAGCTCGCACTGCCAGTGCGCCTGTCCGACCGAGGCGAGACGGCGCATCTGCTCGTCGTCCCCGTCGAGCACGTGCTGATGCGGATGCAGAAACGTGATGCCGTTGATTTCGGTCTGACCGTAGCCGTTGACGGTGATCGGACCGAAGGCTTCGACCGTGCGGCGAAGCAGCGGAAGCGGCATCGGTGCCGCGGCGTACATGAGCATTTCGAGGCTCGAAAAATCATGCTGGCCGAAGTTCGGTGCATCGAGGAGGGCCTGCACCATCGTCGGCACGAGATGCACGGCGGTGATGCGCTCCTGCTCGAAACAGCGATTCACGCTTTGCGCATCGAAACCGCGATGCAGCACGATGCAGCCGCCGCGAAAGTACGAGGCCTGTGCGAGCGTGCGCGCGCCCATGTGAAACATCGGCGCGATCGCGAGCAGGCGGCAATCCGCCCCGAAGCCGAGCTCGCTCGACAGCACTTCTGCGATGCGCAGGCAGGAGCTCTGCCGGTGCACGACGCCTTTCGGCTTTCCCGTGGTGCCGCTCGTGTACATGAGGCACAGGTAGTCGTCGACCTGCGAGCGGAACGAGCTGCCGTTGACGTCGCCGCTTTCGATCAGCGCTTCGTAGTTCTCGGCCCAGGTCGGGGCATCGCCGATGCAGACGTAGCGTTCGACGCCATGGAACTGCTCGCGCAGGCTTTCGACGACTTCGGTGTACTGTTCCTCGAAGATCAGCAGCTTCGGAGCTGCGTCTCGAAGCACCCAGGCGATCTCGGCGGCGGCGAGCCGGAAGTTGACCGTGTTGATCACGAAACCCGCCCACTCGGCCGCCGCATAGGCTTCGACGTACTCGGCGCAGTTCATCGCGAGCACCGAGAAGCGATCCTGCCGACGCAGGCCACGACGCTCGAGTGCGGACGCGAGGCGGCGCGCACGCTGCGCGAATTGCGCATGCGTGCTGCGGCGAGCCTGCGAACGATCCCGAGACGAAGCCTGGGTCACGAGCGCGGGGCGCTCGGGGAACAGGCGTTCGTTGCGTTCGATGATGTGGCCGAGTGTGACCATGCGTTTCTGGTGGAGAGCGAAGCCTGGACAGAACACGCGGCTGGCCCGGTTTTCGGGCCCTGCCGACGGTGCCTTCCTCGAAGCCTGCCGGTCTGGTTTCCTGATACTTGTTAAATGGTATCCTAATAGAATGAAATCACGAACGCCAGCGAGCGAATCGGCGACAGCCGGAATCGAACGATGGCCACGCCATTCACAATGAGGAGCCCGCATCATGTCGATCGACTACGCCGTCCAGGACGGCATCGCCACCATCACGCTCAACCGACCCGACAAGAAGAACGCGATGCTGCTGGCGATGCGCGACCGCATCGCCGAGATCGCCGAGCAGATCAACGACGACAGCGCAGTGCGCGTGGTGATCCTCACCGGTGCGGGCACCGATTTCTGCGCCGGTGCGGACGTCAGTGAAATGGCCAAGGGCGGCATCAGCGGCTCGCTGCTCAAGGCGCGCCACATGCAGAAGGCGATCAAGGGCCTCGGCCGCGTGAACAAGCCGATCATCGGCGCGATTCGCGGCGTGGCCGTGGGCATGGGCCTGTCGATGGCGCTGGCCTGCGACACGATCCTGGCGACCGAATCGCTGCGCATGGGCTGCGTGCAGCGCAAGATCGGCCTATCGCCCGACGCGGGCAACGTCTGGTTCCTCAATCGTTATCTGGGTGTCGCCAAGGCTAAGGAACTCGTCTACTCGGCGCGCATGTTCGGCGCCAAGGAGGCGCTCGAACTCGGCCTGATCACGCGCATCGTCGCCGACGATGCGCTCATGAGCGAGGCCATCGCCCTCGCCAAGACCTATGTCGAGGCACCGACGCTCGCGCTGGCCCTCGCCAAGCAGATGTTCGACGTCGCGTCGACGATGACGCTCGATCAGTTCATGGATTACGAAGGCACCACGGTTCCGCTGCTCGCGCAATCCGAGGACTTCAAGGAAGGCACGCGCGCCTTCCTCGAGAAGCGCTCGCCGAAGTTCACCGGCAACTGAAGATGAGCGACGCACACGCAGCGGCAGAAGCGATTCACCCGGAAGCGCAGTTCAAGGCCTTTCTCGCGCAGGGCCGTTTCATGATCCAGCGCGCGAAGGCCAGCGGCCGCTACGTGTTCTACCCGCGCGTGGCCGAACCCGGAACCGGCGACACCGATCTCGAATGGGTCGAGGCCAGCGGAGCCGGCGTCGTCTATTCGGCGACCGTCATTCGCAAGCGGCCGCCGGAGCCGAGCTACAACGTCGTCCTGGTCGATCTGGCCGAGGGCCCGCGCATGATGTCGCGTGTCGTCGGCATTCCGGCCGAGCAGGTTCGCATCGGCATGGCCGTGCAGGCGAAGATCGAAACCGACGACGGCAGGCCGCTCGTGGTGTTCGAGGTGGCTGGCGAGGGGCAGGCATGAGCGCGTATCGCAACGGTTTTCCGAGCGGCAAGGCGGCGATCGTCGGCGCCGCGACTTTCGGCATCGGCAAGTCACCGGGCTTCGAGTCGATCGACCTGACCGCGCGCGCCGCCTTGCTCGCGCTCGACGACGCGGGACTCGCGCTGTCCGACGTCGATGCACTGTTCGTCGCCCAGCCGCAGGACACGCTGTCGGGTCTGAGCCTGCCGGAGTATCTCGGCATACGGCCCAAGCTCACTGACAACAATCGCAGCGGAGGCTCGGCGTTTCTGCTGCATCTGGAGCACGCGGCGCTCGCGCTAGAAGCGGGTTATTGCGACGTGGCCCTGATCTGCTACGGCAGCAATCAGGCGACCGCGAGCGGCGCGCTCGTGCAAACCTCGAAGAATGCGTTCTGGGATGCGCAATACAAGCCGCTGCGGCCGATCTCGGCCTACGCGCTCGCGGCCGCGCGCCACATGCACGAGTACGGCACCACCAAGCGCCAACTCGCGGAGGTGGCCGTTGCCGCTCGCCGCTGGGCGCAGCTCAATCCCGAGGCTTACGCACGCGACGACCTGACGCTAGACGATGTCCTCAATGCACGCCTGGTCTCCGATCCTCTCGGCCTGCGCGACTGCTGCCTCGTCACCGACGGGGCCGCGGCGATCGTGCTGACTCGCGCCGACCGGGCACGCGACTGCAGGCGCAAGCCGGTGTCCGTGCTCGCGGCCGCGAGTGCGGTCACGCATGCGGACATCTCGTCGATGCCCGATCTGACCGTGACCGGCGCCGTCGAATCCGGCGCCCGCGCCTACGCGCAGGCCGGCGTCGAGGCCGCCGACATCGACGTCGTGCAGGTCTACGACGCCTTCACGATCAACACGCTGCTGTTCCTCGAAGACCTCGGTTTCTGTCCCAAGGGCGAAGGCGGACGCTTCGTCGAAGACGGCGCGATCGCGCCGGGCGGAAAGCTCGCCGTAAACACGAGCGGCGGCGGGCTTTCGTATTGCCACCCGGGCATGTTCGGACTGTTCCTGCTCATCGAGTCGGTGCGCCAGCTGCGCGGCGAATGCGGCGCACGGCAGATCGGCGACGCCAGGCTCGCACTCGCGCATGCAAACGGCGGCCTGCTGTCGAGCCAGGCGACCGCCATTCTTTCCATCGATTGAAGGGAATCCACGAATGACCTCGATGTTCGATCTGAGCGGCCGCCGAGCGCTCGTCACCGGTGCTTCGAGCGGCCTGGGACATCATTTCGCGCTGACGCTCGCACGCCACGGAGCGGAACTCATCGTCGCGGCACGGCGCGCCGACAAACTGCAGGCGCTAGTCGACGAGATCGTCGCCGCCGGCGGCAAGGCGCATGCGGTGGCGATCGACGTGACCGATGCGGAATCGGTGAAGGCCGGCTTCGATGCGATCGAAGCGCAGGGCGGCGTCGCCGATATCATCGTCAACAACGCCGGCACGACGACATCCAAGCCGGCCTTGCAGCAAACGGAAGACGATTGGGAGAGGGTCGTCGGCACCAATCTCGGCGGCGTCTGGCGCGTCGCGCAGGAGGCCGGCAAGCGGCTCGTCGCCGCGAAAAAACCCGGCACGATCGTCAACATCGCCTCGATCCTCGCGCTGCGCGTCGCCGGCGCGGTGGCGCCTTATGCGGCCTCCAAGGCCGGCGTGCTGCAGCTGACCAAATCGCTTGCGCTCGAATGGGCTCGCCATGGCATTCGCGTCAATGCGCTCGCCCCAGGCTACTTCGTCACCGACCTCAACCAGGATTTCCTGCTCAGCGAACCCGGGCAGAAACTCATGTCGCGCGTGCCGCAGCGCCGCTTCGGCAGGCTCGATCAGCTCGACGGCCCCCTGCTGTTGCTGGCCTCGGAAGCCGGCAGCTACATCACCGGCGAGATCCTCGCCGTTGATGGCGGACATCTGGTGAGTTCGCTCTGAGACGCGCTGTCGCGAGCCTGCGTCGCTCGCTGTCGCACTCGACGATGCACAAACAAAAAACCCTCGCAATGCGAGGGTTTTTTGTTTGCTTCGACTTCGGGATCAGAAGTTGTAGCGCACGTCGAACAGATAGGTGCGTGGCGCACCCGGCGTGCGGCTGACGACGCCGATGACCGCGCTCGTGTACACGTCACCGACCGGCAGCACGTACTCCTTGTCGAGCAGGTTGTTGACGGACATGCCGACGTTCCAGCTCGAACCCATGACACTGCTCCAATCGGCGCGGAAGTTCATGAGATTCCAGCCCTTGACGGCCTGCTCGGGGTGGTAGGTATCGTTCGAGGAGAAGCCATCCGTATGGTAGTAGTTCAGCTGCACACCCGGAGCGCCGAACTTGGAGTCGACCGGAATGTCGTAACGACCCGTCACGCTGTAGATGTTCTTCGGCGCACGGGCGAACGGCTGATCCTTGCGGTCGGTGCAGTCGAGCTCGGGCGTCGTCGGATCGGCATCCACACTGCAGTCGTTGAACTCGTCATAGCCCGCATTGACGTAGGAGTAGAAGCCCGACAGCGTCAGGTGATCCGTCGGCATGAAGGTCAGTTCGAGTTCGCCGCCCTTGATCGTCGCCTTGCCCGCGTTGACCGGAACGGTCTGCGGCGGGTTGGTCGCCGGATCGGTCAGCAGGCGCTGAATGTCCTTGTAGTCCGAATAGTAGGCCGCGAGATTCACGCGCAGCGGACGACCGCCGACCGTGAAGTCGTTCTTCGTTCCGAGCTCGAAGTCGGTGACGATTTCGGCATCGTAGGTTTCCGACAGCGCCGCTTGCGTCGCCGCACGCGCACCGAAGCCGCCGGTGCGATAGCCACGACGATGCGCCAGGTACACGAGGTTCTGCTTGGTGACCTGGTAATCGAGGCTGATGTTGTACGTCGGCTCGCTGAAGTCCTTCTTGAACGAGACGTCGCAATCGGCAATCGGCACTTGGGCGGCCGGCGTTTCATCCGTTCCATCGCCATCCAGATCACGCGAGAAGCGGCAGACCTCGGGTCCGTCCGGATTGGTCGAATTGCCGCTGCGATTGCGAACGCGCGCGATGCGCTCGTCCCAGGTGTAGCGCGCGCCGACCGTCAGCGCGAGGCCTTCGAGCAGCGGATCGAGCTTCTGCGTGGCCTGCGCGAACACCGACTTGCTGGTGTTCTCGCCCGTCGGCCAGGTCAGCGACCAGCCCGGAAAACGATTCGGATGCGGCTGCGGAATCTGGTTGCCCGGCGACGTCGTGGCCGGCTTGAGCGTGATGCTGTAGTCCTTGGTGCCGCCCTTCTCGTTGAAGTAGTACGCACCGACGATCCAGTTCAGCGTCTCGGTGTTGCCGGACAGCTGCAATTCTTCGGACCACTGCTTGAAATCGTAGTCGCGCGCGATCTGGAAGAACGGGATCGGCATGCCGTCGATGTCGTCGAAGTTGCCGCCGGTCACGCGGCGATAGCCCGCGATGTTCTTCACCGACAGGTTGTCGTTGAGCTCGTAGGTCGTCGTGTTGGCGATGTCCCAGGTCGAAATCCTGGTGTACTGATCGGCGCCGCTGGCGGTCTTGTAGATGCCGCGTGCCTGCTGGTCGGCCAGGATCTGCTCGCCACTGAGCGCGCCCTGATAGCCGAGCGCCGCGGCGGTCGGATTGGGGGAACCGTCCGGGCGCGTCGCATTCGCGCCGGACCCCGGAGCGAGCTTCTGGATGAACACGCCCGTGCCGCCATCGTCCTCGATGAAACGGCTGTACGTGAACAGCGAATCGAGCCCTTCGGCCGGCTGCAGGGCCAGCGAGACGCGAGCCGCCTTGGTGTGCTCGTGGTTGACGTTCTCGTCGAGCACCACGTCCTTGATGTAGCCGTCGCTGTCGGTGGTCTGCCCGGCCACGCGCAGCTGCGCCCAATCGGTGATCGGCACGTTGACCATGCCGGTGGTGTTGAAGCGACCGAAGTTGCCGAAGGTGGCGCCGACGTAGCCTTCGGAAATCTTCGATGGGCGGTTGGCCTTGATGTTGATCGCGCCGCCCGTGGAATTGCGGCCGAACAGCGTGCCCTGCGGACCCTTGAGCACTTCGACCGATTCGAGATCGAACAGCGTCTGGTTCACGCCCTGCTGGCGCTCGATCACCATGTCGTTGATGTAGATCGGCACCGACGGATCGGCCAGGATCGTGAGTTCCTGCTGGCTCTGGCCGCGGATCGCGAAGGTCGGAATCGCCTTGCTGCCCGAAGAGCCCGGCACGATCGTGAGGCTCGGCACCTGCGTCGACAGCTGGCTGACGTCGCTGACGTTGGCGCGCTCGAGCGCCTCGCCGCTGACCGCCGAAACCGCGAGCGGCACCGCCTGGATCGATTCGGCGCGCTTACGCGATGTCACGATGATTTCTTCGATGCCGCCGAAGCTGGCGGCCGCAGCACCAGACGGGGCTGGGGCTGACTGTGCGGCGCTTCCCTCGATGGCAGCCGGAGCAGCCTGATCGATAGCGCTTTCATTTTGGGTTTCGGAAGTCGCCTCGGCCATTGGCGCTTCGACCTGGGCCATTGCCGGCAAGGTCGCAAGCATGCCAACAACCCCCGTAACCGCTTTAATTAGCGAGCTTTTTTGCACCGTTCTCCTCCATCCGCTGTCGGGCGATTGCCCGGAATATTTATAGTCGCGGAGTCAAGACTGATCGATAGGGTACTCTTTGTCAAGAAGCATTCTGGCTTTATTGAAGCGCTTCAAATTCGTTGCCTATAAGGCGGCATCCAGGTTCGGCCACCGCGCGCGCCTGAAGCGCAAGTCAGTTGAGCGACGGCTGGCGGGCGGTGTATGCGAGACAGTCGCCCCCCTTGGCGACGGGCGGGCAGAGCTGGAACGCCAAACCCGTCCTCAACGGTTGGTCCGCAAGCCTGATCCGCGAGCCACGCGCGAAGCAGCCCGGCGCGAGCAGCGTTTATGCTGTCGCCATGTGGAAGCAGACCGAAATTCGACTGAAGCCGCGCCCGCGCGGCTTTCATCTGGTCACCGCCGAGATCGAGTCGCAGCTGCCCGAGCTGCGCGGCATCGGCATCGGCCTGCTGCATCTGCTGCTCCAGCACACTTCCGCCTCGCTGAGCCTCAACGAGAACGCCGATCCGGCCGTGCGCGGTGATTTCGGGCGCTGGTTCGACCAGGCCGTGCCGGATGGCGCCGCTTATTTCCGGCATGTCGACGAAGGCGGCGACGACATGCCCGCGCACATCAAGAGCAGCCTGCTCGGCTGCGAGCTGACGTTGCCGATTCGTGCCGGACGCCTGCGCCTGGGCACCTGGCAAGGCATCTACCTGGGCGAGCATCGCGACCACGGTGGTCCGCGGCTCGTCATCGCGACGATCAACGGAGAGCCGGCCTCATAGCGCGGCCGCGCGGCTTCAACGCCTCGGCGGCAGCGGCACGAGCGCCGAAGTCCTGCGCATGTAGTCGGCGTACGCGGGCCTGCGTTCGAGGCTGCGCCGGTCCATGAACGGAATGCTCGCGAAAACGAACATCGCCGCCATCGCGAGCGCTCCGGGCAGCCACCACTTCCATTGCGATGGCGCGGCGGCGAGCCCGAACAGCGCCAGCCCGCACCAGAAGCCCAGCTCGCCGAAGTAGTTCGGGTGCCTCGACCAGGCCCACAGCCCCGAGCGGATGAAGCTGCCCGGCTCACGCCGCGCGATGAACGCATGCAGCTGCAGATCGGCGATGGTTTCGATCAGGATCGCACCGAGCGTGACCGCGAAAGCCAGCGCATCGAGCCAGCCCAGCGGCGCACCGCCGCGGCTCATCACGACGTAGACCGGCAGGCAGCCCAGGAAGACCTGCACCGTCGGAAACAGGTGGATGCCGAACAGATCGGCGAGCAGCGCCGCCTTGCCCGCGCGTGCCCGCAGCATCGGGTAGCGCCAGTCCTCGTGATTCAAACCGCCCCAGTGCAGGGCCCAGTTCGTCGTCAGGCGAATCGCCCACAGCCAGACCAGCGCCACCACGACGATCGCGCGCGCATCACCGCTCATGCCGGCGTGCGCATGCATCCACCACAGCGACAGCAAGGGTGGGATCACGCTCCAGTAGGCATCGTAGAAACTCGAGTTCCGGTAGGCGACGCTGAAAGCGAAGATCACCAGCGTGGCGACGATGTCGGCCGCGAACGCGTCCCAGGGCTGCGGCAGGCCTGCGTACTTCAACGTGGCGAATCCCGCCGCGAGGCAGAGCAGATACGCCGTCACGATCGGAACGAAATCCGTCCTTGCCTTCATGCCGCCGCCTCCCCGATCGCCAGCCCGGTCGGCGAGCGACTATGCGCGGCAGCAAGCGCAGGGGCCTCCCCCATGCGGACGAGACCGGCGCGCTTCTGCGAGGTTCAATCCAGCAGCACCGTCGCCCTATCCTCCTTCGGCGGCGCCGTGCCCGGCGACAGGCTCTCGCGCACCCAATGGATGTGGCGGCGCAGGATGTAGAGCCGGTCGGCGAACATGCCCGGAATCTTCGCGCTGATGATGGATTTCTCGATCTCGTCGAGCTTGGCGAGCAGTTCGCTGCGGCGTTCGGGCGTCATCGTCTCAAGCGCCCCGCGTTCGAACTCCATGAGCTCGCCATAGCGCTTGTAGATGCGCCGCTTGATGCGCCAGCCGTACAGATTCGGCGCGAAGCGCAGCGCCGGAATCACCACGACGATCAGCGGCAGCAGCACGACGAGCGCCCGGTTGACGAGGCTCGCGAGCCAGAACGGCAGATAGCGGTACGCCAGCCCCTTGCCCGACTTGTAGTAGCGCGTGGCGTCGCTGCTCATCGGGTAATCGTGTTCGATCGGGTGCGGAAACTCGCCCGGGTTCTGCAGCAGCGTGCCGCGGTTGTGCACTTCGTTGGCGGCTTCGATGAGCAGGTCCGACAGAGCCGGATGGATGTCGCTGTGCGCGAGCAGCTCCACCGTCGGCGCCATCAGGGTGATGCGGTGATCGGGCAGGTTGCTGCCGAGATCGAAGGCCCCGGGCGGCAGATCGAGCCGGTTCAGATAACGGAAGCGGCGCTCGTAGGCTTCGCCCTGCGTGAAGTCGTAGAGCTTCACGCCTTCGGCATGCATGAGGTCACGCACGGTGCCGATGCTCGCCGAATCGCCCGACAGGAAGATCGCATCGACCTGGCGATCGAGCAGCGCCTGCTTGGCGCCCTCGCCTTCGAAATCGAGCAGCGCGGTCGGACCTCCGGGCTCGATGCCGTTGCCGTCGAGCAGGGCCAGCGCGAGAAAGTGCGTGCCGCTGCCCTCGCGGCCCACGGCCACGCGCTTGCCGGCGAGTTCCGACAGCAGCGTGATCGGCTTGGCGGCGCGGTAGAAGATGAACACCGGCTGCCGGAACATGGTGCCGAGCGAAACCAGGTCATCGGTGCCGCCGTCGCGCGTGACGCCCGACTGCACGAGCGCCAGATCGACTTCGCCCTGGCTGATGCGGTCGAGATTGTCGGCCGAGCCCAACGAAGGCAGCACGCGCAGCTCGACGCCGTTGCGCGCGAGGATGCTGCGGTACTGATCCGCCACCGCCTGGAAGTTGCTGCCGGCCGGGCCACCCGCGATGGTCAGCGAATCGGGCGGCGCCGGCCGGATGAAGTGCAGCGTGGCGAAGATGGCCGCCGCGCTGATCAGCACGATCGGGGCAAGCGTGGCGAACGCATCGCGCCACGACACCAGCGACACCGGGCGCAGGCCCAGCAAGCCCCGCGCAGATTTCGATTCCGTGCTCTTGCTCAATCCGTCCCCCGAACCGCGATCGATCCTGCGCAGCTTGTACCAGATCGCCGTTCGGTGGACCTAGCCCGCATTTCTCGCAGGGGGATCGAACGGTAGCAGCACGGGATTCGCCGGCGACCTCTGGGAAACGCGGGCTAGAGCTGCGCGCGGCCGGCCATCGCCGCGACCGTGGCGATGAGTTCGGCCGGCTCCACAGGCTTGGACAGATGCATGTGGAAGCCCGCGAGCATCGCCCGCGTGCGGTCCTCGGTGCGCGCGAACGCCGTCAGCGCGATCGGACGCAGGTTCGCGACGATCTCCGGCATCGCCCGCACGCGCCTGAGCAGCTCGTAGCCATCCATGCCGGGCATGCCGATGTCGCTGATCAGCAGCTGCGGCCGCAGCCCTTCGATCACGCGCAGGGCCTGGGCACCCGAATCGACGCTGAGCACTTCGGCGCCACAAGCGACAAGCGCATGGTCGATGAGTTCGCGCGCATCGCGGTCGTCGTCGACGACCAGCACGCGCAGGCCGCTCAGATCGACGGCGCGCACGTCGACCGGCTCGGCCACGCTCGCGCGCGGATGCACGCGCTCGGCTTCGGCCGGGCGGTGCAGCACCGACAGCGGCAGACAGACCGTGAAGGTCGCCCCCTGGTCGGCGCCCGCGCTGCGCGCCTGCACGGTGCCGCCGTGCAGTTCGACCAGATGCTTGACGATCGAAAGCCCCAGGCCCAGGCCGCCGAAGCGGCGCGTGGTCGACGCATCGGCCTGGCGGAAGCGCTCGAACACGTGTGGCAGGAATTCGGGCTCGATGCCGATGCCGGTGTCGGCGACGCTGATCTCGATGTGCGAGTTGATGCGTTCGAGCAGCACCTGCACCTTGCCGCCCTTGGGCGTGTACTTGATCGCGTTCGAAAGCAGGTTCCAGACCACCTGCTGCAAGCGCCCGGCATCGCCCGACACCGGGCCGGCGAGCGGATCGACGATCATTTCGATGCGGATGTTCTTGGCGTCGGCCGCCGGCCTCACCGCTTCGGTCGCCGCCTCGATGAACGACATCGGTGCCACCGACTGCACGTCGAGCCTGAGCTTGCCCGAGGTGATGCGGCTCATGTCGAGCAGGTCTTCGATCAGCATCGCCTGCGCACGCGCGTTGCGGTAGATCGCCTCGGCCCCGCGCTGCAGGTCGTCGCTGCGGGCGTTGCGGCCGGCCAGGATCTGCGCCCAGCCCAGAATCGCGTTGAGCGGCGTGCGCAGCTCGTGCGACAGCGTGGCGAGGAACTCGTCCTTGATCGCACTGAGCCGCTCGGCTTCGCCGCGCGCGGCGCGCTCGCTCTGCAGCAGGCGTTCGCGCTCCTTGGCGGCGCGCTGCACTTCGTCGAACATCCGCGCGTTGTCGAGCGCCGCCGAGGCCTGGCCCGCGATGCCGGTGATCAGGCGCTCGCTGCGCTCGTCGAAGACGCCGGGCTCGGGATGGCCGAAGAACAGGCCGCCGATGACCTTGCCGCTGCGCGACACCACCGGCACCGCCAGATAGCTGCGCACCGGCAGATGCCCCTTGGGCTGGCCGAAATGCGGGCCCCAGCGGCCGTAGCGCTCGTCCTGGGTGATGTCGTCGCTGCGGATCACGCCTTCGCCGTTGAAGGTTGGCGCGAACACCGGCGTCGCGCGCGGATGGCCGAAGTTCTCGAAGGCTTCGCGCGGGGCGCCCGACAACGTGTAGAGCTGATACGCGGCGCCGTTCTCGTCGATCATGTTGTAGAAGAACGCGCCGAAGCGTGCCCCGGTGAGCTCGGTGCCGGCGTCGGTGATCTTCTGCACGAGCACCTGCATGTCGAGCTCGATGAGGCTGCGCGAGACTTCGTTGAGCGTCTCGGCTTCGACACGGGCCTCGCGGCGCAGCCGGGAGAGCGTGATCTGCGATTCGACGCGCGCGAGCAGCTCCTTGGCCGCGAACGGCTTGACGAGATAATCGTCAGCCCCCGCGTTGAGTCCTTCGACGCGCGATTCCTCGCCCGCGCGCGCCGACAGCAGCACCACCGGCAGCTCGCGCAGGCGCTCATCGTCACGCACCCTGCGCAGCAGCCCGAAGCCGTCGAGGCCGGGCATCATCACGTCGGTCAGCAGCAGATCGGGCGGCTCGCCCTGCAGCGCCTGCCAGGCGGCGAGCCCGTCGGCCACGCAAGTCACCTCGTGCTGCGCGCTCAGCAGGCTGTGCACGTAATCGCGCATGTCGGCGTTGTCGTCGGCGAGCAGCACGCGCGCGCGCCGCGCCTGCTGCTCGCCGTGCGCCTGCGCGGCCGGCATCCGCAGGGCCGGCGCCGACGTCTCGCCGATCCACAGCCGCGCTTCGTCGACGAAAGTCTCGACGCGCGCCGCCGTGCCCGAGCGGTCGTCGCGACGCCCGCCGAGATGCTCGGCCGGCAGATGTGCGCTGCCGGTCGGCAGGCGGATCGTGAACGTGCTGCCATAGTTCTCGACGCTGTCGACCTCGATGCTGCCGCCGTGCAGCTTGACGAGTTCACGCACGAGCGCCAGGCCAATGCCCGAGCCTTCGTGGGTGCGCGCGCGCGTGCCTTCGACGCGGAAGAAGCGCTCGAACAGGCGCGGGATCTCCGCCGCCGGAATGCCCACGCCGGTATCGCCGACGACGAGCTCCACCGCCGATCCGGTGCTGCGCAGGGACAGCCGAATCTCGCCTTCGAACGTGAACTTGAAGGCGTTCGACAGCAGGTTCAGCACCACCTTTTCCCACATGTCGCGATCGACGTAGACCGGCTCGGCGAGCGGCTCGCAATCGACCAGCAACCGCAGGCCCGCGCGCTCGACGGTCGAGCGGAAGTTGCTCGCGAGCTGCGCGGTCAGCAGCGCCAGATCGGTGGGCTCGTAGAGCGCCTGGGCACGGCCGGCTTCGATGCGCGAGAAATCGAGCAGCGTGTTGACGAGCTTCTGCAGCCGGTGCGCGTTGCGCCGCGCCATCAGCAGGCGCTCGCGCTGCGTGGGCTCGACGTCGCCTTCGAGCACATCGTCGAGTGGACTCAGCAGCAGCGTGAGCGGTGTGCGCAGTTCGTGGCTCACGTTCGAGAAGAACCGGGTCTTGGCGCGATCGAGCTCGGCGAGCGCTTCGGCGCGGCGGCGCTCGGCCTCGTAGGCCTGCGAATTGGCGAGCGCGGTGGCGATCTGTCCGGCCACCAGCGTGAAGAAGGTGCGGTATTCGGCATCGAGCCTGCGCGCCGGACTGACGCCGGCCACGAGCACGCCGATAGGCTTTTCCTGCTGGCTCGAAGCCACCGGCAGCACGATCGCCTCGCGCACCGGCTGATCGCCGATGCCGATCACCGTGAGCCCCTGCGCAGGCGCGCAAGTCAGCGGCTGGCCCTGGCGGATCACCTCTGTGACCGGCCACACCGGCGCGGCCTCCTCATCGGCATCGGGCTCGATGTA
Source organism: Hydrocarboniphaga sp. FW305-C-57 (assembly GCF_058783045.1). Taxonomy (NCBI): domain Bacteria; kingdom Pseudomonadati; phylum Pseudomonadota; class Gammaproteobacteria; order Nevskiales; family Nevskiaceae; genus Hydrocarboniphaga; species Hydrocarboniphaga sp. FW305-C-57. The sequence goes on along the minus strand of NZ_JBYSYG010000001.1, from coordinate 639,919 downwards.
CGCCGGACGAAACGCCTCCGGCAGCGCATCGAGGCCGACGCTGCGCTGCAGCACCAGGCGGTCGTTCTCGATCAGGTACAGCAGCGCGAACGGAATGTCGTCCGGGTTCTCGCCGATGATGCGCATCGCGGTGTCGCAGGCGCCGAGCGTGGTCGCCTCGACGGTGGCCTTGGCGGCCAGCCGCGACAGCGTGGCGAGCCGGCGCGCGTTGAGGATCTTGGCGGTGGTTTCGGTCGACGGACAGAACAGGCCGGCCACCTGCCCGCTCTCGTCGCGGATCGGGCTGTACGAGAACGAGTAGAAGGTTTCTTCGAAGAAATCGCCGCGCCACATCAGCAGGCGCACATCGTCGACGAAGCTCGCTTCACCGCGCTCGAACACCTTGTCGGCGAGCGGCCCGCAGACGTCCCAGATCTCGGCCCAGACTTCGGCGGCCGGGCGGCCGAGCGCCCACGGATGCTTGGCCTGGCCGAGCACCGACACGTAGGCATCGTTGTACAGGAAGCTCGCCTGCGGTCCCCAGCCGATCCACATCGGATGACGCGAGTTGAGCATGAGGTTCACCGCCGTACGCAGGCTGTGCGGCCATTGCGCAGTCAGCCCTAGCGGCGTGCTCGCCCAGTCGTAATCGCGGATCAGCGCTCCGGCTTCTCCACCCTCGAGCCAGCGGGAATCACCGGCTCCCGCATCCTCTGTCATTCCCATCGACGCTCTCCCTGCGCATCCTTGGTCGCCGAGGGTAGAGAGCCAATGATGAACCGTAGGCGAGGCGCAAAAGAAAGCCCGGGACTTGCCCGGGCCTTCCGTCCATCGCAAGCCGACGCGTAGCGTTTTAGGCTGCGAAATCCTTGAGCTTCTTGAGCGGGCGCACCTTGAGCTTCACGGTGGCCGGCTTGGCGGCGAACCACTGTTCTTCCTTGGTGAACGGATTGATGCCCTTGCGGCGCGGCTTGGCGGGCACGTTCACGACGCTGATCTTGAGCAGGCCCGGCAGCGTGAACGACTGCGCGCCCTTCTTGCTCACCGAACCGGCGACTGCGTGCTCGAGCGCCTGCATGACCGAGCGAACGTCCTTGGCCACGACGCCGCTGGCTTCGACGAGATGCGCGACGAGCGCGGACTTGCTGAGCGCCGCCTTGATCGCCTTCGGAGCGCTTGCAGCCTTGGCTGCCGGCTTGGTCGTCGCCTTCTTCTTCGCGGGTGCTGCCTTCTTTGCTGCCGTCTTCTTAGCCATATCGTCCCTTCGCTGACCTTTTTTCGTGCCGGAATCGGCGACGCGGTGGAATGTAAGCCAAGTCCAGCGATGCGCCAACCTTCGCTCGGTTGGCGATCGCAAAGAAAGCCCGCGGGAACGCCGCTGAAACCGCCGCCGGCGGCCGGCCCCCAGCCTTCCAGAGCGACCACCAGAGTCGACGCTCCTGTTGAATTTCGCCTCGCATCGCCCCTACGCTGCGGCATCGAAAAGAGCCGATGCAGCCAGAGCTCGCCGCTGGAGAGAGACCCGCGATGCAGGCCCGGAAACCCGCTTTGCCGCTCGTCGCATCCGCAACAACGCAAGCCGGATCGTGATGCGCCGTCACTACAAGGCGGCCGCGCTCGCGCTCGCCGCGGTGGCGATCGTCGCGGCCGGCTTGGCGCCGGCCACTCGACGCACCGTCGAAAGCGCGATGCGGCCAGAGGCTCCCGCTGCGCTCGACGTCGGCTTCGCGCAGACCATGATCGAGCATCATCAGCAGGCCATCGTCATGGCCAGGCTCATGCTCGACGGCCGGCCTTCGGCGCTGCGCGCGATGGCCCAGTCGATCGCCGATTCGCAGCTCGTGGAGCTCGGTGAAATGCGCGGCTGGCTGAGCCTGTGGAATCGCCCGCTGGTGCCCGCGCAGCGCGGCATGGGCTGGATGCTGCTGGCCGGCAGGCCGCACGATGCGCAGCTCGACGCCTATCTGCTCGACTGCGGCCGCTCGCCTAAGGGCATGGCCGGGCTCGCCTCGGACGAAGCGCTCGAACGACTGCGCCGGCTCGAGGGCCCCGATCGCGATCGCCTGTTCCTGCGGCTCATGCTCGCGCATCACCAGGGCGCCCTGCCGATGGCGCGCTTCGCCGCCGCCGAGGCCCGGCACGCCGCGGTGCGCGAGCTCGCAACACGCATCACGATCGAACAATCCGAAGAGATCGGCCGCCTCGATCTGACATTGGCGGTGCTCGACGGAACCGCTCGGGCAGCGCTCGACGAACATCACGAGAACTAAAGCAAAGGGGGAGACGATGATCACCGGCAACATGGCAAGACGCGTCCGGTCGATGGGCGCGATGGGATTGCTGGCGACCGCGCTGACGGCCTGCGGCAGCGCGGACGAGAGCACTTCGGCCTTGACCGGCGCGACGCCCAAGGCGAGCTGCGGGCCGGGCTCGCGCCCCGAGACCGATCTGCAGGGACGCGTGACGCCGGCCGATCACGACAGCGGACGCGCCGCCGAGGGCTACACCTGCAACACCGAGCTGGTCGGCTCGTACACGGTGCCCAATGCCATCGGCACCGTCGGCGGTTTCAAGGTCGAGCGCTACGTCGACGCGCACGGCAACGAGTGCGCCTACTACGACACCACGCTGCTGTTTCCGACCAACGTGCTCGACGCCAACGTCGGCGTGAACGTGCTCGACATGAACGATCCGACCCGGCCGGTGCTGAGCAAGCGCCTGGTCTCGCTGGCGATGCTGTCGCCGCACGAATCGCTGGTCGTCTCGCAGCAGGCCGGCGTGCTCGCCGCGGTGATGGGCAACCCGGCGTTCGGCCCGGGCATCGTCGACGTCTACGACCTCAAGGACGATTGCCGCGATCCCAAGCTGCGGTCGTCCTCGCTGACCGGCGTACTCGGCCACGAAAGCGGCATGGCGCCGGACGGCAAGACTTTCTACAGCTCGTCGCCCGGCACGCCGACGATGACGGCGGTGGACATCTCCGATCCGACGCGCCCGCGTCGCCTGCTCAATACCCAGTACAAGTCGCACGGCCTGTCGATCAGCGACGACGGCAATCGCGCCTACCTCGCCTCGGGCATCGGCACCGGACTCGGGCTGGTGATTCTCGACGTGTCCGAGATCCAGTCGCGCAAGCCCGATCCGCAGGTGCGCGAAGTCGGCCGGCTGGCCTGGGACAACATGAGCATTCCGCAGAACGCGATTCCGTTCACACGCAACGGCAGGCCCTACCTGCTCGAAGTCGACGAGTTCTCGGTCGCCAACGTGCCGGGCATTCCGGCTTCGAACGGCCCCACCGTCGGCGCGGCGCGCATCATCGACATCGCCGACGAAACCGCGCCCAGGGTGGTTTCGCAGCTGCGGCTCGAAGTGCACGAGCCCGAGAACCGCGAAGTGGTCGAGAACGACGCCGGCGCCAAAAGCCTCATCAGCGGCTACGCCGGGCACTACTGCAACGTGCCCACGCGCGACGATCCGCCGATCGCCGCCTGCAGCATGATCCTGTCGGGCCTGCGCATCTTCGACATCCGCGATCCGCAGCGTCCGAAGGAAGTCGCCTACTACAACGCGCCGATCTCGCCGCGCCTGCTGCCGGTTCCGGCGCAGGCGAGCAACCAGGCGCTGTCGAGCCCGGCCTTCGCGCCCGAACGCAAGGAGATCTGGTACAGCGACGGCTACAGCGGTTTCTACGTCGTGCGCGTGACCAACGGAGCCTGGTAGATCGGGCCTCGGGCGCGGCGCCCGTTTCGCGAGCGCCCTTGCTCGTAGCCGCAATCACGGTTGCCTGACGACGCGCCGTCCGAACGGACGGATCGCGCGGAAAATGCCGCGCCTTAGACTCCCGGCCGCATCGCCGCCAGAGCGATGACGAAAGCCACACCGGGAGGAGAACCGATGAGCCGATCATTCACCGGCGCGGCCGCGCTCGCGGCTGCGCTGCTGCTGTGCGCGCAGGGCCTGTCGACGCCAGCGCAGGCGCAGGCCTGCAGCGCCTTCGGCAACACGCCACGGCCGCACAACGCCATGATGACCCAGGCCGGCTACTCGCTCGTGCGCTGCAAGGACGGCAGCCGGCTCGCGGACTACACGGACGGCGACGGCACGCCGCGCCAGGCCTGCTTCTACGATCACCCCGATGCGAGCAGCGCGCACCCGCTGCCGCTCGTGGTATTCCTGCAGGCCTCGTTCGCTCCGCTCGACGGGCAGCTCGCCAAGACCGGGCTCGTCGATCTTCGGCTCACGGCCGATCTGAGCGGCGACCCGCAGCGGCCGGGCTTTCTGCTGCTGGCCCCGATGCCGCGTTTCACCAAGCACTTCTATCCGCTGCCGAACGGCTTCTCGCTCGGCTGGGACATCTGGTACCGGCAGTTCGCGACCGGCACGCGCGAGATCGCGGGCGTTCGCTACGCGCCCAACGTCGACTTCGCCACGATCGATCACTTCATCGACCGCGTAGTGCAGAGCGGCCGCGTGGACGGCCGGCGGATCTTCATCGTCGGCTATTCCAATGGCGCCTCGGCGACCGTCGAATACGTGCAGCACCGGCCGCGCATCGCGGCGGCCGCGACGTACTCGGGCCCCAATCCGTATGCCTTCCTCGACGATGCCTGCCCGCAGCGCCCGGTCGCGGTCGCCGCCGCGGACGACGGCGAGCTCGTGGTGACGCGCAGCGACGCGCCGATCTTCCTGCTGCACCGCGACTGCGACGTCTACGGCAGCTGCCCGAACATGCAGGCGATGCAGGAACAGCTGATCCAGTCGGGCACCGCCGATGCGCGCACGCAGATGCTCGATCGCACGCAACAACCCCTACAGAACTGCGATCGCGCCTGCGGCACCGAGGTCAACGGCTCACCGTTCCACCTCAAGGCGCGGCTGACCGGCACCGCCGGCCACAACGAATGGCCGGATCAGTGGACGGCGCGGATGCTGCAATTCCTGCGCGAACATCCGCTGGCGCCGTGAGGCGCCGTGAACCGGCTCAGCCGCGCTCGGCGTAGAGCTCGGCTTCGCGGCCATTGAGGATGTCGGGGCGAAAGAAAGGCGGGCCGCAGCCCGCCTTTCTTTTTGAGGCGCCCAGTAGGTTGCTGGGATGACCGGGGGTCGAGTCCGGCGGCACGGATGCTAGCGAGGCATGAGAGGCTCCGCATTGACCTGCGTCAAGTCCGGTTCTTCGGCTACGTGACGACGCTTGGACACCCGCGACTGCCGCGCTCGGAGTTCCGCCCACAGCCTGCCACAGCGGGGCTCGCTCAGAGCAGGGAGCGGATGCGCCGGGCGGTCTGCTCGAGGTCATCGTCGCGCTGCGCGTTGTAGGCGCGGCGCGGCTCCGAACGGCCAAGCACGCCGACGTCGCCCTGGCGTTCGAGCTGCAGTATCCAGCGCTCGATGTCGACGCTGGCCGGCACCTGGCCGCGCTCGACGAGCCACGGTAGCGCCGAGCGCAGCCGGCGGATGCAGCGGTAGCGCAGGCTGCATCGCATCGGCGCCACGAGCAGCGGGCGGCCGCTGCGCCAGCATTCGGCGATCATCGACGCCGAATCACCCGTGACGATCAGCTCGTCGGCCAGCTGCATGTAGGCCCCGAGCGGATTGTCGCGATCACCGGCGACGAATTCGTAGATCTGCGCCGGCACGCGCAGGCGCTCGCGGAACCGCGCGATCGTCTCGGGCGAGGTGCGCGGGCTCGTGCTCACGAGCAGGCTGCCACCGCGCTCGCGCACCCGCTCGCCGATCCGGTCGGCCAGTTCGGTGATCTCGTGCTCGGCGAAGGCATGCTGGCGCGTGCGGCCGCCGATGATCAGCGTCGAGTATGGTGGCGCGAACCCGCCAGCGAGCAGCCGCTGCCCGACTTCGCCGGTCCCCGCGTGGCGTCGCAGGCCATTGAACGGCATGCGGATGCGATGGACGTTCGGCGCATCACGCATGACGTCCTGCGGCATCGGCACGATCAGATCGATCTCGTTGCGGTGCACGCCACGCGGCCGTCCGAGCTGCACGATCCTGGTGAAGCCCTTGCTGAGCTTGCGCAGGGCGAGCGCCATCGGCAGCGTCTTGCCGAACGAGATGGCGAGCCGCGGCCACGGTGGACGCAGCGCCGAATCATCGAAGCGCGCGCGCCCGCCCGCGGCGGCCAGCGTGGCGACCTGGATTTCCTGGAACGGCAGGCCGATCGCATCGGCGAGCGCACGCTGCTGCGAAACTTCTCCGGGACGGTTGCCGGTCAGCAACCAGACCGGCACCGCCGCCGAGAGCTCCTGCTCCTCGGCAGGTTCGCTCAGATTCCGAACCGCCACTGCCTCCATAAGCGCCCCAGTGTTGATCTCGTTATCGGGTTGCCGGCGTAATGCCGCTCGGATTTCTTCGGAAAATCGCCGAAGCGGCTCGCGCTGCGATACTCATCGAGGCTGCGCCCGCTGTCCATGGCGTCCTTGTAACTCTGGTCGAACAGTGCGGCCAGATCCTGCCTCGGGTGCGGCAGGATCTGACCGTCGAACCAGTGCCGCCGCCCCTCGCTCGCGATGCGTGGCACGGCCAGGCGATGCGAGAACTGCGTGCCCATGTCGGAGTAATGCAGGATCGCGATGCGCTCGACCGGCTGGTTTTCGCCGTCGATGTTGTTGAACGCCGGATCGATCGGCTCGATCAGTTCGGGATGCTGCTTGAAGTAGCGCAGGCAATCCGAATGCGCTTGCGGATCGGCCCGCAGACGCTCGAAGGCCGGAAGATGCCGCTCGGCCCGCTCGCAATCCCACAGCGACACGCAGAAGCGCGGAAAGCCGGCCTGCGGACGGGCAATGGCGATCGCCTCTCCATGCAAGGGCGCATTCCACAGGCGTGCGATATCCGACAGCACGAGCGTATCGGCATCCATGTAGATGGCGCGCCCGCGATAGCCGCAGGCGGCCGGCACGGCCCAGCGAAACCCCGAGAACGGCGTCGCCCAGCGTTCGGTGCGCCAGCCGGCGCCCGTTTCCGGGTTCGAATACCAGAGGCTTTCGGCGTCGCGCGACAGCCGCATCCAGTGCAGTTCGATCGGCAGCGAGGCATGCGCGCGCAGCGAATGCTCGAGCACCATCATCTGCTCGAGATCGCAATCGTTCGGATCGCAACCGACGAAGATGCGGATCACCGGGGACGAATCAGGCCGCGAGGTCATGGTCAGCGACTCCAGGGAATGGACCGGGAAACATCAGTGGCGAACATGTGGGCCGTTCGGCTTTTCGACGCCGTGCGGAAACCACAGCGTGACCGTGGTGCCGACGCCCACGGTCGACTCGATCTTCACTTGCCCATCGTGCCATTCGACGATCGACCGCACGATCGAAAGCCCCAGCCCCATGCCGGTCCTGCGCGTCGAGCGCGCATCCTCCGAGCGATAGAACGGCTCGGTGACGTGAGGCAGATCGTCCGCGGCGATGCCATGGCCCGAATCGTGGACCGAGATGACCGCGGCCTGTTCCGTGGCTTCGACCTGCACCGACACACGTCCGCCCGGCGGCGTGTGCTGCAAGGCATTGCTGACCAGATTGCCGAGCGCCTGGCCGAACAGCGTCTGGTTGGCGGTGACCAGCGCGGTGCCGCCATGGGCCAGATCGACTTCGGCTTCGAGCGCCAGCGGCTCGAAGAAATCGAGGATCTTCTGCACTTCGGTATAGCCGTCGAAGCGCTCGAGCTTGAGCTTGTGGTGCGGATTGTCGATGCGCGTGAAGAACAGCAGCGTGTCGATGATCTTCGACAGCCGTTGATATTCCTCCATCGCAGATTCCAGCACCGCCCGGTATTCATCGGTGGACCGCGCGCGCGACAGCGCCACGTCGGCCTCGCCGATCAGGTTGTTGACGGGCGTGCGCAACTGGTGCGCGAGCGTCGACGAGGCTCGCGAAACCCGCTGGAACGCGCGATCCAGGCGCGCCAGCATGAAGTTGAACGAGGTCGCCAGCTCGACGAGTTCCTTCGGCCACTGCGTAGCGACGAGCCGCTCGTGCAGCTGGTTCACGGTGATGCGCTCGGTGGTCTCCATCACCTCCTGCAGCGGACGCAGCCCGCGACGCACGATGACGAAACTCGTCAGCGCGCAGGCGCCGAGCCCGATCAGCAGCACCAGCACGGTGCCGATGCGATAGCGCGACAGCAGATCGCGATCGTCCGACACCTCGACCGCGACCTGCACCATGCGGCGCGGAACACCGGGCGCATCGCGCGTCCAGTTGGCGGCCGACATGTAATGGCCGGACGGAATGTCCCACTCGAGAATGGTGTCGGCTCTGGCCGAGCGTTCGGGAACCGGGATGAATTCCATCGCCGTGCTCGCGGCGAGCGGGCGCATCTGTTCGTCGAACACGCGCAGCTGATACGGCTGCTTGGCCGACAGCATGCCCGGCAGCAGGAAGTGCGAATCCTCCTCTTCGGCATCCTCGGTCAGCACGCTGAGCAGCGTCCTGACCAGATCGCGGTTCTCGCGATCGAGCGCATGCGCGAGCAAGGCGTACAGCACCGTGGTGCTCGCGACCAGGATCACCAGCGCCCACAAGGTGTAGCCGAGCGTCAGGCGCGAGGCGATCGAAGGCGTGGCACGCGCCGGCAAGGCATCGGGCATCGGGTCGTTCACCGCATCAGCCCCGATCCTCCAGCACGTAGCCGGAGCCGCGGACGGTGTGGATCAGCTTGACCGCGTAAGGATCGTCGAGCTTGCGGCGCAGCCGGCGAATGGCCACGTCGACGACGTTCGCGTCGCTGTCGAAGTTGTAGTCCCAGACCTGCTCGGCGATGAACAGGCGCGACAGCACCTCGCCCTTGCGACGAATCAGCAGGCTCAGCAGCACGAATTCCTTGGCCGTCAGATCGAGTCTGGCGCCGCCGCGCGAAGCCCGCTGGCGCATGAAATCGATCTCCAGATCGGCGATCCGCAAGTGCTCGCGCGTCTGGATCGGCGGGCGGCGCAGCAGCGTGCGCACGCGCGCGAGCACTTCGGAGAACGCGAACGGCTTGACCAGGTAATCGTCGGCGCCGGATTCCAGGCCACGCACGCGATCGTCGACCGCGTCGCGGGCCGTGAGGAACAGCACCGGCACCTGACGGCCACGTCGGCGCAGTTCCGCGAGCACCGACCAGCCATCGAGGTTCGGCAGCATCACATCGAGGATGACGAGGTCGTAGACCATGTCGAGCGCGAGCATCAGACCGTGTTCGCCGTTCTCGGTGCGGTCGACGACATAGCCCGATTCACTCAGGCCCTTGGCGAGAAACGACGCGGTCTTGTCCTCGTCTTCGATGATCAGGATGCGCATTGCGGTCCACGGTCCACGGGCGGCGCACATTAGCGCGAGAGCCGCTGGCGGCGCTAACACCGGCCTGGATGACAAATCGGTAATGTGCGGGTCACGATTCGGTTGGAAGCGCGTTCCTATAGTCGGCCCACGATCACGCCTTCCCACGGAACATGCTGTCAGCGCAAGCGCCGCACCCGAAGCCGTCTTCGTCCGAGCTGCCTCTCCACATCGCGTTCTACTGCAGCCTGATGGCCTGGCCCAAGCCGTCCAGCGGCGGAGTCCGGCCCTGGACCCTGCGTCTGGTCAACGAGTTGATCGAGCGAGGCCACCGCGTCGACGTGCTGACCGAAGCGCCCGCCAGGCGCTTTCGCGACGAGCCCGGCCTGTCGCCGAAAGCCGGGCGGGTGATACTCGGGACCGGCCTCGCCGCGAAACTGCGGCTCGCCGCCTACCTGTACCGGCATCCCGGCGTCCGGCTCGTCACCGCGCTGAACCGCTACAACAACTGGGGTGCGCTGCTGCGGCGGTTGTTCGGCGATCGCATCCAGCTCACGGTCACGCAGCACGAACACCTGAGCGCCGATGCCCAGTGGAAATCGGCGCGCCAGTTCTGGATCAACACGCGTTCGGTCAGGCTGCTCTGGAAGCATGCCGATTCGGTGGTCGCCGTGAGTCACGGCGTGGCCGACGATCTGCTCCGGCACTGGGGCGTTCCGCAGGACCGGCTGCACGTGATCCACAACCCGGCGTATCTGCCTTCGTTCATGCGCAACGCCGATCGTCCGCCACCGCATCCGTGGCTGCGCGACGGCAGCTGTCCGGTCATTGTGTCGGCCGGGCGCCTGCATCCGGTGAAAGGCTTCGATGACCTGCTGCGCGCATTCGCGATCGTCAGGCGCGAGCAGCCGGCGCGCCTCGTGATCCTGGGCGCCGGGCCGGAGGAGCGCTCGCTGCATGCGCTCGTCAAGGAGCTCGGCCTGAGCGGCAGCGTGGCCCTGCCCGGCAGAGTGAACGACATCGCCCCGTGGTTCGCGCACGCGCGGATGTTCGTGCTGTCGTCGCGTCGCGAGGGCTTCGGCAACGTGCTCGTCGAGGCGCTCGCCGCCGGGCTTCCGATCGTGTCGACCCGCTGCCCGTCCGGCCCCGACGAGATCCTCGGCGAAGGCCGCTGGGGAACGCTCGTCGGCGTCGGTGACGTGCAGGCCATGGCCGACGCGATTCGAACGACGCTCCAGGCGACCGCGATCGATCGCGAGGAGCTCGCGCGACGCGCGCGCCATTTCTCGGTGGATCGCGCCGTCGACCACTACCTCGCGCTCTGGCGCCCGACCCGGATCGCGGCGCAAGCCCCGGTCTCCGCCTGAGCAGGCCCTGCGATGCGCTTCGTCTTTCCGTTCATCGGACACATTCACCAGATTCCGCATGCATTGCCGATCGCGGCCGAACTGGCCGATCGCTATCCCGAGGCCGAAGTGCATGTGTGCTTCATCAACGATGAGCAGGAGCGGTTCGCACGCCGGCTGCTCTGCGAGTACAGCGCATCGGCGCCACTGCATTTCAGGCGCCTGCAGCTGCCGGCGCTCGAGCGCTGGCGCACGAGGGCGGGCTGGACGCCATGGAAGCAGCTCGCGCTGTTCGCCAATCGTGCCTACCTCGGCAGCTTCGATGCCGTCGTCGCGCCCGAACAGACCACGCTCTGGCTCAAGCGCTTCGCAACCCGGCCCAAGTTCGTCTGGACGCGCCACGGCGCCGGTGACCGCGCCTCGGGCTTCGCGGCACGTACGCGGCACTTCGACTATGTGCTGATGGCCGGCGACAAGATCGCGCGCCGGCTGCTCGAGAAAAAGTTCATTCGCGTCGGCCAGTACAGCACGGGCATCTACGCCAAGTTCGACTGGCTCAGGCGGCGCAGCTGCGATCAGCAGCCGTTCTTCGACAACGGCCGCATCACGGTGCTCTACAACCCGCACTTCCGCTGCGGCCTTTCGTCATGGACCGCGGCCGGACGAGCGGTGCTCGAAGCGTTCGCGAAATCATCGCGGTACAACCTCATCTTCGCGCCTCACATCCGGCTGCGTGAAGGCCTGTGCAAGACCGATCTGGCCTTCATCGAGCGTTACCGCGGGCTGCCCCATTTCCATATCGATCTCGGTAGCGAGCGATCGACCGACATGAGCTACACGCTCGCCGCCGACGTCTACCTCGGCGACGTCAGCAGCCAGCTCGCCGAATTCCTCGTGCGCCCGAGACCCTGCCTGTTCCTCAATCCGATGAAAGTCCGCTGGCAGGCCGACTCGTGCTACCAGCAGTGGAAGCTGGGCCCGGTCCTCGACGACGTGTCCGCGCTCGAAGCGACGCTCGACCTCGCGGTGGCTTCGCATGCGGATTTTCTCGCCATGCAACAAGCCTATCGCGACGAGACGTTTGGCCTCATCGGCCAGAGCGGCGGCCACGAGATTCCGTCCTCGGCCCGCGCCGCCGACGCGATCTTCGGCTTCGTCAATCGCTCGTCGCGCTGGCCCAGCGTGGCGCCGCTGCCTCGCGAGACGACGGCATCGTCCTTCACGCGATCGTGAATGCGGGCTCGTCCGGAGCCGCTCCGGATCACGGCCATTGACCCCGGAAATCGCGGGCCCACGCTCACCGCGCTCCATCCGGGCGCCGGCGATGGCTACCCATTTCGGGTAGCGCCGCCGATGGGTGATCTCGGGTAGTGTTGGAGCAGGAGAGGCAATCAGGCTGGCTCAGATCAGCTCGTGCCATCGTCGATCGGCTTGCGCTCGCCGCGAGCACCCCGCACCCGACAGCTCCCAGACGAACGGCCCGCGAGCGGGCCGCAACGCTCGCGAAAAAACGGACGATTCAAGGACAGCCGATGAACACCTCGCCCAACATCCAAAGCCTGCTCAACAGCGCCCGCCGCCATCGCCTCGGCGATCTGCTCTGGCGAAGCGCGGCTCGCACGCCGAACAAGACCGCCATCGTCTACGGCAGCCTTCGCCAGAGCTTCTCGGAACTCGACGAGGTGGTGAACCGGACCGCGAATTCGCTGGCGGATCGCGGAGTGCGCAAGGGTGATCACATCGCCCTGCTGTCGCACAACAATCATGCCTTCGTCGTGGTCCGCTTCGCGCTCGCGCGCCTCGGTGCCGTGATGGTGCCGATCAATTTCATGCTCAACGCGAGCGAGGTCGCCTACATTCTCGAAAACGCCGAAGCCAGCGGCCTGATCGTCGAGGACGCACTGGCCGCCACCGCCGACGCGGCGATCGCCGAAGCCAGGCTCAAGTTGAAGCTCAAGGGCGCCATTCGCGAAAAGCTCGAGACCACGCCCGGCGGATGGGAGTGCGTGCAGGACTGGATGCTGCATCGCGACGCCACGGCGCCCGATGTCGAAGTCGGCGACGACGAACCCGTGCAGATGCTCTACACCAGCGGCACCGAGTCGCGCCCGAAGGGCGCCCTGCTGTCGGCCCGCTGCCTCTACTCTCACTACACCAGCTGCATCGTCGATGGCGAGATGAGCAGCGACGACGTCGAAGTGCATTCGCTGCCGCTGTATCACTGCGCGCAGCTCGACTGCTTCCTGACGCCCGACCTCTACCTCGGCGCCACCAGCATCGTGCTCGCGGCGCCGGAAGCCGGCAATCTGCTGCGCACGATCCAGGCCGAACGCGTCACCAAGCTGTTCTGCCCGCCGACGGTGTGGATTTCGCTGCTGCGTCATCCCGATTTCGACAACACCGACCTGTCGTCGCTGAAGAAGGGCTACTACGGCGCCTCGATCATGCCGGTGGAGGTCATCAAGGAGCTCAGCATTCGGCTGCCCGGCATTCGCCTGTTCAACTTCTACGGACAGACCGAGATGTCACCGGTCGCCACGATCCTCAAGCCCGAGGACCAGATGCGCAAGCTCGGCTCGGCCGGCCGTCCCGCGATCAACGTCGAGACCTGCGTCGTCGACGATGAGGATCGTCCGGTGCCCGTCGGCGTGATCGGCGAGATCGTGCATCGCGGCCCGCACGTCACGCTCGGCTACTGGAAAAACCCCGAGAAGACCGCCGAAGCTTTCCGCAACGGCTGGTTCCACAGCGGCGATCTCGGTGTGATGGACGAAGAGGGTTACCTGAGCGTCGTCGATCGCAAGAAGGACATGATCAAGACCGGCGGCGAGAACGTGGCGAGTCGTGAGGTCGAGGAGATGATCTTCACGCACGCGAGCGTTTCCGAAGTGGCCGTCTTCGGCGTGCCGCATCCGCGCTGGATCGAGGCGGTGATGGCGGTCGTCGTTCCGCGCCCGGGGCACAGCGTCACGGCCGAAGAAGTCTTGCAGTTCTGCCGCGAGCGCATGGCCGGCTACAAGGCGCCCAAGCTCGTCGAAGTGATCGAAGCGCTGCCCAAGAACGCGAGCGGCAAGATTCTCAAGCGTGAGCTGCGCGAGCGCTTCGCCGATCGCGGAAACGGCCTGAAGGCCTAGCACCCGAAGCAAAGAAGGATCGGCGCATACGCTGCGCCGATCCTTCATCCATCGCCGCTCCGTCGCTGCACGCAGCAAGCACTGCGTGCAGCGATCGGCTGTTCGCATTCTGTGAAACCAAAAGCCTTTGCGCTATCGATCGCGCAAAAAAAGCTGCCGGCAAGCTGGAGGAGCCGTGCCGGCAGGAGCCAAACTACACAAGGTGCAACGAGAGATTCGTTATTGGAACGTGCATCAATTCCCCATCAGAACTGATAACCCAGGCGGATGCCGAGTTCGTCGGCGTAGTCGATCGTGGAGATGATGTTGTCGTTGTCGTTACCGCCCAGACCGCCGTTCAGATACGTGTAGTACACCTCGGCCGACAGCGGGCCGCTCGGCTTCCAGCGCAGGCCCAGCTGCGCCAGCAGGCCGCCGCGCGTGTCGTACAGCACCGCCGCGTCGACGCGGTACACCAGGTTCGGGAACGGCTGCTGGAACGCGAACACCAGGCCATCCCAACCGTTCCACTTGCCATTGATGCCGCCTGCCGTGTTGCGCGAATCGCCGTTCATGCCGTCGAGCAGGCGGCCGTACAGGTCGCTCTCGGTCCGGTGCTCCCACTGGAACACCAGGTAGGTCGCCGGGAAGCTCTGCGAGAAGCGGTGGTACTTCTCCATCACCAGGGCCGTCACCCACTCTTCGCGCTCGTCGTAGCCGGCGCCCAGCGACGGCGCCGTGAACGTGCGGTCCGGCGTGTACATCGCTTCGAAGTTGATGATCAGCTGATCGAGCAGCGTGCCCGGATCGGCTTCGATCACGTAGCTGGTGCCGAAGCCGATGTTGTTCTCGCGCTTGTACTGCCGCTCGATGTGGCCGCGCAGGCCGCCCGAGAGCTGGAAGAACAGGTCGAGTTCGCGCATCGCCGCTTCGTTGGAGTCGACCGGGTTGGCCAGCAGCAAGGCCGTCGCCGGGAAATCGTTGATCGAGGCGTTCAGGCCTTCGACGGCCGACAGCCGCGCCATGCCGGCGTAGGTGAACCATTCGGTCGCCGACACCACGCCGGTCGGATCGACTTCGAACGGCGTGCGCGCGAGGATCGCGCCGGTGGCCGGAATGCCGCCGAGCGGGCCGAGCGCCAGGCCCAGCAGCTGCGACACCGTGTCGGTGAGCCCCGGCACGACGTTCGGCAGTGCGCCGGGCAGGCCGCGGTTGACGCCCGATTCGGTCCAGCGGAACACGCCGTCGGGGTTCAGGCGATTGGCGTAGACGAACTGCAGGCCCACGTTGGCGACGCTGCCGCGCAGGCGCAGGCCGTAGTTGAGCTTGTCGTCGACCTGGTTGTAGCGGTCGTGGATCGTGAACTGCGAGGCGATCACGTTGTACGGCGTGTTCGGGTTCGAGTAGATCGTCGGCTGGAACATCTGCACGTAGCTGTCGGCCTCCCACTCGTTGTTGATCTGGTACGAGGCGCGGATGGCCGGCGACGACACGCGTTCGTCGGCGTATTCCTCGGGCGTGTAGTCGAGGAACAGGTGGCGGCGCAGATCGAGGCCATTGGGCACGTCGAGCACGCGGAAGAACAGCGCCTGGCCCCAGGCGATCTGCTGGTTGCCGGCGCGGATCAGCAGCGGGCCGTTCTGGTAGTCGAGCGTGAAGTTCGGCAGGTCGACCATGTAGTGGCGGCCGCAGACTTCGAGCCGGTTCTGGCAGCCGCCCTTGCGGTAGTTGTCGTACTCGAAGTAGTTCGGCTTGCCGTACAGGTAGCCGTCGGCGTTGCTGCCGACCTTGTCCGGGTTGAAATTGTCGTACTCGCCGAGTTCGTAGATGCCGCGCACGAGCATGCGCGCCGACCAGTTCTCGCTCAGCGTGGCCTGGAAGTCCAGGTGCGTGCGGAACTGCTGCAGGTTGAAGGTGTTGTCGGCCTTCTGGCCGTTGCGCGTCGCCACGTCGGGCGAGATGCAGACCGGCGTCGGCGGCACGCCGCCGCAGCGTTCCGTCGGCACGCCGTTGAACAGGTTGCCGCGCTGGTTGTACGGGTTTTCTTCACCGGTCATGCGGATCGCCGTTTCGATGCGCGAGAAGCCGCTGAACGAGAAGCCCACGCCGCTGAACCAGCCGCCGCCTTCGATCTCGGGCGACGGCGAATCGTTGCCTGCATCGAAACCACCCTCGACGCTCGCGCTATCGGCTGCGGTCGGCATCTCTTCGACGGCCTGCGAATAAGCCGGTGCCGCCACTCCCAGAAGAGCCGCGATCCCCAGGCCACGCAAGCTTCTGTACACGCTTCTTTTGAGCTCTTTCCCAATCATTTCGACTCCCTCCAATCGTCTTTTTTATGAACTGCTCGAAACTGATCTGGCTTCCGACTCAGCTGTCGATCCTCACGATGCGTCCGGTGTGCCCGACCAGCACGAGTCCGCCGCTCGCCGGTGCCGCGAGCGCCGAATACCAGGCCGTGGCGAAATCGCCATCGGTGCGACGCTTCCAAGTCGCACCGCCATCGCGGCTTTCGAGCGTCTCGCGCATGCCCGCGACGATCACGTGGCCATCCGGCGCCGACCACACGCCGAGCAGCACCGCTTCGGAACCCGTCGGCAGGTCGCGCCAGGTGTTGCCGCCATCCGACGAGGTCATCACCAGGCCGTTCTGTCCGACCGCGTAGCCGGTGCCATCGGCCCGCATCGCGATGTCGAAGATCGAGGCTTCGCCGCGATGCACCGCGACCCAGGTCTGGCCGCGATCCGCCGAGCGCAGGATCAGACCGTATTCGCCCGCGATGGTGATGACGCCGCCGTCGCTGACCGCGACGTCGTAGAGATGGGGGTCGACCGGATCTTCGAGATAGCGCGTCCAGTCGACCACGATCGGCTGCCAGCTCTGGCCGCCGTTGTCCGAAATCAGGATCGCGCCGAACGAGCCGACGCTGGCCGCCAGGCCCGCTTCGTTGACGCTGACCGCGAGCAGCCGCTGCTGGCTGCCGCTGTCGACCTTGCTCCAGGCCGCGCCGCCTTCGCTGCGCAGGATCAGGCCCTGCTGGCCCACCGCGAGGCGATGCGCGCCGTGCTGGCCGACGCCGAGCAACGACAGCGGCGTGATGCCCTTGGCCGTCGCCTTCCAGCTCTTGCCGCCGTCGGTGGATTCGAGCAGTTCGCCCATCGCGCCGACCGCGACACCACGATCGCCATCGAAGGCGACGCTGAACAGCGCTTGATGCGCCGTGCCTTGCAGCACGACGGGGTTGTTCGATGACGTCGCCGTCGCCGGCGTGTTCGCCACCGGTGCGGCGCCCGTCGGCTGCGTGGCCGCAGGCGTGTTCGCATAAGCCGCCGCGGACAGCAGTCCGGCTGCAGCTAAAGCGATAAAAATGGGGGCACGAGTGGCACGCAGGCCGCGTTCGATGACGCTCACGAGTTCTCTCTCCTCACTGCTTCGTTCCACAACGCTCGAATCACGGCGGCGTCGCAATCGCGACGCCGCCGTGCAGGCGCCTTGCCTTACGCGCCGAGTCGGCCGATGGCCTGCGGCGTCAGGTACTTGTTGTAGACGTCGATGCCGCCTTCGCTGTACGTCGACTTGTAGCCGCCCGTCACTTCCTTGGCCTGCACGAAGCGCGACAGGCGGTTCGACTGCACGTCATGGCAGATCACCGCCACCCACGACCACGCCGGCTTGCCGTCGACGTCCTTGATCGTCAGCTTGTCGTTGCTGTACTGCGCGTATTGAGGCTCGAACGACTTCCAGATCTCGCCGCGGCGATCGTAGGTCACGTACGCCACGTACATGCCGTTGCGAACGTCGATCCAGGTGCGCTTCTTGCCCACCGGCGCGCGCGGATACCCCGTCGGCTCGGCTTCGATGATCACACACTCCGGAATCAGCTCCATGTAAGTGTCGTGGAAGGTCTTGCCCTTCGGGCCGCCATGCACTGGGCGCTCGTAGTTCGGGTGATAACCACCCATGAAGTTCTTCGGGCCGATCACGCCGAGCATCGGGCCGCGGCCGACGATCTTGTAGTTGCCCCAGGTCTGCATCGGGTCGCCCGCCGCCCACGCGTCCGACAGGAACAGCGTGATGCCCGGCACCAGCGGTTCGAAACGCTGGTTGGTCGGGAACTGCCGCACGCGCTTGAACGCCGGCAGGTAGCCGATCAGATCGGGGAACTTCCTTTGATCGTAGTACCAGGTGTTCAGGAACGAGCTGCCCTTGACGTCGTTCGGCGATGTGAACCACACCGACTGCAGGCGCAGCAGGTCCGCTCGGTTGTTCCAGGTCGTGCCATCGACACGCGCGGTGGTGTTCAGTTCGGCCCAGACGAAGTCGTACTGGTACGACACTTCACCATCGGGTCCGATGTCCCAGTCGCGCACGGCGTACTGCGAGTAGTCGTGACGGCCCCAGCTCAAGGTCAGGTTGGCGGTGAATTCGTTGGCTTCCTTGGCATCCGGGAACGGGCTGCCGCCGATCCACGGTTTTCCATCGGCGTTGTAGACGTTGCCGTCCTCTCCGAACTTCGCCTTGCCCTTGTTCTTCAGGGTCGCTTCAAGATACTTCGCCGGGAACAGCTTGGTCACGTCGCGCGTCGATTCGACGATGTTGATGCGACGACCCATCGTCTTGACCTGCTTGTACGCCACCGGATCGAGCAGATCCTTCACCGCGTCGACGTTGTCGGCCGTCAGCACGTCACCCGGCTTGATCTTGCCCTTGGTGTACATCTCGATCGACAACAGCTCGTCCGGGTAGGCCTTCGACACATCGGCCGAGTGCGCCAGCTCCGGCCACATCGGCGCCAGAACGCCCGCCGTGGCCGCGCCCATCATGGTCTTTTCCAGGAACATGCGGCGGCTGTAGTTGAAATCGAATTTGCGGATGTGCATCTCTCGTCTCCTCTAGTGCAACGTTTTTCGATCGTGTGTGTGTTGCGGGGGGCTGCTACAGCGCGTGTGCGAGCCGCTCCTCGTGCTCACGCGCCGCGGTGTACTGCGACAGATCGACGCCTTCACCGACCAGCAGGTCTTCGCGCCGCAGGAAGCGCGGATTGATCAACCAGACCAGCAGCGGCAGCACCACCAGCGCCAGCACCATGTTGATCAGCATCAGCAGGTCGAGCAGCAGGCCCATGTCGGCCAGAAATTTCAGGTCCGACAGGAAGTACCAGGGCGTGATGCCCAGCAGCATGATCGACGCCGTGAACATGATCGCCTTGCCCGTCGTGCTCAGTGCCGCCGCGTTCGCGCGACCGATGTCGCGACCCTGCGCGTGGTATTCCTCGCAGATGCGGCTCAGCAGATAAATGCCGTAGTCGATGCCGACACCGACGCCGATCGAGGCGACCATCAGCGAGTTGATGTCCAGACCGATGCCCATCAGGTGCATCGAGGACAGCAGCACGAAGTTCGACAGGTTCACCGGCACCAGCAGGATCAGACCCGCGACGACCGATTTGTACGCGTAGCTGCAGCCCAGCAGGATCGTGAAGTTCAGCAGGCCGATGATGACCCAGTGGTAGCGCTCGACCACGTCGTTCATCGCCTGCTGCAAGGCGATCGTGCCGGTGCCCAGGCGGACCCGGAACGCATCGTGGTCGACGCCGACCTGCTCGACCGCGCTCTTGGCGGCGGCGAGCGCCGAGTCGACCGTCTCCTGCTTGTTGTCCTTGTACCAGAGCGACACCGTGCCGTTCTGGATGTCGAAGTTGATGACGTGCGAGAACGCCTTCGGGCTCGAGCCGAGCATCACCGCGATCGAGGCCGCTCCGACCATTTCGTTGGTCGGGTCGAGCGGCAGCCACTTCGGGTTGCCGCCCGAGAACAGGCGGTTCCCTTCCATCAGGTAATCCGCGAACGACAGCGTCGCGCGCGGCGGCTCGCCGCCGTTCTCCATGATGTTCTGCAGTTGCAGCATCGTCATGATCGTCTCGGCCTGGCGGCCGACGCGATCGGGGTTTCGCTGGTCCTTGGCTTCGAGCACGATCTCGAGCGTGTTCACGCCCGGGAAATTACCGTTGATCTGGCGCACCGCTTCGTTGAATTCCGAATCGTCCCAGAGCAGGTTGCTGCCCTCCACCGGGTTGCCGATCTTGATCTGCAGGCCGGTGATGATCGCCGCCGCTCCGCAGACCGCCACGATCACGGCCGTGACCTTGCCGCGCTTGCCGTAGGTGACACTCGCGATCGATTCGAGCAGCTTCTTGAAGCCGCGGTTGAACGGCGTCTGTGCCGCTTCGGCGCCCACCAGCTTCTCGACGTTCTTCGGTGCCGGCAGCGCGGCCAGCAGCAGCGAGATCAGCACCACGCCGGTCGGGATCAGCCAGATCGCCCAGAAGCCGCAGAACAGCGCGAAGCGCTCCATCGCCGGAATCGGCGCCAGCGCGATCAGGAAGATGCCGACGATGTCGGTGAAGATGCCGAGCACCGACGGCGCCATCATCACGCCCATGGTGATCTCGGCCGCCTTCTGCTTGTCGCGCACGTGGGCGTAGATTTCGTAGTAGCGCTCGGTGAACTGCACGCAGTGGGAAAAGCTGCGTGCCACCAGCAGCAGCGGCACGATCATCAGCAGCGGTTCGATCGGCGATTTGAGCCAGCCGACGAATCCGAAACCCCACACCGCCGCCACCAGGCTCGTCACGATCGGCGTCACCACGCCGACCACGTTGCGCATGTACAGCGTCAATGCGACGACCAGCAGGGTCAGCGTCACCGCGAAGATGCCGATCATCTGGCTTTCGTATTCGTAGACCCAGCCCGTCAGCGCCGGCTGGCCCGCCAGGTAGATGTCGTGGTCGGCGTCGCGGTTCTGGTTGACCAGGTTCTGCACGTACTGGAACGCTTCGCCGTAATCGAGCCGCGATTCGATGAAGGTGGCGTTGATCAGCGTGCTGCTCTGATCCTGCGAGACCAGGAAGGTGCGCGCGTTCGGCGATTTGTCGAGGTTGTTGCGGAAGGCATCGATCTCGTCCTGCGTCTTGGGCACCGAATCACCCATCAGCGGCCGCATGTCGATGCCGTACGGCGTGGCTTCGGCGTAGCGCGCCTTCTCGGTCGCAATCGACAGGATCTGGTCGTGGTCGACCCCCGGCGCCAGATCGATGTCGCGCGTCATCTGCCAGACCTTGTTCAGGGTCTCGGCATTGAAGATGTCCCCGTCCTTGCGCTTGACCATCAGGGTCACGGTCAGCGGATTGCCGAAGTTCGGGTGGTCCTTGAACACCTGCACGAACGGATCGTCCTTCGGCAGCAGGTCCGAGAAGATCGTCTTGAGCTCGACATTCCTCAACCCCACCGCGAAGAACGCAGTGATCACAATGAACACCGCCCAGCTGATCTTCTGGTGGCCGATGATCCACATCGCGAGTCGTTGACGCAGGGAGTACATAGCTTTCCTCGTTTACTGCGTGATTCGCAGACAAGCGCCGCCCGGCGGCGCGTGCACTGCCATACGCATTCAGCACTGAGATTCGTTCGACCGATGAGGTCTGCGGGTCGGCGCCTGGCCTGATCGACAGGCGCTGCCAGCCGATCAACACCGGTCGCAGATTCATGCGACCGGTGATGCGGCTGTGTTCCTGCGCTACCGACTTGTCGCTGGGTTCATGATGGCTTCGCCTCTCTCATCGCATCACTTCCGCATCCGTTACGATCGATGCGGCAATTGTTATAAATCGACTATCGATCTTCGCTCGCTACCCAACAACTACACGAAACGGGTAGCGGATCGATTCGTCGCCACGACGACCGGCACTCAGGAAATCGCAAAGCCCCGATAGCCGTCTTTCTCGACTTCATCGCAGATCTGGCGATACGGCCCCACGCCGAGATACGGCATGAAGACACGCGGCTTGCCCGGAATGTTCGCGCCCATGTACCAGGTGTTCCCGCGCGGGAACAGCGTCGAATTGGCCACTTCATTGACGTGTGCGACCCAGTTCTCCTGGGCTTCCGGCTTGGCCTCGACGCGCGTCAGTTTCTGCTGCTGCAGATGGCCGAGCAGGCGGCTGACCCATTCGACGTGCTGCTCGATCGAACAGAACATGTTGCTGAGCACCGAAGGACTGCCCGGACCGGTGATCGTGAACAGGTTCGGAAAACCGCTCACCATCAAGCCGAGCAGCGACTTCGGGCCTTCGGCCCAGGCGTCCTTGAGCTTGATACCACCCTTGCCTTCGATCTCGAACGCGAGCAGCGGGCCCGTCATCGCGTCGTAGCCGGTCGCGTAGACCAGGCAATCGACTTCGACGAACTCGTCGCCCATGCGAACACCGGTCTCGGTGATCTGGTCGATCGGCTTCTTGGCGATGTTCTTCAGCGTCACGTTGGGACGGTTGAAGGTCTCGTAGTAGTTGGTGTCGAGACAGAGACGACGCGTGCCGACGAACTGTTCCTTCGGGATCAGCTGCTCGGCGATCTCCGGATCCTCGACCTTCTCGCGAATGCGCTCGGCGAGATAATCCTGCGCGGTCTTGTTGGCCTTCTCGTCCATCAGCAGGTCGCCGAACGCCACCATCAGCGCGAACGGCAGGCCGTTGTCGTACTTGGAGGCGTAGATTTCGCGGCGCTCTTCGTCGCTGACGTCGAACACCGAAGCGGCGTAGGTCGGCGCCGGAATGCCGACCAGATGCGCACGCGCCTCGTTGCGCAGCGTTTCGTAATTGCCCTTCACCTCCGCCACGTACTCGGGCGTGAGTTCGCGGTTCTTCGCCGGCAGGCTGTAGCTCGGCGTGCGCTGGAACACGTAGAGATGCTTGGCCTGTTCGGCGATGATCGGAATCGCCTGGATGCCCGACGAGCCGGTGCCGATCACGCCGACGCGCTTGCCGCTGAAATCGACCGGCGTCTGCGGCCAGCGCGCCGTGTGATAGACCTCGCCCTTGAAGTCGCTCATGCCCGGAATGACGACGTCCTTCGGAACCGTGAGGCAACCGGTGGCCATCACCACGAAACGGCCCGAAACCTTGCGTCCCTGCCGGGTCTCGACGTTCCAGATGCCGGCCTCGTCGTCGAAGCGCGCCGCGGAGACCTTGGAGTTGAACGAGATGTCCCGCAGCAGATCGAAGCGTTTCGCCACGTGGTTGGCGTATTCGAGAATCTCGGGCTGGGTCGCATAGCGCTCGGTCCAGGTCCATTCCTGCTGCAGGGCAGCATCGAACGAGAACGAGTACTGCACGCTCTCGACGTCGCAGCGCAGGCCCGGATAGCGGTTCCAGTACCAGGTTCCGCCTACGGACGGCCCGGCCTCGAGGACGTGCGCCGTGAGCCCGAGCTGGCGGCATTGATGAAGCATGTACATGCCGGACCAGCCGGCGCCCACGATCACGACATCGAAGTCTGCGCGGGTATGTGTGTTGTTCAAATCGTCGGCCATGGCCTTCCCACTTAACGGTGACATTGGTCGGCGAACACTATTGAGCCCCCCCGCCAGCCACTACTACCCGCTTCGGGTAGGGCTAGCGCGGCCCCACTGCGGTATGGTCCGCATCAGGAGAAACACAAAAACTACCGGTATACGGTCGATGAACAAGCTCAGCCGCCCAGCGGCCACTGCATCGTACGGTCCATCGAGCGGTTCGCTGAATGAACCCTCAGGCGGAACTTCCGGCCCCCCTGCGGGCCGCTACACCCCGTTGGTGCCCGCGATGATGAGTCAGCGCATCCTGCGGGAAGGCATCCTGGGCCGGGTGTTCGAAAGCGCCTCCGAGCCCGTGGTGATCCTGCAGGCACCGGCAGGACACGGGAAGTCCACCGCGCTGCAGCAAATCCGCAGTGAGAGCAGCTCGCGCGGCATACGTTGCGGCTGGCTCAACCTCGACGAATCGGACAACGACTCCACGCGGCATTCGACGCATCTGCAGAAGCTGCTCGCGCAGATTTTCGGCACCGCGGGCCAGGACGCGATCAGGGTCAACGCCGCCGGCAGCGCAGCGAGCCACCAGGAACGCAGCGACTGGTTCGTCGAAAAGCTCGAGAGCGACAGAAGCCCGCTGACGCTGTTCGTCGACGAATTCGAAGTGCTGTCGAACCGCGCGATCCTGTCGTTCTGGAAGGATTTCCTGCTCAAGCTTCCGGCGCACGTTCGCGTCTTCATCGCCAGCAGGACGCTGCCCGACATCGGCATTCCACGGCTGACCGTCGCCAATCGCGTGCTCGTCCTGCATGCGGCCGACCTGTCGTTCTCGCTCGACGAAGTGCAGCGCTTCTTCTCTTCGGCCGGCGTGTTGTCGATGCAGAACGACGATCTCGCGGCCGTGCATCGCTGCACCGAAGGATGGCCCGCGGCGATCCAGCTGTTTCGCCTGGGCTTGTCGCGCCGCCTGCCGTCCGATGCGCTGCGCCGGATCGATCAATACCGCCCGCGCGAACTCGCGGATTACCTGACCGAATGCGTGCTCGAAGGGCTGTCGCCCGACACGCTGCGCTTTCTCGAACGCACCTGCATCCTGAACCGCCTTGGCGCGCAGGTCTGCAACGCGCTAACCGGCCGTTCGGATTCGATGCAGCAGCTGCTGCGCCTCGAGAAGCTCGGGCTGTTCGTGAGTCCGCTCGACGAGAACCATGTCTGGTTCCGCTATCACACCCTGCTCGCAACGCATCTGCGCGAGCAGTTGCTCAACCAGCATCACGACAAGTTCCGCTCGCTGCATCGCCAAGCCTCGGACTGGTTCTACCAGAACGGGCTGTACGAGGACGCGATGCATCATGCGGTCGCGGCTTCGAACTACTCGCTCGCCGCCGACATCTTCGAGACCTGGTCCGAAAGGCTGGTGTCGGACGGCGAAATGACGATCACCGAGCGCTGGCTCGACTGCATTCCGCTGGCCGAGGTCATCCGGCGTCCGCTGCTCAAGCGGCGCATGGCCTGGGCGCTGATGTTCCTGAACCAGCGCACCAAGCTGTTCTCGCTGATGGGCTCCGACGACCCGTCCGACTGGTATGCGGACAGCGATTCACTGCAGGATCTGCCGGTGGTCGCGATCGCCGCGATCTGCACCGACGACATGGCCAAGGCGTTCTCGAGCGTCGAGAAAGTCTCGTCGCTCGGCGGCGCCAGCGATCGGTTCAACAACTTCGAGCTGGCCGCGGCGGCGAATCTCGATGCCTACCGGCAGCTGGTGATCGGAGACTTCAAGCAATCCGAGGTTCGCATCACCGCGGCGCGAACCTTCAACAAGCTCGCCAATTCGTCGTTCACGTCGGGCTACACCGATTGCGTCAAGGCGGTGACGCTGCTGATGCACGGCCAGACGCAGGGCGCGCTCGACCTGCTGCGCAGCTCGCTCGCCTCGCAACGCCGCGCCCTCGACATGCCGTTCGCGACGGCACCGCTGGCGGCCTGCTACGTCTGGGCGCTGTACGTCACCGACGACTTCGACACCGTGCAGCTGGTGCTGTCCGAATATCGCGAAATGCTGCTCAAGTGCGCGATTCCGGATTTCTTCGCCGTCGGCGTGCTGTCGGCCGCGCGCTGCTTCCGCGCCCTGCATCGCGATGCCGAAGCGCACACCCTGCTGTCCGAAGCCGAGGTCCTGTGCGTGCAGGGCCGCTGGCCTCGCATCGCCTCGCTGATACGGCGCGAGCGCCTGTTCGGTGCCAGCGGCTCAGCGGCGCAGAAGCACGGCGTGCTCAGCGACGGACCGCAGCATCGCTTCGGCATCGCCGACCAATGGATGCCCTGCGGCGAGCTCGCGATGGACCCGCAGCTCGGATACATCCGCCAAGCCATCCGCACCAGGCGCTTCGAGGAGGCCGCGGCCGAGATCGCGCGCCTGCACGAGCTTCATTCGGAGTCGATGTTCGTCAGCACCCAGCTGGGCTTCGGCAAGGCGCTCCTGCTCGAAGCGCGCGGCCTGTCCATGCCCGCCGCGCGCCAGTTCTCCACCGCGCTCAAGATGGCGCACGAGTGCGGCTACGTCCGCATGGTCATCGACGAAGGCAAGTCGATCCGGCAGTTGCTCGAAGGCTTCCTCGCCTCCACCCAGGCGATCGGCGACACCGCGCTGCGTCGGTTCGCGACCGATGTCCTGAGCCGCATCCAGGGTGGCTGCCCTGCCGCGGGGCTCGCGGCATCGAGCGTGACAGTGGACCTCGCCGCATTCAGCGACCGCGAGCGCGAGATCATCGAATGCCTGCGCCAGCGCATGTCGAACCGGGAGATCGCCGACGCCACCAGCATTTCCGAGAACACCGTGAAGTTCCACCTCAAGAAGATCTTCGGAAAGCTCGGCATCAATCGCCGATCGGAAGCCTTCGCGGTGATTTCCAGCATCAGGTCCGATTGAGCGCAGTTTGGCGCCGGACAAGGCGGCCGTCCGCCCGACAAGAATCGGGAGCCCGCAAGCGCCGGGCTCCAATCGTGCCGCTCAGAATTTCCGTGGCGGAGCCTGCGCGCAGCGCAGCGAAAGCTCGCCCCTGGCCTTGCCGGCCGCCACCCGCAGCCTACACGCGGCCGCCGGATCGTCCTGCTACCCGCTTCGGGTAGTGGCTGGCCTCAGAGGCGCCTCCTAACGTAGCTCGTGGAGTCGCGTTCGCCGTCTCGTCGAGCGGCATCGAGACGGCATCGGAGCGTCGAACGCATCGACACCTCACCCACCTGCTGGGCTTGAAGTTGGACGTTTCATTTTTGCGCCGAGTACATAACGACAGGAGAACCGCATGACCAGCAACAATCACACCTCCCGCTTTTTCATCGGTGGCGCCTGGGTGGAGCCTTCGTCCGCCCAGGTCTTCACGCTGGTCAATCCATCGACCGAAGAGGTCATCGGCACGGTTCCCGAAGGACAGAAGGCCGACATCGATCGCGCGGTCGCGGCGGCGCGTGCGGCCTTCGACGGCAGCGGCTGGCGGGATGTTCCGGTGACCGAGCGCACGGCCGCGCTGCGTCGCTTCGGCGAGGCCCTGCAGCGCCGCAAGGCCGAGCTCACGCAGAGCGTGTCGCGCCAGAACGGCATGCCGGCCTGGCTCAGCAGCTTCTTCGAAGGCGATGTGGCGCTGTCGCTGATCGAATACTACGCAGGCCTTGCCGAGCAGCAGGAAACGCGTGAGACGCGCGCCTCGCAGATGGGCAAGCAGACGCTGGTCGATCGCGTTCCGGTCGGCGTGATCGCCGCCGTGGTGCCGTGGAATTATCCGGTGACGCTGGCGATGACCAAGATCGCGCCCGCACTCGCGGCCGGTTGCACGATGGTCATCAAGCCCTCGCCCGGCACCGTGCTCGACAGCTACATCCTCGCCGAAGCGGCGATCGAGGCGAAGCTGCCGGCCGGCGTGATCAACTGGGTCGCGGCCGATCGCGACGTCGGCGCCTACCTGGTCTCGCATCCGGGCGTCGACAAGGTGGCGTTCACGGGCTCGACCGCCGCGGGTCGCATCATCGCGCGCGAATGCGGCCAGCTGCTGCGTCCGGTCACGCTCGAGCTCGGCGGCAAGTCCGCCGCGGTGGTTCTCGAAGACGCCGATCTCGCCCAGCTCGCGCAGAACCTGCCGATGGCCTCGTTCCTCAACAACGGCCAGACCTGCTTCGCGAGCACGCGCATCCTCGCTCCGCGCAGCCGCTATGCCGAAGTCGTCGACGCGGTCGCGAGCGTGGCCGCGCAGCTGAAAGTCGGCGAGGCGCTCGACGCCGAAACGCAGATCGGGCCGATGGCCTCGTCCGCGCACCGCGATCGTGTCGAGCAGTACATCGCCAAGGGCCGCAGCGAAGCGCGCCTCGTCACCGGCGGCGGCAGGCCGAAGCACACGAGCCGCGGCTGGTTCGTCGAGCCCACGGTATTCGCCGACGTCGACAACAAGGCCGTCATCGCGCAGGAGGAAATCTTCGGGCCGGTGCTGGCGGTGATTCCGTACGGCGACGAGGCCGAGGCCGTTCGCATTTCGAACGACAGCGCCTTCGGTCTCGGCGGCACCGTGTGGAGCCGCGACGAAGCGCGCGCGCTCGACGTCGCCTCGCGCATCCAGACCGGCACCATCGGCATCAACGGCTACGCGCCGTCGGTGGGCTCGCCGTTCGGCGGCGTGAAGGCCAGCGGCCTCGGCCGCGAACTCGGCCCCGAAGCGCTGAGCGGTTACTGGCAGCTCAAGTCGACCTACGTGATGTAGCGCTGCCGCTGTAGAAGCACTCGATCGTAGCGGGGAAGCTGCCGACCGTCGCCTGTCGGTGCGGCGTTCTGGCGGCTTTCTCGCTCGATCGAAACAACAAGACTAAAGAACGAACCGAGGAGAAAACCCATGCCTTTGGACCCGCAGCTCCAAAAGTTTCTTGGCGATCTGGCAGCCGCCGGAGTACCCGAATTCAACACCCTGCCAGTGGACGTCGCGCGCGCCGGCTTCAAGCAGCTGCTCGCATCGTTTCCGGCCACGCAGTCGATCGCCAGGACCGAGGATCGCGTGCTGTCGGCCGACCGCGTTTCGGCCCGCATCTACACGCCCAACGGAAGCGGGCCGTTTCCGGTCCTGCTGTTCATCCACGGCGGCGGCTGGGTCATCGGCGATCTCGATTCCTACGATGCGGTCTGCCGCGAACTCTGCGGCGCGGTGGGCTGCATCGTCGTCTCGGTGGATTATCGGCTGGCCCCGGAGCACCGCTTTCCGGCCGCGGTCGAGGATTCGGGTTTCGCGCTGCGCTGGCTGATCGAGCATTGCGAGGAGATCGGCGGCGATCCGAAGCGCATCGCCATCGGCGGCGACAGCGCAGGCGGCAATCTCGCGGCGGTCACCGCGATCGAAGCGCGCAAGACCTCCCCGGGCCGGCTCTGCGCTCAGTTGCTGATCTATCCAGTCGCCGCTTACGTCGGCACACCGAGCGCCTCGATGGTCGCCAACGCCGAGGGCTATCTGCTCGCACAGCGCGACATGGTCTGGTTCACCGATCACTATCTCGGCCCTGGACACGACAGCCAGAATCCGCGCTTCAACCTGAGCCGGGCCGAAGATCTGTCGGGACTTCCACCGGCTCTGGTCGTGACCGCCGAGTTCGATCCGCTGCGCGACGAAGGCGATGCCTACGCGGCCGCGCTGAAGAAGGCGGGCGTGAAGGTCGATCACTCGCGATACGACGGCGCGATCCACGGCTTCCTTTATTTCTTCGCGGCCTTCGACATCAGCCGCCGGGTCATGAACGAAGCCAGCGAGTGGCTGAAAGCCCAATTCGCAAGCGCCTGAAGGCGAAATCACGCAGCTCCCCATTCACCGAAACGCCGGCACGCTCCGCCCTCGGCATTTCCATTCGCATGAGGTTTTTTCGATGAAAACGCATCTTTTGAGCGTGATGGCGCTCGGCATCGCGCTCACGGCCTGCAACGGCAAGAAACAGAACGAAGCCGGCGGCACCACCGAAACCAAGGCCAGCGCGACGGCCAACGTCGATGCCGCACGCCTGACCGCGGCCGACGGCGAACCGGGCTCGTGGATGAGCTACGGCCGCACCTACGACGAGCAACGCTTCAGCCCGCTCAAGAAAATCAGCACCGAGAACGTCAAGGGACTCGGCCTGGCCTGGAGCTACAAGCTCGACGTCGATCGCGCGACCGAAGCCACGCCCGTCGTCGTCGACGGCGTGATGTACGTGACGGGCGCGTTCTCGATCGTCAGCGCGCTCGATCCGGTCACCGGCAAGGAGCTCTGGAAGTTCGATCCGCAGGTGCCGCGCGACAAGGATCGCGACGGCTGCTGCGACGTCGCCAATCGCGGCGTCGCGGTGTGGAAGGGCAAGGTCTTCGTCGGCGCCTACGACGGCCGCCTGATCGCGCTCGATTCCAAGACCGGCCAGAAAGTCTGGGAAACCGACACCGTCATCGATCACGAGCGCAGCTACACGGTCACCGGCGCGCCGCGCGTGATCAAGGGCAAGGTCATCATCGGCAACGGCGGCGCCGAGCTCGGCGTGCGCGGCTACGTCGGCGCCTACGATGCGGAGAACGGCAAGCTGCTGTGGCGCTTCTTCACGGTGCCGGGCGATCCGTCCAAGCCCGCCGAGGACAAGGCGATGGAAATGGCGCGCAAGACCTGGAGCGGCGATGCCTACTGGAAGTTCGGTGGCGGCGGCACGGTCTGGGACGCGATGGCCTACGACCCCGATCTCGATCTGCTCTACATCGGCACCGGCAACGGCTCGACCTGGAACCGCCACGTACGCAGCCCGGGCGGCGGCGACAACCTGTTCCTGTCGTCGATCGTCGCGCTCAAGCCCGACAGCGGCGAATACGTCTGGCACTACCAGACCACGCCGGGCGACAGCTGGGACTACACGGCGACGCAGCACATCATGCTGGCCGACCTGACGATCGCCGGCGAGAAGCGCAAGGTGCTCATGCAGGCGCCGAAGAACGGCTTCTTCTACGTGCTCGACCGCGCCACCGGCAAGCTGCTGTCGGCCGACAAGTACGCGCCGGCCAACTGGGCGACGCACGTCGACATGGAGACCGGACGCCCGGTCGAAGCCGAGACGGCGGACTGGGGCAGCAAGATGCAGGTCGTCTCGCCGGGCCCGCTCGGCGCGCACAACTGGCAGCCGATGTCGTTCAACCCGCAAACCGGCTACGTCTACATTCCGATGCAGGAAGCGCTCGGCGCCTACGTGCCCGATCCGAAGCAGACTTTCACCGGCAAGGGCAGCTGGCACATGGGCTCGCAGCCGCTCGCCCTGCCCGAGAACGCCGCCGAACTCGCGGGCATCGCCGCCTTGCACAAGGGCCATCTGATCGCCTGGGATCCGGTCGCGCGCAAGGAAGTCTGGCGCCAGGACTACGTCACCGTCTGGAACGGCGGCACGCTGAGCACCGCGGGCGGGCTGGTGTTCCAGGGCACGGCCGATGGACGCTTCGTCGCCTACTCGGCCGACAAGGGCGAGAAGCTCTGGGAAACGCCGGCGAACACGGGTGTGATGGCCGGACCGATGACCTACGAGATCAACGGCGAGCAGTACGTGACCGTCGCGGCCGGCTGGGGCGGCGCATTCCCGCTCGTGCTCGGCGGTCTCGCCGAGCCCGCCAAGGTCCGTCCGAGTGCGCGCGTGCTGACCTACAAGATCGGCGGCACGGCCGCGCTGCCGGCGCTGCAGCCGATGCCCGCGAACCTGCCCGAGCCGCCCGAACTCACCGGCAGCGAAAGCCAAGTGGCGCAAGGCCGCGATCTCTACAACGGCCATTGCGGCGTCTGCCACGGCATTTCCGCGATCGCCGGCTCGGTGCTGCCCGACCTGCGCTACCTGACGCCCGAGAAGCACCAGCTGTTCAACGGCATCGTCGCGGGCGCTTACGCGGCCAAGGGCATGCCCTCGTTCACGGGCACCTTGTCGGCCGAACAAGTCGACGCCATCCACCAGTACGTGATCAAGCGCGCGCACGATCTCAAGGACGATCTGGCCAAGAACGCGAGCGCGCAGGCCGAACCCAAGCCCTGATCGGGTCTCGCGAAGCGCGGCGGCGTCACCGAGCTGCCGCGTTTCGCCCGATCTCCAGATTTCCAATAAGGGCAAGCTCGATCCAAGGCTCGGACGAGTGCTCTGCTACCGAAGGGCTGCGTGCGGCCCTTCTCTCGCTACCCCTTCCGTCGCCAGGCCGGAAGGGGTTTTTTTATTCGCCGGCGACGGGCTTCGGCGCCGGGCGCACGCTCGCATCCGTGCAGGCATCCAGCGCAAGGCCGATGCGCTGTGGATCGAAGCCGGAACTCACGCCGATCAGCACGAGCTCGGAATGCGGACGGGTCTGTCTCCAGGCGCCGCCGTCGATGCAGGACTCGAAGCTGCCGACTTTCTGGTACAGCGTCGCGAGCGGATAGTGCCGAAAGTTCAGGAAGCCCTTGGCGCGGTACACGCTGCCGGACAAGGCCTTCATCGTGCGCATGAACTCGGCGCGCTGCAGCGGCCGCTCGCTGCGCCAGACCATGCTCGCGAACGGATGCGAGCGCGGATCCAGCACCGGTTCGGGACGAAACGCCGATTGCCCGAGGCGCGTGTCGCCGAGCAGCAGCGCCAAGGGCGCCGTGCCGTCTTCGGTCTCGATGATCGCGGCGCCCGGCAGCAGCTCGACGATCGACTCGCGCAACTCGCGGAGCCGATCGGCCCCGGCCGCGCCAGCCCGATTGAGCACGATCATGTACGCGCCGCGAATCTGGCGCTCGAACAGCTCGGCGTATTCGCTCGTGCGCGCATCGGGCGCATGCACGGCGTCGACCACCGTGACCACGTTTTCGAGAAAGATGCGCCGCCGCAGCTGCGACTGGTTCAAGGTGCAGAGAATGTTGATCGGGTCCGACACGCCGCTGGTTTCGATCAACAACTGCTCGGGCGCCGGCTCGGATGCGAGCAGGCGCTCGACGCCGGCGACGAGATCGTCGCGAATCGAGCAGCAGATGCAGCCGTTGGCGAGTTCCATCTGCTGGCCTTCGACTTTCACGATCAGACGCGCATCGATGTTCAGTTCGCCGAAGTCGTTGACGAGCACCGCGAGCCGTCGACCGTCGCCCTGCGTCAGCAGGCTGTTGAGCAAGGTGGTCTTGCCGGCGCCGAGGAAGCCGCCGATCAGGGTCACCGGCAGCGCACGCTGGCCCGCAACGGCCTGCGCTTCGGGATAGCGATCGAGCGGCTTGAGCACGGCGCGCGCTAGCGGCTCGCGGATTTCGGCTGCGAAGGCCGCGCGTAGTCGCTCGTCGTCGCCGCGAATTCGATGAACCAGTCGAGGCTCGCCGGATTCATCATCGCGTCGCGGCTGGCGGCCTTGTCCGGCGCCCAGCCCATGAGCAGCTTGCGCACGGGCACTTCCATCTTCTTGCCCGTGAGCGTGTACGGAATCTGTTCGACCGCGTAGAGCCGATCCGGCACGTGGCGCGGGCTGCAATCCGCTCGCAACCTCGCGGCGATCTTGTCGATCAGGGCTTCGCTCAAGCCGATGCCGGGCTTGAGCTTGAGGAACAGCGGCATGAAGAACTTGCCCGCGTCGAGTTCGCAGCAGACGACCAGGCTGTCGGCGACTTCCTCCACCTGCTCGACCACGCGATAGACCTCCGCCGCGCCGATGCGCACGCCGTAGCGATTGAGCGTGGAATCGCTGCGACCGTAGATGTAGCAGCCGCCGCGCGCATTGATCTTGATGAAATCGCCGTGTCGCCAGACGCCCGGAAAGTGCTCGAAATACGCCTCGTGATAGCGCTTGTCGCCGGGGTCGTTCCAGAACTGGATCGGCATCGACGGAAACGGCTGGACGCAGACCAGCTCGCCGACTTCGTCGATCAGCGGCTTGCCGTCGTCGCTCCAGGCCTGGATGTCCATGCCCAGGCAACGGCACTGGATCTCGCCCGCATGCACCGGCAAGGTCGGCGATGCGCCGACGAAGGCGCTGCCCACCTCGGTGCCGCCCGATTGCGAGGTGACCCAGAGATTGTCCTTCACGTTGTCGTAGAACCACTGGAAGGTTTCGGGCGTGCTCGGCGCTCCGGCCACGAGCACCGCCTCGAGCGCGGACAGGTCGAAGTGCTCGCGCGGGCGCAGCCCGGCTTTCTCCATCATCTGCACGAAGGTCGGGCTCGCACCGAAGTTCGTCGCGCGCGTGTCCGCGGCGAGCGACCATAAAAAATCGAGCCCCGGATGCACCGGGCTGCCGTCGTACTGCACGATGGCCGCTCCGCTGAGCAGCGCGGACACGAGCAGGTTGTACATCGTCCAGCCCGTGGTGCTGTAGAAGAACATCACGCCGCCCGGCGCGAGGTTGAAGTGAAATGCGGTGAGCTTCAGGTGCTCGACGAGCTGACCGACGTGGTTGTGCGTCATCGCCTTCGGCAGGCCCGTGGTGCCCGACGAGAACATCACCCAGAGCGGATGGCGGTTGTCGACGCGCTCGTAGCGGAAGGACTCGCGCGACACCTCGGGGCCCGCGAGCGCCTCGCTCCAGGCCATCGCGCCGGCTACCGGCGGCTCGCTTCGCTCCGGTTTCAGGTACGGCAGCCAGATCACCTGCCGCAGCGTCGGCAAGCTGGCGACGATCTGCCGGACTTCGTCCGTGCGCTCGTAGTCCTTGCCGCCGAAGCGATAGCCGTCGCAGACGAAGATCAGTTTCGGTTCGATCTGCACGAGCCGGTCGACGACGGTGCGCGTACCGAACTCCGGCGCGGCCGACGACCACACCGCGCCGACCGCCATGCTCGCGAGCATCGCGACCGTGGTTTCGGGCACGTTGGGCATGTACGAGACGATGCGATCGCCCGGAGCGATGCCGAGCGCGCGCAGCCGCGTGGCGAGGATGCGCACCTGCCGTCCGAGCTCCTGCCAGCTCATGCGAGCGAGCGGCCGGTTCTCGGTCAGGTGATGGATCGCGGTTTCACCTGCCGACGCGCGCGCCTCGTAGCGCAGCAGATGCTCGGCGTAATTGACGCGCGTGCCCTGAAACCATTGCGCGCCGAACATGCCGCTGGCTTCGAGCACGCGCGTCGGTGGGCTGTCGGACTGGATTTCGAAGTAATCCCACAGGGCCGCCCAGAATGCTTCGATGTCGCTCACCGACCAGCGATGCAGGGACTCGTAGTCGGCGAAATCGATTCCGCGCTGCTGCCGCAGCCATTGCATGAACCGCGCGATCTGCGAGCGCGCCACGTACTCGGGCCCAGGCGACCAGAGCCATTCACCTTCCATCACTGCCATTCGATCATCTCCGCTCAGGTCGCCGTCCAGCCGCCATCGACGACGATCTCGGCGCCGCTCATGTATCGCGAAGCATCGGCTGCCAGATACAGCGCGGCGCTCGCGATGTCGCTGACCTCGCCGTATTCGCCATACGGAATCACCGCCTTGAACGCCGCATCGATGGTCGGCACATCCGGCGTCAGGCCCAGATCCACGAAGTTCTGCAGGAACTTGTGCCCCATGTCCGTCTGGACGACGCCCGGATGAATCGAGTTGCAGCGGATGCCGGTCTTGAACTGCGCGCATTCGACCGCGACCGACTTGGTCAGCAGGCGCACCGCGCCCTTGGACGCGTTGTAGGCGCCCAGTGCCGTCACGCCGATCATCCCGGCGACGGACGAAACGTTGATGATGGAACCGCCACGTCCTCCACCATCGCGCCGCATCGCGCGCATCGCGTGCTTGCAACCCAGGAAGACGCCGACCACGTTGGTGTCGAGTACTTCGCGGAAGGTCTCGACGTCCACGTCGTCGAGCAGGCCCATGCGTTCGATGCCGGCGTTGT
The DNA here is from genome assembly GCF_058783045.1 of Hydrocarboniphaga sp. FW305-C-57. Classification (NCBI taxonomy): domain Bacteria; kingdom Pseudomonadati; phylum Pseudomonadota; class Gammaproteobacteria; order Nevskiales; family Nevskiaceae; genus Hydrocarboniphaga; species Hydrocarboniphaga sp. FW305-C-57. The sequence continues at coordinate 605,040 of NZ_JBYSYG010000001.1, read as the reverse complement.
TGACCAGAATGTCGAGTCCGCCGAACCGCGATTTCGCCGCGGCGATCACCGCCTCCCACTGGGCTTCATCGGTGACGTCCTGATGCAGGAACTCCGCCTTGCCGCCCTCCGCGCGAATGCGCTCCGCGGTCTTGCTGCCGGCCGCATCGTTCACGTCGGTGAGCAGCACCGCCGCTCCGACCTGCGCGAGCGCCCGGCTGGTTTCGGCACCGATCCCCTGCGCGCCACCCGTCACCACGGCGACCTTGCCGTCGAGCCGGAACATTCGAACGTAGTCCGTCATTCGTGAATCTCCTTCCGGGTCGCTCCCCTTTCGTTATCTCGCGCGCTTGAGCGCCGCGACTTCGGCTTCGAGCTGCGCGATGCGCACGTCCTTGGGGTTGAGCATGAACTGGCTCTGCAGCGCGGTCGCACTCATCTTCACGCGCTCGCCCATCATGACGCCGTAGACGGTGCTCACGTCCGCGCCCCAGCAACCCATGTAGGGCAGATGCGCGGGCGGCTCCGGCGTGCTCCAGGTTTTGACGAACTCGTCGAAAGGCTTGCCGCGTGCGATGCGCGCCTTGCGCTCCTGCTCGCGCAGCGCCTGCGTGCCCTGCTCGTCGACGAGGCGAGAGCCGCTGTCATACGCCACCTTGAAGATCTCGCGTGCGGTGTCGTCGGAGATCAGCTGCTCCTCGAGATCCTTCATCACGAGCGCGGGATCGCGCTGCAGCACGTCGCCATAACCGCCGCCCGCGCCCTGGCACAGCATGTAGACCTCGCCCGGCTGCGCCAGCTCGAAGGTCATCGCCGCCGGATGCGTCGAATACGTCGCGCCCTCGATGGCGCGCTCGTTCATGAGCCGGACGATGTCGAACGGCACGCGCTCGGGATTCTTCTGCAGCTCGTCGAAGATGTTCACGCCCTTGATCTTGCACAGCGGATACGCGGGCGACGCATAACCGCCGAACAGCGGCTGCGCGGACGGGAACAGCGAGCCGGTGCAGCCGGTCATGTAGCCCCAGAGCGCCGAGCCGCGGAAGGTGTGGATCTGCTCGTAGCCGAGGCCGCTGCGCTGCTTGCCGAAACCGGCACGGTCCTTGGTCAGCGTGAACGCGCCGAGGCGCACGAGCGGCAGGTCTTCTTCCATGAGCTCGATTTCGCCGAGGTCGCAATGCGCCGCGAACGGCGGAGACACCGAATGCTCGCCGTCGCGATGGCTGCGGCCACCCTGCCCCATGCCGTTGATGTCCGCGCAGAAATTTCCCGTGAACTCGTTGTGCTGGGTGATGCCGCCGTAGATCAGCGTGGCAGGCTGGTCGTACTGCGGCGCGACCATCGCGGTGTAGCGGTTCGGCAGGCTGTAGTTGAACTTGGCCATCGGAATGCTCGCGATGGTCATGGTCTTGAACAGCGGAATCAGGCTCATGGCCTGCGGCGTGTCGAACGAGCCGTTGACGATGGACTTCTCGTCGAACACGAAATCGAACGGCGTGAACACCGCCATCGTGAACGGCAGATCCGGCCACACGTTCTGCATCCAGCCGCTGTAGAGCATCGTCTTGAACGAGGCCTGGCAGGTATTGATCGAGCGATTGACGAGCTCCGGCGACGAGCCGCGCATGTCCACGGTCAGCGTGTCGCCCTTGACCGTGATCGCCATGTTGAGCTTGAGCAGCGCGCTCTCGCGCAGCGTGGAATCGGCGAAGGACACCGTGCGCATGGTGCCATCCGGCAGCTCGCGGATGCGCCGCCGCACTTCGTCGACGACGTCCTCGATGTGCTTGCGCAAGGTCATGATGAGCGCTTCGGCACCGTGCTCTTCGAGCAGCTTGACCACGCGCTCGCGCAGGCGCAGACAGGAATGCAGGCGCACCTTCATGTCTTCGAGCTGCAGCTTGGGATCGCGCACCGAGTTCTGCAGGAAGGTGACCAGATCGCGCTTGAGCTCGAAGTTCTCGACCACCTTGAACGGCGACATCTTCAGGCCTTCGTCGAATTTGCTCTCGGCCGCGGCCGGCATGCCGCCGGGCTCGGTGGCGCCGTTCTCGCCCTCGTGGATCGTGGCCGAAACCCAGCACACGAGCCGCCCTTCCCAGAACACCGGCATCATCATCGACTGGTCGGTGTTGTGGATGCCGCCGTAGCGCGCATCGTTGTGGATGAAGCCGTCGCCGTCGCGCACGCCGACGGTCGGTTCGTAGGTCCAGTACTTGTTGATGAACTTGATCGGGTAGAACACCGCGGCCGCGAAGCCGCCGACGCCATGCGGCGCGATCATCGACAGATCACCGGCCGCGGTGAAGATGCCGGTGGTCATGTCGCCCCACTTGGCACCGGGCGCCGCGCCCATCTGCTCGATCATGGTGTTCGATTCGTCGAGCGCCGAAATGATCAGGCCTCGAACCTCGTTGATCTTGTGCGGGTCCACCTCGCCGGACAGCAGTCGCTGCTCGATCTCGCTGCGCGGATCGATGCGATGGTTTTCCATGATCGCCGGGTCCGGCGCGTAGAACAGCTTGTTCTGCCGTACGAAGCGATCGAGCATCGCCTGCTGGTCGGGAGTGATGTTGTTGTCGTTCATGAGCGCTTGTTCCTCCACCGGCTCAGGCGTCGAGCCGTGTGAACCACACGGCGTTCTGGTCGGCCGCGGTGTAACGCCAACCCGGTTCGATCAAATAGGTCGTCGCCCGCGTGACCACGATCGCGGGCCCGTCGATCCGCGTGCCGGGCGTCAGCGCGGCCTCGTCGTAGATCGCGGTCTTGCGCGCGCCGTCGACGCCGACGAAGTGGCAGTCGCGTGTACTGACCGGCGATGGTGCCGGCAGCAGCTTCTCGGGCGGCCGGATGCTGCGGAAGCGGATGCCCGGATGCTCGATGTACGAGCACACGCGTATCGTGTTGATGCGCACGCCGGCCTCGGGCGTCTGGCTGCCCGCGCCGAAGCGCTCGCCGTAGCGCTCGTGGAACTGCTCGATCAGCTTGAGCACGTGTTCCGGTGCGGTCACGCGGTTCAGATCGGTGACCACCGCGGTCTCGACGCGCTGGTTGCCGTAGCGCATGTCGAGCTCGAGACGGTAGCGCACCTGGGCGGGCTCGAAGCCCTGGCGCAGCAGGTCCTCGCGACCGCGGCGCTCGAGCTCCTCGACGACGCCATTGAAGCGATCGTAGTCGCTGAAGAAGGCCTGTCGATTGGCGTCGAACAGCGTGGTCCAGGTGCTCATCTCGTGGATGTGCAGCTGACTCATGTTGCCCGCGCCGCAGGCCGAGAACACCGAGGCGAACGGCGGCGCGAGGATGGTCTTCACGCCGAGCGCGCGCGCGATGCCGCAGGCGTGCAGCGGACCGTTGCCGCCGTAGGCGAGAATCGTGAAATGCTCGGGCTCGTAGCCGCGTGTACGCAGCTCGCGCGCGATGCCGTTGGCCATGTTGGCGTCGACCGTGCGCTTGATCAGCTTCGCGCACTCCACCACGCTCTCGTCCATCTCATCGGCCAGATGCGCCTCGATCGCCTGCTTCGAGCGACGCGGATTGAGCTTGATGTGGCCGCCCGCGTAATGCGCCGGGTCGAGATAGCCGAGCAACAGATCGGCATCGGTCACGGTCGGCTTCATGCCGCCGCGGTCGTAGCAGGCCGGCCCCGGATCGGAGCCTGCGGATTCCGGCCCGACCTGCACGGTCTGGAACATGCGGTCGTACTGGCAGATCGATCCGCCGCCCGCGCCGAGCGTTACCAGATGCACCATCGGCACGCTGACCATCCAGCGCTCGATGACGGGGTTGAAGTCGTAGTGCTTGATGCCGCCTTCGACGACGATGCCGATGTCGAAGCTGGTGCCGCCCATGTCGGTGGCGACGATGTTGCCGAGTCCGGTCTGCAGCGCGAGATGCTCGCTGGCCGCGATGCCCGACACCGGGCCCGAATGCACGGTCTGCAGCGCGTCGGTGGAGTTGAGCTGCGCCATGCCGCCGGAGTTGTGGTTGCACAGCATCGGCTTGTCGTAGCCGGCGTTGCGCAGGTTCAATTCCAGCGTGCCGAGGCCGTGGTACATCACCTGGTGCAGGAAGCCATCGATGATCGTCGACATGGCGCGCACGTATTCGCCCTTGCGACCGACCACCTGGTGCGACAGCAGCATCGGAATCGCACCGAGCATGTGTCCCGGATATTCCTCGAGGAAGATTTCGCGGATGCGCAGCTCGTGCACCGGATTGACCACCGAATTGGCGAGCACGACGACGATGGCCTCGGCGCCGAGATCCACGAGCTCACGCAGGCGATCGCGCAGCTGGTCTTCGTCGAGCGGCATGACCACGCTGCCCGCGTAGTCCACGCGCTCGCGCACTTCGAGAATCATCGGAATCGGCACGATCGGATCGGGACGCTGAGCGTTCGGCACGTCCATCTGCTGCTTGTGCGGCAGGCCGGTGCCGTAGCCCTTGGCGCGCGTCAGCGGAACCGAAGAGCGAAAGCCGTCCGTCGTCAGCAGGCCCAGGCGCGGGCCCTTGCGCTCGATCAGCGCATTGGTTCCGAGCGTGGTGGCGTAGCGCACCGAATCCACCTGCGACAGCAGCTCGCGCTCGCTGATCTCGAGCTGGCGGCAGGCGGTCTTCAGCGCCTCGTTGAAGCCCAGCGCGAGGTTCTGATGCGTGGTGAGCGCCTTGGATTCGATGTAGCGATCACCCCAGGCGACGAAGCAATCGGTGAAGGTTCCACCGATGTCGACCGACACGCGCTTCATGCGCCTTCTCCGGTGTACAGGCGCGCGGCGCGTTGCCCGCCGTGCGCGACCGGGCGCGGATACTCCTGGCCTGCGGCGGCTTGCTGTACCTGGGGCCTGTCTTTCCATTGCAGCTTGAGCGCATCGATATCAAGCTCGATATCGTGTATCGGCGGATGTCCGGGCGGCAGGTATTCGGTCTCGATCATCGAGCCGCACCGCGGGCAGTAGTACTCGAGGATGCGACACCACTGCGGATTCGGCGCGTAGGTGAACTCGTAGTAATCCGGATCGAGCAGGGGTTTGTGGATCTCGCGTGGATCGCGGTCGTAGACGAGAAGGCCGCGCTTGTAGTTCTCACGCGCTCCGATCAGCTCGGCATTGCAGGCGCGGCACTCCCATTGCTCGCTGTCCAGGTCGATGCGCAGATTCTCGGTGATCAATACTTTTTTCATCGCGATCCTTTCCCCTCAGTTCCGGCCGTCGCGGCTCAGCAGCACGTCGCCGGCATCGTTGAATTCGAACTGCCAGCCCGCATCGAGGCGACACGTGAAGAAGGCCTCCTCGAGCACGGCCGGGCCCGCGGCGCGAGTGCCCGCGCGCTGGTCCTCGAGTCGATAAAGCGGCAGCTCCCGGCTCTTGTCGGCAAGCACCACGCGACGCCGGCCGGCCTCGACGGCCGCGTGCGTAGCCGAGCCGAAACGGCCTTGCAGCGCGGGCTGCGGAATCGGCTTGCGCACGTTCAGGGCCACCGACAGGCGTTCGCCCGGTTCGGTTTGCGGAAGCGTCTCGGGCAGCGGCAGTTCTTCGTCGCGCTCCGCGCCGCTGATCGCCAGCCTGCGCTCGACGACGCAGTCTTCGAGCGCGAAGCCTTCGGCATGCATGCCGCGGCGTGCGCGGCGCGTGAGCTCCTCGATCACGGCTGGCAGGTCGCCCGCGCTGGCCAGCGGCGCCTCGTAGCGATGCTCGATGTCGGAGAAGCCGAGGCCGAACGCGGAGAACACCGCCGCCAGGCCCGGAATCAGCACGCGGTCGATGCCGGCGGCCTCGGCGATGCGGCAGACCACGAACGGTCCCGCTCCGCCGAAAGCCGCGAGCGTGGTCTGCGGCGTCACCTGCGTGAAGTCGCGGATGCTCTGCGCGACCTTGTCGACCCAGGCCGCCTCCATGCGCTCGGCGGCGACTTCCTCGGTCAGGCCGAGCGGCTGCGCCACGTTCTGCGCGATCGCGGCGCGTGCCCGCTCCACGTCGAGCCGCAGATCGCCGCCGAAGAACGTCGCGGGATCGAGCAGGCCGGTGAGCACGAAGGCATCGGTGATGGTGGCTTGCGTTCCGCCGAGCCCGAACGCGGCCGGACCGGGCGCGCTACCCACACTTTGCGGGCCGACGTCGATGTGCTTGCCGTCGCGGCACTGGATGATCGAGCTGCCGCCGACGCCGACGCTGACGACGTTGCAGAGCGGGAACGACACCTCGACGTTCTCGACGCGCCCGCGGCGCTCCTCGCGCACGCTGCCGTTCGAGACTTCGCCGATGTCGGTGGTGGTGCCGCCGATGTCGATCGACACCAGATGCTCGAAGCCGTAGTGCTGCGCCAGTGCGCGCGAGCCTTCCATGCCGCCACGCGGGCCCGAACTGTAGGTCTTCAGCGCGATGGTCTTGGCGACGCGCGCCGAGTGGCCGTCGTTGCGGAAGATCAGCAGCGGATTGCGCGTCCTGGCCAGACGCAGCTTGTGTTCGGCGTTGTAGAGGAAGCGCTCCATCGCCGGATGCAGGAAGGCATTGAACAGGGCCGTCCAGGTGCGCCGCACGTCGTCCTCGTCCTGCACCACCTCGTGCGAATACAGCAGCGGCACCGCACCGAGCAGATGCTGCGGAAACTTGCGCAGGAAGATTTTCTTGAGCCGCGTTTCCTGGGCCAGGCGATCCGCGCCACCGTGCGCGACCACCACCCGGTGCGCGCCCGAGGACGCCAGCGTGTTGATCGCGCGGACCGCCGACATCTCCAGCGCCTCGGCATCCTGGGACAGATCCAGCGTGGCGCAGCGGCCGCCGACCAGCGCGTCGAACAGATCGGCCGCGTGTTCGGCCTGACGCAGCGACTCGCGGCTCAGGCTGCCCGTGAGCAGCAAGCCGAGCCGCTGGCCCTTGCGCTCGACCAGCGCATTGGTGCCCTGCGTCGTCGAATAGCGGATGTGATCGGTGGACGCCAGCAAGGCCACCAGATCCTCGTGGCCGTAGATGGCCTTCGATGCCTTGGTCAGCCCGTCGATGAAGCAGCGCGACAGGTCGAACGGCGTCGTCAGCGTTTTGGTGCGCCAGACCGTGGAACCGTCCAGCACGCAGATGTCCGTCAGCGTGCCACCGTTGTCGATATTGATGAGTTTGCCCACCCGCCTCTCCTGTCTCGCCGAGAATCAGAAGATGCGGGGTCAGCCCACTGAACGTCCCCACCCTAAAAGACGGCGGGTCCAGCTGACATCAAGCGATGGTGGATATCGTGATTTCTTGTGTCGGTGACCTGGCGCTCACCACCGCAAGCGCTGGCAGTTGCGGATGATGTCGCAGGACGACGCGAACCCATGCTTCGACTGCCATGCGCCGCCGGCCGAGCAGAAGGCATGACCGGCGCTCGTTCGCATCGATATCGCTAGTGCGGCCCGGCCTCGGCGTCCTGAAGCCGCAGGGCTTCGTCTCTGACCGCGTCCTTGTGCCCCACCAGCAGCACGACTCCGGCCGCGACCGGAACGCTCAGCACCTGCGCGCCCGGGCTGTGATCGAGCAGGCGCTGCGCCGCCGCCTGCAGGTCCGCGATCAGCATCATGGCCTTCGCCTCGCTCGACGAGACGGCGTCGGCATCTCGAGAATTTGTGAACATCATGTTGGAAGCCCGTACTCACCGTACCCAAGGGCGCGATTGGGCACCGGGCTTGCCGAACGGCAGCTTTCTGGCCGCGAAGATCGAACTCGCCGGGATCGAAGCCTCTCGATGATGAGCGCGCCGCACATGCGGCGACGCCGATCGTCACGCCTGCGATCTGGCCTCGAGCGCGCGATTCGCGGGCAGGTAGTCGTAACCGAGCGCATCGGCCACGGCCTTGTAGGTGACCCTGCCGCGATGCACGTTGAGACCTTCGCGCAGATGGACGTCGGCCTGCATCGCCGCCTGGTAGCCCTTGTCGGCCAGCGCGATGACATAGGGCAGCGTCACGTCGGTCAGCGCGAACGTCGAGGTCCGCGCCACGCCGCCCGGCATGTTGGCCGCGCAATAGTGCACGACGCCGTCGACGCGATAGGTGGGCTGCTCGTGCGTCGTGGGCCTGGAGGTTTCGAAGCAGCCGCCCTGGTCGATCGCGACATCCACCATGACCGCGTTCGCCTTCATGCGCTCGAGCATCGCCGCGTAACCAGTCGATGGTGTCCCAGGCGTCGGTGGAATGATCCACGCCGCTGTCGTTGAACGCGCCGCGCACGCGCTGCGTGACCACGTATTCGCCTTCGGAGCCGTGCTCGCCGCGGATGTAGCCGGCTTGCAGGAAGCGGTCACTCGGCCTCGGCATGCGCGCTTCGGCGAGTGCCGCGTTGTACGGCGTGCGCATGAGCAGCCTCATGATCGGCGCTCTCGTTTTCGAATTGGTAGCCACTGCAACGCAGTCTCACGGGCTTCGCCATGCGCTCGTTCGAACGCCCTGGAAGCGGGTGCTGTTGCGGATTCTGCCGACAGCGCCGTAGCGGTGACAGCTAATACTTCTTATGTGACCGATACGGGGCGCTAATGTCGGCGCGACGCTGCTCTACAGCGTCGGCAGCTTGGCCCGGACGTGCGATTCGAAGCTGCGCAGCAGCCCCGAACGCACCACCGCCGTGAGTCCCGAGATGCTGCCGCTCGCATAGGCGATGCGGTACTGGTGACCGGCGCGCTCGAGTCCCGAAGTCGCGGCCTGATGATCCAGGGTGTCGGGGTCCGACAGCGCGAGCTGCAGCGGATCGCGGTTGTACGCATCGCTGCCCCTGACGCCGACCCACCGGCTCATCACGCGTGCCTCGGCGATGGCGACGAAGCTACGCAGCAAATCGATGTTGAGCCGAGTGGTCATCGGCTTAATCTATCTGATGGCACGACGCGTCGTCACGCCGCGCGGACGCCTGCCGCGCCATTTCAGCGCGAGCCCACCTGCCACCATTTCGGAAGCAGCCGGCTGATTCGAGACTGCTTGAATCGATCGTCGATCAGATGAATCGCGCCGCGATCCTGCGGCGTCCGAATCAGCCTGCCGGCGGCCTGGACGACCTTCTGGACGCCCGGATAAAGATAGGTGTAGTCGTAGCCGACGGCCTTGCCGAGCACCTGCTCGATTCGCGAGCGCGCCGCATCGTTGACGGCGTTGACCTGCGGCAGTCCGAGCGTGGCGACGAACACGCCGATCAGGCGCCTGCCGGGCAGATCGACACCTTCGGCGAACGCGCCACCGAGCACTGCCAGGCAGAGCAGCGCGCTGTGGTCCGTCAGTTGGTCGAGAAGCCGCTGCTGCTCGGGCTCGGACATCCCGGGCGATTGCTTGAGCAAGGGAATCGTGTTGCAGGCGCTGAGCGCCGCATGCACTTTTTCGAGATAGTCGTAGCTGCTGAAGAACGCGATGTAGTTTCCGGGCTGCCGCCGATACTCATTCGAAATGAGCTGTGTGATCGGCGCGATCGAGGCGTCCCGATCCTTGTAGCGCGTCGACAGTTGATCGGCGATGCGCACCTGCACCTGCTCCGCGCGAAACGGCGATTCGACATCGATCCACGCAGCGTCTCCATCCAGGCCGAGCAGCTCGAGGTGATAGTCGGGCGCGGCGATCGTCGCGGAGAACAGCACCACGCTGGACGCCGCTTCGAAGCGAGACGCAAGGAATGGCGCCGGCACCACATTGCGAATCGACAGCTCGGAATTCGCCTGCGCGGAATGCGGGTCGCCACGGCGGACGATATCGCAGACGGAATGCACGCCGAACTTGCCGGCCAGTTCCAGAAAGGCCGACGCATCGAACTGAAACCGCTGCAGTGGCTTGGGCACTTCATCGGGCGACTCGGCCGCGAGTTCACCGATCGCGGCGACCGCACTCGTCAGGTCGTCGATCAACACTTTTGGCGGCGAGGCCTGCTCGGTGTATCCGGGAGGCTGGCGACTCGCATGGCCCTGCCAATCGGTGTCGAGCCTGCGCAGCGCCTGGCGCACTCGCCGCTGCGCTTTCCCGACCTGCGGAATGTCGCGCTCGATCAAGGTCGACGAGTACATGCGCCGCGATCGCTCGACGAGGTTGTGCGCCTCATCGACCAGCACCGACACGCGCCAGTGGTTCACCCTGGCCAGGTCGTAGAACAAGGCGCTGCGATCGAAGTAGTAGTTGTAGTCGCCGACCACGACATCGGCCCAGCGCGTCAGCTCCTGCGCGAAATAGTACGGACAAATGCCGTGTCGTTCGGCGATGTCTTTGACGGATGCAAGGCTGAAGCCGTTCTCCGCGGTGCTGGCGGCTTCGCGCGCGCCGGCCAGACGATCGTAGAAGCCGCTGGCTCGCGGACACGAGCTTCCGGTGCACAGGCGATCGGGATGCACGCAGAGCTTGTCTCGCGACGTCAGCTCGAGCACGCGCAGCGGAATCGCGCCGTTGGCGCGTACCAGCGATTCCACCGCATCGACTGCGGCCTTCCTGCCCGACGTTTTCGCCGTCAGATAGAAGATCTTGTCGATGTGCCCCTGCGCCATCGCCTTGAGCGCGGGAAACAAGGTGCCGACGGATTTTCCGGTTCCGGTCGGCGCCTGAGCGAGCAGCTTTCGGCCCTGCTTGATGGCGCGATAGGTGGCCTCGGCAAGCTTGCGTTGCCCAGAATGAAACTCCGCATGGGCAAACCGCATCGCGGACAAGGCCGCGTCGCGCCGCTCGCGATGCGCGACCTGCGCGGCATTCCACGCGCGATAAACATCGAGCTGCCGGCAGAAGAAGCCATCGAGTGCTTCGGCGGAGCACTCGTCGCGAAGAAGGGTCTCCCTGCCCTTGTCGACGTCGTAGTAGACGAGATTGAGCTTGAGGCTCTGCAGCTTGCGCTCCTCGCACAGCATGGCGCCATAGGTCTTGAGCTGCGCCCAGTGCAGATACCGGTGATTGTCCGGCATGCGCGCCAGATCGCCGCGAAAGGTCTTGATCTCCTCGAGCACGAGCGGCCTCGGCCGCATGCCGTCGGCGCGACCGACGACGTGAATATCTGCGGCTCGGTGGCGAAGCGTGATCTCGCGCTGATAGCCCTTGCCGCGACGACCGGCGACGGCCGCATGGCCTTCGATGCCTTGCTGCGACGTCGGCGATGGCGTGAAGCGCATGTCCAGATCGCCTTGCTTGGCCGCGAAGGCGCAAAGCTCGCGAACGGCGATGGTCGCGACGGATGGCGCGGTCGAACGGCCCATCGTTCCTACAGCGACGGCGTCGGATCGGCGAGCGATTTGAACCGATCCGCCTTTGCGAGCGCCATCCAGGCGCCGAAGCTCAGGCGCATCGGCGTGCGCGGTGCCGCACGCACCACTTGCAGCGACACCTCGCTCGCGATGATCACGCCACACTCGGGCGGAATGTCGTCCGCGCTGCCGACACCATCGGCCAGCACGTAATAGCACTGGCTCGACAGCGCGAGATAACCGGCCCGCTTGTCCTGCTTCTTCAGATCGGCGCGCAAATCCGAGCGCTTCACCTTCACTTCGAAGATGATCGGCGCGACGTACTCTTCAACGGTGGTATTGGCGATCGAGAAAACATCCGGGCGCAGGTGCAGCCAGGCTTCTGCGGGCTTCGCGAGCAAACCGAGTCCGCAATAGGCGATGCGTCCGTTACGCACCTGATCTTCCGCGATGCGCTCGACCAGCGCTTCATGCGCGCCGAACGCGCTGCGATTGCGCGTCAGCACGGTGGAAAGCCGCGCCAGGCCGGCATCGGTGACGCGCATGGCTTCCGGGCCAGCGGCGGGCATCACGCGCTCGAGCAGCCCGGCCGCGAGCAGGTCGATTTCGATCGAATCGAGATAGGGCCAGCCGGCCGACCGATACACCGCTCGCAAGCGCTGATCGTGGGCCCGCGACAGCGAGACGTCGGCGCTCATCGCAGCTGCCGGATCTGGTTGGTGACCACGCCCCAGATCATCCACTCGTCGAACTCGCCGAGCTCGCGCACCCGATGCACGGGATTGTGAGACTCGGGAACCAGTTGAGGCCGCGGCCCCTTCGTCGAAAAGCGCTTCAGCGTATGACCCTCGCCCAGGATGATGGCAATGACGATGTCGCCATGGCGCGCTTCCATGCCGCATTCGACGACGAGCCGGTCTCCCGGCTCGATGCCGGCACGGGTCATCGAATCGCTTTCGACCGTCACGAGGTGCGTCACCGCGGGCTTGCGCACGAGCAGGCGATTGAGGTCGACGCCGAGCTCCATCTCGGCGCCGTCACTGGGCACCGCGGAACCCGCGGGCACGCGCACCGCGGCTTCGTTGATGAGCAGCGGCGGCGGATCGAGCGCGACCGGCTCCGAGACGATCCGGGCGGCCAGCAACTTGAGCCGGTAGTCGCTCAGAAACGTCGTAATCGAGGGCATGGCGCCCTCGGGCACACGAATCGTGCGAGTCGCCTCTCCGGGGTAGCGACTTCCGCTGCCTTGAGGGCGCCCCGATCCCTGCCGGGAACCACCTCGCGGCATGTCGAACTCCAATTGATTGATGTGACGATAATCAAATGGACTGCGGCAGGCGTCAAGACAAGGAGCTAAAAGAAGCCCCCGGGTCGGGGCCAAGCTGCGAGAAGGGCGCCGCGCCCTTCTGGAGGAGACGGGTCATCAGCGCCCCCTCGAGGGCGCTTCCGCATCACCGCCGGTCGCCCGGCAGGGCACATTTTTCTGTGCCACGGGCGCAAAGGCGATGCTTGTTCAACACCACTGTTCACTTATACTTCCACCTCGGGTCGCCGAGCTTTTCAGCCTGTTGAAAGACCGGCGTGCCGGTGCGCCCGCAGGGCCGCCACGATCCTCACAAAACCAGCGGCGAAGACGGTTCACGCCGCGGATATCAGCGCGAATAGGGAGTCGATATGAGCGATTTGTCGCACGAGTTTGAAAAGCACGATTTTTTCCGCAGCGACCGTTTCATCAACGACCCGTATCCCTATTTCGACTACCTGCGCAGCCAGTCTCCGGTGCTGCGCGAGCCGCATCAGGGCATCTTCATGGTCACGGGCTACGACGAAGCGCTCGAGATCTACAACGATCCCGAACGTTTCTCTTCGTGCATGTCGACTACCGGACCGTTCGCGGGATGCCCGATTCCGCTTAAAGGGAAAGAGAACGAGGACATTTCCGAACTGATCGAAGCCTGGCGCGACAAGACGCCGTTCTACGATCAGCTGCCGACGATGGACCCGCCGGTGCATACCAATCACCGCGCGCTGCTGATGGCCCTCATCACGCCGAAGCGTCTCAAGGAAAACGAGGACTTCATGTGGAAGCTGGCTGATCAGCAGATCGACACCTTCATCGACAAGGGCGAATGCGAAATCATGGCGGCCTTCGCGCAGCCCTTCGCCGTGCTCGTCGTCTCCGATCTGCTCGGCGTGCCGGCCGAAGACCGCATCAAGTTCCGCCAGCAGCTGATTCGGCAGGAACGGGAAAGCGCCACCATCGGCGGCACCGAGGATCGTGAGGCCCACCACTCGCCGCTGGAATGGCTGTACAGCACGTTCTCGAAGTACATCGAAGACCGTCGCCTCAACCCGACCGGAGATGTGCTTTCGGGCCTGGCCAAGGCCACTTTCCCCGACAAGTCGGTGCCGACGCCGCTCGACGTGGCGCGCATCGCCGCGAACCTGTTCGCCGCCGGACAGGAAACCACGGTGCGACTGCTGAGCTACGCGTTCCAGGTCGTCGGCGACCGTCCTGACCTGCAGAAGCGCCTGCGCGAGGATCGCAGCCTCATCCCCAACTTCGTCGAGGAATGCCTGCGCATCGAGGGCCCCGTGAAGGGCGACTTCCGCCTGGCGAAGAAACCGACGCAGGTCGGCGGCGTCGACATCCCCGCCGGTGCCTTCCTCTATATCGCCAACAGCGCCGCCAATCGCGATACGCGCAAGTTCGAAAACCCGGGCGAGTTCCAGATCAACCGCGAGAACGCCCGCCTGAACGTCGCGTTCGGCCGTGGCCGCCATGCCTGCCCAGGCGCTCCGCTCGCGCGCGCCGAGACGGTCGTCGCCCTGAACCGCATGTTCGACCGGACCCGCGACATTCGCATCTCCGAGAAGGTCCACGGGCCGGCCAACGCACGCCGGTACGGTTACCTGCCGACCTTCATCCTGCGCGGGCTCACGCACCTCGCGCTGGAGTTCGACGCAGTGCCGGGAGGCTCGAAGTGAAAGTCCACGTCGACGCGGGAATCTGCGCGGGTTTCGGCGCCTGCCTGGGAGTTTGCCCGGAGGTGTTCGAACTGCACGACGACGGTTACGCGATCGTCCGCTACGACGAAGTGCCTCGGGAACTCGAGGCCACGGTGCGTGTGGCGGCCAGCCAGTGTCCGTCGGGCGCGATCACGGTGAGCGAGACCGAGTCTTAATCACGTCATCGGGATCGGACTCGGCGCCTCGATCGAAGCGCCGAGTCCGATCCAGCGGAGCCACCTCCGCGACCGCGGCGCTACACGGTCAGGTGATGCTTCACCATCTCGTCGGTCAGATCGCCGATCGGTCCCTGCGCGACGTGCCGGCCCTTGTCGAGAATGCGGAAATCGCTCGCCACGCGGCGTGCGAACGGCAGCTTCTGCTCGACGATCAGCACGGTCAGCCCGCTCTCTTCGTTGAGCCGCAGGATCAGATCGCCGATCTCGTGCACGATGTTCGGCTGGATGCCTTCGCAGGGCTCGTCGAGGATCAGCAGCTTGGGCTGCAGCAGCAGCGCGCGGCCGATCGCGAGCTGCTGCTGCTGACCGCCCGACAGGTCGCCGCCGCGGCGGCGCAGGAACTGCTTGAGGACCGGAAACGTGGCGTAGACGCGCTCGAGCGCATCGGCGGGCCGTTCGCGCTTGGCGATGAGGCCCATGCGCAGGTTCTCCTCCACCGACAGCTGGCTGAAGATCTCGCGCCCTTGCGGAACGAAGCCGATGCCGAGTCCGGCGCGCTGGTCGGCCGAGAGCTTGCGCAGATCGGTGCCGCCATCGAAGCTGATTTCACCCGTCGCGGCCGGCACCAGGCCCATCACGCAGCGCAGCAGCGTGGTCTTGCCCATGCCGTTGCGGCCCATGAGGCAGGTGCGCGATCCGGTTTCGATGCGCATGTCGATGTCCCACAGCGTGTGGCTGCCGCCGTAGAACTGGTTGAGTCCCTTGATCGTGAGCATCGTTCAGTCGCCTAGGTAGACTTCGATCACTTTGGGATCGTTCTGCACCTGGTCCATGCTGCCTTCGGCGAGCACCGAGCCCTGGTGCAGCACGGTCACGGTGCGTGCGATCGAACGCACGAACGCCATGTCGTGCTCGACGACGACCACCGAATGCTTGCCGGCAAGCGAGGTCAGCAGCTCGGCGGTCTTCTCGGTCTCCTGCGGCGTCATGCCGGCCACCGGCTCATCGACAAGCAGCAGCTCCGGGTCCTGCATGAGCAGCATGCCGATCTCGAGCCATTGCTTCTGCCCATGGCTCAGGCCGCCCGCGAGCGCTTCGACGCGTTCGGTGAGCCCGATGATCCTGAGCACCTCGTCGATGCGTCCGAGCTGCTCGCCCGACAGCTTGGCGAACAGCGTCTTCCAGACCGACTTGTCGCCCGCCATGGCGAGCTCCAGGTTCTCGAACACGGTGTGGTTAGGAAACACCGTGGGCTTCTGGAACTTGCGCCCGATGCCGGCCGCGGCGATCTCGGGTTCGCTCAGGGTGAGCAGATCGACGGTCTGGCCGAACCAGGCGCTGCCGACGTCGGGCCGCGTCTTGCCGGTGATGACGTCCATCATCGTGGTCTTGCCGGCGCCGTTCGGGCCGATGATGCAGCGCAGCTCGCCGGCTTCGATGTAGAGATTGAGATTATTGAGCGCCTTGAAGCCATCGAAGCTCACGCTGATGTCTTCGAGGTACAGGATGATGTTGTGCGAAAGATCGAGCTTGGGTGCGCGCGAGCGCTGGCCCTGGCCGAGCAGGCGACCGACATTCATGAGGCTTTCCTTTTGGCCGCGAGCTTCTCGACGAGTCCGACGATGCCCTGTGGCAGGAACAAGGTCACGCCGACGAACAGCGCGCCGAGCGCGTAGAGCCAGATCTCCGGCAGCGCGGCGGTGAACCAGGTCTTGGCATAGTTGACGACGAGCGCGCCGAGCGCGGCGCCATACAGCGTGCCGCGGCCACCGACCGCGACCCAGACCACCACTTCGATCGAATTGATCGGCGCGAACTCACCCGGATTGATGATGCCGACCTGCGGCACGTAGAGCGCGCCCGCGATGCCCGCGAGGATCGCCGAGAACGTCCACAGCCAGAGCTTCACGTTCTCGACCCGGTAGCCGATGAAGCGCGTGCGGCTCTCGGCATCGCGCACCGCCTCGACCACGCGGCCGAGCTTCGATCCGATGATGAAGCGGCAGGCCGCGTAGCCCAGGCCGAGGAACAGCGCGGTGGTCAGGAACAGCGTGATGCGCGTGCCGCGCGCCTGCAGATCGTAGCCGAGCAGGTCCTTGAAATCGGTCAGCCCGTTGTTGCCGCCGAAGCCCATCTCGTTGCGGAAGAAGGCGAGCAGCAGCGCATATGTGAGCGCCTGCGTGATGATCGACAGATACACGCCGGTCACGCGCGAGCGGAACGCGAACCAGCCGAACACGTAGGCCAGCAGCGCCGGCGCGAGCACGACCATGAGCATGGCGAACCAGAACAGGTCCATGCCATGCCAGAACCAGGGCAGCTCCTTCCAGTTCAGGAACACCATGAAATCCGGCAGCACCGGGTCGCCGTAGACGCCACGCGTGCCGATCTGGCGCATCAGGTACATGCCCATCGCATAGCCGCCGAGCGCGAAGAAGGCGGTGTGGCCGAGGCTCAGGATGCCGCAATAGCCCCAGATCAGATCGACCGCGATCGCGAGCAGCGCGTAGCTCATGTACTTGCCGAGCAGCGTCACCGTGTAGATCGGCACGTGCAGCGCCGAGCCTTCCGGCGTGAGCAGGTTGAGCGCCGGAATCAGCACGGCCGCGAGCAGCAGCAACGCGAAGAAGATGCGGCTGCCGAGGTCGCTGCGCAGCAGCCGGCCGATGAACGAGGCGCGAGGAGTCGGATTCACGATCAGCCCTCCGCCATCCGGCCTTTCTGCGGGAACAATCCGCGCGGCCGCTTCTGGATGAACATGATCAGGAACACGAGCACGAGGATCTTCGCCATCACCGCACCGGCATACGGCTCGAGCAGCTTGTTGATGACGCCGAGCGACATGCCGCTGATCAGCGTGCCCCACAGATTGCCGACGCCACCGAACACCACGACCATGAACGAATCGATGATGTAGGCCTGCCCGAGATTCGGGCCGACGTTGGTGAGCTGGGACAGCGCGACGCCCGCCACGCCGGCGATGCCCGAGCCGAGGCCGAAGGTTGCCGCATCGACCCATTCGCTCTTGACGCCCATCGCGCGCGCCATGCCACGGTTCTGCGACACCGCGCGCACCTTGACCCCCAGCGAGGTGCGCCTGAGCAGCGTCTGCAGCGCAATGAAGACCACGAACATGAAGACGACGATATAGAGCCGGTTGTAGGTCAGCGACAGCGCGTCGTTGACGACCAGCGATCCGCTCATGAACTCGGGCGTCGAAACGCTGCGGTTGAGAGGCGAGAACACGCTGCGCACGAGCTGCTGCAGGATCAGCGAGAGACCGAAGGTGGCGAGCAGGGTTTCGAGTGGCCGGCCGTACAGGAAGCGCACGATGCCACGCTCGATCGCCACGCCGACGAGCCCCGAGACGACGAAGGCCATCGGGATCGACAGCAGCGTCGCGGCCGCGATGTGCTGCGGCATGAGCTGCTGCATCACGTAGGCCGTATACGCGCCGAGCATGATCAGCTCGCCGTGCGCCATGTTGATGATGCCCATGACGCCGAAGGTGATCGCGAGGCCGATCGCCGCGAGCACGAGCACCGAGCCCAGCGACAGCCCGAAGAACAGCGTCTCGACCGCGCCGTAGAACTTGCGCTTGCTTTCGATGCTGCGCACCGCGGTCTGCGCGGCGACGCGCACGCGCGCATCGGATTCGGCGTAGCTGCCATCCTCGTTCTTCTCGGTCAGCGGCAGCAGGGCGTTGTAGACCTCGCTCGCGAGCTGGCCGTCGAGATGCTCGGCCGCGGCGAGGCGGACTTCGGGATCGCCGCTTTGCAGGTCGGCGAGTGCGAGGCCGACGTCGATGGCCTCCTGTACGGACGCATCGCTTTCTTCGGCGCGATGCGCGCGCAGCACCGCCACGGTGCTGTCGTCGAGGCTGCGCATCATCTCGCGCACGGCGGCGAGGCGAACGGCCTCGTCCTCGCTGGCGAGCTGCAGTTGCGCAATCAACCCGCGCAGTGCCTTGCGCAGCGCGTTGTTGGTGCCGACCTTCTTGAGCGCGTCGCTGTTCGCGGTTCCGGCGGGCTGTGCGCTGATCGCGTCGGTCAGCTCCAGCGTGTCGCCTTCGCCGGTCGCGATGACGACGTCGGTGCTTTCTCCACGCGTGTAGAGACGACCATCGAGCAAGGCCTGCAAAAGGGCGCCGGCCTTGTCGTCGCGCGTCTCGACGATCTGCCTGAGCAGCTCCTGCTTTTCGGAATAGCTCGCCTCGGGCAAAGCGCGTACATAGCCCGCGTAATCGTGTGGCGCTGCCGGCGCTGCTTCGATGAGCGGCTCGGCAACTGCCTCGGGCGCAGGCTGATCCTGCGCATGGGAAATGGGGCCGACGAGAATCAGCGCGGACAGCAGGCTGGCTCGACAGGCGTAGAAGATGGATCGCATATCCACGTCGTTCTCGTTGGCAGAAGGAAACGCAGCTCGAACAGCGTTTCCTCGATGCGTGATCAATAGAGCCCCGGGCTTGCGCCCGGGGCAATGCACCTCAGGGAAATGTTCCGCTATGACCAAGCAAAAGCTTCACCAGGGGGATCAGAAGTTCTGGCCCGAGCACTTCTTGGTCTTGGTGTTGTAGTTGCCGCACTTGAGCTTGACCCAATCGGCCTCGATGTCCTTGCTGCCTTCGAGGTAATCGGACCAGGCGTCGCCGGGCACTTCGGCCTTGGTCTTCCAGACCACGTCGAGCTGGCCGTCTTCGCGGATTTCACCGATGTAGACGGGCTTGGTCAGGTGATGGTTCGGCAGCATCTCGGCGGTGCCGCCGGTCAGGTTCGGCGTCTTCAGGCCGATGATCGCGTCGGAGACCTTGCTGACGTCGGTGGTCTTGGCTTTCTCGACCGCCTTGGCCCAGAGGTTGAAGCCGATCACCGTCGCTTCCATCGGGTCGTTGAAGGTGCGCTTGTCGTTCTTGATGAACTTGTGCCACGCCGCGATCTCCTTCTTGTTCTCGGGCGTGTCGATGCTCATGAAGTAGTTCCAGGCGGCCAGATGGCCGACGAGCGGCTTGGTGTCGAGACCCGCGAGCTCCTCCTCACCGACCGAGAAGGCGACCACTGGAATGTCTTCGGCCGAAATCTTCTGGTTGCCGAGCTCCTTGTAAAACGGAACATTCGCGTCGCCGTTGATCGTCGAGACCACCGCCGTCTTCTTGCCCGCGCTGCCGAACTTCTTGATGTCGGCGACGATCGACTGCCAGTCGGAATGACCGAACGGCGTGTAGTTGATCATGATGTCCTCTTTCTTGACGCCCTTGCCGAGCAGGTAGGCCTCGAGGATCTTGTTGGTCGTGCGCGGATAGACGTAGTCGGTGCCGGCCAGAACCCAGCGCTTCACCTTGACTTCGTTCATGAGGTAGTCGACGGCCGGAATCGCCTGCTGGTTCGGCGCCGCGCCCGTGTAGAACACGTTCTTGCTCGACTCCTCGCCTTCGTACTGCACCGGATAGAACAGCAGGCCGTTGAGTTCCTCGAACACCGGCAGCACGCTCTTGCGCGACACCGAGGTCCAGCAGCCGAACACCACGTCGACCTTGTCCTTGGCGAGCAGCTCGCGCGCCTTTTCGGCGAACAGCGGCCAGTTCGAGGCCGGATCGACGACCACCGGCTCGAGCTTCTTGCCGAGCAGGCCGCCCTTCTTGTTCTGCTCGTCGATCATCATCAGGACGGTGTCCTTCAGCGTGGTCTCGGAGATCGCCATCGTGCCGGACAGCGAATGCAGCACGCCGACCTTGATCGTATCGGCGGCCTGCGCCATCGCCGACAGCGCGAACATCGCCAGACCCGTGGCGGCGATGCCGGCCTTCTTCATGCCTTCAAACTGCTTTGCGAATTTCATGTTTCACCTGTGTGTGAGGGTTGGCGAGCGACGCGCGCCTGCCCGAGGATCAGATCTGCAGCTGCATGCCCACGCCGATCTGCGAGTAATCCGCGATCGGAGCGCCGCTGAAGCTGTTGTCGATGTAGAACAGCGACAGGCGCGCGTTGAACGCCTTGATCACGTAGTTCACGTCGAACTCGATCTGGTCGCGATCGACGTCGGGGCTGGCCGGGAACTCGTAGGTGTTGGTCGCGTACTTGCCGAGCAGCTGGATCTGGCCGATGCCGACTTTCTGCGGGAACAGGTAGGCCAGCAGGCCGAAACCGCCATCGCTGTTGTCGAAGCCGCCGATGCCGCCGGGCATGTAGCCGCCGGACTTGCCTTCGTAGCTCGCCCATTCGCCTTCGAGGCTCACCACGCCGCCGCTCGGCAGCTTCTTCTCCATGAGCCCGTCGATCGTGAACGAGGTATCGCCGTCGATGCTGTGCGTGGCCGCGCCGAACGACAGGATGTCCTTGTCGCCGTAGTAGGTGCCGTTGAGGTAGTAGCCCTTCTCGATGTCCCACAGCGAGACGTGGACGCGGGCGGCGTAGACCACTTCCTTGCCGTCGCCACCGTTGGCGGCCGAGGTGGACGGCACGTCGAACACGCCCGCGGACAGCTTCACGCGGTCGAAGTCGCCCCAGTAGGCGATGCCGTTGTCGCGGCCCGCGGCGAAGAACGGATAGCCGTCCTGGATGCCGTCGATCGCGAAGCCCCAGGCGTTGCCGTAGTACGGTCCGTGCAGGTTGGCGCGGTCGGACGGCGGCAGGAAGCGGCCGGCCCAGATGTTGAACTGATCCGAGAACGAGAACTGGCCGATCGCGTCGATCACCACCACTTCGCTCGTCACGCTGTTGTAGTCGGTGTTGAAGGTGAAGCCGATGGTGTCGGTGACCTTGCCGCCGATCTGCAGGCGCACGCTGTCGAGGACGAAGTCGTTGACGTCGTCGGCCGGACCGTCGTAGTTCGTGCTCACGAAGCTCGAGCGCAGCGCCGCGGTGACCGATGTCGGCGGCAGCGTGATCTCGGCTGCGCCGGCCTGGCCGGCCGCGAGCACGCAAGCCGAGACTGCCGCGCGTTTGAGTGTGGATGAAATGCCCCTGTACTGCCTGTTGTGCCCCTTCATGCGACCCCCGGATTTCTTCGTGAGAGAGCCGGCACCGTCCTGAGCGGGCGCCGGTTTGGGCTTCGGCGCCTCCCCAAATGCCTGGGCGCCGTGAGCTCCCTTTCAGGCTAGGGATGCGGCCGCCGGCTTGGGTATGGGGCGTTTGACGTAGGGCATGCGTACGCCGCCGGTGCCAAGATGCGTTCGCCCCTCCGGAGCTGGCACGACTCTGGCGGACGATCCGACGAAGACAGACTGGGCTGGGGAGGCCGATGACTCAGGACGCTGCATGCTGCTGACGCCAGTGAGCTTGACCCCGCCCGCGCACCAGCGCGTGCACGGCGCACTGCGCATCGCCTACGCGCGCGACGCGCAGGGACGCACGCGGCTGGCCGATCTGTATCAGCGGGCGCCGTGCCGCGTGCTGTTCCCCGACGTCGAGGCCGACGCACCGCCACAGGCCGTGCTGCTGACGACCAGCGGCGGCCTGACCAGCGGCGATCGGCTCGAAATCGAAATCGTCGCCCGGCGAAGCAGCCGGCTCACGGTCGCCACGCAGGCCGCGGAAAAGCTCTATCGGGCACTTGCGGGGGAGCCCGATGCGCAGGTCGCCGTGCATCTACGCGTGGAGCCGGGGGCCACGCTCGAATGGCTCGCGCAGGAGACCATCCTGTTCGATCGCTCGCGCCTGCGGCGCCAGATCGACGTGGAGTTGTCGGCCGGTGCGCGGCTGCTCGCGACCGAAAGCGTGGTGTTCGGCCGTAGCGCGATGGGGGAGCGCTACGAGAGCGGTCGCCTGCACGAAGCCTGGAGGCTGCGGCGTGACGGCCGGCTGGTCTGGGCCGATGCGCTGCATCTGCAGGGCGGCATGCGCGTCCATCGCGAAACGGCCTTCGCACTCGGGGATGCGTCGGCCTGTGCAACACTGCTCTATGCCGGAGACGACGCCGCCGCGCTGCTGACCGCGCTGCGCGAGCGCCTGAGCGAAGAGGACGCGCAGATCGCGGCGGCCACGAGCTTCGATGGCCTGCTGATCGTGCGGCTGCTGTCGGCCGATGCCGCACGTCTGCGCGAGGCGCTCAAGCGCATCGCGGCGATGCTGCGCTGCCTGGCCCTGGGATTGCCGGATGCGCTCCCGCGCGTCTGGACCTGCTAACGAGACGATGTCGAAAACGAGAACACGGTAGCGATGAATCTGACCCCGCGTGAAAAGGACAAACTGCTCGTGGCGATGGCCGCGCAGGTCGCACGCCGCCGCCTCGAGCGCGGCGTCGTGCTCAATTATCCCGAAGCCATCGCGCTGATCACCGACGTGGTCGTCGAGGGCGCGCGCGACGGCCGCAGCGTCGCCGATCTCATGCAGGCCGGCGGCCAGGT
Organism: Hydrocarboniphaga sp. FW305-C-57; assembly: GCF_058783045.1. NCBI lineage: Bacteria > Pseudomonadati > Pseudomonadota > Gammaproteobacteria > Nevskiales > Nevskiaceae > Hydrocarboniphaga > Hydrocarboniphaga sp. FW305-C-57. Next base: position 582,372 of record NZ_JBYSYG010000001.1, on the reverse strand, counting down.
GCTCTCTCGCGCGCAGGTCATGGAAGGCGTCGCCGAGATGATCCACGAGATCCAGGTCGAGGCGACCTTCCCGGACGGCACCAAACTCGTCACCGTGCATCAGCCGATCCGCTGATCGCACCCCATCGCGAAAACACTGTCATGACACCTGGTGAAATCCTGACCGAGGCCGGCGACATCACGCTCAATGCCGGCCGTTCCTGCATCACGCTGACGGTAGCGAATACCGGCGATCGACCCGTGCAGGTCGGCAGCCACTATCACTTCGCCGAAGTGAATCCGGGCCTGCAGTTCGATCGCATCGCGGCTCGCGGCTACCGGCTCGACATTCCGTCCGGAACCGCGATCCGCTTCGAGCCCGGACAGTCGCGCGAGGTGCAGCTCGTCGCCTACTCCGGATCGCGCATCGTGATCGGCTTTCGCGGCGACGTGATGGGCCCGCTCGAGGTGAAGAACTGACATGGCGACCACGATCACGCGCCGCGCCTACGCCGGCATGTATGGACCGACCATCGGCGATCGCATCCGCCTGGCCGATACCGAATTGTTCATCCGCATCGAGCACGATCACACCGCCGGCCTCGTGGACGGCCAGCCCCTCTACGGAGAGGAAGTGAAGTTCGGCGGCGGCAAGGTGATTCGCGACGGCATGGGCCAGTCGCAGGTCACGCGCGCGCAGGGCGCGGTCGACACCGTCATCACCAATGCGGTGATCCTCGATCACTGGGGCATCGTCAAGGCCGACGTCGGCTTGAAGGACGGGCGCATCGTCGCGATCGGCAAGGCCGGCAACCCGGACACGCAGCCCGGCGTGACGATCGTCATCGGCCCGGGCACCGAGGTGATCGCCGGCGAAGGCAAGATTCTCACGGCCGGCGCGATCGACACGCACATCCACTTCATCTGCCCGCAGCAGGTCGACGAGGCCTTGTACGCGGGCATCACGACGATGCTCGGCGGCGGCACCGGCCCCGCGCACGGCACGCTGGCCACCACCTGCACGCCGGGACCCTGGCACTTGTCGCGCATGCTGCAGGCCTGCGAATCGCTGCCGATGAACATCGGCCTGTTCGGCAAGGGCAACGCGAGCCAGCCCGCCGCACTCGAGGAAATGGTGATGGCCGGCGCCTGCGGCCTCAAGCTGCACGAAGACTGGGGCACCACGCCAGCCGCGATCGATTGCTGCATGAGCGTGGCCGATGAACTCGACGTGCAGGTCACGCTGCACACCGACACGCTCAACGAAAGCGGTTTCGTCGAATCCACGATCGCGGCCTTCAAGGGCCGCACGATCCATGCGTTCCACACCGAAGGCGCAGGCGGTGGCCACGCGCCGGACATCATTCGCGTCGCCGGCCTGCCGAACGTGCTGCCGTCGAGCACCAATCCGACGCGGCCGTACACGCGCAACACGCTCGACGAGCATCTCGACATGCTCATGGTCTGCCATCACCTCGATCCGCGCATCGCCGAGGACGTGGCCTTCGCCGAATCGCGCATCCGCAAGGAGACCATCGCGGCCGAGGACATCCTGCACGATCTCGGCGCGTTCTCGATGATGAGCAGCGACAGCCAGGCGATGGGCCGCATCGGTGAAACCGTGCTGCGCTGCTGGCAGACCGCGCACAAGATGAAGGTCCAGCGCGGCCTGCTGGCGCCTGATCGCGATGGCGCGGACAACTTTCGCGCACGCCGCTACATCGCCAAGTACACGATCAATCCGGCGATCGCGCACGGCATCAGCGACCACGTGGGCTCGGTCGAAGTCGGCAAGCTCGCCGACCTCGTGCTGTGGTCGCCGGCGTTCTTCGGCGTGAAACCCGACCTCGTGCTCAAGAGCGGCATGATCGCGGCCGCGCCGATGGGTGACCCGAACGCGAGCATTCCGACGCCGCAGCCGGTGCATTACCGGCCGATGTTCGGCACGCTCGGACGCGCCGGGATCGAATCCTCCTTGCTGTTCGTGAGCGGCGCGTTCGCGGCGTCCGATGGGGCGCGGCGCCTGGGACTGTCGCGGCCCGTCGTTGCGGTGCGCAATACGCGCGGCGGCATCGGCAAGCGGTCGATGGTGCTCAACGACGCGATGCCACTGATCGAGGTCGATGCGGAGACCTACGAGGTGCGTGCCGACGGCGAGTTGCTGACCTGCGAGCCGGCGGAAGTCTTGCCGATGGCGCAGCGGTATTTCCTGTTCTGATGCTGACTTTCGTGATCATCGGAGCGTGCGCCAGCCTGAGGGCGTCGATGCCGTCGATCGGGCATCGAGCGCAGGCCCCGAAGTCCGCACCGGCAGTCGAACGTCAACGGCTTGTCCTCTCTCCCGCTTGCGGGAGAGAGTCCCGCCGGAGGCGGGGAGAGAGGGTTTGTCCGCAAAGTGAGCTCCCTCTTCGGGCTTTCCCTCTCCCGGCGCTACGCGCCACCCTCTCCCGCAAGCGGGAGAGGGGACTGCCGGAAGCAGTAGCTTCTGCTTTTGACGTTCGCCTTACCGGGTTCCCTTGTGACGCACCGAGCAGCGCAGCGCGCGCAGGGGACGGCGGGCAGGAGCCCGCCGAGTTTCGTCGCGACAGGGATGTCGCGTCGAAACTTCTGCCCCGAGCACACGAGCAGCGCAAGGCCCGACCGGCGAGGTCGAGAGCGCTCAGTGCTCAACTGCGCTAGGAAACAAAAATGAACCGCGCCCAAGAAATCCTCCCCGCCGGAACCTGGCCGAACATGAGCGCCAGCGACCGCATCGCCCTCGATTACGACGCGCGCCATCGTCGCCGCTTCCGCTACGTCGCGAGCGCCGGCACCGACTTCCTGCTCGACCTCGCACGCGCCACCGTGCTCAACCACGGCGACGGCCTCGCACTCGACGACGGCCGCATCGTCGAAGTCATCGCGGCGCCCGAATCGCTGACCGAAGTCAGGGCCGAAACCGCGCAGGAGCTCGTCAGGCTCGCCTGGCACATCGGCAATCGCCACCTGCCCGCGCAGCTCGAAGCCGATCGCATCCTGATCCGCGAAGACCATGTGATCACCGACATGCTGATCGGCCTCGGTGCGCAGCTGCGGCATCTGCAGGCACCGTTCACGCCGGAATCCGGCGCCTACGCGAACGCGCATTCGCATGCGCAGCAGCACGAGCATCCGTTCGTGTTCACGGGCGCCTCGCATGGCCACTGAGGCGGACCTGTACCGACTGCTGGTCTGGAGTTCGCCGAGTTATCCGATCGGCGCCTTCAGCTACAGCCATGGCCTCGAATGGGCCGTCGAGGAAGGCAGCGTGCGCAACGTGGCGACGCTCGTCGACTACATCGGCGCGGTCATTTCGCGCGGTGGCGGCTGGATCGATGCGGTGCTGTTCGCGCAGGCGCATCGCTGCGCGCACGATGCGGGCAGGCTCGATGCGATCTCCGAGCTCGCGAGCGCGTTTCGCGCGAGCAGCGAAACCGCGCTCGAGGCGCGGCAGCAGGGCGCCGCGTTTCTGCTCGTCACCCGCCGCGCCTGGCCGCATGCGCTGCTCGATGCCTTCGCCGAGCGGCAGGGCGATGCGCCCGTCGTGCAGGCGGTGACGATGGCGCTGGCCTGCGCCGCGCACGGCATCGCGCTCGAAGCCGCGCTCAATGCCTTCCTGCATGCCACCGTCGCGAACCTGGTATCGGCCGGCGTGCGCCTGGTTCCGCTCGGCCAGACCGATGGCCAGATCGCGCTCGCCACGCTGTCCGGCCACGTCGCGAACACCGCCGCACGTGCGCTCGAAGCCGATCTCGACGAGCTCGGCACGGCGGCCCCGAAACTCGAATTCTGCTCTCTGCGCCACGAAACCCAATACACGAGGCTCTTCCGCTCATGAACAGTCCGCTCGCCACTCCGCTATCGACGACGAAGCCGGCGTCCCTTCCCTCCCATGGCCCCTTGCGCGTCGGCATCGGCGGCCCGGTCGGCTCCGGCAAGACCGCGCTGACCGAGCGGCTCTGCAAGCTCATGCGCCAGGTCTACGACGTGGCCGCGATCACCAACGACATCTACACCAAGGAGGACGCGGAGTTCCTCACGCGCGCCGGCGCGCTCGTGCCCGAACGCATCATGGGCGTGGAAACCGGCGGCTGCCCGCACACCGCGATCCGCGAGGATGCGAGCATCAATCTCGCGGCGGTGGCCGAGATGCACCGCAAGTTCCCGGCGATGGAACTCATCTTCGTCGAGAGCGGCGGCGACAACCTCGCCGCCACGTTCTCGCCGGAGCTCGCCGACATCACCATCTACGTGATCGACGTCTCGGCCGGCGACAAGATTCCGCGCAAGGGCGGGCCGGGCATCACGCGCTCGGACCTGCTCGTGATCAACAAGATCGATCTGGCTCCGCTGGTCGGCGCCTCGCTCGAAGTCATGGACCGCGACGCCCGCAAAATGCGCGGCGAGCGGCCCTTCATCTTCACCAACCTCAAGGCCAACAAGGGCGTGCACGAGATCGCGCGCTTCATCGCGCAGACCGGCGGCCTGGTGCCGCGCGAACTGCCCGAGACGTTCTAGAACCGCATGAGCCGCCGACCGGAGATACTTCGAGTGAAAACCATCCATCGCTGTTCGCTGTTCGTGCTGCTGTGCCTCGTCGGCCCGCTTGCGCAGGCGCATCCGGGACATGAGGCCGCGTCGCTGAGCTTCTTCCAGGGGCTCGTGCATCCGCTGCTCGGGCTCGATCACCTGCTCGCGATGCTGATCGTCGGCGTCTGGGCCGCGCAGATCGGGGGACGCGCGCGAGCCTGGCTGCCGGCGAGCTTCGTCGCACTCATGGCGATCGGCGCCTTGACGCTGCATGCCGCGAACCTGCCGACGATGGAGGGCGGCATCGTCGTCTCCTTGCTCGCGCTCGGCCTGGCCGTTGCGTTGGCCTGGCGGGCCGCATTGCCGCTCGCGATTCCGCTGGTCGGCCTGTTCGCGCTGTTTCATGGAGCGGCGCATGGAATCGAACTGCAGCAGCTCGCGCATCCGCTGCTCTATGCGAGCGGCTTTCTGATCCAGACCGCGGCGCTGCACATCGTGGGCCTTTCGCTCGGCGCCTATGCGCAGCGGCGCGATTCCCGTTTCGCACGTGCGGCCGGATGGCTCAGCGTCGTCGTTGGTGCGGGGCTCGCGCTGGGCTGAGCCGTGGTCCAGAACCCCCGCCAGCGCATCGTTCGCGAACGCCGCCAATACAACAAATGGGTGGCGACGCAGACGCTCGAGGACTACGCGCTGCGCTATACGGCTTCGAGTGCGCGCAAGCGATCCTCGTTCGTGATCGCGAACACCGCGCTCGGCGCGATTTCGTTCCTGGCCTGCGAAGCGATCGGCGGCAGCCTGACGCTGCAGTTCGGCTTCACCAACGCGATGCTCGCAATCGCGCTCGTGAGCGCGCTGATGTTCGTCATCGGCCTGCCGATCGCCGCCTATTCGGCGCGCTACGGCCTCGACATCGATCTGCTCACGCGCGGTGCCGGCTTCGGCTACATGGGCTCGACGATCACCTCGCTGATCTACGCCTCGTTCACCTTCCTGCTGTTCTCGATCGAAGCGAGCATCATGTCGCAGGCCCTGCACATGGTCACGGGCCTGCCGCTCTGGATCGCGCACCTGATCAGCGCGCTCGTGGTGATTCCGATCGCGCTGTACGGCATCAGCCTGATCAGCCGCATGCAGATCGCGACGCAGCCGGTCTGGCTGTTGCTGCAGCTCGCTCCACTGCTATACATCGCGATCGCAAGGCCCGATGCGATCGAAGCCTGGACCGGATTCTCGGGCGCGCACGGCAGCGCCGACGGCAAGCTCGACGTGCTGTTGTTCGCCGTCGCGGCGTCGACGCTGCTGTCGTTGCTTCCGCAGATCGGCGAGCAGGCCGACTATCTGCGCTTCCTGCCCGATCGCAAGACCGTCGGCGGCTGGCGCTGGTGGAGCGCGCTGATCGCCACCGGACCGGGCTGGGTGTTCATGGGCGGGCTCAAGCTCGCGGCGGGTGGCCTGCTCGCGGTGTTCGCGATCGAGCACGGCGTTGCGGCTTCCGAAGCGACGCAGCCGACGCAGATGTTCTTCGTCGCCTTCGGCGAAATGCTGGGTTCGCCCTCGGTCGCACTCGCGCTGACCGGCGTCTTCGTCGTCACCTGCCAGCTCAAGATCAACGTCACCAACGCCTACGCGGGCTCGATCGCCTGGTCGAACTTCTTCTCGCGGCTCACGCATGCGCATCCGGGGCGCGTGGTCTGGCTGGTGTTCAACGTGCTGCTCGCGCTGCTGCTCATGGAGATCGGCATCTTCAGCGTGATCGAGAGCATCCTGGTGCTCTACGCGAACTTCGCGGTCGGCTGGATCGGAGCGCTCACGGCGGACCTCGTCGTCAACAAGCCGCTCAAGCTGTCGCCTTCGTACATCGAGTTCAAGCGCGCGCATCTGTACGACATCAACCCGGTCGGCGTCGGCGCGATGCTGGCTTCGATCGTGATCTCGACCGCCGCGTTCTTCGGCCTGTTCGGCCATCTCGCGCAGGCGCTCGCTCCGTTCGTGGGCTTCGGTGTCGCCTTCGTGGCATCGCCACTGATCGCCTGGGGAACGCGCGGGCGCTATTACCTCGCGCGCCAGAGCGCACCGGAGCTGCGCGAGCCCGGCGAGCTGCGCTGCAGCATCTGCGAGAACCTGTTCGAACGCCGCGACATGGCCGCCTGCCCGGCCTACGACGGCTACATCTGTTCGCTCTGCTGCACGCTCGAAGCGCGCTGCCACGATCTCTGCAAGGATCAGAGCCGCTTCGGCCAGCAGATCGCGGCGCTGCTGCGTGGCCTGCTGCCGAAGCCGCTGCAACAGACCGTGCGGCTCGGCAGCATCGGCCAGTTCTTCGGCATCCTGCTGCTGTTCATGGTGGCGATCGGCTGCCTGCTCGCCTTCATCTACCTGCAGTACGCGACGCAGGCGCCGGCGCAGCGCGAAGTGATCGCGAACACCTTGTGGATCGTGTTCCTGAGCCTGCTGATCGTCTCCGGCGTGGCGTCGTGGCTGCTCGTGCTCGCGCACGAATCGCGCAATTCCGCGGTCATCGAATCGACGCGGCAGACCGCGATGCTGATGGAGGAAATCGAGGCGCACGAGCGCACCGACGCGGCGCTGCAGAAAGCCAAGGAAGTCGCCGAAGCCGCGAACGAGGCCAAGAGCCGCTACGTGATCGGCATCAGCCACGAGATCCGCTCGCCGCTCAACTCGATCTTCGGCTACGCGCAGCTGCTCGAGCGCGAGCCCAAGCATCCGCCCGAGAACGCCATCCGCGTGATCCGGCGCAGCGCCGAGCACCTGTCGAACCTCGTCGACGGCCTGCTCGACATCTCCAAGATCGAGAGCGGCATGATCCGGCTCTCGCGCGACAAGATCCGCCTGCACGAGCTGCTCGACCAGCTCGTCGACATGTTCCGCGTGCAGGCCGCGGCGAAAGGCATCGAGTTCCGCTTCGAGCGCGCGCCCAATCTTCCCAAGCTCGTGCACGCCGACCAGAAGCGGCTGCGCCAGGTGCTCATCAACCTGCTGTCGAACGCGATCAAGTTCACCGGCGAGGGGCATGCGTCGCTCACGGTGCGCTATCGAACGCAGGTGGCCGAGTTCGAAATATCCGACACCGGGATCGGCATCCGGCCCGAAGACATGGAATCGATCTTCAAGCCCTTCGAGCGCGGCGGCATGCCGGGCGCCCGCGCGGTTCCGGGCGCCGGTCTCGGGCTCACGATCACCAAGGTGCTCGTGCAGATCATGGGCGGCGAGATCGTGGTGCGCAGCACGCCCGGCGCGGGCAGTACGTTCATCGTGCGCCTGCTGCTGTCGGAGACCAGCGAGACGCGCGACGACCGGCGTCCGCGGCAGCGCATCAGCGGCTACGCGGGCGAGCGCAGGCGCGTGCTGATCGCCGACGACGATCCTGCGCACGTCGAGCTTGTCGAAGCCTTGCTCGAGCCGCTCGGCTTCGAGCTGATGACCGCGCGCGACGGCGAAATGGCGCTCGAGATCGCGAGCCGTACCCAGCCCGATCTGATCACGCTCGACGTGACGATGCCCGGTCTTTCGGGCTGGCAGGTCGCCGAGCGCCTGCGCGCCCAGGGCAGGCACGAGCTCAAGATCCTGATGGTCTCGGCCAACGCGCACGATCTGCAGAGCGGCATCGCCAGCGCCGGCCTGCACGATTTCTTCCTGACCAAGCCGTTCGACGTCGAAGTGCTGCTCGAACGCGTCGGCAGCCTGCTGCGGCTGCAATGGCAGTACGAGGCCCTGCCGTCCGAGCAGGCGCCACCAGCAGCCGATGATCTCGACGTGCCGGCTTCGCTGCGCCCGCATCTCGACGCCCTGCACCAGCTCGGCCGCATCGGTCACGTACGCGGCATCCAGGCTCGGCTGCGCGATCTCGAAGGCCAGCATGCGGACGGTCGCTCCTTCATCGTGCGCCTGCGCGAGGCCGTGACCCGTTTCGATCTGCCGTCTTATCTGCGGATGCTCGAATCCGCGCGCAGCAAGCTGCCGGAGCCGGAGGAAAGCCAGGATGAATGACGCAGCGGGTTCCCGCAGGGACGTCGTGCTCGTGGTCGACGACACGCCGGAGAGCCTGAGCTTTCTGACCGATACGCTCGAAAGCGAGGGCATCACCGTGCTCGTGGCGACGAGCGGCGAAAACTGTCTCGCCCTGCTCGACGAGATCACGCCCGATCTGGTGCTCATGGACGCGGTGATGCCGGGCCTCGACGGCTTCGAGACCTGCCGCCGGCTCAAGCGCGAGAAGCTGCTGTCGCACGTCCCGGTGATCTTCATGACCGGGCTCACCGAAACCGAACACGTGGTGCGCGGGCTGCAGGCCGGCGGCGTCGATTACGTGCCCAAGCCCATCGTCGTCGGCGAACTGCTCGCGCGGATTCGCGTGCATCTGGCGAACGCGCGCATGGCGCATGCCTCGCGCACCGCGCTCGATGCGACCGGCCGCTACCTCGTATCGACCGATGCGAGCGGCCGGCTGCTGTGGAGCACGCCGCGAGCCGAGCAGCTCCTGCACGAGCTCATGCCCGCCGAGCAGGGCTTCACGCCCGAGTTCGCGGCCAAGCTCGCGAGCCTGCGCGGCGAGCAGCAGACGCAGGTGCTCGCGCTCGGCGGGCGGCGCTTCGAGTTCTCGTTCGTGAGCTCGACCGGGCCCGACGAGTACCTGTACCGCCTGCGCGAAGTCGCCGACCCGGAAGCCGTGCAGCTGGCCCAGACGCTGCAATTGCAGCAGGCGCTCGCGCTCACCGCGCGCGAGGCAGAGGTCTTGCTGTGGATCAGCCGGGGCAAGGCCAATCGCGACATCAGCGAGATTCTGAGCATCAGTCCGCGCACGGTGAACAAGCATCTGGAGCAGGTTTTCGAGAAGCTCGGAGTGGAGAACCGCGCCTCTGCCGCGGCCAGAGCGGTGCGCGTGATCTCGCAGTAGTTTGCGTTCCGATGGGAGCGCGATTTGAATCTTGTCCGCCGTCAGGCCACGATCGACGCCGGCGTCCGTCGACTCGATCACATTGATCGGTCCGCCTGCGGTTCCATCAATGGAGATAGCGATCATGGCAGCGAAGAAAAAGGCAACGAAGAAAGCAGCGAAGAAGGCCGTCGGCAAGCGCATCACCAAGAAAGCGGCGTCCAAGAAAGTGCTCAAGCGTGCGGTGAAGAAGGTCGCCGGCAAGGCCGCCGCGGTGAAGAAGACCGCCAAGAAAGCCGCGAAGAAGGTGGCGAAGAAATCGACCGCGAAACCCGCCACCAAGAAGACGGTGAAGGCGCGCGTCAAGCGCGCCGTCAAGGTCGCGGCCGAAGCCGTCGCGGTCGTGGCGCATTCCGTCGCAGACGGCGCCGACAAGCTCGCCACGCAAGCCGACGACGTCGCCAGCAGCGCCAGCTGATCACAGGCCTCGCTTCGCTGATGCCGCGGGACAGCGCCGAGCTCGTCCCGCGGCATTCTCGAGCCGCCCGGGTTCCCTGCCGATGCCCGGCAGCCCGATCGGTTCCCGCTGCGAAACGCGGGAAGGCGGGCGGCGAAGGCAGTCCGCGCGGTGCCGCCTCGGCTCAGCCTCCCAGCGCCGCGACGTACACGGCACCGCTACGGCGCAGGCCTTCGATCTCGTCGGAGCTCAATCCCAGACGTTCCGCGAGTACCTCCGACGAGTGCTGCCATTGCGCCGGCGCTAGCGTCGGCGCGAAACGCTGAGACGGCGTTTTCACCGGCGTCGACGAAAGCCGCAGCGTAACGAGGCCAGGCTGCTCGACTTCGTAGACGTTCTGGCGTTCGACGAAGTGGGGATCGATCGCCAGATCCTGCGGCGTGTTGACCGGACCACCCGGCACGTCGTGTTCGCGGAAGAAGTGCATCCATTCGTCGCGGGTGCGGGTGATGAAGATTTTCTGCAATTCGACACGCAGCGCTTCATCGATGCCCGCACTGTCCGCGCCCGATTCGTTCAGCGCGATCAGGTCGGGGCGCTCGATGAGTTTGCAGAAGCGAGTCCAGAAGCGCGGGAACAGGCCCTGGAAGAAGATTCGATGACCGTCGCGCGTCTCGTACGCGTACAGACGCGACCAGCCGGCCATGCGCCCGGCGCTGTTGAAGAAGCCCGGACGATCGTGCAGCCGTTCGGCGTTGAGCACCTTGTCGACGCCTTCGGGCAGCCAGTGCGCGGCCGATTCGGCGCCGGTGACTTCGATCAGCGCGCCCTCGCCCGTGCGTTGCGCACGCAGGATCGCGGCGAGCGTGCCCAGCGCGGCATTCAGCCCCATCGCGTGCATGCCGATCGGCGCGAAATCGGTTCGCGCACGCTCCTCCGGCGACAAGCCGTAGGGATTCAGCGCGGAGAGCCCGCCGAAGGCATCGAACGAAGGTCCGTGCGAACCGAGCGTGTAATATGGGCCGCTGCGACCGAGACCCGAGATCGAACAGAACACGATGCGCGGATTGAGCTTGCGCAAATCCTCGAAGCCCAGGCCGAGCCGATCGAGCACGCCGGCCCGCATGCCTTCGATGACCACGTCCGATTGCGCCGCGAGCTTGCGAAACAGCTCCGCGCCTTCGGCGTGCTTGAGATCGAGCCCGATGCTTTTCTTGCCGCGGTTCCAGCGCAGATGCAGAAAGCTAGGCCCCTGCGGTGAGCCGACCGCCGGCGTACTCGTGACGCGCACCGGATCGCCATCGAGGCCTTCCACCTCGATGACTTCGGCGCCCATGTCGGCCAGATAACCGCCGAGACTCGAAGGGCCGAGCTGGGCGACCTCGAGCACGCGAATGCCATTCAGAAAATCGTAGCCCGCCATGCGCGCTCCTTATTCGGTGACGCCATCGAGATCGGCAGCGAGCTGCCGATGCAGATGCTGGCAGGACACTTCGCTGCGTCCGTAGCGGAACGTGCCTTCGGGCCGCGCCTCGGCGTTCTGCTGGATCCAGCGCTCCATCGGCCAGTCTTCGCGCGAGGCGGCGTTTTCGAGAATCTCCCAGCTCATCGCGAGCCGTTTCTCGATCTCCGGGCTCATGATGTCGGCGCGCACGAGAAAGCGGATGTTGGTGATGCAGCGCCCCGGCTTGTCGGTCGGCCAGACGGTCCAGAACTCGATGTGATCGGGCGCGGCGATCATCATCGCGTTCGGGTAGATCACCAGATTCGAGCCGATGTACTTCGATCCACCCTTGACCTCGGCACCGGATTTCGCGAGCGTGCGCAACTTGGTGCGCGCGCCGAAATGCTGGCCGTGGCGGCCGTAATTGCGATAGATGCCGACGTTGGTTTCGATCAGATTGCCGACGCCGCCGACATGCAGGAACTTGGGATGCAGGATGTCGATCGCGCCATCCATGACGAGCTTCCAGTTGATGTCGAGCTCGAAGGTCTTGTCGAGATGGATGACGGATCGTTCGAGCTGCCAGGGGGCGATCTGCGCATCGACCTGCGGCCCGAGATAGTCGGCCAGCGCGTGCGCCGAAGCCGCATCGCCCGCGAGCGTCACGAAGATCAGACCGTGCCGCTGCTCGGTGGCGAGCTTGATGAGGCTGTTGCAGCCGCGATCGATCTCGTCGAAGGATTTCTCGTACGGCACGTTGCGCAGACGGCCGCCGTCGCGCTCGTAGGACCAGCCGTGGTACTGGCACATGAAGACGCGCTTGTTGCCCGAGGCCTTGGATTCGACGCGTCCGCCGCGATGGCGGCACCTGTTCAGATAAGCCTGCGGAGCGCCATCGCTCTGACGCGCGAGCAGGATCGGCGTGCCGAGCACTTCGCACGTAATGAAATCGCCCGGCTGCGCGAGCTCGGAGCAATGCGCGACGAGCAGCGGAAGGCGCTTCATGAGCGCGATCTCGGCGCGTGCACGTTCGGGATCGACGAAGTTCGCCACCGGCACTAGCAAGTCCCGATCGGCCAGATCGGTGGTGTCCTCGCGCAGATGCGCGAGCATGCGTTCGGAAACCTCCGCGCTTACCGCGATGTCACGTCGGGCTTCGCCCATTGTTGTTCTCCTCTACGTCGGTTTCGCCGGACGGCGTCTGCCTGCTTTCGAAGGCATAATTATACAAGTAACTATTTTTGTAAGATTGCATATTCGGGGATTTCGAGCTTCGGCGGCGAACGCCGACATTGGTGCCGCGCCCCGGTTTGCAGGGCTGCGACTACAATCGACCACGGCACACGCCGCCCGATCACGACCTCATCGAGAAGCCCGTTTGAGCCCTTCCCCAAGGCAAGCCAGGTCCACGCAGGACGAACAGCGTCCGACATCGCTGGAGCGCGTCGAGCAGGCGGCTTACGAGTGCTTCGGGCGCTTCGGCATCGACAAGACCACCATCGAAGACGTGGCCGCGAAAGCCGGGCTGTCGCGGGCGACGATTTACAAACACTTCCGCAACAAGGACGAGCTTGTAGCGCACATCACCGCGCTCGAGATCGCCAAGGTCAACGACGAGGTCCGCGCCCGTTTCGTCCGCAAGAGCCAGTTCGCGGATTCGTTGGCCGAATGCCTGCTGCTGGCCGTGCGCAGTGCCATGAACAGCCTCTACCTCCGCATGGTGCTGCACACGAGCGATTACCCGTCCAAGGCGGCTGACCCAAGCAGCGAAGCCCATCGCCGCCAGCGGGCCTGGTGGGGCAGCCTGCTGGACGACGCGGCCGAAGCCGGTGAATTCGCCAGCGACCTGAGCATGGACGAGATCGTCTCCTGGCTCACCAACGCCGAGCAGATGCTCGTCATCAAGCTCGAATCGGTCGAGATCGGCGACGACGAACTGCGGCACTTCATTCGCCGCATGATCGTGCTGCCTCTGCTGTTGCAGTATCCGGCGCCCGCTCCGCGCTGAGCCGGCGCCCGCTGCATCCCCTCCCGCTTCCTCACAGGGCGCAAAAGCCCGGCTGGTGGCTCTCGCCCGTTCACGCCCTCGAACCAGGCCGCTCGTCGCCTTTAAAGTAACAATATACGTAATTTGTTTCTTCGTATTTTCGACTTTGTCAGACTGAAAAAAAGCAGGACCAAGGGCCGACAGAGCCACAGCGTCCACGAGGAAGAGCGTCGCCCGGACAGTCAGCGCCGGACGAAAAAGAGAACAGAGCGCCTCCGATCCCGGAGGCTCATGCGTCAAGGAGAGTCGTTCAATGATGTGCATGCCCGCGTTCAAGCGCAGCAGCTCCGCTGTTGCGTTCCTCTGCTTCGCCGTCGGCCAGCCCGCGCGCAGCCAGGAGGCTTCGTCCGAAGCGCCGAGCCCAACCGGCGGAACCGACGCTACATCACCCAGCCAGGGCCAAGGTATCGAAGAAATCGTCGTCACCTCGCAGCATCGCGAGGAGAAGCTCAAGGACATTCCGATCGCGATCACCGCGGCGACCGCCGAGCAGATGGAGGCCCAGGGCGTCACCGACGCTTTCGACATCGGCAAACTCACGCCGGGCTTCAGCACCAATCGCGTGGTCGGCTTCGGTGCTCCCTTCATGCGCGGCGTCGGCACCACCAGCGTGCTCGCCGGCGACGAACCCAGCGTCGCGACCTATGTAGACGGCTTCTACCAAGGCCTCAGCGTCGCCACGCAGCTGCCGTTCAACAACGTCGAACGCGTCGAAGTGCTAAAGGGCCCGCAAGGCACACTGTACGGGCGCAACGCGGTCGGTGGCTTGGTGAGCATCGTCACTCGCAAGCCCAGCGTGACACCGAGCCTGGAAGGCTCGGTCGGCTACGCGAACTACGACACCTGGGCCGGCAATGCGTACATGACGACCGGGCTGTCCGACGACGCGGCGATCGATTTCGCGGTGACGGCGCAGGATCAGGGCAAGGGCTTCAGCCGCAATCTCGTCGACGGCAAGCGCTACGGCACCAACGATTACGTGTCGGCGCGCTCCAAGCTGCTGCTCAACTTCGGCGATTCCAATTCGCTGCTGATCGGCGGCGAATACACCAATTCGAAGAACAATCTCGCCAATGTCAACAGCCCGGCGCCGGGCACCTTGCCGCTCGAGCACGGACCCGGCGTGGTCTACGGACAGACCCGCGACGAGTTCGCGGCCAACATCGATCCCAAGTTCGACGTCGAGCAGTACGGCGTCAATGCGACGCTCAATCTCGATCTCGGTTTCGCGAGCTTCGTTTCGCTTAGCCAGTACCGCCGCGTCGAAGCGAACTATCACGTCGAAGGCGACGGCACGAGTTCCGACGGCGTGCTCGCGACGCAGCAGCAGGCCTTGCGCAGGGACGAAAACGGCAATCTGGTGGCGGTTAACGAAACGGTCGTCCCGGCCTCGTTCTTCTATACCTCCAAGCAGTCGATTCCGCGCTTCATCACGCAGGAGTTCCAGCTCGTTTCCAAGGATCCGGGCCCGTTCAAGTGGATCACCGGCACTTACCTGCAGTCGTCCCAGGACGGCTACGACCCGCTGAATCTGTACTTCTCGACGCAGGCTCCGCCGATCGCGATCATCGACCGCGACCAGAAGACGCTCGCGCTTGCCGCGTTCGCGCAGGGCAGCTACACGCTCGACAGCGGCGTGACGCTGACGCAAGGCATTCGCTACAGCGGCGAGAAGAAGAGCATCGACGGCACCGTGAGCCAGCTCAATGGCCAAGGCGGCTACGACGTTTACGGTGCCGGCCCCGAAGGCGAGCAATCGCACTGGTTCAAGTCCTTTACCTTTCGCAGTGCGATCGACTATCACGTCAGCGATGCGCTGATGGTCTACGGCACCATCAACAAGGGCTTCAAGAGCGGCATCTACAATGAGCAGAACATCGGCGCTCCGCCAGTGAAGCCTGAAACGCTCTACGCCTACGAAATCGGCTTCAAGGCCACGCCGGGCTGGCTGCGCCTCGATGGTTCGGTCTACTACTACGACTACCGCGACCTGCAGACTTTCGTGGTCGGCCCGGATGGGCTCACGCATCTGCAGAACGCAGGCGGAGCCGAGATGGTCGGCGCCGAGCTCACGGCCGAAGTGTCGCCGACTCGCGGTCTCACCGTGCGTGGCGGCGTCGGCCTCGAGAAGGCGGAGTACACCGATTTCGAAGACGCCGAAGTCTTCGTGCCGTCGGCCAGCGGCGGCAACTACTCGACCGCTCAGGACGTCACCGGCAACGACGTGATCCGCACGCCCAAAGTCACCGGCAATCTCGGCGTGTCGTATTTGTTCGACGTCGGTTCGGCCGGCAACGTCACGCTCAACGGCAGCCTCGCCCATAGCGGCAAGTTCGCCTGGGACCAAGGCAATCTGTTCCATCAGGACGCTTACACGCTGGTCGATCTCTCGGCCCGCTACGCTACGCCGGACGATCGCTGGACCCTGACGCTCTGGGGCAAGAACGTCACCGGCGAGAAGTACTTCGTCTATCGCAACATCACCCAGCGCTTCGACTCCGTCGCCTGGGGCAACCCGGCCACTTACGGACTCACGCTCGGCTTTCAGTTCTGAAACCCGGGTCGGCAGCGGCGGCGCTACGGGCGCCGCTGCAGCTTTGCCGCGTCCGGCGTACGAGCAGCGCTTTCCGGTCCTCATTGACCTCTGTTTAATCAATAAATTAATGTTGCTTCCGATACGGAAGCGGTCGCCCGTAAGCCAGTGACCATAACAAGCCGAAACGAGCCGAAGCGGCACGGAGAGAGAATGAGCTACGTCATCACAGCTCCCTGTGTAGCCGACTATTCCTGCATCGAGGTCTGCCCCGTCGGCTGCATCAGCCCGGCACCGGAAGACCCGCGCTTCGACCGCACCGAGCAGATGTACATCGACCCGGCCGTCTGCATCAGTTGCGGCGCCTGCTCGGACGTTTGTCCGGTGCTCGCGATCTACGATGCCAGCAAGCTGCCCGAGAAATGGCGGCACTACGAGCAGTTCAACCGCGACTACTTCGTCAAGGCAGCGGCCGCGTGAATCGCCCGGCCCGAATCGCCATCGTCGGCAGCGGGCCGGCCGGCATGTACTCGGTGCAGCATCTGCTCGAACAGCACGAAACCGAGGTCGAGATCGATCTGTTCGAACGCCTGCCGACGCCCTGGGGCCTCGTGCGCTATGGCGTCGCGCCCGATCATCCCGAAAAGAAGCTCATCACCGAGCGGCTGTTTCACTTTCTCATCCGCAAGCCCGAAGTGCGCCTGATCGGCCATTTCGAAATCGGTCGCGACGCGAGCGTCGATGAACTCTCGCGCTGGTACGACGCCGTGATTTACGCGACCGGCGCACAAGGCGATTTGCGCATGGATATTCCAGGCGAGTCCCTGCCCGGCTGCGCCGCTGCCCGCGAGTTCGTGTCCTGGTACAACGGGCATCCGGACTATCGCGATCTGCAATGGAATCTGACCGGCGAGCGCGCCGTGATCATCGGCAACGGCAACGTCGCGCTCGACGTGGCGCGCATCCTGACGCTGCCGGTCGAAGCGCTCGCCAAGACCGACATGGCGCCGCACGCTCTGGCTGCGTTGAGCCAGAGCCGCATCCGCGAAGTGGTGATCGTCGGTCGCCGCGGCTGGCAGCAGAGCGCATTCAATTCGCCCGAATTCGAGGAGCTGCTGCATCTGCACGACGTCGAAGTCGTGATCGAAGGCGAAAGCGGTCTGCCGTCAGGCGAAACCGAGCCTGCGAGCTGGGCCCAGGGACTCAAGAACGAGGTGCTCAAGCAGTTGCTCGAACGCCGCGTCGATCGGCCGTCCAAACGCATCGTGCTCAAGTTCCTCGCCTCGCCGGTTCACCTGCATGGCGAGGGCAAGGTCGAGCGCATCGAACTCGCGATCAATGCCTTGCAGGCCGATGTCCGCGGCATCCTGCAGGCGATGCCGACCGGCGAACGCCAGCAGATCGACGCGAGTCTCGTTCTGCGTGCGATCGGCTATCGCGGAAAACCCTTGCAGGGCTTGCCGTTCGATGAGCGTCGCGGACTGATTCCGAACATCGAAGGCCAGATCGTCGACGGCGAAACGCTGAGGCCAGGCGCTTATACGACCGGCTGGATCAGGCGCGGACCGAGCGGAATCATTGGCACCAACAAGAAATGCGCGCGCCAGACCACGGCACGCCTGCTCGCGGAACTGCGCTCAGCACCGTACTCGACGAGCACGCTCGATGCGAGCGCCGTGCTCGACATTCTGCGCGCCCGCAAGCCCGATCTGATCGCACTGAACGACTGGACCGCGATCGATCGCGCCGAAAAGATCGCCGGCTTCGCGCAGGGTCGTCCGCGCGTGAAGTTCACCGACGTTCCGACGATGCTGCGCGCCGCGCAGTTCGCCTGAATCAAGCGACCGGCGTGCGCGCTGGCTGGATGGAGACTGCCTCATGAGCACACGGCAAGTGCACACCTTCTGCCGCATCTGCGAACCCGGCTGCGGTATCGTCGCCGATGTCGAAGACGAGCGCGTTCTGCGCCTGGCACCGGACCGGGAGCATCCGGTGCACAAGGGCTTTTCGTGCCACAAGGGCGTGCACTATCTGCAGCTGCACAACGACCCGGATCGCCTCGATCGCCCGCTCAAGCGCCTGAATCCGCGCAGCGAGGAGCAAGGCGTCTTCGAGCCGATCGGCTGGGACGATGCGGTCAACGAGATCGCGGGCAAGCTGCGCGACATCCAGCAGCGCTATGGCAAGAACGCGCTCGCGATGTACCAGGGCAACCCGTCGGCGTTCAGCGGCTCGTACTACTCGAACGCGGCGACACTGCTGCACGGCTTCGGCACGCGCATGCATTTCAGCGCCGGCACGCAGGACATGTCGTCGAAGTTCGCGGTCAGCGAAGCGGTTTATGGCGCGTTGACCGCGCATCCGATCCCGGACCTGCTGCATACCGATTACTTCCTGTGCCTGGGCAGCAATCCGCTGGTCTCGCACATGACGCTGATCCACATCTCGGACCCGATGGCCAAGCTCAAGGCCATCAAAAAGCGCGGCGGGACCGTGCTGTTCGTCAACCCGCGCAGGATCGAATCCTCGTCTCCCGAGACCGGCGAAGTCCTGTTGATCCGCCCGGACACCGATTTCTATTTCCTCGCCGGCCTGCTCAACGAAATCATCTTCCACATTGGCTACGACCGCGCGCGAGTCGAGCGGCACGCGCGCAACGTCGACGAACTGATCGACTTCGTGCGCCGCTATCCGGTCGATCGCGTCGCCGCCGTCACCGGCATCGAGGCGCAGACGATTCGCCAGGTCGCACGCGACTTCTGCGCGGCGCCGAGCGCGAGCATCTTCATGGCGACGGGTGTCAACCAGGGCCGCCAGGGCGCGCTCGCCTACTGGATGCTCAACATGGTGAGCCTGTTCTCGGACAATCTCGGCAGGCGCGGCGGCAACATCTATTCGCGCGGCGTCTGCGACACCGTGCAGTTCTCCAAGCGCAAGCGCGACAACCCCTACTTCGACAGCCCGCTCGGAGAGATGCGCTCGGTCGGCGGCGATCTGCCGGGCACGCTGATGTCCGAGTTCATCGAGAATCCGCAAGAACCTGTGCGCGCGATGATCGTCGTCTCGGGCAATCCGCTGCTCTCGATCGGCGGCGAAGCGCGCTTGCGCAAGGCCTTCGAGAAGCTCGAACTGCTCGTCGTGCTCGATCTGTATCGCTCGGTGACCGGCGAAATGGCCGACTATGTGCTGCCCGCGACCGATTGGCTCGAACGCGAGGACGTGAACTTTCTCGGCACCATGGGCGTGGCGATGGAGCCCTACATCCAATACACGCCCGCCGTCGCCAAACCCAAGGGCGAACGCCGCGACGACTGGTGGATTCTGTCGCGCATCCAGCAGGCCATGGGCATGAAAAGCCTGCTCGACGATCCGTCCCCGAATCCGTTCGCCAACGTCGACGCGATGCTGGCAACCGCGGGCCTGAGCATCGAAAAGCTCAAGGAAATGCCCTGCCAGACCGCGATCCTCCCCGACGCGAATCCGAATGACGTCTTCACGATCGCGGTGCAGAACGACGACGGCCTGATCGACTGCTGCCCGAAGATTTTCGAGCGCGGCTTCGACACCGCCGAACGCATCTACGAGGAGTTGCTGCGCGAAAGTCCGGACCAGCTCAAGCTCATCACGCGACGCACCAACTACATGGTCAACAGCTGGCTGCACAACCTGCCGGTGCTCAAGCACGGCGTGCACATGACCAATCCGCTGTGGATGCATCCGCAGGATGCGGCCCGGCGCGAGCTCGTCGAAGGCAGTTCGGTGCGCGTGCACAACGACTACGGCAGCGTCGAAGCCACGCTGGTGTTCGACGACAGCCTGCGCAGCGGCGTCGTCGCGATGACGCACGGCTGGGGTCAGCAGAAAGCCCGCAGCCTCAACACTGCCCGCCGTCACGGCGGAGCCAACGCAAACCAGCTCGCGCCGATTGGCCCGAAAGCCTACGACGTGCTGAGCAACCAGTCGCAGCTGACCGGGATCAACGTGGACGTCGACCGGTGCTGATCGACGGACGCGGGGCGGCTTCGGTCGTGCTAAATTTAATCAATCAATTACTTGTTTCGGTCGACGACAGCTCATGGCCCGCATTCCCTACCCCGACGCGCAAACGATGCAGCCCGAAATCGCCGATCGCCTCAAGCGGCTCGGTTCGCTCAACGTGACCCGGATCATGGCCCATGCTCCCGGCCTGATGGTGGCCTACTCCAAGCTCGGCACCCAGCTGCTGCGCGACGGCGTGCTGGATGCGATCACGCGCGAACTCGTAATCCTGCGCATTGGCGTGCTAAGCGAGTCGGAATACGAGTGGCATCAGCACGTCAGCATCGCCAAGGCCATCGACATGCCCCAGGCGAAGATAGACGCAATGCGCAGCGGCGATCTTTCCGCCCTCAGCGAGCGCGAAGCGATCGCGGTGCGTTTTGCCGAACAGACCAAGCTCGACGGCCGAGTCGGCGACGAAATCTTCGCCCAGGCCCAGGCGCTGTATTCGGCGGCCGAACTCGTCGAGCTGAGCCTGCTCGCCGGCTTCTACACGATGACCGCAGGCTGCCTGCGCAACTTCGACGTCGAGATCGAGGATACGCCGCCGCTCGGCGACACCATGAAAATGAGCGAGCTCATTTGATGAGTACCCCTTTCGGCCCGGTCCGCCTCGCAGCCTCCCGGCGCCGAAACACTCGCCCTCATTGGCGCACCCATTGAGGGCTTGTCACAATGGAGCAATTCATTCCGCAATCAATTGAGGAAATTTCGGGGATGGCCGGCAAGACAGCGTCGAAGAAGCCGAAAGCGGCGGGGGCCGGGCGGCGCCCTCGCGAACGCGGGCCTTCCCGCGAGCTGCTGCTCGATT
This sequence comes from Hydrocarboniphaga sp. FW305-C-57, assembly GCF_058783045.1. NCBI lineage: Bacteria > Pseudomonadati > Pseudomonadota > Gammaproteobacteria > Nevskiales > Nevskiaceae > Hydrocarboniphaga > Hydrocarboniphaga sp. FW305-C-57. The sequence goes on along the minus strand of NZ_JBYSYG010000001.1, from coordinate 561,621 downwards.
CGGTGGCCGCCCTGCTGTCCCAACGCAACAATCTCGAAATCTCGTTCACCGAGATCGCGGCGCATTCGGGGCTCAACGCGGCCCTGATCAAGTACTACTTCGGCAACAAGGAAGGCATGCTGCTCGCGCTCGTCGAGCGCCAGGCCTCGATCGCGCTATCCGGCCTCGAGCGGCTCATGGTCATGAACCTGCCGGCCGACGAAAAGCTGCGCGTGCACATCAGCGGCGTCATCAACACCTACTACCGCACGCCCTACCTGTTCCGCCTGCTGCATCACCTGCTCGAAGAAAGCGAAACCTCGGGCCGCAAGATCACCGAGTTCTTCGTCAGGCCGCTGATCCAGTCGCAGCGCGCGATCCTCGAACAGGGCCAGAAGGAAGGCACGTTCCGTCCCTGCGATCCGGATCTGTTCTACTTCAGCCTGACCGGCGCCTGCGATCACATCTTCTTCGCCTCGGGCCTGCTGCGGAACGTGCAAGGGCTCACGAGCGTGACCGACGAGTTGCGCCGCCGCTACATCGATCACGTCACCGACATCTTCCTGACCGCGCTGCTCGTCAACGGCCCGAAAGCCGGCCCCGGCAGCTTGCCGAGTCCGGTACGTCCTGCGCGGCTGCCCAAGACGGCCTAGCCGAACATCGGCTCGGGGCGATCAAGGCGTCCCGGCATAACGCGGACGCCGCTTTTCACGAAACGCGGCGAGCCCTTCGGCGAAATCCGGATGGCTCACGCAGAGGGCCTGGTTGCGGTCTTCCATCGCGATCGCCGATTCGAGACTCGGCGCATCGATGCTCATGCGCAGGCATTCCTTGGTCAGGCGCAGGCCCAACGGCGAAGTGCCGAGCATCGCGTCCAGATAGCGCTGGGCCGCGTGGCTCAGATCGGCATCGTCGACCACCTCGGACACCAGGCCCGTGGCGAGCGCCCGATCGGCGTGGATGAAGTTGCCCGTCATCATGAGCTCGGCCGCCACCGAAGCGCCGACCAGTCGAGGCAGCAGGTACGAAACGCCGATGTCGCAGGCCGACAGGCCAATGCGGATGAAGGCCGCATTCATGCGCGCGGTGCGCCCGGCGAGGCGAATGTCCGAGGCCAGCGCGAGTGCGAAGCCGCCGCCGCAGGCCGGCCCGTGGACGAGCGCGACGATCGCCTGCGGGGCCGCGCGCATGTGCATGACGATCTGCGAAATGCTGCGCTGGCGACGCAGGAAATCCGAGACGTCGAGATGCTCCGGACTCGCATCGCCGAGATCGAGCCCCGCGCAGAACGCCCGCCCGGCACCGCGCAGCACGATGGCTCGCACCTCCGGATCGCGCCCGACTTTCCAGAAGTAATCCGCGAGCTCGTCCACCATCGTCCAGTCGAGGCAATTGAGACGCTCGGGACGATCGAGCATGAGCCAATCGACGGCGCCAGAGCGCTCGATCGACAGCGTGCGGTAAGCGCGAACATCGGCCTTGCTCATCGACGGCTCCGTGGCTGGATTCATGCGGCGGGGAGTGCGCCGAAACGCGCGAGATGATGATCGACGCTGCCGAGTTCGTTCTCGATGACGGTGAGCCGTCGAAAGCCGAGCGTCACCGGCGTTTCTTCGGTCATGCCCATGCCGCCGTGCAGCTGAATCGCGTTCTGCCCGACGTAGCGACAGGCTTGGCCGACGGTGACCTTGGCGGCCGAAGCCGCGCGCGCACGCTCGACCGGGTCCGCATCGAGATTCAGGGTCGCGAGGTAGGTGGCCGCCTGCGCCATTTCGAGCTGCACGAACATGTCGACCATGCGATGTTGCAGCGCCTGGAATCCCGCGATCGGCTGGCCGAACTGCCGGCGCTGCTTCGTGAACGCAACGGTATCGTCGAGCAGGCGCTGCATGAGTCCGATGGCCTCCGCGCATTGCGCCGTGACCGCAATGTCGGCTGCGTGGTCGACGATCCCGAACGCCTCGCCTTCGGCGCCGAGCAAGGCCGAGTCGGGCAGCCTCACGTCGTCGAAATGCAGATCGGAAGCGCAGCGGTCATCGACGGTCGGATAGTCGATGCGGCTCAAGCCCGCCTGCTCACGATCGACGAGAAACAGCGAAAGCCCCGGCGATTGCCCGCGATCGCCGGCGCTGCGGGCCAGCACGATGAAACCCTGGGCCCAAGGCGCGCAGGACACCGCGATTTTGTCTCCGTCGAGCTTCCAGCCCGCGTCGAGACGCCTGGCCCTCAGCTCGACGTTCGAGTAGCGATGACGAGTCCGTGGCTCGGCCCAGGCCAGCGTGTACACGGCTTCGCCGGCCGCGATGCGGCGCAGGGCTTCGCCGGCAGTCGCACCGCCGGTGAGACGCAGCAATTCGGCCGCGATGACCGCGGTTTCGAGATACGGCAGCGAGAGCAGCGCGGCCCCGAGTTCCTGCATGACGACCAGCGAGCGCCAGCCGGCATCTTCGGGTGTCGGCGCGCCGAGCAGATCGAAACGCTCGGCCAGCGAGCGCCAGAGTTCGCGGCGCGACGCCCAATCGAGCGCGCTGCGCCGGACATCGAAAGGCCCGCTTTGCTGCAGATGGGAATGCAGACGCTCACGCAATTCGACCTGCGCGGCCGTGAGTGGAAGCTTCAAGGCCGGCTCCGGCACGCGCGGCTCATCTTACCGCCACCGGCAGCGATTCCGCCGACGGGTAGAGGCGGCGCAGTTCCGGCTTGGAAATCTTGCCTGTGGCCAGTCTCGGCAGCGGCTCCTCGCGAACCACCACGTAGCGCGGCACCTTGAAGTTCGACAAGTTGCTCGCGCAGTGCTTGACGATGGCCTCCACTTCGACCGGCTGCGTGGAATGCACGATCGCAAAGGGCGTCTCGCCGAACTTGGCGTCCGGCGCCGCGATGACGGCGGCTTCGTCGATCCCCGGAATTTCGAGCAGCACGCGTTCGAGTTCGGCTGCGGAAATGTTGAGCCCGCCCGAGATGATGATGTCCTTGGCGCGATCGAGCATCTTCAGCAGGCCAAGCTCGTCGATCACGCCGATGTCGCCCGTGCGCAGCCAGCCATCGACGATGGTTTCGGCCGTCGCTTCCGGGTTATTCCAGTAGCCGAGCATGAGTCCATGACCGCGAAACACGATCTGACCGGCTTCACCGCGCGGTAGAAATTTGCCGTCCGCATCGATGATCGCAATCTGCTTGAGCGCGCTTCCGTGCCCGCACTTGTCCGGATGGCTCAGCGCATAGCGGCGCGGATTCACCACCGCGCAGCCGGAGAGCTCGGTCTGCCCGTAGATCTGGCGCACGAGCACGCCCTTTTCGGCCCAGCGCTTGAGCAAGGGAACCGGCACGGCGGCGCCGCCGGTATGCGCGATGCGGATGCTGCTGACGTCCGCAGTCTCGAAACGCGGCGAATCGGCGACGCGCTGAAAGAAGATCGGAGCCCCGCAGAAAATGTTGATGCGCTCATTGACGATCAGGTCAAGCGCCACTTCTGCGTCGAAGCGGCTTTCGAGATAGCCGGTGCCGCCCTGGACGATGGCCTGGATGAACTGGATGAAGCCGGCCGAGGTCGTGAACGGCGCCACGATGATGAGCTTGGGATGCGGCACGTCGATCGGGTCTTCGATCACGTAGGCCGACAGGTATTCGAGCATCGAACGATGCGACCACATCACGCCCTTGGGTCGCGCGGTCGAGCCGCTCGTGGTCACGATCACGCTGACGCGCTCGGGATCGATGTCGCGGCGCAGATCGGCGTCGGCGCCGCTGCGCAGCGCTGCGATGTCGCCGATCGCCAGGCGCTTCGGAGCGGCGACGGGCTCGCCGCTCTTCGACACCAGCGCACCGATCGCATCGAGACGCGGCGCGCCGTCTTCGTCCGCGATCAGCAGGGTCGGCGCGTAATCGCCGAGCAGGTAGGCGACTTCGGCCGCGACCATGCGCGAATTGATGCCGGCCACGATCGCGCCCGCACGCAGGCCGGCGAGCGCAGCGACGCACCATTCGAGGCTGTTGGCCGCGTAGATGCAGAGCCGGTCGCCCGATTCGAGTCCATCCGCGGCAAAACGCGAGGCGACACGCCCGACCCAGGCATCGAGTTCGCGATACGTCACCGCATCTCCGGCCAGCGACAGCGCGACGCGCTGCGCCTGTTCCTGGGCCCACCAGCGCAGCACCGAGTCGATCGTTCCCGCCATTGCCCTCGCTCCTCCATCGAAGCCCCGGCGGGCGGCAAAAGACCGCGAACCAGATCCGGAACATTTATTAGTTACTCGATTAATTTACTAACTTGTCGGCCACTCGTAAACTCGCGGCATCCATCGACCCGCCATCAGAGTCGGCCGCCGTTCGCGAGCCGCCGGAAAGCCACCGCGTGCGAGCCCCGCCATCCAATCCGCTCGGACACGCGCCACTGCGTCGTCTGCTCTCGGTGCGCAGAACCAGTTCCCTGCAGGCAACTTGGCCCGAGGGGCGCGAAGGTCCGATGCTGCTGGCCGGTCACGCACGCGATCTGCTCACCGATGGCCAAGGCCAGGCACGGACGCTCGCGGAGGATCGGCTTTCGCTGCGCATCGGCCGCGACGGCATCATCCAGGCGATCGCCTCGGAGCGGCCGGCGCGAGCCAGGCTCGATTCACTGATCGGTCGCCACTCGATCGCCGGCTTGCGCGGTGCGGTCGCGGAAGCCGCTGCCGACGAAGCGCTCGCCGGCAGCCCGCTCTACATCTTGCTCGAAGACATTGCGGGCGTTTCGCTGGTCTCCGGTTGGGCCTGGACGCGCTGGCCCGGCACGCAAGCGAGCGAAATGGCCTCGAATGCGATGTCGCGGCAAGCCATGCAGGACATCTGCATCGGCTTCGCGCAAGGTTCGAGTTCGCTGAGTGGAGAGCCACTCGACCTTCATCGATCGAGACGCGTGCCCTCGCCGATCCATCCGGACGACCCCTTGGGCTGGCATGAATTGCCGCCCCAGGGCGGCATCGAAATGTGGCGCATCCGTCGCATCGACGCCTGGCGCGATGGCAATGTGCTGCAAGTGGATTCGATGTTCCAGGACAGCGCGACGGCCGCCGACGGCGGCCGCGACGCAGCCCACGAATATGCGTTGAAAGCGAGGCTCGACGCCGACCAGCGCGTGCTCATCGACACGGTGGCCGATCCGCGCATCCTGCCCTACGCCGAATGCCCGGGCGCCACCGCGAACCTGCCGCAGCTGTTCGGCACTCCGCTCGACGAACTCCGCCGCAAGGTGCTCGAAACCCTGCGCCGCACCGCGGGCTGCACGCATCTCAACGATGCGATGCGCGCGCTCGCCGAAGTGCCGCAACTCGCGGCGCCGCTGCTGGCGCGTTGAACGCCAGCGAGCGCTCAGCTCGCCGCCACCTCCACCACCTTGGCTTCGACGAGCGCCTCGATCGCCGCGTCGCTCATGCCGAGACGCTCACGCAGGATCAGACGACTGTGCTCGCCGATCAGCGGCGCGGGTTCGTTCGCGGGTTCGGGCAGGCGGGTCGATTTCACCGGCCAGCTTTCGACGTGGAAGGGCTCGGCGAGCAAGGGATGCTGCACGAGCTTGAAGATGCCGCGTTCGCGGAAGTAATCGAAGTCGGGCAGCTCGACCACGCGCAGCATCGGAGCCGCGGGCACACCGGCGGCTTGCAGCGCTTCGGCGGCTTCACGCGGCGAGCGCGTGCGTAGCCACTCGCCCAGCTGCGCCTCGATGCGTTCGCGCTCGACGATGCGCCCCGCGGCGCTCGAGAAACGCGAATCCGCAAGCCATTCGCCGGCGCCGATCACCTCGCAGAGCGCCTTGAAATCCGCATCGCCGCGCACGGTGACGACGCACCATTCGTCGTCGCCGTCGCAGGCGTAGACGCCCCAGGGCGCATCCTGCTGCGCCGGGCCATCGAGCGCGTGGCCGGCCGCCGTCAGCGCGGCTTCGGCCGCCTGCGGCGCCATGTGGCCGAGCATGACTTCGGCCTGGCTGATGCTGACCTGCCCGCCGCGTCCCGTGCGCAGCCGCCGGATCAGCAAGGCCAGCGCCCCGATCGCGCTCGTGCGGCCGGCGACGTGATCGGGATACACCGTGATCGCGTCGGAGAAGCCGAGCTCGTCACCCGGATAGCACCACTGCGCGGTGAGCCCGGTGGAGGCGCGCACGAGCGGGCCGTAGCCGAGTCGCTTGGCCCAAGGCCCGGTCGGACCGAAGGCCGAGCTGTCGATCACGACGATGCGCGGATTGATCGCGCTGAGCGCGTCGTAGCCAAGCCCGAGCGATTCCATGGTGCCGGGCTTGAAGTTCGAGAACACCACATCGGCCGTCCTCGCGAGTTCGAGGAACAGCGCCTTGCCCTGCGGGTCGCGCAGATTGAGGCCGAGCCCGAGCTTGTTGCGATGCCCCGATGCGAGCGACGGCGACATGCTGGCGCCATCGATGGTCTGCCGGCTGCCATCCGGAAACGCCGAAGTTTCGACCTTGTAGACCTCGGCGCCCTGGTCGCCGAGCAGCCGCGATTGCTCGGCACCGACCACGATCACGCCGAGATCGAGCACGCGCAGCCCGGACAGCGGACGCTCGCCCGCGGATGGCGCGGCGACGCTGTCGACGAGCCGCGTCCGCAGCTCGATCTGCTCAGCGTTTTCGAGCACTGGCAGCGGTCCTCGAATGCCCGCGCGCAGGCCGTCGATTTCCATCACGCCGTCAGGAAACGGCGCTTCGACGGCAGCGCTGAGCGACACCGAGCGCGTCGCTCCACGCGCCTTCATCTGCGGCGATTCCATCGCCTCCTGCGGACTCAGCACGGCCGCGGTCGGCACCCCGAATTTCTGTCCTTCGACTTCGAGTTCGGCACGCGTCTTATCGGCGAACAGCTTGCCGATCGCCGGAACCAGCGTCTTCGAGCGAAAGCGATTCATGAGCTTGTTGAAAGAGGGATCGGCGAATTCCTCGGGCCGGCCCATCCATTCGAACATGCCCTGCCACTGACGCGGAGCGAGCAGGCAGATGCGCGTATAGCCGTCGGCGCACGGAATGATCGGATAGCGCGCGGTGGCGTTCTCGCGGCCGCGCGGCAGCTTGCTCGCGGGCACGCCCATCGCCGCGCTGCCGCTGATGCCGTAACCCGGATCGAGCGCCTGGCTCGCGGCGTCGAGCAGCGACAGATCGAGATGATCGCCCTCGCCCGTGCGCAAGCGGTTATAGAACGCCAGCAGCAGTGAGAACACGGCCTGCGGAATCGCGCAGTCGACCGCCAGCGTGCCGGGTGGCAGCAGCGGCGGACGTCCCTTCAAGCCCGAGCGCGAGAGTTCGCCGCTCAGCGCGTGCAGTACCGGATCGGTGGCCTGCCAGTGGCGGAAGCGGCCTTCGAGTCCGAACGGCGTCACCGACATCAGCACGAGTTTCGGATGCCGCCTGCGGATGCCGGCGACGTCGAGCTCAGCAGCAGCGGTGGAGCCGGGCCCGGTGCTTTCGACCAGCAGATCGGCAGTCGCGAGCAGGCGGTCGAAACGCGCCTTGCCCGTCGCATCCGCGAGATCGAGTTCGATCGCCCGCTTGCCGAGATTGGCCGCGGCGAAACCGATCGACACGCCCGCCACGCAGCGGCCCTGGCGACGATCCTCGGCGCCGCCGGGCGGCTCGATCCGAATCACTTCCGCCCCGAGTTCGGCGAGCTGGCGCCCGATCGCGCCGAGCGCGCCGGCGGCCAGGTCGAGGACGCGAACGCCGGAAAGCGGCAGGTCGAGGGTCGCAGCCGGCTGCGAGGCGGGATTCGTCATTTCGTAGGCGCTCTTCTTGAAGCCCGTCGGCAATACGCGCTCGGCGTCGCCGCTGGTCTGGTTTTCGGGCGGATGGCGAGCGCCGCTGGTTTACGGCGCCCCTTTCGGAAGCTAAATTAATTGAACAACTAAATTACAGGCAAGTCCCATCCGCATGTCCAGCGCGCCAAAACCGAATCCCGAGGCCATTCCCGTCATCGTCGGTATCGGCGAGTTCGTCGATCGCCCGGCCGATGCTTCCACTGCGCTCGAGCCGCTGGCCTTGATCGCCCAGGCTTTGCGCAACGCCGACGAAGACGCTGGCGGCGGTCTGCTGGCGCGGCTGCAGTCGATCGAGGTGGTCGGCTTCATCAGCTGGCGCTATGTCGATCCGGTGAAACAGCTCTGCGAGACGCTCGGCATTCGTCCGCAACGCCAGGTCAACGCGAGCATCGGCGGCGAAACGCCGACGCGGCTGATTCACGAAGCCGCCGTGCGTATCGCTCGCGGCGAACTCGAAGCGGCCGCCATCGTCGGCGGCGAAGCCCTGCATTCGCGCAAACGCGCCCGCGCGGCCAAGCAGAATCTCGACTGGACGCCGCTCGCATCCGAAGAAGACGCGGTCAAGTGGCCGTCGACGCACTTCGCGATGAGCCGCGTCGCCAAGAAGCTCGGCGTGGTCGACCCGGCGCAGATCTATCCGTTCTACGAAACCGCGGCGCAGGCCGCCTGGAAGCAGTCGCCGGCCGAAGCCCAGGCCGAATCGGCCGCGTTGTGGGCACAGTACGCGGAGGTCGCCGCACAAAATCCGAACGCCTGGCTGCGCAGCGCTCCGGACGCGAACGCGATCGCCGAAACCGGGCCCGACAACCGGCTCATCAATTGGCCCTATCCGAAGCTCATGACGGCCAATCCGAACGTGAATCAGGCCGCGGCAATCATCGTCACGAGCCTTGCGCTTGCGCGTGCGCAGGGCATCGCGGACGACCGGCTCGTGCATGTCTGGGGCGGGGCGCATGCGATCGAGCCCGAGGATTACCTGCTGCGCGATCGCTACGACCGCAGCACCGCGCAGAACGCGGTGCTGCAGAAGGCCGTCGAAATCTCGGGCGGCAAGGCCGAAGACATCGGCCCGATGGAGCTCTACAGCTGCTTCCCCGTGGTGCCGAAGATGGCGCTGCGTGCGCTCGGACTCGAAGGCCGCGGACGCTCGCCGACGGTGGCCGGCGGGCTCACGTTCTTCGGCGGCCCGCTCAACAACTACATGGGCCACGCGACCTGCGCGATGGTTCGCGCCTTGCGTGCCGCGCCGCATGAAATCGGTCTGCTCTATGGGCAAGGCGGCTTCGTCAACAAGCATCACGCGCTCGTGCTGAGCACCAAGCCGGCGCCTGCCGCGCTCGCCGAAGATTTCTCGGTGCAGCCTGCAGCCGATGCCGCGCGCGAGCCGGTTCCCGAACTCGTCGAAGATTACGTCGGCCCCGCAAGTCTCGAAGCCTTCACCGTCCGCTACGACCGTCACGCGCTGCCGATCGACGGCATCGCCATCGTGCGCACGCCGCAAGGCCAGCGTGCGATGGCGCGGGTATCCGCCGAAGACGAGGCCACGCTCGCGCTGCTGCAATCGCAGGCAGCATCGCCGATCGGCAGCGTCGGTCATTTGCGCAACGACGTCTTCGGCAAGCCGCAATGGAGCCTCACGGACTACGCGAGCTCACGCACCAAGCCGCGTTACTGCACCGTCGAGCGCGATGGCCATTTGACCATCGTCACGATCAATCGGCCCGAGGCGATGAATGCGCTGAATCCGCAAGCCAACGGCGAGCTCGCGGAGATCTTCGACGACTTCGCGGCCGACCCCGATCAGTGGGTCGCGATCCTGACCGGCGCCGGCGACAAGGCGTTCTGCTCGGGCAACGATCTCAAATACATGGCCACGCAAATGGCGCGCGGACAACTGCCCGACACGCCGGTGAAAGGCTACGCAGGGCTGACCTCGCGCCACGATCTCGACAAACCGGTGATCGCAGCGGTCAACGGCGTGGCGCTCGGCGGCGGCTTCGAGATCGCGCTGGCCTGCGATCTGATCGTCGCTGCCGAATCCGCGAGCTTCGCACTGCCGGAGCCGAAGGTCGGACTCGCTGCGCTCGCCGGAGGCTTGCTGCGTTTGCCACGACAGCTCGGGCTCAAGCAGACCATGGGCCTCGCGCTGACCGGACGTCGCATCGCGGCCCGCGAGGCGCGCGAGCTCGGGCTCGTCAACGAAGTGGTGCCGGACAGCGAACTGCTGAGCGCCGCGCGTCGCTGGGCTTCACTGATTCTGGCCTGCAGCCCGATGTCGATTCGAGCCACCAAGCAGGTCATTCGCAAGGGACTCGACACCACGCTGGCCGAGGCCGATCGCGAGCAATCGCGCATGCCGGCGGTCCGCGCGTTGTTCCGCTCCGAAGACGTGAAGGAAGGCCCGGCCGCATTCGCGCAGAAGCGCGCGCCGCACTGGAAGGGCCAGTGAAGATCGCCATGAACAAGAACCTCGGAGCTCTGTCATGAACCTGCGCTGGAGTACGGCCGATCTCGCGTTTCGCGACGAGGTGCGTCGCTTTCTCGATGAGCAGCTGACCGACGAGGTCCGCAAGGCCGGCAGCCTGATGACGAGCGCCTATCCGTCGCAGCCCGCCAACCTTGCCTGGCAGCGCATCCTGCATGCGCGTGGCTGGGCCGCACCGGCCTGGCCGGTCGAATACGGCGGCGCCGGCTGGAGCGTGATGCAGCGCTACATCTTCGCTCGCGAACGTGCTGCCGCAGGCGCACCGCCGCTGTCTCCGATGGGCCTGCAAATGTGCGGCCCCGCGCTGATCGGTTACGGCACCGCCGAGCAGAAAGCCTTCTTTCTGCCGCGCATGCTCAGCGGCGAGCACTTCTGGTGCCAGGGCTATTCCGAACCCGACGCGGGCTCCGATCTCGCAGCGCTGAAGATGCCGGCGATCGACGACGGCGATGCTTTCATCTGCACCGGCACCAAGGTCTGGACCACGCACGCGCAGCACGCGAACTGGATCTTCTGCCTGGTGCGCACGTCGACGCACGACAAGCCCCAGCGGGGCATTACGTTTCTGCTCATCGACATGACTTCGCCTGGCGTCAGCGTCGAGCCCATCGTGTCGCCGTCGGGCGAGAACATCCAGAACCGCGTGCATTTCGATCAGGTACGCGTGCCCAAGGCCAACGTCGTCGGCGAGATCGGCGCCGGCTGGACGGTGGCCAAGTACCTGCTCGAGTTCGAGCGCGGCGGCAGCGCGTACTCGCCCGATCTGCTCGCGCGCTACGAGCGCATCGCCCGCTTCGCCGCGCAAGTTCCGGGTGATCGCACGGACACGCTGGCCGAGGACGATGCGTTCGCGCACAAGCTGGCGGCCGCGCGCATCCGGATCGCCGCGCTCGAAAGCTACGAGTTCTGCGCGATGAGCGAAGCCGAGGCCGGCGGATCGCCAGGCGCCTCGGGCTCGGTGATGAAGCTGCTCGGCACCGAGCTGAGCCAGCTGCTGACCGAGCTCGCACTCGAAGCCGCAGGCCCTCAGGGGCGCGCCTATCAGCCGCAAGCCGGTTGCCCGGGCGGAGCGGTGATGCGCGAGCACGGGTCGTTCGGAGCGCACGACGGCTACGTCGGCGCCGTCGATGCCGCACTCGCGCCGCTGCGCTATTTCGGCGAGCGCGCCGGCTCGATCTACGCGGGTTCCAACGAGATCCAGCGCAACATTCTCGCGAAAGCGGCTCTAGGCCTGTAAGGCGGCTTTGGCCTTCTGCGCCTTGCGTGCGGCGCGAAACGCATCGCGCGCCTGCAGCCGTTCCATGTAGGCCGCGAGCTCTGGCGTCAAGCGCGAATCGAGTCCGAGAAAGCGAGCGAGCTGCAAGCTGTAATGCAGGTTGATGTCGGCGACCGTGAAACGATTCGCACACAGATATTCGCGGTCGCCCAGCGCATCGGCGACCACCTGCAGGCGATCGTCGAACAGCTGAGTGTAGTCGGCCACCGCCTGCGGCAGACGCCGCGGCTCGGGCTCGGTGAGCTTGTAGCGCAGCACGACCGTCTGCACCGTCGTCAGCGTCGCTTCGCCGTAGTGCAGCCAGTTGAGCCAGGCACCGTAATCGGGTTCGCCGGGTTCGACTGCGAGCGGCGTCGGACCATGCCGCACCGCGAGGTATTGCAGGATCGCGGCCGATTCGGTCAGCACGGTCCCGCCATCGACGAGCGCCGGAATGGTGCCCAGCGGATTGACCCGCAGATACGACGGCGTGGTCTGCTTCGGTGGAAACGCCATGCTCACGAGTTCGTACGGCAGACGCAGTTCTTCGAGCGCCCACAGGCAGCGGAACGAACGGGCATCGGGACAGTGGTACAAGCGCATCATGTGAAAGCTCCCGTGCTTCGAGTTGTTAATCGATCAACTAATATCGAGATCATAACGCGTGCGGCAGCGCCTGAACGCGTAGCCGATAGCGAAAAAGAAGCGGCCTAATGGCCGCTCAAGGGAGAAACGGCAGCGCGGGTGAGACGCCGCCGATGCAAGGCTCGATAAATTCGTTAAGGGCGTTCGTTGGAAAAAATCGCCGAGCTGTTGATCGGTGAGCCCGGACCGCCGACGACGAGGCAGGTTTTCGCATTCGGCACCGGGTTGCTCGATTCGCCACGCAACTGCCGCACGGCCTCGACGACGAGGTTGATGCCGTGCACGAAGCCCTGGGCAAGATTGCCGCCGGCCGTGTTGAGCGGCAGCCTGCCGCTCGGCGCGATGAGGTTTTCGAAGCGCAAGTCTTCGGCGAGCGACTCCCAGCGCGTGAGCCCGTGGCCGACGAGCGCCGAGATGCCCTGATAGCTGAAGTTCTCGTAGAGCTGGGTGACATCGATGTCCTTCGGCCCCAGCCCGGTCTTTTCCCACAAACGGCGCACGATCGACTCGAAACCCGTCGAGGTGTAATCGTCGTCGTTCTCGAGCAAATCGCCCCACCCCTTGTGCGCCCCATGCGCGGCCGCGAGCAGAAACACCGGCTTCTTGCGCAGATCGCGAGCACGCTCGGCCGAAACCAGCAGTACCGCGCCCGCGCCGTCGTTCTCGCGCGATGAATCGAACAGCTTGATCGGCTCGACGATCGCTCGCGAGCTTCGATACTTGTCGACATCGAGCATCTGTCCGTAGGCGACTGCCTGCGGGTTGCGCGAGCCGTGGTAGTAATCGGCGAGCACGAGCGCCTCGAGCGCGGACTCCGGCAACTTGCGCTGCTCGATCATGGGCCGGGCGCGCAAGCCGCACACCTGAGCCGGTGCGAACATGCCCGCACCGACCAGATGATCGTTCATGTGATGCGCCGACACTGCGGCGGAAAGACGCCCGCTGGTTCCCTGCACGAGCGCGCGAAACACGATCACCGCTTCGGCCTGACCGCTCGCGATCGCCATCGCGGCCACCTCGAACGCGCCGAGCATGCCGCCACCGCCGCCGCCCCAGATCGCGGTCGACAAACGCAGTTCGCGCGTGCCGAGATCCTGCATGAGCCGATCGGGTTGATTCGCATCGTCGCCATACGAAACGAAGCCATCGACATCGGATGGATCGAGCCCCGCGTCTTCACAGGCTTCGACGATGGCGCGCACGAGCACGCCCTTTTCTCCCCAAGGCGCAGTGCCGCGCTTGTACTGCAACAAGCCGACGCCGACCGCGGCCGTCGCACCCACGATGCTGCCCATATTGTCTCCTTGCGTCCGACAGCGCGGACGAGTGTTCAGCGCAAACGCCAGCGCAGCGACGGAATGCGATTGCCCGCGATCACCGTTTCGCTGATTCGGCCTTGCAGTTCGGCGCCGGTGCTCAGTCGTTCGACGTCGCCATCGAACAGACCGAGCAGACGGCGGCCTCCGGCCTGCGGCAACGCTGCAAGCACGGTGACGTAAGGCAGGCCGATATCCTCGGTTCCGGCGAAGGCGTGCCAGGTCTTCTGCCAGCTGTAGACCTGCGCCCGCAACTCGACGTCCCTCCACTCGGGATCCCAGCGACCGCAGTCGCCACAACGCCAGACCGCAGGCCAATGCCAGACGCCACAGGCGCAGTGCTGAATTTTTAGCTTTCCTTCATTCAAGGCCTGCCAATAAGGGGCATCGGCCGAAGCCGGCACAGCGGCGGCTTGACTCATTCGACTGTCTCCAATTGTTCAATTACGCGCGGCGACTGCAGCCTTCAGTTCCAACGAAGAACCACAAACAGCTGTCGATCTTCCGCGCTCTTCATCTTTCATATCGAAGCACTATAGTTTTATAGAACATTTGTTACATTAAACAAAGTTGCTTCGTACTCGACGAAGCTCATCACCATCGGAAACCAGCGCATGTCCAAGCAGAAAGTTGATTTGAGCGGACGCGTCGTCCTCGTTACCGGAGCAAGCGCCGGACTCGGCAAGCGCTTCGCCGAAGTGCTCGCAAGCGCCGGGGCCGCCGTCGTGCTGGCCGCTCGCCGCGTCGACACCATCGAAGCGCTCGCCGGGAGAATCCGAGCCGAAGGTGGGCGTGCACTCGCCATTCCACTCGATCTGCGCGATGCGGAGTCCTTTTCCACAGTCTTCGACCGTGCCGAAGCCGAGTTCGGCCGCGTCGACAGCCTCGTCAACGCCGCCGCGATTCCCGATGCGGGCTACGCGACCAAGCTTTCGCTCGACAAGATCAACGAGGTCATCGACGTCGACTTCCGCGCGCCCTTCATGCTGAGCGCCGAGCTCGCACGCCGACTCATCGATGCGCAGTCGCGCGGCTGGATCGTCAACATCTCGTCCGTCGCCGTGGTCTATTACAACTCGCGGGCCGCAGCGGCGCTCTACTCGTCGATCAAGGCCGGCATCAGCCGCATGACCGAAACGCTCGCGATCGAATGGGCGCCGTACAACATCAACGTCAACGCCATCGTGCCGGGCATGTTCACGACCGAGATGACCCGCGACTATCTCGAGCGCGCCGGAGACAAAGCCACCAACGGGTTCCCGCGCAAGCGCATGGGCCAGCCCGAGTACCTCGACAGCACCCTGCTCTACCTGCTCGATCCCGACTCGCACTTCGTCACGGGCACCTGCATCATCGCGGACGACGTGCAGACGCCGCGCTGAGCCAAGGCCTGCGAGTTTGCCTGTGGCGCTCACCATGCCGATCACTGATCCGCGATGACGAGATCGCCCGCGCGCCAGGCCATCGCCATCGCAGGACCATTGGTGTTGCCGGCTGGCATGACCGGAAAGATCGAAGTGTCGACGACACGCAGGCCGTCGACGCCCCGTACTCGCAAACGACCATCCACGACCGAGCGCTCATCACTGCCCATGCGGCAGGTGCCCGAGGCATGATAGCCACCGGCGCCGAAGCGATCGTAGGCCGAGAGAATCTGCTCGTCGGTTTCGAACTCGACGCCCGGACGGGTTTCCTCGGTCACCTTGCCGGCCAGCGGAGACTGCTGCATGTAGCGGCGTGCGTAGCGCAGTACGTCGACCATCTTGCGCCGATCGCTTTCGAGGCCGTGGTAGTCGGGCGAGATCAGCGGCAGCCGGGTCGGATCGCTCGAGATGATGCGTAGCGAGCCCGACGACTCCGGTCGCAGGATGTAGGCGCAAATCTGTACGCCACCGAGCGCTTCGACCGTGAGCTTGGAAGCACTCCAGTCGAAACTGTAGGGAGCGAGCAGGAACTGGCCATCGGGTCGATCGAGCTCGGGACGCGTTTTGAACCAGGCTCCGAGCTCGTAGGTCGCCGCAGCCATCAGCCCGTCTTTCTTCGCGTAGTAGCGCGCGACATTGCCGAGCAATCGGGCCCCGCCATGCCCCCGGTTTGTCGAATAGATTTCAGGTGTTCGCCATTGCATGACGATCGCGTGATGCTCGCGCAGATTGGAGCCGACTTCGGGGCTCTCCGCGATCAGCTTCACGCCAAGCGATTGCAGCAAGGGAGCCGAGCCGACACCGGAGCGCTGCAGAATCGCCGGCGAAGCCAGCGCGCCTGCAGCGACGATCACCTCGCGCCTGCAGCGATACTGCTGCGCCGAGCCTTCGCGGCTCGCGTCGACGCCGATCGCCCGCTTTCCCGAGAACACGAGCTTGTCGACGACGACACCGGTTTCGATATGCAGGTTCGGGCGCTGGCGGATCGGATCGATGAAGGCCCTCGCCGCGCTTTCGCGCCGGCCCTTGTAGATCGTTGACGGCGCATAGCCCACCGCTTCGCCGTTGTCGGGCTCGTTGACATCCTGCTTTCGCGGCAGGCCCATGCTGGTGCCGGCATCGATGAGCGCTTCGGTCATCGAGTCGCGCATCGTCGGCATCGAGATATGCAGCGGTCCGCTGTCGCCGCGCGTCGCCGCTGCGCCGAGTTCATGATTTTCGAGCGCCTTGTAAGCCGCCCCGATCTTGTCCCAGGCCCAGTCGGGCCCGGCCTGCCGTGCGATCTCGTCGTAGTCGGCCGGCTGTCCGCGTACATACATCATGCCGTTGATGAGACTCGATCCTCCGATCGATTTTCCACGTGTCCACTGCTCGGCACGATAGGGCTTCGATTCCGGACTCGTCTGATACGGCCAGGTGGTTTTGGGCGAGACCATCGTGAATCCGACGCCTTTCGGCATGTCGACGAATACCGACCTTCCGCTACCGCCGGCTTCGAGCAGCAACACCGAGATCTTCGGGTTCGCGCTCAGGCGATACGCCATCACGCAGCCCGCCGATCCTGCACCGACGATGATGTAGTCGTATTGATTTTTGCTGTTCACGACTCGAGCCGCTCCTCGCATTTGGTTGATTCCGACATCGGTGACGACGCCTTCCATCCGACATCTGAAATTAGTTGATACAGGTGTTTCAATAAATTATTGTCGCCCCGACATGTGCGGAGCTCGGGTCGATGTTCATTCTCTCCGCGGACGAATCTGCTCAAACACCGGAGACCATGACCATGATGATGGGCACGCCAATACTCGATGCGCTCAAGCTCGAACATCCGAAGGAACTTTTCATCGGCGGACAATGGAGGAAGCCATCGACCGCTCAACGCCTGCAGCTCATCAATCCAGCCACTGAGCAGACCTTCTTCGAAGTCGCCGAAGCCGGTGTTGAGGACATGAACTCGGCGGTGGCCGCAGCCAGAGCCGCATTCGATGAAGGCCCGTGGCCGCGTCTGAAGCCGGTGGAGCGCGCGCGATACATGCGCGAACTCGGCAAGGCGCTCGACAAGCGCATCGCCGCGCTCGACTCGGCGTGGACGCTGCAGATCGGCGTTCCGGTACAGATCTCGACGGGCGCAAGCGCAGGTGCCGGCATCCTGCTGAATTACTACGCCGATCTGGCCGAGCGCCATGCGTTCGAAGACGTGCGCAAGTCCGGCGGTTACATGAGCCAAGTCGCGGTCGTCGTGCGCGAGCCGGTCGGCGTCGTCGCTGCGATCACGCCGTGGAATGGCCCGCTGATGTCGATGATCATGAAACTCGCACCGGCGCTTGCGGCCGGCTGCACGGTGATCTGCAAGCCGTCGCCCGAAACGCCGCTCGAAGTCTTCCTGCTCGCCGAGGCGTCGCAAGAAGCCGGGTTGCCCGCTGGCGTCATCAACCTGCTGCCAGCCGGGCGCGAGGTCTCCGATCAACTGATCCGCCACGAAGGCGTCGACAAGGTGGCCTTCACGGGCTCGACGCAGGCCGGCCTGCACATCGCCTCGATCTGCGCCTCGCGCATGGCGCGCTATACGATGGAACTCGGAGGCAAATCGGCCGCGATCGTGCTCGACGATTTCGATCCAGCGCAGCTCGGCCCCGCACTCGCTCCGCTCGTCACGCAACTGTGTGGGCAGGTCTGCATCAACTACAGCCGCGTGCTGGTTCCGCGTCGCCGCTATGCGGCTTACGTCGACAGCCTGGCGTCGGCGATGGCGCAAGTCACGGTTGGCGATCCGCTCGACAAGGGCACCTACATGGGACCGCTCGCGATGAAGCGTCAGCTCGATAGCGTGCGCGGCTACATCGACCAAGGACTCGCCGAAGGCGCCAGGCTGGCCACCGGCGGCAAGCGTCCCGCGCATCTCGAAACCGGCTATTACCTGCAGCCGACGGTGTTCAGCGACGCGACCAACGACATGAAGATCGCGCAGGAGGAGATCTTCGGACCGGTCACCGCCGTGATTCCGTACGACAGCGAAGACGAGGCCGTACGCATCGCGAACCAGAGCGAGTTCGGCCTGAGTGGTGGCGTCTACACCGCAGACACCGATCGCGCGTATGCGGTCGCGCGGCGCATTCGCACCGGCCACTTTACGCAGAACGGGCGTGAGTTCGACCTGAGCAATCCGTTCGGAGGCTTCAAGAAATCCGGCTTCGGCCGCGAAGGTGGCCCGGAAGGCCTCGAGCCTTACCTCGAAACCAAGACGGTGTTCCTGCCGAGCAGGCCCTCGCACCTGTAGACACCGGCGAGCGCTTGCCGCGCGGAAGCTTCGGGCTCTGCGCGGTAAGCCCTCTGCCGAAGGGCCGAACCGGGCAAGCCGCGGCGGTATAGTTCGCTCTCGCACCCGATGGAAGCCCGCGCCGTTCATGCCCGCCCGCTCGACCAAACCCGAAGCGCCGCCCAAAGCCGCCGCCAAGCGGCCGCGCGGACGACCGCCGCTGCCCGAGGACAACGAAACCCGCGAAAGCCTGCTCAACGCGGCACAGAAGCTGTTTTCGAAGCGCAGCTTCACGCAGGTCAACGTCCGCGAGATCACCGACACGGCTGGCGTCTCGCTATCGGCGATCAACTACCACTTCGGTTCCAAGGATGAGCTCATCTACGCGCTCGCCCGAAGAACCGGGCCACAGCTCATCCGCGAGCGCGCCGAGTTGCTGCGCCAAGCCGAGGCGATCGCCGGGGACACCGAAACGAGGCTGCGCGCGATCCTCCACGCCCTGCTCGCACCGGTCATTCGCTGGTATCGCAAGCCGGACACGCAGAAGTATTTCGTTCCGTTCCAGCAGCGCGCGCGTCTCGACGGCCCTCCGCGAGTCCGTGAATTGCTGCGGCAGGACTCCGCGCATCTGCAGCCTTTCGTGCTCGCCCTGTCGCGGCTGCTGCCCGGACTTTCGACGCAGGAAATCGGCTGGCGCCTGCATTTCGTGCTCGGCATCGAACACGCGGTGCTCATGGAAGCCGATCGCCTCGCGGTGCTCAGCGGCGGACTTTCGAAGACCGAAGACGACGACACCGTCACCGCGCGCGTGATCGACTTCGTCAGCCAGGGCTTGCTCGCTCCGCCCAAGTTCGCCGCGACGGCGACAGCGCCAGCCACCGCCAAGCCCAGGCGCAAGAAAGCGCGCTGAGCGTCGCTTCCCACCTCTCGGAGCGGTCGGCACGATGGGCTGCACTAAGCCGCAGGCTTGGCGGGCGCCGCGGCGCTGCCGAGCACGGCTTTGACTTCGAGGAAGGCCTCGAAACCGAATTCGCCGTATTCGCGGCCGTTGCCCGAATGCTTGTAGCCACCGAACGGCGCCATCGGATCGGGCAAGGCGCCGTTGATGACGACCTGGCCCACACGCAGGCGCGAGGCGATGTTGTCGGCGAGCGCCGCATCGGTTCCCTGCACGTAGCCCGCGAGTCCGTACGGCGAATCGTTGGCGATGGTGACGGCTTCATCGAGATCGCGATACGCGATGATCGAAAGGACCGGCCCGAAGATCTCCTCGCGTGCGATCGTCATCTGGTTGGTCACGTTCGTGAACACCGTCGGCTTCACGTAATAACCCTTGCCCAGCGATTCCGGACGCCCGAGCCCGCCCGCGACGAGCGTCGCGCCTTCATCGATGCCTTGCTGGATCAGCGCCTGGATCTTGTCGAACTGCGCCTGCGAAACCACCGGGCCGAGGTCGACGTCGCTGGTCGGATCACCGACCTTCAGTGCGGACGCGGCGCGGCTCGCGATCGCGGACACCTCGTCTAGCCTGTCGGCCGGCACCAGCATGCGCGTCGGTGCGTTGCAGGACTGACCGGAGTTGGTGATCACGCCGCGCAGGCCAGCCGCCACGGCTTTTTCGAAGTCCGCGTCGGGCAACAGAATGTTGGCCGACTTGCCGCCGAGCTCCTGATGCACACGCTTGATCGTGACCGCCGCGTTGCGTGCCACGTCGATGCCCGCACGCGTGGAGCCCGTGAACGACACCATGTCGACATCCGCATGCGAACTCAGCGCGGCTCCGACCTCGGGTCCGCTGCCGTGAACCATGTTGAAGACGCCGGGCGGAACGCCGGCCGCTTCGAGAATTTCGGTCCAGATCGTCGCCGAGAACGGCGACATTTCCGAAGGCTTGAGCACGATGGTGCAGCCGCAGGCCAGCGCCGGTGCCGCTTTCGCGGCGATCTGGTTGATCGGCCAGTTCCACGGCGTGATCAGAGCGCAAACGCCGATCGGCTCGTGCACGATGCGCGTGCTGCCGCGGAACTCGTCGAACGGATAGGTCCTGAGCACATTGAGCGCGGTCTTCAGGTGAATCTGGCCGATCGCCGCGTGCATCTTGTCGGCGAAGCTCAGCGGAGCGCCCATCTCCTCGGTCATCACGCGCGCGAGTTCGGAGCGACGCGCCCGATACTCGGTGATGATGCGTTCGAACATCGCGATGCGCTCTTCACGCGTGGTGCGCGAGAACCTTACGAAGGCTTTTTTCGCAGCAGCCACCGCGAGATCGACATCGGCCGCCGAACCCAGGCTGATCTGGCCCGAGCGCTCTTCGGTAGCCGGATTGATGACGTCGAACGGCCGCTTCTCCGCAACCGGATCGACCCACTTTCCATCGATGAAGAACTTGTGTGATGTGCGCATTTCGGCCCTTGCATTGCGCAGAAAAAACCCGCCGCCTCGCGGCGACGGGAGTCCTGCTTAGAAGTTGATCTTGAAGCGAGCGCCGTAAACCATCGGCCGGCCGAACTGCACGAGGTTGCCCTGCACCGCCGCGAGCATGCCGGTGCCGTACTCGGTATCGGTCGCGTTGTTGGCGTAGGCGAGCACGGAGTACTGACCACTGGCCGACAACCATTCGGCGGAAAGGTCGAGCAGACCGTAGGACTTCTGCTCCGGTCCATTGTCCGCAGTCCAGAAGAACTGGCCCGAGTGGTAGTAATTCACGCCGAAGTCGATGGTGTTGTCGCCGATCGGCACGATGTAGTGCGCAGCGGCCGTTCCGGTGAACTTCGGCACGCGCGGCATGCGGTTGCCGGACACATCGAGCGCGGTCTGGTAGTTGCCCGCGCTGCTCGAAGGCAGATAGACCACCGCGCTTTCGTACTTGCGGTACTCGGCTTTTTCATAAGCCCCCGAGAGCGACAGCGTCAGGCGCTGGATCGGCATGTACTGCACTTCGAGTTCGACGCCCTTCATGCGCGCTTCGGCCGCATTGCTGAGCGCGGTGACGCCGGTGTCGATGACCGTGTTGACCTGAATGTCCTTGTAGTCGTAGTAGAACGCGCCGCCATTGATGCGCAGCACGTTCGCCGGCTGCAGCTTGAAGCCGACTTCATAGGCATTGAGTTCTTCGGGCTTGATCGGCTGGCCGCCGAAGCTCGCGATCGAGAACAGGCCGGACTTGAAGCCACGGCTCGCGGTCGCATAGAGCAGCGCGTTGCTCGCCGGCTTGTAGTTGAGCCCCGCTCGATAGCTCAGGCCGTCGAACTCTTCCTTCTGATCATTGCTCGCAACCACGTTACCGAATACGGCTTGGTCGGCCTTGGTCTTCTTGACTTCGTAGCTCTCGCGCAAGCCGCCGACCAGATCGATCTGATCGGTCAGATGGAAAGTGCCCTGCGCAAACGCGGCGTACGCCTCGGTCGATACATAGCCGTCGTAGCTGACGAAGGCCGGCGTTCTACCGTAGGCCTGATCGAGCGAGTACGCGATGTCGAGCGGAGCCCACTCGTCCTTGCTGAACTGGAAATAGGCGCCGGCCATCCAGTCGAACAGCTCGCCCTTGGCCGAAATGAACTGGAATTCCTGTGTCGCGAAGTACGGCGTCTTGGTGTGGTTGTTGTAGTAGGTCGTCGCCGGCGTCACGTTGCGCGTACCGACCGGAGCGCCGCTCGGAGTGGTCAGGCCCGTATTGTCCTGCTGCAGCGTCATCGTGTTGTCCTTCACGAAGCCGACCTGCTGCAGGAAGGTGTAGTCGATGTTGCGATAGCTCGAGATCGACTTGAACGTGTTCTCGCCGAGTTCCGCGGTCAGCGTCACGCTGCCACCCCAGGAATCGAGATCGAAGCTGTTGTCCGCATTCGAACGCGTGTGCAGATCCTTCGTCGGATACGGCGAATCGTTGAGTGCTCCGAGCGGAACGTCGCCCTTGAGCGTGCCGAAGTACGTACCGGTGGTGTTGCCCGAGTGCTGATAGTCGAGCGAGGTATCGATGGTGACCGTGTCCGAAGCCAGGATCTTGAATTTCTGGCGAATGCCCACGTAGTTGTTGACACCGACGTGGTTGCCGGTGGCATCGTCGATCAGGTAACCCTTGTCCTGATTGCGCGAGACGATGTCGATGCTCGCCGCGACCTTCTCGCTGAGCGGCCCGGTCACGAACAGGTTGGCCTCGTTGGCGCGATAGCTGTCATAGCCCAGGGTCGCGACGCCGCCGTACGTGAACTCCGGCCCACGCAGCGTCACGTTGATGACGCCGCCGGTTGCGTTGCGCCCGAACAAGGTGCCCTGCGGTCCTTTGAGCACTTCCATGTTGGCGACCGTGCCGTAAGGCAACGCGAGCGCCGCCGGGTTTCCGTAGTACACGCCGTCGATATAGGTCGCCACGGAAGGTTCGTCGCCGGGCGAGGTGTTGGTGGAGCCGACGCCGCGCAGGAAAGGCACCGCATAGCTCGAGCTCTGGCTGAACACCAGACCCGCGACAACCTTGGTCAAATCGAAGCCGCTCGTGATGCCCTGCGCTTCCAGCTGCGCAGGCGCGATCGTCGTCATCGAGATCGGCACGTCCTGCGAACGCTCCGCATGCCGCTGGGCGGTGACGATAATTTCGGCCAGGCCCTCGGGTTCCTCGCCGCCCGTGGCGGGCGCCGGCGGCAGGGCGTTCGAGACTTCGGCAGCCCCAGGCGTAGCGGTTTCGGCAGCGGGGGCTTCGGCGGGCGGCTCCTGGTTCGAAACGGATTCCGCAGCGGGAAGGGCATCCTGAGCATTCACGCTCGCGGTGCCCACGGCCATGATCGTCGAGCCCAACAGGGCTCGGGCAATGATCTCTTTCTTCATCTCTCTCCTCTCTTATTTAATTGGTTGATGAAATTTCCGGCGGAGATTAGCACGGACTTTTGCGTTGTCAATTGAAACCGGGGCGCCGATTGTCGGCCGGATTCAGGCCCTCGTCGGCAGTCCTTATTCGGCGCCGATCACCGGACTCTGCGGGCCGAAGATCTCGTGCTCTTCAGTAAAGAAAATCGAGGATTGCGCGAGGTCGATGAAGCGGCTCTCGTCCGCCAACAGCAGAGGCCCGGCTTCGGCACCGCCAGCAGCCAAGGCGGCAAGCGCCTGGGCTTCCGACTCCCACCACCCCTCCATCACGCCGTCATAGGGTTCGGCCGTGATTCCGCGAGCTTTTGCAAACGATGTCCCGAGCCGATTGCCGATGGTGTGCGATTGCACGTAGCGGCTCATTCCGGTTGCCGAGGCCAAGCGGCGCACGAGCGGCGCGTGCTGTTCCAGCCAATAGGTCTGGAACTCTTCACGGCTCATGCCCTGCCGTCGCCGAAGACAGAAAACCACCTTGATCGCCATTGAGCACCTCGCCGGGTTTCGTTATGTTAAGTGTACAATTAATTAATCTCTATAATACCCAAGGAGCGAGAGATGGCGAGCACGCAGGTTCACAACCGGCGGTGGATTCTGGCGCGCAGACCCGAAGCGACCGTTGCGCCCGGCGATCTGCAATTGATCGATACCGCGCTGCCCGAGATCGCGGAGGGTGAAATCCTGGTGCGCAATCTGTACCTGTCGCTCGACCCGACCAACCGGCTGTGGATGAGCGATCGCGATCAGTACCTGCCGCCGGTCGGCATCGGCGACGTCATGCGCGGAACCACGCTGGCTCGGGTCGAAGCAACGCGGTCGAGCCGCCATGCGGTCGGCGACATCGTGATGCCCTACTCCGGCGCCTGGGAGCAATTCGCCGCCGTGCCCGAGCGCGCGGCCAAGCGCATTCGGCCCATCGAGGGCGTGCCGCTGACCGCGTTTCTGTCGGTGCTCGGCGTGACCGGGCTCACGGCCTACTTCGGCCTGCTCGATATCGGCGAGCCCAAGGCCGGCGAAACCGTCGTCGTCACGGCGGCGGCCGGAGCGGTCGGCTCCATCGTCGGGCAGATCGCCAAGATCAAGGGCTGTCGTGTGATCGGCATCGCCGGTGGCCAGGCCAAATGCGATTGGATACGCGAGCTCGGCTTCGACGGCGCCATCGACTACAAGTCCGAAGACGTCGACGCCGCACTCGATCGACTGTGTCCCGACGGAATCGATGTCACGTTCGAGAACGTGGGCGGCCGCATCATGGATTCGGTTTATTCGCGGCTTCGCCTGCACGGTCGCATGGCCGTTTGCGGCTTGATCTCGGGCTATAACGCCGACGCGCCCTTCTCGGGCCCGACCGATTTCGGTCGCGTGCTCATGAAGCGGCTGCGCATCGAAGGCTTCATTTCGATCGACTACCTGCCGCGTGCGAGCGAAGCGTTCGAAGCGCTGGCCGGCTGGATCGCCGACGGTCGCGTGCGCTGGAAGGACCACGTGATCCCGGGCATCGAGAACGCGGCTGATGCGCTCGACCGTCTCTTCACCGGCCGTCACGACGGCAAGCTCATCGTCGGCCTCGACGCCTGAACACCGGCAGGGAGCCTCCTATGCGACTGGCAGGAAAAAACATCATCGTCGCCGGCGGAACGCGCGGCATGGGCGAAGCGCAGGTGCGCGGCATCGTCGCCGAAGGCGGGCGCGTGGTCTTCGGCGGTCGCGATGAAACCGCTGGCACGGCCATCGCGGCAGAACTCGGCGAAAACGCTTTGTTCGTGCGCCAGGACGTCGCCGACGAAAGCGACTGGAAGCGCATCGTCGACATCGCGGGCGAGCGCTTCGGCGGCATCGACGGGCTCGTCAACAACGCCGGGCTCGCACTCACCGCGAGCCTCGCCAAGCTCGACATGGACGATGTTCATCGCATGATCGGGGTCAATCAGATCAGCGTGATGCTCGGGCTCAAGCACGTCATGAAGCCGATGCGCGATCGCGGCGGCGGATCAGTCATCAACGTCGGCTCCGCGACCGCGCTGCGTGCGCACGCCGGCACCGTGGCCTATGCCGGAACCAAGGCCGCGGTCGTGGGCATGAGTCTTTCGGCTGCCGCGGAACTTGCGCCGTCGCGCATTCGCGTCAACGTGCTGCATCCGGGGTTCTTCGATACGCGACTGCTCGAGGAATCCTCTCGCGGACACGGGAAAAGGCTCGGTATCGAACGCACGCCGCTGGGCCGCATCGCCCAGCCACAAGAAATCGTCGGGGCCGCGATCTTCCTGCTCTCGGACGAGAGCGCGTTCGTCACCGGAGCGCAACTGACCGTCGACGGCGGACTGACGCTTTGAGCCCATGAAGCGAGCGCAATGAACGCTCGCGATTCATCAAACACTCGAGGAGAAGAATCCATGGAGAAATCCATGTTGCAGGCCGACATCGCCACGAGCGGTGCGCCGAGCGGCGGCGGCTATCGCTGGCACGTGCTCGGCGTGATGTTCCTGGCTACTTTGCTCGCTTATCTCGACCGACAGGTCATGAGCGTGCTCGTCGTGCCGATGCAGCAAAGCCTGGCGATCTCCGATGTGAGCACGAGCCTGCTGCTGGGTCCGGCCTTCATGGTGCTCTATGCGGCCGCCGGCATTCCGATGGGCTATCTGGCCGATCGCTACAGCCGCCGCAATCTGCTCGCAGCAGGCATCACCATCTGGAGCCTGGCGACGATCGCCGGTGGTTACGCCGACTCGTACGAGCTCCTGATCTTCACACGCGCCATGGTCGGGCTCGGCGAGGCCTGCGTGATTCCAACCGTGTTCTCGCTCGTCGCGGATTACTTCAGGCCCGAGATGCGCGGACGCGCGAACTCGATCGTGTCGCTGGGCTTCCCACTTGGATCGAGCCTGGCCCTGTTCGGTGGCGGATTCATTCTGCGCTCGCTCGGCGAAGGTGCCGGCGGACGCGCCGCCTGGCAGATCGTGCTGATCGTATTCGGCGTGCTCGGGCTGCTGATCGCGGCGCTCACGCTGAGCGTGCGCGAACCGGCTCGCACGATCGCAACGAGCAACGCGCCCCGATCAGGATCGGCGCTGACATCGACCGGATTTCTCTCGCACCTGCGGCGCCATCGCTGGGCCCTGTTGCTCGTGCTCACGCCTTACGTGTTGCTGGCCTACATGCAGAACGCGCTGATCGCCTGGATTCCGACCTTGCTCGCACGCCGTTACGGACTTGCCGCGGCCGACGCGGGCATCTTGTACGGCAGCATCACGCTGACCACGGTTCCGCTTTCGATCCTGCTGGGGGGCGTGCTCGCGGATCGGCTCGCGATCAAGCGGCCCGACGGACGCTTCGTGCTCATGGGCCTCGTCGCGCCGTGGTTCTTCCCAGGCGTGCTCGCGCTGACGAGCGGGCATTCGGTCGCATTGGCCGGCCTCGGCCTCGTATTGATCTGCGTAGTCGGCGGCATCGTCTCCACCACCGTCTACGCGGCGGTGCAGGAGATCACGCCGATGCGCCTGCGCGGTCAGACGCTCGCGCTGTACGCGCTGTCGGCGAACCTGATCGGACTCGCGATCGGCCCGCTGATCACCGCCTTCATCACCGACGACTGGTTCGGCGACAAGGACATGCTGCATCTATCGATGCTGATCGCGACCGCTCCGGCCTGGATCGTCACCCTGCTCTGCGCCTGGTTCGGCCTTTCGCACTATCGCGGCCTGCGCCAGCTGGCCAGTTCATCCGTTTGAGCGCAGAAAAAGAGCGGCAGCCGCGTCGATCGGCCGCCGCTCCGGTGTGCCGAATATCTGCTCAGGCGCCGACGTAATCGTCGATGTTGCGATGGAACGGGTCGATCGCCTCTTCGAGCCCGCCGTAGTAAACCTCGTCGATGAGCCCCGGAGCGAGCGCCTCCTGCTGCAGGATCGCGGCACGAAAATCCTCGCCACCGAAGACCTCGTTCGCGAGCTTCCACGAACGTGAATAGATCTCCTCCGCCTTCGGACTGTCCGGCGCCGATTTCACCAGCATGTAGTACTCGACGATGGTACGGTTGTGAGCGCGCGGCATCAGGATCATCACGCTCATGTAGTACGGGCTCGTGATGAAAATCGCGTTCGGGAAAATCTGATACGCGTGCGTGATGTGCCGATGCAGCTGGTCGACGCCCGACTCGAGCACCGCCGGATCGAAGTTGACCTTGCCCGAAGTCTGCCGAATGTGGCGACCGAGCATGCCGATGATGGTCGGGTCGTCACGAAACAGCTTGGCGATCGAATTCGCATGCAGGCGCTGCACGTGATAGCCCTCGAGGAAAGGCTCATAGACGAGCTTCCAGTTGGCCGGCAAGTCGTAGCTGCGATGCGCGTAGAGATGCATCTTGTGCAGGCCGAGCGCTTCGAGATCCGCCGCGAGCTCACTCGTGCCGGCGACGAGCGGCGCTTCCGCGTTCGGCTTCAATCCTGCCCAGATGAATCCGCCGCCTTCGTGACTCGGCAACTCGACCAGGCCGAGATTCTTTTTGTCTAGCGAGGGGAACGTGTCGTGGCGGGCGATGCCGACCAGCTTGCCGTCGAGCGCATACGACCAAGCATGATACGGACACGAGATGCGCCCGCCTTTGACCACATCGCAGTTCTCTCGCAACTTGGAACCCCGATGGCGGCAGGCATTCAGAAACACATGTGCCTTGCCGTCGCGGTCGCGCGTCACCAGCAAGGGCAAGCCGTAGCCATCGGTCGCCGTCACCATGTTGGGCTCGGGCAGCTGAGCCGAGACCGTGATCGGCACGGCGATCTTGCCGAACAACTTTTCCTGCTCGAGCTTGAAACGGTCCTCGCTCGTATAGATCGAGGCCGGGCGCTGCGTGACCATCGTCGGAACCGGCGTCTCGCTCGAAGGCCGCAGCCCGCGAATCGCAGCCCACTGACTGTCGGTGAGTTCGTTCGCGGCGGGGGACTCGGGCGCCATGGCAGGGGTGGGCATGATGTTCTCCTCTGAAGGTGATGGAGCGCCGAGCCGCGGGTTGTCGGGAATCCGAAAGCGCAACGACGGGGCGAGACCAATATTTAGTTGATTGCTTAATTTACTTATCTGGGAATAATCCGTAAATATCCTAGATGCAGCGCGCGCGTCCTTTCCGCTCGACGGTCCATCTTGAATCGGTGCACGGCAAGTCGAAGGCCTGCTGCTACCGCAATACAGATATTGCTTTCTGTAACGCATACTTGCGGGACGGCTCGTGACCCACGCCGATTCGGCAGAATCCATCGCGCCGCCACGAGGAGAAACGTGACTTACGAAACTCTATTGGTAACCCGGGAAAACGGCGTGGCGACGATCACGCTGAATCGCCCGAAGGTCTACAACGCGATCAGCGTGCCGATGCTGCAGGAGCTGCTGCAGGCGCTAGCCTCGATCGAGCACGACGAGACGGTTCGCGCCGTTCTGTTGACCGGCAGCGGACGCGCGTTTTCGAGTGGCGGCGATCTGGCCGGGCCGCTCGATCCCGAGGTCGAGGGGCCGGCAGCCATTCCGTCGCTGCCGCAAGCCCAGCGCGATGCCGTGCTGGCACGCATCGGCAACCGGATTCGCGACTCGCTGATCGCCCACCACAACCGTGTCGCCCTGCGCCTGCACGGCTTTCCGAAGCCGCTGGTGTGCGCGGTCAACGGCGTTGCCGCCGGCGGCGGCGTCGGGCTCGCCTTGAGCTGCGATATCGTCGTCGCGGCGCGCTCGGCGAAGCTGCTGCAAGTGTTCACCCCGCAGCTCGCCTTCGTTCCCGATTTCGGCTGCAGCTGGCATCTCACACGCCTGCTCGGCACGGGACGTGCAGCCGCCCTGGCCTTGCTTGGCGAGCCCTGGTCCGCCGAGGACGCTGCTCGTCATGGCTTGATCTGGAAAGTCTTCGAAGACGACGAGCTTGCAAGCGGCGCGCTCGACATCGCACGGCGCATCGCGGCAAACGCGGCGCTCGCGAACCAGCTGACCAAACGCGCGCTGCAGCAAGCGCAATTCAACACGCTGGAACAACAACTCGCGCTAGAGGCCGAACTTCAAGGACGCTGCGCCGGAACGCTGGCTTTCATCGAAGGCATCGTCGCGTTTCAAGAAAAGCGCAAACCACAGTTTCACGACGCTACCGGCTGAAGAAACTCACTGCAAACGAAAAGGCCCGGAAAACCGGGCCTTTTCGCGTTCCCGGTGAGTCCGCCGCAATCAAGTCTTGCGTATCGAGATCGTCTGCGTGACCGTGTATTCGAGCAGGC
Source organism: Hydrocarboniphaga sp. FW305-C-57 (assembly GCF_058783045.1). Taxonomy (NCBI): domain Bacteria; kingdom Pseudomonadati; phylum Pseudomonadota; class Gammaproteobacteria; order Nevskiales; family Nevskiaceae; genus Hydrocarboniphaga; species Hydrocarboniphaga sp. FW305-C-57. Next base: position 532,359 of record NZ_JBYSYG010000001.1, on the reverse strand, counting down.
CGTCGAGGCTGTTCTCGACACCGAGCCCGGATTGCTTGTGGCCGGCCAGAGGCACGTGCGGCGAAAGCGCGTGAATCTGATTGACCCAGACCGTGCCCGCCTGCAAACGCTCCGCGATCGCCTGGCCTTGCACGTAGTCCTTGGTCCAGACCGAAGCGCCGAGGCCGTACTCGCTGTCGTTCGCGCGTGCCACCGCTTCATCGACGGTCTTGAATTTGAGCAGCGGCAGAATCGGACCGAAGGGCTCTTCGCGCACGATGCGCGAATCGTCCGGCGGATTGTCGATCAGCGTGACCGGGAAGAAAAAGCCCTTGCCTTCCGGCAGCTCGCCGCCGAGCAGGATGCGATAGTCATTGCGCTTGCAGTCGTCGAGCAGGTTACGCAGGCGATCGTATTGCACGCGGTTCTGGATCGGTCCGAGCTGCGTGCCTTCGGCCAAACCGTCGCCGAGCTTCACGGCCTTGCCGATCTTGACGAACTCGGCCGCGAGCCTGTCGTAGATGTCCTCATGCACATACAGGCGCTTGATCGCGAGGCAGAACTGCGAGCTGTTCGAGAACGAGCCCCAGAACAGCAGCGGCGCGATCTTCTCGACATTGACGTCCGGCATGACGATGGCGGCATCGTTGCCACCGAGTTCGAGCGTGAGTCGCTTGAGATTGCGAGAGGCGCTTTCCATGACCCTGCGGCCGGTCGGCGTCGAGCCCGTGAAGCTGATCTTGTCGATACCCGGATGCGACGACATCCACGGCCCCAGTGAATCGCCGCCGCTGATCACGTTGAACACGCCGGGCGGCAGCACGTCACGCAGAATCTCGCCGACCTTGAGCGTGGTCAGCGGAGTGAACGGCGAGGGCTTGAGCACGAGCGTATTGCCCGCGAGCAAGGCTGGTGCGATTTTCCAGGTCGCCAGCGTGAGCGGGAAATTCCACGGCACGATGCCGCCGACGACACCGACCGGCACGTGGCGCACCTGCACGAGCGTCTTTTCGGTGTCTTCGAGCGTGGTGACGGGCGGCGCCATCTTCGCGAATTCGGAAAGCCACCAGGCAGAAGCCTTGATCTCGCTCTGCGCCGCAACCAGCGGCTTGCCCTGCTCGCGCGTGAGCAGCTTCGCGAGGCCTTCGGCGTTCGCCATGAACGCGGCTGCAATCGCAGCAACGGCTTTCTGGCGCTTCTCGATCGGTGTCGCCGACCATGCCGGGAACGCGGCGCGCGCAGCGGCAACCGCTTCGTCGAGCTGCTGCTGCGTCGCATCGGGCGGCGTGGCGATGAGCTCTTCGGTCGCCGGGTTCACGACCTTGATCGTCGACGGACTCGTGACCGGGCGACCGCCGATGGTCATCGTGAAATCGGCGCTGAAGTCGATGCTCATGTGGTTCTCCGTTCGGCAATCGTTACAGACAGACGCATTGTCACTCAGAATCGCTCGATGATCGCGGCCGGCGCCATGCCGCCGGCGGCGCACATGGTGACCAGGCCGGTCGCCAGATCGCGGCGCTCGAGCTCGTCGAGCAGCATGCCGAGGATGATCGCGCCGGTGGCGCCGATCGGATGGCCGAGCGCCATCGCGCCGCCGTTGACGTTGAGCTTCGCCGGATCGACGTCGAGATCGCGCATGTACTTGATCGGCACCACGGCGAAGGCTTCGTTGACTTCGAACAGGTCGATGTCTCGGATCGACATGCCGGCCATCTGCAACACTTTCTTGGTCGCCGGCACCGGCGCGTTGAGCATCAGCGTCGGGTCGTCGCCGATGGAGGTCAGCGCCTTGATGCGTGCGCGCGGCTTGAGCCCGTGCGCCTTGGCGTATTCGGGCGAAGCGACGACGACCGCGCCGGCTCCATCGACCACGCCCGAGCTGTTGCCCGCATGGTGGATGTGCTTGATCTTCACGTCCGGGAACTTCTGCCGCACGAGCTTCGAATACGTGGTGCCCTGCTCATCGAGCTCGCGCTCGTAGAGCGCCGCGAACGCCGGCTTGAGCTGGGCCAGGCCTTCGAGCGTGGTCTGCGGGCGCGGGAATTCTTCGTGATCGAGCGCGAGCGTGCCGTCGTCCTTGTAGACCGGGATCAGGCTCTTGTCGAAGCGGCCTTCCTTGATCGCGACGTCCGCACGGCGCTGGCTTTCGAGCGCGAGTCGTTCGGTCTCTTCGCGCGTGATGCCTTCGAGCGTGGCGATCAGGTCGCCGCAGACGCCCTGGTGCGGCTGTGGAACCGCCTTGCGCAGGTGTTCGTTGCCCGAGTCCATGAACAGCAGCGGCGGCAGCGTGAAGGCGTGCGACATCGATTCGACGCCGCCGGCGACGACGAGGTTCTGCATGCCCGACATCACGCCCATCGCGGCCATGTTGACCGAGGTCAGGCCCGAGCCGCAGAAGCGGTCGAGCGAGACGCCCGGGGCGAGGAAGTCGTAGCCGGCGTCGAGCGCCGACATGCGCGCGATGCACGAGGCCTGCTTGCCGGCCTGGGTGCCGCAACCGGCGATGACGTCGTCGACTTCGGCGGTGTCGAGGTGGTTGCGCTGTGCCAGCGCCTTCAGCACGGTCGAGAGCAGGCGCTGCGGATGCACGTCTGCGAGCGCGCCCTTGCCGATCTTGCCGACGCCGCGCGGCGTCCGGGCCGCATCGATGATCCATGCCTCACGCATAAGCCAGCCTCTTCAGGGTGTTCCGGGAAGGGTTCGAGTATTCCATGCGGGCCGCGCGTGAACACTGACCGCAACCGACAGCCGGGTAGACCCCAGCAGACTTTCCGACCCGCCGGATTGTCATTTGCGGTCAACCGATGCGCTCGCTTCGATCATTGCCCGCAGCGATGGCGCTACCCAGACTCGCGATATTTCCCCACCAGCCAACGGAATCCGGCAACGACATGAAAATCGAAAACAGCGTAGCGATCATCACCGGCGGTGCTTCCGGCCTCGGCAAAGCCACGGTCGAGAAGTTCGCGGCCCTTGGCGCGAAGGTGGCCATCCTCGACATGAACGAGGAAGCCGGCCAGGCGCTCGTCGAGCAGCTCGGTGCCGACACGGCGCTGTTCGTGAAGGTCAACGTTTCCGACGAAGCCTCGGTGCAGAACGCGATCGCGCAGACGATGCAGAAGTTCGGCGCGATTCACGTCTGCGTGAACTGCGCGGGCATCGGCAATGCGTTCAAGACCGTCGGAAAGAATGGTCCGTTTCCGCTCGCCGAGTTCAACAAGATCATTCAGGTGAACCTGGTCGGCACCTTCAACGTGACGCGCCTGGCGGCCGAGCAGATGGCGAAGAACGTGCCGGTGGAGGCCGAGCGTGGTGTGATCGTCAACATCGCGTCGGTCGCGGCCTTCGAGGGCCAGATGGGCCAGGCCGCGTACACGGCTTCGAAGGCCGGCATCGTCGGCATGACCTTGCCGATCGCGCGCGACCTCGCCTCGCTCGGCATTCGCTGCAACACGATCGCACCGGGCCTCATCCACACGCCGCTGTTCAACGGCTCGCCGCAGAACGTCATCGATGCGCTGTCCGCCCAGGTGCTCAACCCGCAGCGTCTCGGTCGCCCGGACGAGATCGCGCACATGACCGTCGCGATCGTCGAGAACGCCTACGTCAACGGCGAGACCATTCGCGTCGACGGCGGCATTCGCATGCAGGCGAAGTAGGCCGCGGCACGCTTTGCAGATGGCCCGCGCATGCGGGCCTTCTGTTTACTTTCTGTTCACGGGGCATCACTCGGCCGCCGAGCTTCGCGCAGCTGATACTTCAGAATCTTTCCAGCACCCGAGAGCGGCAGTTCCTCGCGAAATTCGATGCTGCGCGGAGTCTTGTAAGCCGCGATGAGCGTCTTGCAGTGGACGATCAATTCGGCCTCGCCGACGGTGGCGCCCGGCCGGCGCACGACGACAGCGTGCACGCGCTCGCCCCAGACCGCGTCAGGCAACCCGACCACCGCCGCCATTGCGACATCCGGATTCTGCAGCAGCGCATTCTCGACTTCGTTCGAATACACGTTCTCGCCGCCGGTGATGATCATGTCCTTGATGCGATCGACCACGAACAGAAAGCCGTCCGCATCGAGATAGCCGGCATCTCCGCTGTGCAGCCAGCCGTCGCGCAGGGCGGCCGCGGTCTGCTCGGGCTTGCCCCAGTAACCGCGCATGACCGTCGGACCGCGCACGCAAATTTCACCGACTTGTCCAGGCTCCATCTCGGCGCCGGACTCGTCGACGATGCGAATCTCGGCCGTCGCGAGCGGACGTCCGGCCGAAGCGCGCTTGCCCGCGGCCTCGCCTTCGAGCACGTGATAGGCGCCCGGCAGCATCGTCACCACGGGCGAGGCCTCGGTTTGCCCGTAGGCTTGCACGAAGCGCGTCTCCGGCAACTGGCGCAAGGCCTTTTCGAGCAGCGTCGCGTCGATCGGAGCCGCGCCGTAGATCAGCGTATCGAGACTCGACAAGTCATGCTCCGCAAAATGCGGATCGTCGAGCAGCCTGGCGATCATCGTCGGCACCAGAAAGCTTTCGCCGACCTTCTCGCGCTCGATGAGCTCCAAGGCGCGTTGCGCATCGAAGCTCGGCAGCAGCACGTGACGCGACAGGCGCAGGGCGAGCTGCAGTACGAAGCAGAATCCGCCGACGTGAAACAGCGGCGCGACATGCAAAGCCGTCGTACGGCTCGCGCGCGGAGCCGCGGCCAGCGCGGCCAGGGCATCGCACGCAAGGTTCGCGTGACTCAGCATCACGCCCTTGGACTTTCCCGTCGTGCCGCCGGTGTAGAGCACGGCGGCCAGATCATCGCCATTTCGGCCTGCATCCTCGACACGGACCGCTTCCGCGACGAGCGTCTCGTAACTCAGCATTCCATCCGGCGCCGGACCTTCACCGACATGGATCAGCGTCTGCAGGCTGGTCGAGCGCTTGCGCAACTCAGGCACCATCGGAGCGAAGGCATCATCCACGAGCAACACTTGCGTATCGCAATCGTCAAGCGAGTACGCGATCTCGGCAGCGCTCCAGCGAATATTGATCGGATTGACCACCGCTCCAGCCCAGAGCGTCCCGAACAGATACTCCAGGTAGCGATCGGAGTTGAGGCTCAACATGCCGATGCGGTCGCCCGTCGCGACACCGAGACTCTGCAGGCCACCGGCGAAGCCTGCGGTCCGATCGACGAACTCAGCGTAGCTGCGTCGACGATCGCCGTAGACCGTCGCGATCGCATCCGGACATTCGCGCAGCGCCTTGTGCAGCGAGAGCGTCAGTCGCATGAGCTCAGGCCGCCAGACGCGCGCCACTTTGCGCCGCTGCGCGCCGAGCGCGCCGCGCAGTGCCACACCCGGGGGCCTCGGCGATCACGCCGCGCTCGAAATGGATCCGAACGCGCGACCGTTGTACGCCCCGACCACTCAGCTGCCACATGGAATCTCCTCGCCATCCGTGATGGCCTCCGACTCCACCCGCTCAGGTCACCGGCCGGGCAGAGCGTTCGCTTTCGGGCTTATACGCTACATCGACCCCATTATGTATCAGCCTGCTCATAGGCTGTGAATCGGGTGCTATCGCAGTCGGGCCTGCCTTCGGAACTGCGATCGAAGCCCGGACAAGACGGGCGGAATCAGCGCTCTTTCGATCGAGGTTGATCCCGGCCGACGGCCTGCGATACAGTCGATCGAACTGATACATATTTCGGTATTTGTTTCATTGACGAAAAGCGCACCGATCGCATCGATGCCGCTGCGGGACCGATCACCGACACGAACCCGGCATCAGACCGGACTGGAGCGAGAACTTGAAGCACCTCCCAGCCCTCCGGGCGACTTCCGCACAGACGTCGCTTCCACGCCGCCGATCTTCCGCGGTCATTGCGAGCCGCGCGTGAACCAAGCCAGCGACTACATCGTCGTCGGCGCCGGCAGTGCAGGCGCCGTGCTCGCGGGACGGCTCAGTGAAGATCCGGCCGTTTCGGTCACGCTGGTCGAAGCCGGCGGTGAAGCGAATTCGCTACTCGTGCAGCTGCCGGTGGGATTCGCGCGGCTGGTCAATCACGCGAGTTTCGACTGGCGCTATCTGCAGGAACCGGATTCCTCGATCAACGGCCGCCGCTTCGTCTGGTCGGCCGGCAAGTTGCTCGGTGGCGGCAGTTCGATCAACGGGCAGGTCTACATTCGCGGCACTCGCGGCGATTACGATCACTGGGTCGCACAGGGCGCCAAGGGCTGGAGCTTCGACGAGGTACTGCCCTATTTCATGAAGTCCGAAGACTGGTCCGGCCCCACGCATGCGGTGCATGGCCGCGGCGGCCCTTTGTCGACGGCACCGATGCAGGATTTCCATCCGCTTTGCCGCAGCTTTCTCGACGCCTGCAGCGAGTACGGCCTGCCGATCCTCGACGACTATCACGGCGGCGACATGGAAGGCGCCTACCTGACTTCGGCTTCGCAACGAAACGGCTGGCGCTGCAGCACCGAAAAAGCCTTCCTGCGGCCGGCACGCAAGCGCCCGAACCTGCGCGTGATCACGCATGCGGAAGTCGAATCGATCCGATTCGATGGGCGGCGCGCGATCGGCGTCACCGTCAACACTCGCGAAGGCAAGCAGCAGCTCAATGCGCGGCGCGAAATCATCGTCAGCGCCGGCACCGTCGGCAGCAGTGCGCTGCTGCTGCGTTCGGGCATCGGTCCTGGCGCGCACCTGCAATCGGTCGGCGTGAACGTGGTCGCCGATCTGCCTGGCGTCGGCCGCAACCTGCAGGAGCATCCGGGGGTCGGCCAGAACCGCTTCGTCAATCAGCCCACTCTGAATTCGCAAGTCGGCGCCCTCGACATGCTCAAGCACCTGATCGCGTTCGCCAACGGCAAGAAAGGGCCGCTCGGAGCGCCTGCGGTGCAGGCCATGGGCCTCGCACGCACGCGTCCCGAACTCGCCGAGCCCGACGTGCAGCTGCATTTCCTGCCGCTGGCCTACGACATCCAGGCCGACACCGTATCGACCGCGAGCGCACTGATGCCCAAGGAGCCGACCATCACCATCAACGCGACGATCTGCCATCCGCAAAGCCGCGGTCGCGTCGAACTCGACGACCGGCGCAAACCCAAGATCCTGCATCGATTCTTCGACGACGAGCGCGACATCCAAACGCTGGTCGGCGGACAACGCTTGATCGAGAAGCTGTTCGCGATGCCCTCGCTGAGCCGCATCGTCAGCGGCCATCGCGCACCGGCCCAGCCCATCGTGGACGAGGCCGAGTGGATCGATTACGTGCGCAACAAGGCGGCGCCGGCGTATCACCCGGTCGGCACCTGCCGCATGGGCATCGATGCGATGGCGGTCACCGATCCGGCTACGCTCAAGGTGCATGGCCTCGAGGGCCTGCGCGTGATCGATGCTTCGGTGATTCCGAGCCTCACGAGCGGCAATACCAATGCGCCGACGATCATGATCGGCGAGCGCGGCGCCGAGATGATTCGAGCCGACATTCGCAAGGCGTCCTGAGGATTTACGACATGCATTTTTCCCGCATTCTCGATTTCTGGTTCCGTCGCAACGGCGACAAGCTCGCGCTGAGCTGCGAGAACGACAGGCTGACCTGGGCCGAACTCGATCGCGCTTCGGCCTCGCTCGCCGCCTGGCTGCAGCAGGCCGGGCTCAAGCCCGGCGATCGCTTCGGCTGCCTGATGACCAACAACCTGCCCTGGTGCGTCGGCTACGTGGCCTCGCTGCGACTCGGCACGATCTTCGTTCCGTTGAACGCGATGTTCGGCAGCTTCGAATTGCGGCAGATCGAAGGCGACGCCGACTGCGCGATGATCCTCTCGACGCCCGCGCAAATCACCAAGCTCGGCGCCAGCGACGATCATCGCAATGCAGATGAACCACGCCTCTACGATCGTCGCAATCGCAGCGCGCCGACGAGCTACGCCGACATCATCGCCACGCCGCGCGAATTCCGGAGCGCCGATCTGTCCGACGAGGATGTGATGGCGATCTGCTATACGTCCGGCACGACCGGCGTGCCCAAGGGCGCGGCGCTCACGCATCGCAACATCGATGCGGCGATGCAGGGGCTGATCCTGTGCTTCGGCCTGCGCGGCGGCGAAGAGCGCTCGCTGATCCTCGCACCGCTCGGCTTCACGGGCGGCGTGATCTCCGCCTTGACGCCGATACTGATGGTCGGCGGCTCGGCCTGGATCGAAAAGAGCGTCGATCCGAATCGGGCGCTCCGATTGCTCGTCGAGCATCGCATCACCATCTTCGGCGGCGTGCCCGCATTGTGGGAGCGCGTGGCGCTCGCGCCGGGTTTCGCCGAGGCCGATCTCTCCGCGATCAACGCAGCGTTCACGGGCGGCGCTCCGGTGCCGAAGCCGCTGCTCGACACCTTTCTCGCCAAAGGCGTGTGCATTCGCCAGCAATACGGTTTCACCGAAGGCGGCGGTGGCGTCTCGGCGCCCGACAAAGCCGCGGCGGTCACGCGACCGACCGCCTTCGGGTTCCCGCTTCCGGGCATCGAACTGGTGATTCGCAATGAGCAGCAGCAGCGTGTCGCCGTCGGTGAAGTCGGCGAGGTGCAGGCACGCGGTCCGCAGCTCATGCAAGGCTATTGGAAGCGCCCCGAGGCGACGGCCGATTCCTTCATCGGCGAGTGGTACAAGACCGGCGATCTGGCGACTTACGACGAGCACGGAGCGATCGTCATCGTCGATCGCAAGAAGAACATGCTGATCTCGGGCGGCGTGAACATTTATCCCGCCGAAGTCGAGCGCGCGATGTCCTCGATCAAGGGCATCGCCGAGATCGTCGTGCTCGGCATCGAAAGCGAGAAGTGGGGGCAGGAAGTGGCGGCGGTGATCTACGCACCGACGCTCAGCGATGTCGATTCGATTATGTCGCAGGCTCGCGCCCTGCTCGGCAGCTACAAGGCGCCGAAGCACATCCGGCTGAGCGCGGAGCCACTGCCGAAAACGGCATCGAACAAGATCGCCCGCACCGGTCTGGTCGAGCTGTTCGAGCGCGTCTCGAAAGCCTCGGCGCAGGCTGCTTGAAGAACCCGCAGGAGCTCACCATGTACTTCAGCGCAGAGCGCAACGCCCGCCTCGCCGCCAAGCTGTTCAAGCACATCGAGGAAACCACGACCGACCGGCTCGATGGCCTGCTCGAATACGACCTGTCGATCTACACCGATCCCGTGGTCGCGCAGCAGGAACGCGAGCGTATCTTCCAGCGTATTCCGATGATGGCCGCGCATTCGAACCAGATTCCGGAGCCCGGCAGCTTCATCAGCTTGCAGCTCAATTCGAGCAACGTGCTGCTCACGCGCAAGCAGGACGGCAGCGTCGGTGCGTTCCTCAACATCTGCAGACATCGTGGCACGCGACTCGCCAGCGAGGAATGCGGAAAGCGCAACCGCTTCACCTGCCCGTATCACGGATGGACCTACAGCAACGACGGCAAGCTGCGCGGCATCGGCTTCGCCGATTCGTTCGGCATCAAGCCGAATGACGAGAAGAACCTCGTCGCCCTGCCCGTCGAAGAGCGCCATGGCTTCATCTGGATCGTCGAGGACCCCAAGGGCAGCATCGACGTGCGCTCGCATCTGGGCGACGGCATGGACCAGGCGCTCGCCGAGTACGGGCTCGACAAGTGGTTCCACTACAAGACGCACGTTTTCGACTTTCCGCAGAACTGGAAGGTCATGATGGACGGGCTCATCGATGGCTATCACGTGCAGTTTCTGCACGGCAAAACCATCAGCCCATACTTTTATCCGAACATGATGGGCATCGAAATCCTCGGCAAGAACGCGCTCTGGGGCAATCCACGCCGGGCGATGGAGAAAATCCTGCACGAGCAGCCCGGCGAAAGTTCGCTGCACAAGTACGCGATCATCGGCAACCTGCTGAATCCGAATGCGGTGATGGTCATGCATCCGCATCACATCGAATTCTGGACCGTGTACCAAAACCCGAACGACGTCGGTGCCTGCAAGCTCCACCTGCGCTATCTGACACCGAACAACGACTACAGCGAGAAAGTCGTCGGCATACTCGACAAGAACTGGAAGATCGCGACCGATGCGATCATCAACGAGGACGTGCCGATCGGTAACTCGATCCAGGCTTCGTCGGCCACGCCGAATGCCGGAACGGTTTGCCTGGGACGCAACGAAGTCACCAACCAGCTGTTCCATCTCGCGTATCGCGAGTACATGGGCGATCCAAAGCCCTGAAGCGCGAAGGCCCGCTTGGAGCGGGCCTTCTGTCCGGCACTACGACTTCGGCTTGTTGCCGAAATCCTGAAACATCTCGGACGGCGGACGGGGACGCAATTCGTTCATCATCACCGCATTCTCGGCCCTGTAGCCCTCTTCATAGCCGCGATCGAGATTCGCGTGCATGAGCGCCTTGACATGGTAGAGCGCGCCCGCATCGTGAGTGGCGATCAGCGCGGCGATCTCGATCGCCTTGCCGACGACTTCGTCGTCGGCGACGACGTGATTGAGCAAGCCCGCCGCATGCGCCTCGTCGGCACCGATGCTGCGGCCGGTCATGATGAACTCCTTCGCCTTGGCGAGGCCGACCACGCGGGGCAAATGCCAGGTGTTGTTCGCTCCACCGTAGTTGATCGCCGTGAACTTGAAATCCGTACGGCTGCAGCCCACACGAATATCGAGTGCGGCGGCGATGATCGCCCCGGCTCCATGGGCGAAGCCGTTGATCGCTCCGATCAGCGGCTTCGCGTACGAGGCGATGTTCCAGATGCAGGGCTCGCGTTCGAGCTGCACGAGCGCGAGCTTGTTCGCATCGAAGTTCTTCATCTCGCGCAGGTCGTAGCCGGCCGAAAAGGCCTTGTCACCCGCGCCGGTGATGACGACCGCGCGAACCGTCTCATCGTTCGCCAGCTGGTCGAGCAGATCGTCCAGCTCGAGCTGGGTGGCCAGATCGAGCGCATTACGCGATTGCGGACGATTGAGCGTCACGAGGGCGACACCATCGGCCGGCGTTTCGAGCAGCAGGGCCTCGCTCATGTCGATCTCCACTCAGCGCACGCGCGGCATGCTCGCGACTTGCGCGAGATACTTGCTGCGTAGCGCCGGCTTGGCGATCTTGCCGGTCGCCAGGCGCGGCAGCGGATCGGACTCGATCGCGACATAGCGCGGGACCTTGTAGTCGGACAGATTGCGATTGCAATGTTCGATGAGCTTGGCGACGTCGATCGGCTCGGGCGCATGGACGATGGCCAGCGGGGTTTCGCCGAACTTCGCATCGGCCGCCCCGATCACCGAGACCTCGACCACGCCCGGATATTCGGACACCACGCGCTCGACTTCGGCTGCCGAAATATTCAGGCCACCCGAAATGATGATGTCCTTCATGCGGTCGATGAAGCTCAGAAAGCCATGCTCGTCGACGCTGCCGAGGTCGCCCGTGCGCAGCCACCCATCGACGATAGTGCGCGCCGTCGCGTCCGGATCATTCCAGTAGCCTTTCATCGTCGCTGGCCCGCGAATGACGATCTGCCCGACCTGGTTCGCCGGCAGGAACTTGCCTTGATCGTCGATCACGCGAATCTCGGTGAACAGGCCGCCGCGCCCGGCCTTGTCGGGGTGCTTGGCCGCGTCGCGCTTGGTCATGATCGTCAGCGACCCGCCCGCTTCGGTCTGGCCGTAGATCTGGCGCAACAGACAACCCTTCGCGAGCCAGGCGTCGAGCAAGGCACGCGGAACGCGCGCACCGCCGACGCTCGTGAATCGCAGGTTCGACAGATCAGCCTTCTCGAATCCCGCGCAAGCGGCGATGCGCTCGAAGAACAGCGGCACACCCTGGAACACGTTGACCTTCTCGTCGACGATGAATTTGAGTGCGCGCTCCGGATCGAAGCCCGCTTCGAAGCGGATCGAAGCACCGAGCGAAACGAATTCGACGAGCTGGACGAAACCACCCGAAGTGCTCAGCGGAGACAGCGCAAGCACCCGCGATCCAGGGCCGGAAAACGGCTCCTCGATCGCGAACTCGGCGGCGTAGCTGAGCATCGATTTGTTCGTGAACATCACGCCCTTGGGACGTGCGGTCGACCCGCTCGTCGCGATGATGCCGACTACGTCGTCTGGATCGCCGTCCCAGTGGCGCTCGGTGTATGCCACGTTCCTAATCTGGCGCACGGAGCCGACGGATTCGCGCCTCGGCACGATGCGCTTGAGCCCTTCGTGCCTGGCGAGCTGATCCTCGTCCATGTACACGATGGACGGCGTGGTCTGCTCGTAGAACTCGCAAATCTCGCGCTCCGACATGCGCGTGTTGAGCGGCGAGACGATGGCTCCCGCCCGGATTGCACCGAACATCAAGGCGCATAGCGGAATCGAGCTCGCACCGAGCAGGCCGACGCGATCACCGGGCTGCACGCCGATTTCGCGCAAGTGCGCGGCGATGCGGCTGGCCCAGGCGTCGAGCTCGGCATAGCTCACGGATTCGTCGCCGATCAGGATCGCGGCATTGTCGGGCGTTTCGAGAGACCACCATTTCAGAGCACTGCTGATCGTTGCGGCCATGGCTTCTTATTCTCCAAAACTGCTCTGTGTTGCTTGCGGAAACTCTGATCAAGCTGCTGCGCTCTGCACCTCGCGCGACCTGCATTCGCTCACAACGCTTGATCGAAGTTTGCCCGGGCGTTGCCGAGCGGGAGCTCAGCGATACTCGGGCTCATCCCACCACGGGAAGAAGTCCGGCATGTCTTTCGAAACCCGATCCGGGTAGTGCGCGGTCCGCTTTTCGAGGAACGACTGCACGCCTTCCTTCGCATCCGGACTGCGAGAACGCGAGACCACGCCACGACTGTCGATGCGATGCGCCTCCATCGGATGCTGCATATCCAGCCCGCGCCAGATCATCTGCCGGGTCAGTGCGATCGACACCGGCGAGGAGCCCTCGGTGATGCGCTGCGCGAAGGCGCGCGCCGCCGGCAGCAGGTCTTCGGGCGCGTGCAAGGCCTGCACGAGACCGGCCGCATGCGCCTCCTCGGACAGAAACGGCGCGCCGCTGCAGCACCATTCGAGCGACTTCGGCAGGCCGACGAGACGCGGCAGGAAGTACGCGGAGGCCGATTCGGGCACGATGCCACGCCGTGTGAACGGCAGCACGAACTTCACGCCGGGCACCGCGAAGCGGAAATCCATCGGCAAGGTCGCGGTCACGCCCATGCCGGCCGCTACCCCATTGATCGCCGCGATCACGGGCTTGAGGCAGCGGAAGATGCGCAAAGTCAGCAAACCGCCGATGTCGCGCGCGCTGGCCTTGGAATAGTCGTAGCTGCCGTCCGCGCGCACCGGCGAATCGCCTCCACGCAGGGAGAACGAAGCGAAGGTATCGGCTCCGCCGGACAGATCCGCACCTGCCGAGAACGCACGCCCGGCGCCGGTGACGATCACCGCACGCACCTCGTCGTCGGCGTCGATGCGGTCGAAGGCGTCGATGACTTCGTGCGTCATCTCGGCCGTGAAGGCGTTGAGCTTGTCGGGCCGGTTGTAGGTCAGCGTCGCGATGCCGTCCGCGACTTCGTAGCGAATGCAATCGTAGTTCTGTGTCATGTGATTCGCGTCTCGCGCCTCAATCGATGGTTTGGTTGCTGAAGACAGCCGAACTCACGGTCGGGGCTCCAGGGCCGCCCGCGAGCAGGCAGGTTTTCGCGTTCGGCACCGGGTTGCTCGACTCGCCGCGCAACTGGCGCACGGTTTCGATCGCCATGTTGATGCCGTGGATGAAACCTTCGGCCAGATTACCGCCTGCGGTATTGATCGGCAGCTTCCCCGCAGGTGCGATCAGGTTTTCGAAGCGCACGAAATCGGCCACGTTTTCGTAGCTGCAGAATCCGTGATCGATCAACGAGGCCACGCCCTGGGCGCTGAAATTCTCGTAAAGCTGTGCGCAATCGATGTCGGAAGGCTGCAAGCCGGTCTGCTGCCACAGCCGACGCGCGACCGATTCGAAACCGGCCGATGCATAGTGCGCATCGTTTTCGAGCAGATCGCCCCAGCCCTTGCCGGCACCCTGTGCGACACCGACCAGATAGACCGGCTTCCTGCGCAGATCGCGCGCACGCTCGGCGGAAACCATCAGCAAGGCGCCGGCGCCGTCGTTTTCACGCGAGCAATCGAACAAGCGAAATGGCTCGGTGATCCACCGCGCGCTGCGATAGGCCTGCAGATCCAGATCCTTGCCATAGCTGACCGCCTCGGGGTTACGCGAGCCGTGATAGTAGGACGCGCGTACGAGCTCTTCGGCCACCGTCAGTGGAACCCGATGATGCTCGAACATGCGCTGGGCCCGCAGTGCGCAAGGCTGCGCGGGCGAGATGATGCCCGCCGCGACGAGGTGATCGTTCATGTGATGCGCCATCACCGCACCGGACAAGCGACCGCTGTCGCCTTGAACGAGCGTGCGGAACACGATCACCGCATTCGCCTGCCCGGTTGCGATCGCCGCGGCCGCGGAGCCGAAAGCAGCGGCGATGCCGCCACCACCGCCGCCCCAGATCATGCTCGACCAGCCGAGTTCCTTGATGCCGAGATCCGGCATCAGGCGCACGGGCTCGTTGTGGCGGTCGTCACCGTACGAGACGAAGCCATCGATGTCGGACGGATCGAAGCCGGCGTCTTCACAGGCATCGACGATCGCGCGCACGAGCACGCCGCGTTCGGGCATCGGCGCCTTGCCACGCTTGTACTGGCGCAGGCCGATACCGGCGATGGCCGTGGAGCACGCGAAGCGGCCGATCATGCGCCAGCCTCCGCATCGACGAACCAATGGATCGCCGGAATGCGATCCTCGCCCATCCTCGTGACCGCAGGCTCTCCGCGCACGCTCGCGCCGATCCGGAGCCCACGCTCATCGCCCTGGAGCAAACCGAGCACACGGCGTCCACCGGCGTGCGGAAGCTCGACGACCACAGAGACATACGGAACCCCGATGCCCTCGGTACCCGCGAACGGGTGCCAGTTACGTGCGTAGCTGAAGACGCGGCCGCGCATCGGCAACGGATGCCATTGATGCTCCCAGCTGCCGCATTCGCCGCAACGAAATACGGCCGGCCAATGCCAGCGACCGCACTGCATGCACTGCGGCAATTGCAGCTGGCCCGCGGCCAGGGCGCTCCAGTAAGGCGCGTCTGCTCCGGTAGTGATGCGGCTTGCGACTTCCATGACGGCCTCCTCGACTGGCGCGCCGCTTGTATTTGCAGCGTCGCCGGTGCCGCGTGGTCGCGGCTGACTGGGCATTGTGGGCTACCGCCCGCGAATGACTAATGATAGTAGATTATAGTGGCAAAGCCAGCCGCGAAAGCGCATAGCCCAGCGATTCGCACGAAAAACGACAGCGCTGAAGTGAACAGAACACAGGAGAACATTTGCATGATCGAGCTTTACCACTGCCCCGACGCCCGTTCGTTCCGCTGCCTGTGGTTGCTCGAAGAACTGGGTGTGCCCTATCGCCTGCACCAGCTCGCCTTTCCGCCGCGCTTCAAAGCCCCGGACTATCTGCAGCGCCACGCGATCGGCACCGTGCCTTTGCTCGTCGATGGCGACGAAACGCTCTTCGAATCAGCGGCGATCCTGCAATACCTGAGTACGCGCAACGGGCCCACTTCGCTTGCCGTCGCAGCGGACGAGCCCGGCTATGCGAGCCACCTGAACTGGCTGCACTTCGGCGAAGCCAGCCTGACGACGAATCTCTCGGTCATGCTGCGCTACGCGATCTTCGAGCCCGAACCGCAGCGCCTGCCGCAGGTGGTGGAGTTCTATCGCGGTGTCGTCACCGAACGCCTGCAGCTGCTCGCAAGCGCGCTCGAAGCTCAGGACTACCTGAGCGCGCAACGCTTCACGATCGCCGACATCAGCGTCGGCTATTCACTGATGCTTTCCCGCCTGCTCGGCTTCCACAAGTCATGGCCGCCGGCGCTGCAGGCCTACTGGGACCGTCTGCGCGCAAGGCCCGCGTTCAATGCGGCCAAGCAGGCGCAACAGTCTGCCGCGAGCTGAACCCAGGAAACGACTGCGCCGCGACTTCGCGGCGCAGTCGTTCGAGATCCTCAAGCGGGACAGCGCTTGATGAGGTCGGCCGCACGCCAGGCCATCGCCATCGTCGGGCCGTTGGTGTTGCCGGACGGAATCTGCGGGAAGATCGAGGTGTCCATCACGCGCAAGCCATCGACACCGCGCACGCGCAATTCCGGATCGACCACCGAGTCCACATCGGAGCCCATTCGGCAGCTGCCGACAGCATGGAATCCGCAGGTGCCGAGATGATCGTAGGCCGCGATGATCTGCTCATCGCTCGCGCACTGCGGTCCCGGATACGTCTCGACTTCGATGAGCTCGCGCAGCGGCGACTGATTCGTGTACTGGCGGGCAGTGCGCACGACTGCGATCATCGTTTCGACATCTTCTGGCGTGCTTCGATAGTTCGGCCGCAGCACGGGCGCGTCTTCCGCATTCTTCGAGCGAATATTGATCTCGCCCTTCGACGTCGGCCGCAGGCCGTAAGCCACGGTATGGAAGCCGTGAAAGGTTTCGAGCTTCTGCCGCTTGGTCGCGAGATCGAAGCTGAAAGGCGCGAGCAGGAACTGAATGTCTGGCCTCGGCAGCTCGGGCTTGGACTTGAACCAGGCCCCGATCTCGTAAGTGCCCGCCGCCATGACGCCGGTTTTCTTGAGGAAGTACTCGGCCGTCACGGCAAGCAGCTTGAGCCCTGCGAAACTCGGATTCTGAGACAGGGGTTCGCGCAGCTTCCACTGCAGAATCAAGCCCCGATGCTCGATGAGATTTTGCCCGACCTGCGGGCTATCACGAACGACCTCGATGCCGTGCTGCCGCAGCAAGGCTGCGGGGCCGATGCCCGAGCGCTGCAGTATCGTCGGCGAAGCGAGCGCCCCACCACACAGCAGCACTTCACGCCTGGCCGAAATCGTCTTGCCGCCTCGCGCAGTCTTCACCGCGACGCCGCTGGTCCGCCGCCCGTCGAACAGCACGCGATCGACCAGCGTGCCGGTCAGGATCGTCAGATTGCTGCGTTGCTTGCGAATCGGATCGATGAATGCCGTCGCCGCACTCTGCCGCTTGCCCTTGTGGATCGTCAGCGGGGCGTAGCCGATACCGATGCCATTGTCCGGCACGTTGACGTCCTGCTTGCGCGGCAGGCCCATTGCTTCCCCGGCCTTGATCATCGCCTCCATCAGACGATCACGCAGCACCGGCAAGGAAATCTTCAAGGGGCCGCGGGCACCACGGGTTTCGCCCTCGCCGAGCTCGTGCGCTTCCATCGCCTGGTAAGCCGCACCGATATGCTTCCACGACCAGTCGTCGCTGCTCTGCGCCGCAATCTCGTCGAAGTCCGCGGGTTGTCCGCGCACGTACATCATGCCGTTGACCGAACTCGAACCTCCGAGCACCTTCCCGCGCAGCCAGAACTCGGGCTCGTTGTTGGTCGTCGGCGACGGTTCGCTCGCGTTGGGCCAGATGTATTTGGGATTGGAAATGAGCTTGCCGATGCCCTTGGGCATATCGATCAACGGATGGCGATGCTCGGGCCCGGCTTCGATCAGGGCGACCGAAACCCTCGGATCTTCCGACAGGCGATAAGCCAGCACGCAACCGGCCGCACCGGCGCCGACGATGACGTAGTCGTAGCTTTCGATGACACTCTCCTCGCACGGGCGAGCACACTGGCCGTGTGCCGCCGATTCTTCTATTTACCCGTTTCTTTCCAACGGAAAGATCGTCAGGCGTGCACGAATTCTTCGACGATGTCATGAAACAAGCGCACGCCCTGCTCCATTCCACCGAGCGTCAGCCGCTTGAGCGCACCGGTCTCGAGACCGGACTGGCTCAGCTCCGCGGCCTTGAAATCCTCGTTGCCGAAAGCTTCTGACATCAAGGCGAACGAGCGCTCGTAGAGCTTTTCCTCGTCCGCATTGTCACCCTTGCCGTCGACCATCATCAGATAACGGATCTGCGTGCGATTCGACGCCGTCGGCGTACAGATCATCACACTGACGTATGCCGGGCTCGTCACCACGACGACGTTCGGGAACGCGATGTAGGCATACACCACGCTCTTGCGCAGCTCGTCCCAGCTGGAGCTCACATCGGCGCGACTGAACCCACGGCGGCTGCCGGAACTCTGGCGAAGGTGACGCCCGATGCGCTCGATCAGCTGCGGCGCATCGACGAAGAATCGGGCCAGCGTCTTCGCATGCAAGCGGATGACGTGATATCCCTCGAGGAAAGCATCTTCGACGAGCTTCCAATTGGCTTTGACCTCGAAAGCCTGCGTTCGATACGCACGCATCTGACCGAGGCCGATGGCTTCGAAGTCGCGTATGAGCTCGGTGCCGATGCTTTCTTCGGTGACCTCGACATCCGCGTTCGGCGAAACCCAGATCAAGCCGCCGGCTTCGCGACACGGCAGGCTCTTGAGTCCATAGTCCTTCTTGTCGAACGCGCTGAAACAATCCTCGCGCGGGACACCGATGAGCTTGCCGTCGAGATTGTAGGTCCAGGCGTGATACTGGCAGCTGAGCTTCAGCCCGTTGCCTGTTTCGCCGCAGCCGATCAAGCGGGCGCCGCGATGGCTGCAGGCATTCAAAAAGGCTTTGACCTCACCTGTTTTGGTGCGTGTGAGGATCACCGCCTTGCCGGACACCTCGACGCCCAGATAGGAACCCGGCTTGGCCAGCTCCTGCGTCGCCGCCACCGGCACCGGCAATCCGTTGAAGATGCGTCCCTGCTCCTGCGCGAACAACTCATCGTCGAGATAGGCTCGCGCGTCGACGAAGCTCGTGCAGGCCTCGATCACGCCCGATTCCGCCTCGGTCAATTGCAGTGCCGCCTTGAGCTGTCCTTCGGAAACGCGGCGCGGGCCAGGGGCACTCGCTCCAATGTCGTCCGCCATAACCATCATCCTCCGAGGATGCTTTTAACTTTGGTTATTAGATTATCGCTATTGCCGACGACTCAGGTCAACGGACAGGCGAAAGGCCTCTGGCGCCCGAGCCAGCGGACACGCAGCCGCAATCAGGAGCACCCGCGATCCGCGGTGCCGATCCGATGGACGAGGTAGCCGGCGGCGCAGAGGCGCCGGTGCGGAATCAGTTCTGCCTGGAACCCGCAGTCTTTCGGGCGGCCGACTTTGCAGGCGCCTTCTTGGTCGCCGCAGCCTTCTTCGTCGCCGATCGCTTCTTGGGCACCTCGGCAACGGCGACCGGCGACGCATTTTGCGAAGACAGGGACGGCACGGTCGCCACTTCGAGTCCGTCGAGGAAGGCCTTCAAAGTGGCGACGAACAGCTCTTCTTCACCGAGCATGTTCTCGCGCATCGCATTGGCCAGATGCGGCAGCTTGCTGCGATCGAACTGCGGCATCGGCTCGACGCCGCGTGAACGACTAGCGGCCTCGAACAAGGAGACGCCCAGGGTGATCTTCTCCGTGCCCTCGATCATGACCAGATGCTTCTCGGGCGGCAGCGGACACGGGGCGATCCAGAAATCGTAGGCTGCCAGGAAGATGTGCCGCGGGAAGAACTGCAACAGCAACGGAGCCGCATTCGGATGCTGAAGAATCGAGCGGCGAGTGGCGACCGATAGCGCGATCATCGCGCCCTTCCAGTCCATGGTCGACGGATCGGGCGCCTGAACGTCGGTCAGGATCAGGCGGGCGACTTCGGCGAGCAGTTCGGCCTTGTGCTTGAAGTGGTAGTACAACGACGGGGCCTTGACCCCAAGCCGCGTCGCCACGAGTTCAAGGCTCAGGGCGTCCAGCCCATTGACGTCGATGACACCGAGAGCGGCGCGTGCGGCGCGCTCGCGCGAGATCAAAGGCTTGGCCGGTCTACCCACGAAGCTGTCCCATTAGCAAATTCGATTAGTTATCAGGCGATGGTAACACCGGCGTCACCACACGGAGAACCCTGCGGTCGATGCGACGCCAGACCTCAACGCGCTTCAGCCGAGTGAATCCGCGCTCTGTCCACGCCGATTCGCTTGTCGCGAATCGAAGCTGAGCGATAACATTACCTAATATCAATAGCCAAACGAGCCTCGTCCAACTCGCGAAGGTGCTCGAACAAGAGGAGACGCATCATGAGCAGTGCCGACAACACGCCGGTCATCGTCGGCATCGGCGAAGCGATCGATCGTCCCGATCAGCTGAGCGAGGCTCTCGAACCGCTTGCGCTCATGGCCCAAGCTCTGCGGGCGGCCGATTCGGACGGCGGCGGCGGCCTGCTGGCGAAGATCGAATCGATCGAGTTGATCGGCCTGATCTCCTGGCGCTACCGGGAGCCGGTGTCCCTGCTTTGCGAGAGGCTCGGCATTGCCCCGGCGCGCAAGGTCAATGCGAGCATGGGCGGAGAGACGCCGATCCGCCTGTTGCACGAAGCCGCGGTGCGCATCGCCCAGGGTGAGATCACCACGGCTGCGATCATCGGCGGCGAAGCCATGCACTCGATGTCGAAGGCGCGCAAAGAGGGAGCAAGGATGGGCTGGACGCCGATCGCATCGCGCGAAGAAGCCGTGCGCTTTCCTTCGAGCAGCTTCGAGATGAGCGCGATCGCCAAGCAGATCGGCGTCACCGATCCGGCCCAGATCTATCCGCTCTACGAAGTCGCCACACAAGCCGCCTGGGAACAGACTCCGCAACAGGCGTTGAAGGAGTCCGCCGAACTGTGGTCGCAGTTCGCAGCCGTTGCCGCAGGCAATCCCCACGCGTGGATTCGCAGCGCCCCGAACACCGAGGACATCGCCGGCATCTCGCCGCAGAACCGCCTCATCAACTGGCCGTATCGCAAGCTCATGACGGCCAATCCTCAGGTCAATCAGGCCGCGGGCTTCATCGTCATGAGCCTGGGCGCCGCACGCAAAGCCGGCGTACCGGAAGAAAAGCTCATCCATATCTGGGGCGGCGCCGAGGCCAAGGAGCCCGAGGACTATCTGAAGCGCGACAGCTACGCGCACAGTACGGCGCAAAGCGCGGTGCTCGACAAGGCGGTCGATCTTGTCGGTGGCGATGCGAAGCGCTTCGACAAGCTCGAACTCTACAGCTGCTTTCCGGTAGTGCCGAAGATGGCGCTGCGCAATCTCGGCCTGAGCGCGCAAGATCGCTCACCGACCGTCGCGGGTGGCCTGACCTTCTTCGGGGGGCCGCTCAACAACTACATGAGCCACGCGGTCTGCGCGATGGTCCGCACGCTGCGCGATGCGCCGAATGAAATCGGCCTGCTCTATGGTCAGGGCGGCTACGTGAACAAACATCACGCGCTGATCGTCAGCCGAAAGCCGCCGCAGACACCGATGGCATTGAGCTATTCGGTGCAGGACGAAGCCGATCGTCGTCGCGGATCGGTGCCCGCGCTTGCCGCAGCCGATTACGCCGGTCCCGCGCGCATCGAAACCTACACCGTGCTCTACGATCGCGTCGGCGAGCCGATCGACGGCGTCGTCATCGCGCGTACGCCGTCCGGCGAGCGCCTGATGGCCCGAGTGCCATCGGAAGATCGCGATACGCTCGCACTGCTGCAATCAAACGAACGCAGCGCCGTCGGCCTCGAAGGGCAAGTGCGCGTCGATGCGTTCGGCAAGCCCGTATGGGCACCCGGCGCGCAGCCGATCGATCGAAAGCATCGTCCCCTGCGCTTCTCCAAGGTCGAGCGCGAAGGTCCGCTGACCATCGTCACGATCAATCGGCCGGAGTCGATGAACTCGCTGCATCCGGCATCCAATGCCGAACTCGCTGAAATCTTCGATGAGTTCGAGGCCGACCCCGACCAATGGGTCGCGATCCTGACCGGCGCAGGTGACAAGGCTTTCTCGTCGGGCAACGACCTGAAATTCATGGCGCAGGCACTCTCGCTCGGCCATAGCATCGAGCCTCCGCTCAAGGGCTTCGCAGGGCTCACCGCGCGCTTCGACCTCAACAAGCCCGTCATCGCAGCGGTCAACGGTATCGCGATGGGTGGTGGTTTCGAGATCGCACTGGCCTGCGATCTGGTCATCGCATCGTCGAATGCGAGCTTCGCACTACCCGAGCCCAAAGTCGGCGTCGCTGCGATTGCGGGTGGCCTGCTGCGTTTGCCCGAGCAGATCGGGCTCAAGCGCGCGATGGGCATGATCCTCACGGGTCGTCGCGTGAGCGCCGAAGAAGGCTTGCAACTCGGCTTCGTCAATCAGGTCACGTCCCCCGAGACGCTCATGAGCGAAGCCCGGCGCTGGGCCGCGGAGATCATCGCTTGCAGCCCGATGTCGATCCAGGCTTCGAAGCAGATCATTCAGCGCGGCTCGGCAGAGCCTTCGCTCGCCGAGGCTTACGCCAAGCAGACGCGTTATCCCGCGATGCGCGCCTTGTTCAAATCATCGGACTTTCGCGAGGGCCCGACCGCGTTCGCGCAGAAGCGCCCACCGAAGTGGAAGATTCAGTAGCCTCGCCGTTCTAGCCGGAGCTTCGCATGGACATGCACTGGACGGATGCCGATCTCGCATTTCGCGACGAGGTGCGCGCCTTTTTCGCCGCCGAACTGACCGATGACATGCGTTCGGCCGGCCGGCTCATGACGAGCGTTTATCCCGATCATCATGCATCGGCGGCGTTGCAGCGCAAGCTCTACGAACGCGGCTGGGGCGCACCGAGCTGGCAGAAGGAGTACGGAGGCTGCGACTGGAGCGCGGTGCAGCGCTATCTGTTCACGCGCGAACGCCTGGCGGCCGGCGCGCCCCCGCCGCCGCTGGGCATCCACATGGTCGGCCCGTCGATCATCAAATTCGGCACGCCCGACCAGCACGCGCGCTTTCTGCCCGGCACGCTCAATGGCGACATTCTCTGGAGCCAGGGATATTCCGAGCCGCAGTCGGGTTCGGATCTCGCCTCCCTGCAGATGAGTGCGGTCGAAGATGGAGACGATCTGGTCTGCACGGGCTCGAAGATCTGGACCACGCACGCGCATGTGTCGAACTGGATGTTCGCGCTCGTGCGTACCTCGCGCGAGAGCAGGCCACAGCTCGGCATCACCTTCGTGCTGCTCGACATGCACAGCCCCGGCATCAGCGTGCGGCCGATCGTGATGTCGTCTGGTGAGCACATCCAGAACCAGGTGTTCTTCGATGGCGTGCGCGTGCCCAAGCGCAACGCGCTCGGCGACATCGGCGGTGGCTGGAGCATCGCCAAGTTCCAGCTCGAGTTCGAGCGCAGCAATCTCGCGGCCGCGCCGGAACTGCAGCTGCGCCTCGACGAGTTGCGCGAGTTCGCCGCGAGCGTTCCGGGCGAGCGCGCGGCGAGGCTCATCGACGATCCTGTATTCGCGAACAAGCTCGCGGCTGCGCGCGTGCGCGCTTCGACGCTCGAAGTCTACGAGCTACGCGCACTCTCCGAAATCGCCTCGGGCGGATCGCCCGGACTCGCCGCTTCGGTCATGAAAGTGCTCGGCACCGAATTGAGCCAGCATCTGACCGAGCTAGGTCTAGAAGCCGCCGGGCATTATGGACGCGCCTACCAGCCTCAAGGCCTGCGCCCGGGCGGCGACATCGCACTGCCGCATGCAGAACATGAACGCGTCGGACCGCTGCATGCGGCGATCGCCCCACTGCGCTTCTTCAACGACCGGGCCGGAACGATCTACGCCGGTTCAAACGAAATCCAGCGCAACATCCTCGCGAAGGCTGCGCTCGGGCTTTGATCGAAACGGCCGGGCGCCTCTACACGGCGGCCTCGAGCCGCGCATGGCGCGCCAGATGATGATCGATGCTGCCGAACTCGTTGACGATCATCATCGCGCGCTTGAAGTAGCTGCCGAGTGCGAGTTCTTCGGTCATGCCGACACCGCCATGCAGCTGCACCGCGTTCTGGCTCACGAAACGGCAGGCCTCGGCGATCGTGACCTTGGCAGCCGATGCAGCGAGCATGCGTTCCTTGGGTTCCGCATCGAGCGTGAGCGTCGCCCGATAGCTTGCCGATTCGGCCATTTCGACCTGCAGATGCATGTCGACCATGCGGTGCTGCAGAACCTGGAAGCTCGCGATCGCCTGGCCGAACTGCTTGCGCTGCTTCGTGTAGTCGATCGTATCCGCCAGCATGCGCTTGAGGATGCCGACAGCCTCGGCGGCGATCGCAGCGATCGCCTCATCGCCCGCACGCTCCAGTGAAAGCAATGCGGCTCCCGCCTCGCCGATCAGGGCCTCAGGCCCGACACGTACCGCATCGAGGATCACATCCGCCGCACGGCGGCCGTCCATCGTCGGATATTCGATCAGCGTGACACCCGCTGCATTGCTGTCAACGAGAAATAGCGAAATTCCCATGCGATCGGCGTCCGCCCCATCGGTCCGCGCACTCACGAGCAGACGATCGGCCCACGGTGCAGCAATGACCATGCATTTGCGTCCGTTCAAAATCCAGGCATCGGCCTTGAGCTCCGCCCGCGTCGCGACATGCTCGAAGCCATAATGCGTCGTCACTTCGGCCCAGGCCGGCGCAATCACGGACAGCCCTTGCACGATGGAGCGCAGCGCCTCGTCCGCGTAAGGGCTGTCGGCCCGCGCGAGCAGGCCAGCTGCGATCACACAGGTTTCGAGATAAGGTTCGAGCACGAGCGCGGCACCGAGCTCTTGCATGATGATCATGGTCTCGGCCGGGCCACCACCGAGACCACCTGCACGCTCGGGTATCGCCGCTCCGAGCAAGCCGAGCTCTGCGAATTGCGTCCACAGGTCCGCGCGCCAACCGCTCGGCGCATGCAGCGCGGCCTGTCGAGACGAGAAGCCGAACTGCTGCCTGAGCAGGTTCTGCAGGTTGTCGCGCAAGATCTTCTGTTCGTGATTGAGCGCGAAGTCCATCCGATTCTCCTGCCGACCGAGCCTGCTCTGCGATGCGACAGGCGATGTTCCGATTATAGAAGGCCAGCATCAGGCGGGGCGGTGGAACTACCGCGCAGCTCGAAGCAGCCTGCACGACCCTGCGTGCGTCGGCTTCACCACTCTCCGCCGCGGTTGAAGCCGATCACGAACGGGAGCCGCACTGGGTCAGGATTTCGGCGCCCAGGTCAGATCGAGCGATCTCAGCGACATCACCATGCCGGCGTTGTACTGTGCCTCGTAGCCTTCGGCGAGCGAGAATTCACCGATCTGCTCGATCCACTCCTTGTACAGAATGCGCAGTTCCATGCGCGCGAGGAACTGGCCGACGCAGAGATGCGGGCCGGTCGAGAACGTCAGGTGCGAACGCGTCTTGCGGTCGATGTCGAATTTGGCCGGATTGTCGTTCTTGCTGTCGTCCCAACCGGCCATCGGCAAGGTGCATAGGATCATCTCGCCGGCCTTGAACTTCACGCCGAAGCGTTCGCAATCCTTGGTCACGAGGCGCGGCGTGTTGACCACGCCGTAGAGGCGGATCGATTCCTCGACGAAAGGCTGCAACGCATCGGGGTCGGAGATCAGGCGCTTCTGCAGTGCCTTGTCGGTCGCCAGATAACGCGTCGTGAACGTGAGCGCGTTGGTGACCGTATCGAGGCCGCCGAGGAAGATCAGGAACAGCAGGGCGACGAGCTTGTCCGGCTCGATGGTCTTGCCGTCGATCTGCGCGTCCATGAGCACCGAGATCAGGTCGTTCTTGCCGGTGAGCTTCTGGCCACCTTCGCGCGTTGCGATCAGCGACGAAATGGCCTGAATGATGCCGACCGAGGCCGCACCGATCTGTTCCATGCCGACGGCGCGGAAGAACGCTTCGGCCAGACCGCGGAACTCGTCGAAGCGCTCGAACGGCATGCCCATCATCTTCATGAACACGGTGACCGGAAACGGTGCCGACACGTCGCGAATGAAATCGCAGCGACCGCGTGAGGCCACGTCCTTGACGATGCCCCTGGCCAGTTCGCGAATCTCGCCTTCCATCGCCGCGATCGACTTCGGACCGAAGTATGGAGCGAGCGCACCACGATAGAAGGTGTGCTGCGGCGGATCGAGATTCAGCGGCAACATCAGCGGCGGATTTTCGATGCGCGGAATCTGCGACTCACGCGAGGAGAAGTGCTCGAAATCCTTGACCACCTCGGTGATCAGATCGTGGCGCGTCACTATCCAGTGGCCGCCATTGGCCGGCGTGTAGAACAGATCCGGCGCCTCCTTGTGCAGGCGCGAATACGAGGCGTGCAGATCTTTCTTGATCTTGTCGTCCTCGTAGATATCGAAGAAGAACACCCGCTCGGGGCTGACGTGATCCGGTATGGAATGCTGACTGGCTTGGGCTGACATGTCGCTGTCCTCTCAGTGCTTGTAGATGCGTGCTGGGTTCGACAGGGACGAAAGCCTCATGTCGTTCTCCTCCACGCTAAATATAATACAATTAGTTAAAACCGTAACGCGCGTCCGTTGGAACTGGATTGGTTTCAGCGCACGGATCACGGACGCGTCTTTCACCCATTCTTCAGACAGGCAGAAATATGGTCCGCATCGTTTTCGAGACCGCCGGCGGTCAGCAGTTCCCCATCGTGGTGGAGGCATCCGGCTCGCTCATGCAAGCCGCCACGGGCCATGGTGTCCCCGGAATCGATGCCGACTGCGGCGGCTCGATGGTCTGCGGAACCTGCCATGTCTACATCGCCGCGGAATGGCAGGCCAAGCTGCCACCGAAGAGCGACATGGAGATACAAATTCTCGAATATGTTCCTTCCCCGCATCCGGATGCCCGGCTGTCCTGCCAGATCCCGCTCGGCGAACAACTCGATGGCCTGATCGCGGTTTTGCCACCAGCCCAGCGCTGAACCGCAGGGCCGATGCCGGTAGCGCGAGCCCCTCGCATCCGGCCGTTCGGTCGGGGTGGTCACCCGAACACCGCTTCGTCGAGTTCGGTGACCAGCGCACCCCCGCTCGAAGCCTGAAGCCGATAAACGGCCTCCCCAAACAGCTGATCGAAATAGAACCGGGCCGATACGATCAGGCCGCGCTCGCCGAGCGCAAGCGCGCGCTCCGCGGCCTCGATGAAGCGCCAGCCCATCACGACATGACCAAAGGCGCGCAGGAAGTGCGCCGCAACCGCGTTCGCGTGCTGCGGTTCTATGAGCTTGAGCGTCGCGCGTAGCGAAAGGACGCACTCGTTCCATTGAGCAACCATCGGAGCGATTTCGGCGGAGTGCAAGCGTGATATCGAATCGCGCATCGTCGCGAGCAACCGCTCCAGCGTCCTTGCTCCGTCCGTGAGCACCTTGCGGCCGAGCAGATCCTGGGCCTGGATACCGTTGGTGCCTTCGTAGATCGCGAACACACGAGCGTCACGGACCATCTGTTCGACGCCCTGTTCGCTCATGTAGCCGTGTCCGCCATGAATCTGCACCGCGATATTGGCGACTTCGAGCGCGTTGTCGGACAGGAACGCTTTCGCAACCGGCGTCAGCAGCGACAGGCAGGAATCCGCGGCGAGGCGCTGCGCCTCGTCGGGATGAGCGTGGGCGATATCGAGTTGCAGCGACAGCCAGTACGTCAGCAATCGGGCACCGTCGGTCCAGGCTTTCTGCGTGAGCAGCATGCGGCGCACGTCCGCGTGCGCGATGAGCGGCTGCGTGGACTGCGATCCGCCGGCGCGTCCCTGCAGGCGCTCACGCGCGTAGGCGACAGAAACCTGATAGGCGAGCTCGCTCGTCCCGAGCGACTGCATGCCCACGCCGAGGCGGGCCGCATTCATCATGACGAACATGCACTGCAAGCCACTGTTCGCCTTTCCGACCAGCCAGCCGCGGGCATCTTCGAAGGAGAGCGCGCAAGTCGCACTGCCGCGCATACCCATCTTATGTTCGAGTCCGACGACGGCGACGCCATTGAGGCCGGGACTCAATCGCCCATCGATGGGCAGGCGATGCGGAACGAGAAACAGCGAGAGCCCACGCGTTCCAGGCGGTGCATCGGGCAGGCGCGCGAGCACCAGATGCACGATGTTCTCGGCAAGGTCGTGATCTCCGCCCGAGATGAAGATCTTCGATCCACTGATGCGGTACGCGCCGTCGGTGTCAGGCTCGGCACGCGAGCGCACGAGGCCCAGATCGCTGCCCGCCTGCGCCTCGGTCAGGCACATGCTCGTGGTCCATTCACCCGAGGCGATCTTCGGCAGATAGGCCTGCTGCAAATCGGCCGATGCATGCGTTCGCAGGCAGTCGTACGCGCCGTGCTGAATCCCCGGAAACATCGCCCAGGCTGGATTCGCCGAGTTGAGCATTTCGAGCATGACGTTGTGCAACAGCATCGGCAGTCCCTGACCGCCGTGCTCGGTCTTGCAGGCCAGCGCGGCCCATCCGGCATCGACGAAGGCGCGGTAGCTTTCGACATAGCCCGGCGGCGAAATCACGCGGCCGTCGACGAGCTGGTAGCCGAGATCGCCGGCGATGCGCGTCGGCGCGACGATCTTCGCCGCGAAGCTGCCAGCCTCGGCAACGAGCTGAT
The DNA here is from genome assembly GCF_058783045.1 of Hydrocarboniphaga sp. FW305-C-57. Classification (NCBI taxonomy): domain Bacteria; kingdom Pseudomonadati; phylum Pseudomonadota; class Gammaproteobacteria; order Nevskiales; family Nevskiaceae; genus Hydrocarboniphaga; species Hydrocarboniphaga sp. FW305-C-57. The sequence goes on along the minus strand of NZ_JBYSYG010000001.1, from coordinate 503,932 downwards.
CGATCAGCTCGCGATCGACGCCCGCATACTCGGGCAGCTGCGAAAATGCCGCGGACGCACCGAGCACCTCGTGCAGCACGAAGCCGATCCGTCCCAGTGGCGGCGCATACGTGCTCATGCGAGCTCAGCGTCCATCCACATCGTCCCAGACCGCGAGCGCATCGAGCGCTTCGACGCGGCTTGCGTTGACGAGTATCGGATTGATCTCGAGTGAAACCAGTTGCGGGCCGAGCGCGAGCGCCGCATCGCCGATCGCGGCGACGGCTTGTGCGACGGCCTTGCGATCGATCGCCAGTGCACCGCGAAAGCCATTGAGCAGCTTGGCGCCGCGCAGCTCGCCGAGCATTTCTTCCACGTCGGCCGGCGTCACCGGCAGCAGGCGCAACGAGGTGTCCTTGAGCGCCTCGACCCAGATGCCGCCGAGCCCGACCGCGATCGCCGCGCCCCAGCTCGGATCGCGCATGGTGCCGACGAACAGTTCCACGCCCTCGGTCCGCATCGGCGAAACCACGATCCCGTCGATGCGTGCATCGGGCCTGGCAGCCTTGACGCGCGCCATGATGCCGTCGTACGCCTCACCGACCGCAGCATCGCCCGACAAGCGCAGCACGACGCCGCCGATGTCGGTTTTGTGCGCGATATCCGCCGAAGCGATCTTGAGCACCACGGGCTCGCCGAGCGAGCGGGCGAAAGCAAGGGCCTCGTCGCGGCTCTGCACGATGCGGGTCGGAATCACCGGCACGCCGCGCTCGCTCAGGAATGCGAGCGTCTGCTGCTCGGACTGCGGGCGCACTCCGGCCGATTCGACAGCCTTTGCACCAAGCGCAACGCCCTTGCGATAACGCTTCGACCAGCGCGCGGCCGCTGCGAAGCCGGCCACCGCGTGATGCAGGCCGCAGGGCATGTAATCGACCTGGGCCTCGGCGATCGACTCCTGCGTGAGCGCGGTCGCCGGGCGCATCAAGTGACTCACCGACAAACTCGGAATCGGACTGTTCTTCTGCCCTTCGGCGACCTGCTTGACGAGGATGCGGCTGAACGGGCCATCGTCGTATTGATCGGACGGCACGTCGGAAACCGCGAGCACCGCAGCGAAGCCAGGATCCTGCGACATCGCCGCGATCGCCTGCTGAAACAGCTCGGGCTTGAGCATGGAGGCGCCCGTCACGTCGAGCGGATTGTGCGGCGTTCCGAACTCGGGCAAGGCGGAGCGCAGCTTGTCGACGGTTTCATCGGCCAGATGCGGCAACGGGTAGCCGAAGGCTTCGGCATCGTCGGCCGCGATCTCGCACATGCCGCCGGACATCGAGATCACGCCGAGACCGCCGTCGCGCAGCGGCCCCACGCGCGCCATCAGCTCGGCCGTCACGATGAGCTCTTCGAGCGTCTTCACGCGAACCAGGCCGTAGCGCCGACACGCCGCATCGAACACGCGATCGTCTCCGACCAGCGAGCCGGTGTGAGCCTGCGCCGCCTTGGCGGTGACTTCACTCGTGCCGATCTTGAGTACGACGATCGGCTTGCCGGCCTGCAGTGCGCGCTCGGCCGCACGACTGAATGCTTCGGCGTTGCGTACCGATTCCATGAACAAGGCGATCGACTTCGTCGATGGATCGTCGACGAGATAGTCGATCACCTGCGCCACATCGATATCGGCCTCGTTGCCCGTCGAAACCATGTAGCTCAGGCCGTAGCCCTGCCACTGCACGAAATAGGACATCTGGCTCGCGAGCGCCCCGCTCTGCGAAACGATGGCGAACCGCCCGGGCAACACCGGTCCGCGAATCGGCACGGTCCACACCGGCACCTTGTCGACGAAGTTGACGAAACCCAGGCAGTTCGGCCCGAGCAGGCGGATGCCAGCCTCGCGCGCGGCGGACAACAATCGCGCCTGCTGCTCACGACCATCATCACCCGCCTCGGCGAAACCCGAGCTCAGCACGACGGCGTTGCGGATTCCCGCCGCCTTCAGATCGGGCAAGGTATCGATCAGAAATTCCGACGGCACCATCAGCAAGCCGAGATCGATCGGCTCCCCGATCGCCGAAGCCGAGGTGTACGCGGTCTTGCCGAGCACCTCACCGCCGCGGCGGTTCACGTAGAACATCTGGCCTTCGTAACCGAGCACCTTGACATTGACGCGCGCGGCACGCGTCCAGATCGATTTTTCGGTGGCGCCGATGAAAGCGATCGTGCGGGGTCTGAAAAACGAATCAAGCGGATGCGGCATGGCGTTTGTCTTTTTGATGTCTGCGCGAGGCCGTTCAGCCCGGTGTCTTGACGGCGTGCTTGCGGGCGAGCTTGTCGAGCGTTCCGCGTATCGCCATGTCGAACAGCTTTCCATATGGCGGCAGCATCACGCGCATGAGGGCTTGCGGGCCGGCCTGGCTATACACCGAACGCGCGTGACTGAAGCGACGAAAACCTTCGATGCCGAAGCTGTACGCTCCGATGCCGCTGCGACCGACACCACCGAACGGCAGATCCGGCACGCTGAAATGCACCATCGCATCGTTGAGCGTGACGCCGCCAGAAAACGTGCGGTCGAGCACGTGCTGCATGAACTTGCGGCTCTTCGAGAACACGTAAAGCCCGAGTGGCTTGGGCATCTGGCGCAGCCGCGTGCACACCTCGTCGACGTCGTCGTAAGTCGACAGGACCGCCACCGGGCCGAACAGCTCTTCCGTCGCGGCACGCGTACTCGCGGGTGGATCGAAGATCAGATGCAGGGCCAGGCGGTGCTGGTTCGCATCTCTGGCATTGGCTTCGTCGGCACCGATCGCGAGCACCTTGGCGCCCGCCGTGCGCGCTTCGTCGACGATGCCTTCGAGACGCCGGTAGTAGTGATCGTTGACGAGACCGATGTAGTCCGGATTTTGCGTGGAACCCGGATAGAGCTTGCGGACGGCCTTGTCGAGTTCGTCGACGAATGCCTCTGCCTTACGCCTGGGCACGAACAGCAGATCCGGCGCGAGGCAGGCCTGTCCGCCATTCATGGTCTTGGCGGTGACGAGTCGCTGCGCGGTTTCGGCGATATCCGCATCGGGGCCCACGATGACCGGGCACTTGCCGCCGAGTTCCAGCGTCACCGGCGTGAGATTCGGAGCCGCGGCTTCCATCACCATCGCGCCGACGCGCGGACTTCCGGTGAACATCAGGTGATCGAACGGCAGCTTCGCGAAGGCCTTGCTGACGTCGAGCCCGCCGTGCGCAACCGCGATTTCGCTGAGGTCGAAGTAGGCCTTTATCGCCTCCTCGAGCACGCGACCGCTCTGCGGCATCAGGTCCGAAGGACACAGCATGGCGCGATTGCCGGCCGCGAGCGTCGTCGCCAGCGGCACGAGCACCAGGTTCAGCGGCGCGTTCCAGGCCCCCATGATGCCGACGACACCGAGCGGCTGGTATTGAATCTCCGCATGCGCACCGAACAGTTTGAACGGCATCGGGGCCGAGCGCCGATCGGGCTTCATCCATTCGCGCACGCTCTTGCGAGCGGTTCCAAAGATTTGTGCGGGCAGGAAGATCTCGGTGATCAAAGACCATTCCTTGCCGCGCTGCGGAAAGTCGGCCATCACCGCATCGTGCAGGGGCTCGCGAAACTTCAGGAGCATCGCCAGCGCGCGATCGAGACGATCCTGGCGCGCCTTCAGGGACACCGGCATTTCGGCGATGAACGCCTCACGCTGGCGCTTGAGAATCTCGCCCAGGCCAGCGACGCGCGCTTCGGTGTCGTATTCATCAGCGTGGGCGCGACTGTCTTCGGCCATGCGAGTTCTCCGGTGTTCGCGCTTCAGCGCTGGCTGGCAGGCAGGCGGACGATCAGGCCGTCGAGCGCTTCGCTGATCGTGATCTGGCAGCTCAGACGCGAGCTCGATCTGCGTTCGTCGACGACATCGAGCATGTCGGCCTCCTGCGCATTCGGCTCGCCGATCTTGGCGCTCCAGGGTTCATCGAAAAACACATGGCAGGTCGCGCAGGCACAGGCTCCACCACAGTCGGCTTCGATGCCGGGCACCAGCTTGTTCTTCGCCGCTTCCATCAGCGACAGTCCGGCCGGGGCCTCGACCACGTGTTCGGCTCCACCGTGTTCGACGTAGGTGATGCGAACCATCAGGCGGCCTCGGGTTGCGGCTTGGGCGCGCGTACGGCCCCGGCGGTGAAGCGCACCGGCAAGCTCTTCATGCCGCGCGCCTCTCCGACGAGGTACTCGGGTTCGAATGCCTCTTCGACTCGATAGTCGCCGAGCCGCTTGAACACCGTCTTGAGCAGAATTTCGATTTCGAGGCGAGCGAGATTGCGACCGAGGCAGATGTGCGCACCCGTGCCGAAGCCGACGTGCTGATTCGGGGCGCGATCGAGCACGACTTCGTTCGGATTCGCGAACGCCCGCTCGTCCCGATTCGCGGAGCCGTGCAGGCCCAGCACGCGATCGCCCTTCTTGAGCGACACACCGTCGAGCTCGACGTCGGCCGTCACGGTCCGGCGCAGACCCTGGATCGGGGACGAGTAGCGAACGAACTCTTCGATCGCGGGCGCCCAGGCCACTTCACCCGCCGCGAGCCTGCTGCGCTGCTCGGGATGGCGCGCGAGGTACAACAGCGTCTCGAGCATCACCGCACTGGTGGTATCGAGCCCGCCGAACAGAATGATCAGCACCTGCCGGAAGATTTCTTCGTCGGTAAATCTGCTTCCATCGACGCCGGCTTCGAGCAGCATGCCGATCACGTCGTCGACCGGAGCCTGTTGGCGACGCTGCGCGATCAAGCCCATCAAGTAAGCGCCGATCGCCTCGCCCGCGCGAGCGACGCCCTCGATATCGGTCGAGCGCCCACGCGTCATCAGGTCGATCCATTCGGTCATCTGCTGCTGCGATTCGCGCGGAACGCCCAGATACGGCAACACGATCGCGGGCAGCAGCGGGCGCACGAGCTGAGAGGCGAGGTCAGCCTCGCCTTTCTCGATGAAGGCGTCGATGAGTGCGTTGATGGTTTCATCGATGTCGTCGCGCTTGGTGGCGACGGCTTCGGGCGTGAAACGACGATTGAGGTTGCGACGGAATTTGGTCTGCAACGGCGGATCGAGGTCGATCGGCAGCATGCGATACGGATGGTCCGGAATCGCCACGCCCTGCTGTGAACTGAAAGTGCCGTAGTCCTCGAACACTTTCTTGACGAGGTCGTAGCGGCTCACCACGTAGAAGCCGCCATATGTTTCCGCATGTCCGACCGGGCATTTCGCACGCAGCGCCTCGTACATTGGGTACGGGCAATTCATCTGTTCGGTCGAGTTGTGATCGAACTTGGCCGCCAGGGTCTTGGCATCTTCCATCGTCATCGCTTCCTCCTTTCTCGTTCTCGCAGCTGGCCTTCTCATCGGAAAGACCGGCGATGTCCGCCTTCCTCGCGCAGTCGCGGGAGCAGCTCTCAAGCCCAAACTGTTACAAATTACTATTTTTGTCAATCGTCGATTCAAGGGCAGAAAAAGCCCCGAACGAGTCGGGGTGTTTTCCGGCATCAGCGGCCTTAAGGGGCTTTGCCGCTACGGATCTGCAAGTTCCAAAGCCGAGCGAGTTCCCTTGAACCGTCGGCACCGCCGACGCTGGAGAAGGTCTTGCCCGCCTCGGCCTTCTTGCCCGCAAGGTTCTGCGCCACGCCGAGATGCAGCTTGGCCTGCTCCGGAGCCTTGAGGCCGCCCTTGCTGATGCCCTGCTGAATCAGCTGCAGGCCCTTGTCGTACTGGCCGTAGGTCACGAGGTTGAAGCCGGTGGCGACGAGCGCGTCGCCGGTAGCCTGCGCGGCCGCGGCTTTCTCGCCTTCGGCCAGCGTGGCCTGATCTTCGGTGAGCTTCTTCGCAACGAGATCCTTGAGGCGCTGGTGACGCGAAGCGTCCGCACCTTCACCGAGCAGCTTCTTGGAATAGCCCTCGTCGATGAAGCCCTTGGCTTCCGCCGGATAGCCCGCTTGCAGCGCGAGCTGCGCGGCCTCCATGTAGTCGCCGGTCTTTTCCATCGTGCCGGTCGCCTTGCGCAGGCGATAGGTGTCGAGCGTCAGCGCCGGCGAAAAGCCCGGCTTGTTGCCCGCGCGCACGATCAGGTCGAACCAGTATTCCTTCTTCGGGGTGTAAGCGACGAGCTTTTCGAGCGCGGCGGCGTAGGCGGTCATGTCGTTCTGCTTGAGCGCGCAGCTCGCGAGCAGCTGCAGCTGCGTATCGCTCGGTCGCTTGCCGGCGGCTTCGAGCGCGTTGATCTGGCTCGTGAGCTCGGCGCCGGCTTCCTTGTACTTGCCGGCGAGATACAGGCTTTGTGCGTACAGCCCAAGTGTTTCAGCACTCGAGCCGCCAGCGGCCTTGTACTTTTGGATGCCTTCGGCGGTCTTGGCGTAGTCCTTCGCGCCGTAGGCGATCTTCACGTAGGCATCGAGCGTTTGCAGCTTTTCTCCGGCCAGAAGCTCCGGCGATGCAAGCACCTGCTCGTAAGCCGCGAGCGCACCCTTGTAGTCGCCAACGCCGATCGCAGCGGACGACTTCAAGCGTGCGATCAGATAGCTCTCGTAGGGCGTGCGCTTGGCGACACCTTCGGCGCGTTGAATTTGCGCTTGCGCTTCCTTGTACTGCTTGGCCTGCAAGGCCTTCTGCGCTGCCTGCAGAGGCTGACCCACTTCCGCGCTGATGCTCGGATTTGCCGCAAGAGAAGGCGTCTGGACGGCCGTGAGGAGGAGCAGGAACGATAACGCGGCGGCCGCCAGACGAATCAGGGACTGTGAATAGGTTGTGGCTTTCATGGCGCGGCTCACATGAACTGTTCGTTGCCGACGATGCCGATCTTGGTGACACCATTGCGCTGCGCGCTGGCCAAGACACCCGCAACGTATTTGTATTCCACGAGTTTGTTCGGACGAATATGGAACTCGCTCTGATTGGCGACGTCGGCGTGACCTTCACGGCGGAAGTTCGCTTCGAGCGTGCCGCGGTCCATCGGCGAGCCGTTCCACAGGATCGTGCCGTCGAAGTCGATCTCGAGATCCACCGCCGGCGGCGGCGGCGCATCCGACGGCGGGCTGTTCGCCTGCGGCATGTCCAGCTTCACCGCGTGCGTCTGGATCGGGATCGTGATGATCAGCATCACCAGCAGCACCAGCATCACGTCGATCAGCGGCGTGGTGTTGACGTCGACGACGACTTCCGGATCTCCGGAGCCACCGCCGCTTCCTACGTTCATGCCCATTGGGATTGCTCCGTTCTATTGGGTGGCTCCTCTCTCCCGCTTGCGGTAGAGAGTCCCTCGCGTGAGCGAGGGGAGAGAGGGTTCGTCTGAAAAGTGGGACGCACTTTCCGATCAGCCCCTCTCCCGGTGCTTCGCACCACCCTCTCCCGCACGCGGGAGAGGGGACAAGCTTGACGTCATCAGCCGCGCGGCGGCGGCTCGAGAATGAACCCGACCTTGGCGATACCAGCACGCTGGCAGGTCACCATCACCTGGCCCACGGCCTGATACCGGCTGGCCTGGTCGCCGCGGATGTGCACTTCCGGCTGTGGGACCTTCACCGCTTCCACCTTCAGCTTCTCGAACAAGGCATTCGTGTCTGGAATTCGCGTGATGTTCCAGTACATGTTCCCGTCCTTGTCGATCGCGATCACGATGTTCTCGGGCTTGGTCTGCAGCGCCTGGTTGCGCTCGTTCGGCAGCTTCACCGGCACCGTCTGCGTCACCACCGGAATCGTGATCAGGAAGATGATCAGCAGCACCAGCATCACGTCGACCAGCGGCGTGGTGTTGATCGCGGAGACGACGGCATCTTCGCCTTCGTCGTCTCCGCCTACTTGCATGGCCATGGCGTTCTCCTGCTTCTGGCTGGGAGTTTTCTAGGCCTTACTTCTTTTCGCCCACGCGCGTGCCCGACAGCAGCACCGAGTGCAGGTCCGCGCTGAAGCTGCGCACCGTCTCCATGCCCGCCTTGTTGCGGCGAACCAGCCAGTTGTAGCCCATGACCGCCGGAACGGCGACCGCCAGACCGATGGCCGTCATGATCAGCGCTTCACCGACCGGACCGGCAACCTTGTCGATCGAGGCCTGACCACTGATGCCGATGGCCGTCAGTGCGTGGTAGATGCCCCAGACGGTGCCGAACAGACCCACGAACGGGGCGGTCGAGCCGACCGTTGCGAGCACCGCGAGGCCGCCCTGCAACCGGCTCTGGATCTCTTCGACGGCGCGGTTGATGCTCATCGTGATCCAGCTGCTCAGGTCGATCTGCTCGACCAGCGTGCCTTCGTGATGGTTGCTCGCCGCGATGCCGCGGTCGGCGATGTACCAGAACGGCGTGCCGGCCTTCAGGCTCTTGGCGCCTTCTTCGACCGAGCGGCTAGCCCAGAACGTGCTGTTGGCGGCCTTGGCCTGCGAGATCAGCTTCTGCTGGTCGATGAACTTGACGATCATGATGTACCAGGTCGCGCCCGACATGATCAGCATCAGCACCAGTACACCCTTGGCGACGAAGTCGCCCTGCGCCCACAGCGCGCCGATGCCGTAGGGGTTTTCGACTGCGACGGTTTCGGTCTCGCTTGCGGGAGCCGCGGGTGCTTCGGCTGCGGCTTCGACCGGTGCGGGATCCTGCGCGAGAACCATCGGCGACAGGATGAGAGTCCCGGCGACGGCCAGGGCTTGCAGGAGGTGCTTCGTGAACGACATCGGGTGGCTCCTCAGAAATTCGTGATCAGTTCTGCTTGCGGAAGGTGTACTTGAGTTGAGCCCAGGCCGCCGTTGGCTTTCCGTCGGTCGTGCCGGGTTCGAACTTGCAGCGTGACAACGCTTGTTGTGCGGCTTTATCCAGGCGCTCGAAGCCGCTGCTCTTTTCGATCTTGCTGTCGGTGACCTTGCCGTCGACACCGACGAGCAACTGCAGCAGCACCGTGCCGGTTTCGCCGAGACGTTCGGAAACCGCCGGATACTCGGGCTCGCGACAGGCCTTGGCTTTCACCACCGGCGATTTGGTGACGCCGGACGGACGCGGAGCTGGAGCAGGTGCAGCGGGCGGCGGTTTGCTCGTCGTCGTGATCGCACTCGGCGGCGGGGTCGCCGTCTGAATCGTGATCTCGGGCGGCGGAATGAACGGCGGCGGCGGCACGTCGAGCTTCGGCGGAGGTGGCGGCGGTGGCGGCTCTTCCTCGACCGGGGCGTCTTCGAGAATCTTGGTCTCGATCGGCGCCGGCAACAGCTCGACCGCCTTACGGGCCAGTCCGCTCACGAGCCCCCACACCAGCAGCACGTGAAAGATCACGACGCCACCCAATCCGATCAGCCGTTTCTTCGGATCCTGGCGTTTGCCAAACTCCATGATGCTCTGTCCTCCAGTTCAAGGGCACGAGACGCTGAGGCGAAGCGCAGGCCTCGTGCCGAATGTCGCAGACCGCTTGCAGACTGCGCGTGTAACCCGCGCTTGGTGTTGCGGATCTCTCGTTACTGACCGGCTTCGATCGGTTGCGCATCGGCGAACGGATTCACTTCGGCTACCGGGGCTTCCGTGGGCGACGGGGCGACAGGCGCTTCGGCAGCGACAGGAGCCGCCGACGCATTCGATCCGGTGATCTTGAGCTCGACACGACGATTGAGCTCGCGACCTTCGTCGGTTTCGTTGTCCGCCACCGGCGTGGTTTCGCCGTAGCCATGCGAGCTCATGCGCTCGGCCGCGATGCCGCGACCGATCAGGTACTGCATGACCGATTCCGCGCGGCGCTCCGACAGCCGCTCGTTGTACGAATCGCTGCCGCGCGAATCGGTGTGTCCGCCGATTTCGACATTGATGCCCGGCGCCGCGCTGAGCGAGTCGGACACGCCATCGAGAATCGTCTTGGCGTTGACCGTCAGCGTCGCCTTGTCGAATTCGAAGTTCACGCCGTGCAGCACGATGGTGTCGCCGACCGCGCAGCCCGACAGATCGACACGCTGGCCAGCTTCCGGCGTCTTGCACGGTGGCGGCGGTGGCGGCAGCGGGCAACCGACAGCGTCGACCTGCGTGCCGGGCGGCGTGTCGGGGCACTGGTCCTGGCCGTCCGGAACACCGTCGCCATCACTATCGGGCGGCGTTTCGACCGGAACAACGGCAGCAACGGGTTCGGCGGCCGCCACTTCAACGGGCCTCAGGCCCAAGGGTAGTTGCAGACCGACGTTGACGAGCACGTCGCCGAAGTTATGCGGAGCGTTGATGTCACCACCCGGTGTCACGTCCTGATCGCGGCGTCCATAGCGATACAGCGCTTCGGCGCGAATCCCGAAGTCGTAGCGGCCGATCGATAGATCGAACAGATAACCCGCGCCGAGTCCCGCGGTGACGGTGTGAATGTTCTTCGTCGTCATCCGCGGCGCATTGGTACGAGTAGCCGGATACTTTTCGATGCTCAAGCCGCCCACTTCCACGATGCCGAACAATCCGGGCAGCGATTCGAACGGAAACACCAGGCCGCCGACGCTGCCGCCGCTTTGTTTGATGTCGCCGGTATCTGCATCGACGACGTGATAGACGCCTTTGAACTCGAGCGCGTACCAGTCGAGACGATAGCCCGCGGCGAGCACGCCGCCGTAGCCATCGTCAGTCTTCGGGCCATCGGTGAAGATGTACGAACCCATCGGCGCGATGTACGCGCCTTCCTTGAGCGGCGAAGTGACGCTCGAAGCTTCATCCTGCGCGTGCGCGAGGTTCGGCGTGCCGCAAGCCAGCAGTGCACCCATCGCGTACAAGCCATTCTTTGCAATCTTCTTCATAACTCCTCCCAATACTGCCTATGTTTGATTCCGCGCTTCTAGTCGAGAAAGACCGTTGGATCAGAAGTCCACGTTGAAGCGGACGCCATAGGTCGATGGGGGAGCCAGGTAGTCGAGCCGGCCCGTGTCGAGGTGGAACTGCGAATAGGTGTACTGCGCGTCGTTGATGTTCTTGCCGAACACCGTCACGCGAGTGCCCCAGGGCTTGTAGAAGTAGCTGATCTGCGCATCGATCACGTGATACTTATCCTCTTTCGAGATCGGCGTGTTCGAGGCCTGGTAGTAAAAGCCCGAGTTGAAGTACATCTGCGCACCGAACTCGAGGTTCGAGTTGTCGAACTCGAACAACTGGTTGAAGCCGACGGTGCCACTGAACTTCGGCGTGCGCGTGACCTTGTTTCCGGTGAAGTCGGATTCGATGATCCCCGGAATCAGCTGGTTGTAGAGGCCACCGGTCAAGCCGCTGTAATCGCCGGTCTGCGGATTCACGGAATAGCCGCTGCCGTTCCGGTAGTCGGTGTATTCCGAATCGAGGTAGGTGCCACCGCCCATCAGGACGAGTCCGGGATCGAGCTCCGGCAGCGGGGTGAGCTGGATGTCGAAGTCGAAGCCACGAATCCGTGCGCCACCGGCATTCTCGAGGTTGACCGCACCACCCGCGAGCAAGGAGATGAACTGAACCTGCAGGTCTTCGATCTTGTTTTCGAACACCGCAGCATTGAAGCGCAGCAGACGATCGAACAGCTCGGACTTGAAACCGAGTTCCGAGGTCTTGACCTTCTCGGGCTTCACGTACTCGGCATCGTCGTAAATGTTGACCGTATTGAACGTGCCGCTCTTGTAGCCTTCGGTGTACGAGCCATAGACCATCACGTCGTCGCTGATGTCATAGGCGAGCGAGACCTTCGGAGAGAAGTTGTTGGTATTCGAATGCTGCTTGCGGCGCACGATCAGTGGCGTGATGCTGCCGTCGAGATTAGCGAGCCCTGTATCCGAGGCAATGATGCGACGCTTCTCTTCCTGATAGCGGCCGCCCAAGGTCAAGTGCAGATCGTCCGTGAAATCGATCGTGAACTGTGTGAAGTAGGCGGTCGATTCAGTGCCGAGCAAAGACGTCAATGCGAGCGAAGCGCCATCGGGAACGATCGGAATCCCCGACAGTGCTTGCACGAGCAGCGGATTGATCGTCAGCAGATTGGCCAGCTGCAGATCCGAGAGCTCGAGTCCCGCAACGCCGAAACGATTGAGCGGAAAGCCCGACTTCTGATCGAGATAGAAGCCGCCGACGATCCAGGTCAGCCAGTCCGGACCCCAGTCGCCATTCGAGAGGAACTGCAGTTCGGCCGTCTTGACGTCCGCGAACTGGCCACGCGCGTCGAACAACACGATCGGCGTGTCGGTTCCGTCGAAATCGAACACGTTGTCGGTCTTGATCTTCTGCTTGCTGCCGAGAACCTTCACGTCGAACCATTCGGGGTGTAGGTTCAACTGACCGTAGTAGACCTCGTTGTCGAGTGCGAAATAGCCCGGCACGTCGACCGCGACGTGATACGGCCGCGTCTCGAACCCTTGGCCCGGATTCAGTATCGATCGAAGCGTGCGCGTCACGACGCTCGGGTTCACGTTCGGCATTGCGCTCGAACTGACGCCATCCTGGAGATACTTGAACGCCGCGAGGTTGAGCTGGATTTCGTCCGTGATGTCCCAGCGCGTCTTGATGCGCGCACCCTTGCCGACTTCCTTCGGCAACGGCAGCGTATTGGTGCCTTCACCGCTGCCACGCGTGCCGGTGTAATAGTTGTCTTCGTTGTTGTAGGTGACCGAGATGCTCGCGGCGAAATCATCCGAGAACGGAATGTTCTGGTAGAGGCGCGTACGCAACTGGTTGAACTCGCCATAGCTCGCGAGGATCGAGGTTTCCGGCGTGCTGCCGGGCGACTTCGTGATGGTGTTGAATGCGCCGCCCGTGGAGTTGCGTCCGAACAAGGTGCCCTGCGGACCTTTCAGAACTTCGACGCGCTCCACCGCGCCGAAGGACTGCGAAAGACCATTGGCGAACGGGAAATAAATGCCGTCGATGTACGACGCGACACTCGGATCGGAGTCCGGCAGGAACGCATCGGAGCCGACACCGCGAATGTAGATGATCGCAAAGTTGACAGTCTGCCCGTAGTAAACACCGGGCGTCGACTGCGCGAGCGACTTCGGATCGTCGATGCCCTTGGCGTCGAGGGCTGCGGCACTGAAAGCCGAGATCGAGATCGGCACGTCCTGCAGGCGTTCTTCACGCTTCTGCGCCGTGACGACGACCTCTTCGACCAGACGATTACGAGCACCGCCCGAACTTTGCTCGAGTGCCTCGGGCGCTGGTTCAGGGCCCTGGACGGCAATGGTTTCCAGGCCTTCCTGAGCAGTTGCCGGGGGCGACGTTTCGGCCGCAGCCTGAGCATTGGTATCGTCCGCAGCGGATGGAGCTTGAAGCGAACTGGGCTCCCCTTCTCCCACCGGCTCCGCGTCCTGAGCAAAGCCATAAATCGGGAGGGCAAACAGCGTCAGTACCAGCGGCAGCCTGGATGCGTTCGACATCGGCGCTTCTCCTCTATCTACTAATCTGAGTTTTATGTCAGCCGAGATTACTTCGGCTTTATTGGTTCACGGACGACCATCACCCCCGTGACGCATGAATCTTACATCATAAGTTTTACAGAAGTCACCATCTGTAACTTGATATTTTGAAGCCGTTTATCGAGTGGTTCGGGCGAGCTTCCGAACGCAAGAAGATTGCGGCGGCGCAGCACAATTCGGGCATTCCGTTGCGAAACGCCGTCATGGACTTGTAGCCTAGCTGCTTGGCTCCAGGGGGACGAGGATGGCAAAGCTGCCTGCTGTGTCTTTTCAACGCGACATGCGCGTGGAAGACAAGATCATCGATGCGACGGTGAAGTGCTTCCAGCGCTTCGGCATCAACAAGACGTCGATGGACGACATTGCCAAAGTGGCGAAAGTGTCTCGCCCGACGATCTACCGCTACTTTCCCTCACGCCATCATCTTGCGATCGAGGTGGTGGTCCGTGAAATTCGCGACCATACGCGGCTCGTGACGCCGATACTGCGTGACATCAAGTTTCCGCCCAAGGCCATGCTCGAGGGCATCGTACTGGCCGTGTCCACCGCGCGCGATCATCCATACACGCGCATCGTGCTCAGCGACGCGGGCGCCGAACTGCTCGCCCGCGTTCCAGGCACCGATCAGGCCTTGCTCGATGCGATGGGCGAGCAGTGGCTACCCTCGCTCACGCGCTGGCGCGAGACGGGCTACCTGAAGCCCTCGGTGCGGCTCGACGATCTGCTGTTGTGGATCACCTTCTACATGCAGTCGAGCATCGGCAAAGGCGACTTCCTGGCGATCTCCGAAGAGCGCATGCGCCGCATGCTGAGTTCTCTGCTGATTCCGTCGGTTTTCGATTTCGGCCGACTGAAGATCGACTTCCCGAACGAAGACTGGGTTTGAGTCGACGCGGCGTGGCCGCCGTGTGTTCAGGCGGCCACGCTTTGCGCCTTGCGCGTGTCGACATCTGCCTCGGTTAGTGCGTGCGCTCAGCTTATCGATACGCACGCACCGACTCGGCCGAGACCATCAAGCTGCGTAGTAGCGCTCCTGACGAGCCGCCATCTCGCGCAGCTTAGCTGGCACGGAGTACATCGGACCGAGCGCGGCGTAACGTTCACCGAGTGAGACGACCGTGGACAGCCCGAGCCAATCCGCATATTTGAGCGCACCGCCGAGGTACTGCGGCAGGCCGAGGCCGAGCAGTAGCGCCATGTCGAGTTCGGCCGCGCTCGCGACGATACCGTCTTCGAGCGCGCGTGCCGCTTCGACGATCATCGGCAACATCATGCGCTCGACGATTTCCTGCTCGCCGAAACGACGCTGTCCCTGCGGCTGCACGGCCTTGAGCAGATCGTAGGTATCGGTTGCCGTGCTCCTGCGCGGCTTGCCGCTCGGGTCCGCCTCGTAGCGGTAATAGCCGAGCCCATTCTTTTGCCCGAGCCGCCCGTTTGCGACGAGCGCCTCGTTGGCATAGCCCCAGCTCCAGCGCATGCGGTCCGGGTAGCCGTCGGTGATGATCTTGTTGACGTGCACGGCCGTGTCGAGGCCGACGACGTCATTGAGATACGCCGGCCCCATCGGCCAGCCGAAAGCTTCCATCACACGGTCGACTTCGGCGAAATCGGCGCCATCCGCGACCAGATGCGAGAACGCCAGCATGTAGGGCGTCAGGATGCGATTGACCAGGAAGCCCGGGCAGTCCTTGACGACGATCGGCGTCTTGCCCATGGCGACGCCGTAGCCGACGATGGTCGAAGCCGCGACGTCGCTGGTCCTGCTGCCCTTGATGACCTCGACGAGCGGCATCATCGGCACGGGATTGAAGAAGTGCATGCCGACGAAGTTCTCGGGCCGCTTCAGCAGTGCGGCCAGATCGTCGATGCGCAGGCTCGAGGTATTCGAGGCGATCACCGCGTCTTCACGCAGGATACCCTCGAGCTCGCCGATCACCGCGTGCTTGACGTTGATGTTCTCGACCACGGCCTCGACGACGGCATCGACCTTGTCGAAGCCGCTGTAATCGAGCTGTGGCCTGATGGCCGCGAGTACCGCATCCGCCTTCTCCTGCCTGAGCCGGCCGTTCTTGACCTGCTTGGCGACCAGCTTCTGCGCTTCACCAATGCCGAGGTCGAGCTGCTTCTGCTGAATGTCCTTCATGAGCACCGGCGTGCCACGCAATGCGCTCGTGTAGGCGATGCCGCCTCCCATGATGCCCGCACCGAGCACCGCCGCCTGCTTGAGCGGACGCGCGTTCTTCGCATGCGCCTTGAACTTCTTCTTGAGCAACTGATCGTTGAGGAAGATCTGCACCAGCGAAGCTGCGGCCTGCGTCTTGCAGATGCGCGCGAAAGCCTGCGCTTCGATGACGAGCGCCGCCTCGCGTGCCTGCGTCGCGGCGGCTTCCATCGCCTCGACCGCGGCCAGCGCAGCCGGCTGATGCTTCGGTGATTGCCTGGTGACCTTCTCTTTGGCTGCCGCGAACAAGGCTTGCGCTTCGGCCACCCCGAGCGGTAGCGGCGCATCCTTGGCGGCGCGACGACCGCGCCAGTCGGCCTCGCCTGCGATCGCCTTGGCGAGCAGTTTCAGCGCCGCATCGCGCAGCGCTTCGGGCGCCGTGATTTCATCGACCACGCCAGCCGTCTTCGCGGCCTCGGCCCTGGACGGTGCGCCGCCTGCGATCCAGTCGATCGCGACCTGGATGTTGGCGACGCGCGGCGTGCGTACGGTGCCGCCGAAGCCCGGAAACAGACCGAGCTTGACCTCGGGCAAACCGACCTGGGCGGTCGTCGACATCACCCGGAAATCCGCGGCCAGTGCGCATTCGAGCCCGCCACCGAGTGCGAACCCGTTGATCGCGACGACGCTCGGCACGCGCAAGGTTTCGAGCGCGGTAAAGATGCGGTTCTGACCGATGTTGTGTTCGGCGATCTGCTCCGCCGTCTGCTGAAACATCGCACCGAACTCGGTGATGTCGGCGCCGACGATGAACACGTCCTTGGCGCTGCTGATGAGCAGCCCGGTCGACTCTGCATCGCCTTCGACGAGGGCGATCGCCTCACGCAGCTCGCCGACCGTGCGGCTGTCGAGCTTGTTGATGACATCACCTTCGCGGTCGAAGCAGAGCTCGGTGATTCCTGCGCCGAGGCGCTGCACTCGAATGGATTTTCCCTGGAACAGGATCGAATCTTGTGGGGCCGACATGCAACAACTCCTCTCGTCGTTCTATGTGTGGTGATCGCAGCGCGCTGCCGCCACTTCGGCTCAGGGCTTGCCGTAGAGCGTGACGACGCAAGCGCCGCCGATGCCGATGTTGTGCTGCAAGGCCAGGCGCGCACCTTCGACCTGCCGCGCACCGCTGCGCCCGCGCAGCTGCTCGACGAGTTCGGTGCATTGCGCAAGCCCGGTTGCACCGAGCGGATGGCCCTTCGACAGCAGGCCGCCCGACGGATTGGTCACCACCTTGCCGCCGTAGGTGTTGTCACCGTCCCAGATGAACTTCTCGGCGGTGCCCTCGGGCGTGAAGCCGAGCGCCTCATAGGTCAGGAGTTCGTTGGCCGTGAAACAATCGTGCAGTTCGCAAACGTCGATGTCGGACGCTCCGATGCCCGCCTGCTCGTAGACTTGCTGCGCGGCCACTTTCGACATGTCGAAGCCGACCGCCTTGATCATCGAGCCTGCTTCGAAGGTCGAGGCAAAATCGGTCGTCATCGCCTGTCCGAGAATCGCCACGTCGGCATTGATGCCGTGCTTCTTCGCGAAGCGCTCGGAGACGAGCACCGCCGCAGCGGCTCCGCACGTCGGCGGGCAGCACTGCACGCGCGTGAGCACGCCGTAGATCGTCGGTGTCGCCATGATCTGCTCCACCGTCAGCGGCTCGCGGAAGATCGCCTTGTCGTTGTGCAGCGCATGCTTGCGTGCCTTCTCCGAAATCTTGGCGAAGGTTTCGCTCCGGGTTCCGTACTTCTGCTGATACTCGACCCCCGCGCCGCCGAACAGATGCGGGGCCGGCGGCGTATTCGGCGAAGGCTGCAGCGCCTGCGACTGGGCGTTCCATTTGTCCATCGGATCGGGGCGATCCTTGAACATCGAGCCGAGCGCACCGGGCAGCATCTGCTCGAAACCGAAGGCGAGCGCGCAATCGATGGCACCCGATGCGATCGCTTGGCGTGCAAGGAACAAGGCAGTCGAGCCCGTCGAACAGTTGTTGTTGACGTTGACCAGCGGAACGCCGGTCATGCCCACTTCATAGGCGACGCGCTGGCCGCAGGTGGAATCGCCGTAGACGTAACCGGCGTAAACCTGCTGGATCTGCTGGTACGACACGCCCGCATCTTCGAGTGCGAGGCGAATCGCGCGCGGGCCCATGACGGTGTACGGCTCTGCCGCACTCGGCTTGACGAACGGAATCATGCCGACGCCGGCGACGATGACTTTGTTGCTCATATGTGTATCCCCAATCGAAATTAGCTCAAGCGAAAAAGGCTTGCGCTGCCGCGAGCCGCTCGTGGCATTCGGCCACCATGCGACGAATCAGTTCATCGCAGCTCGGAATGTCGTCGATCAGGCCGACGATCTGGCCCGCCGTGACGATGCCGCCATCGGGTTCGCCCGCGATCAGCGCGGCCTTGCCACGCGCGCCGGAAACCAGATGGCGAATGTCTTCGAACTGGCAGCCGCGCTTTTCGGTTTCGACGACCTCGACCGAGATCGCGTTCTTGAGCACGCGCGCCGTGTTGTGCAGCGTGCGGAAGATCAGCCGCGTGTCGCGTTCGCCCGCGTTGACGAGGGCCTGCTTGATGTTGTCGTGAATCGGCGCCTCGATGGTCGCGCAGAAGCGCGTTCCCATGTTGACGCCCTCGGCTCCGAGCGCGAGCGCGGCCGCGAGGCCACGACCATCGCCGATTCCGCCCGAGGCGATCACCGGAATCTTGAGCTTGCGCGCCGCCGCCGGAATCAGCACGAGGCCACCGATATCGTCTTCGCCCGGATGTCCCGCACATTCGAATCCATCGATCGAAACCGCGTCGACGCCGTTGCGCTCGGCACTCAGCGCATGCCGCACGGCCACGCACTTGTGCACGATCTTCACGCCGGCATTCTTGGCCTTGATGATGAATTCCTTCGGGTTGTTGCCCGCGGTTTCCATCACCTTGATACCGCTGCCGATGATGACGTCGAGGTAGGCCTCGTAGGGCGGCGGATTGATCGACGGCAGTATCGTCAGGTTCACGCCGAACGGCTTGTCGGTCAGGCCTCTGGTGCGTTCGATTTCCCTCGCGAGCGCTTCGGGCGTCGGCTGGCTCAGCGCGGTGAGCACGCCGAAGGCCCCGGCGTTCGAAACGGCGGCGGCCATCTCGGCGAAGCCCACCCATTGCATGCCGCCCTGGATGATCGGATAACGCGTGCCGAGCAGTTCGGAAACGCGGGTTTTGATCGCCGGCAGTTCGGCGTTTCGGTTTGTGGTTACGGTGCTCACGTCTCTCCTCAGCTCATCTTGCGATCATCGAGCCCGAGTCCTCGGCCGATGATCTCCTTCATGATTTCGTTGCTGCCCGCGAAAATGCGGCTCACACGCGCATCGCGGAACATGCGGCTGATGCGGTACTCCTCCATGTAGCCCGCGCCGCCATGCAGCTGCAGGCACTCGTCGATCACGCGATTCTCGAGCTCGCTGGACAGGAGTTTGATGCCCGAAGCCGCTTCGGCACTTAGCTGCTTCGCATTGGCGAGCATCACCCCCTGGTCGACGTAGCTCTGCACCGCATCGAGCTGGGCACGCATTTCGGCCATCTTGAAGCGCGTGTTCTGCAAGGCACCGATCGGCTTGCCGAATGCGCGGCGCTCCTTGACGAACTCGAGCGTCAGATCGAATGCGACCTGTGCGTGCGCGAGCGCCCCAATGCCGACCATGAGCCTTTCGGTCGCGAGAAAGCGGGCCAGATACTTGAAACCCTGGGTCGCGTCGCCCAGCACGTTTTCCTTCGGAACCTTGACATTGTCGAAGAACAGTTCGGCCGTGTCCTGCGCATCGAGGCCGAGCTTGTGCAGTTTGCGCCCGCGCGTGAAGCCTTCCATGCCGGCCTCGACGACGAACAAGCCCATCGCGTAACGCGACTCGGGATGGGTGCGTGCGGCGACGACGACGATGTCGGCATTGATGCCGTTGGAGATGTAGGTCTTCGAACCGTTGAGCAGCCAATGATCGCCGCGGTCTTCAGCCCTGGCCTTCATGCCGGCGAGGTCCGAGCCTGCGGCCGGCTCGGTCATCGCCACCGCGAGAATCTTCTCGCCCGAAATCGCGCCGGGCAGCCAGCGCTGCTTCTGCTCCTCGCTGCCGAGCTTGCCGATGTACGGCGCGACGACCATCGAATGCAGATTGCTGTAGAAGCCGATATCGCCATGCCGCAGGTTCTCCTCCTGCACGATCTGCTCGTAGCGCAGATCGTCGATGCCGGCGCCGCCGTACTCCTCGGGTGCCCACAGCAGCAGGTAACCCTGCGCGCCCGCGAGCTGGTAGGCCTCGCGATCGACGTAGCCCTGCTCGCGCCAGGCCGGTACGCGCGGCTCGATCTGCTCGCGGAAGAAACGTCGCACGCTGTCGCGAAACTGTTCGTGCTCGGGCTCGAAAATGGTACGCGGCATCATGGGAATTCCCCGCAACTCCGGTTTCTCATCGCTGGAAGTCGAGCCGCGCGACCGCATGCCCCGGTGCCCTGTCCAGGCCCCGCCGCATACTTGTCGCCGACACGTAATGGTAGAGATGATGCGCCGACCGGACCCCATTTTGCAATTTACTTGCCGACGACAAGGTACCTATAATTCAGCCGACCCGAGCTTTCTGCGGGCACTCCAGAACGCTGCGCCCCCGGTGACCAGCGGCACAAAGGAATACGAGATGACCCAGTCCGCCGTGCTCGTCGAGCGCCATGGCAGCGTCGCCGTCGTCACCCTCAATCAGCCCAGGCGGCGGAACGCGCTCAGCAAGGCGCTGTGCGCCGAGCTCTCGCGAACCCTGGCCGAACTGCAGGACGATTCGGAGTTGCGAGCCCTCGTGCTGCATGGAGGCGCCCAGTTCTGTTCGGGTGGCGATCTTTCCGGTCTCGCCGATCCACCTCTTGCGATGCGCCAGGCGATGCTCGAAGGGCATCGCAACGTGCGCATGCTGACGGGAGGCCGGCTGCCGGTGGTGGCCGCGGTGGAAGGCAACGCATTCGGTGCCGGCTTCTCGCTCGCCCTGGCCTGCGATTTCGTCGTCGCCGACGAGGACTCGGCGTTCTGCGCCGCCTTCGGCCGCGTCGGCCTGCAGCCCGACTACGGCTTGCTCTGGAGCCTTCCGCAGCGCGTCGGCATCGGACTCGCGCGCGAAATCGTGCTGTTCTGCGAGCCGATCAAGGGTGCTCAGGCCCAGCAGATCCGTCTCATCGATCGGCTCGCCGAACGCGGGCAGGTGCTGGCTCAGGCCATTGCGCTCGCAGAGCGGCTCGCCAAGCTGCCGCCTGGCACCGTCGCCACCACCAAGTCCATTCTTTCACGCCTGCCGATGTCGCTCGACACCATGCTCGCCTGGGAGGCCGATACACAGTCGCTGCTGGTCAGCACGGCCGATTTCGCCGAAGGCGTGAAAGCGTTCGGCGAAAAGCGGGCGGCCCAATTCACCGGACGTTGAGATGAGCGCATCAACCGATAGCGAAATCCCGCAGCTCCGCAGTACCCAAGACAGCGTTCCGCAGGACTGGGCCGCGCTGCGGCAGTACCTCGCGACGCAGGGCTTGCGCTTCGAATCCGAGCCGGCGCCACGCCAATTCGCCGGAGGCTTCGCCAACCTCAACTACCTGATCGTCATCGATGGGCGCGAAGCCGTGCTGCGTCGTCCGCCGATGGGACCGTTGCCTCCTGGCGCTTACGACATGGGACGCGAATCGAAGATTCTGTCCCGCCTGCACGAGCGGTTCTCACTGGCTCCGCGAGCCCTGCACTTGTGTCGTGACGAGTCCGTGCTCGGCGCTCCGTTCCAGATCACCGAATATCGCCGCGGTGTCTCGTACCGGGCCAGCTTGCCGCCGGCGCTTGCCAGCGATGCCGCCGTCTGCGCCCAGCTGGGCAAGCTGTTGATCGACGTCCTCGCCCAGTTGCATCGCGTCGATCCCGCAGCCGTCGGGCTCGGCGATCTCGGCAAGCCTCAGGGCTTTCT
Source organism: Hydrocarboniphaga sp. FW305-C-57 (assembly GCF_058783045.1). Taxonomy (NCBI): domain Bacteria; kingdom Pseudomonadati; phylum Pseudomonadota; class Gammaproteobacteria; order Nevskiales; family Nevskiaceae; genus Hydrocarboniphaga; species Hydrocarboniphaga sp. FW305-C-57. The sequence goes on along the minus strand of NZ_JBYSYG010000001.1, from coordinate 482,374 downwards.
CGAGCGCGCCGTCGAAGGCTGGATCAAGCGCGCGAATCTCGCGGTCGATGGCTGGGCCACCCCGCGGACGCAAGCGCTGATTGCCGAGCTTGCATCCTGGCTGCGCGCGAACCGTCAGCCCGATGGTCCGGCCGTACTGCTGCACAACGACTTCAAGCTCGACAATCTGCTGCTCGACCCGCAAACACTGCAAGCGGTCGCCGTACTCGACTGGGACCAGGGCACGCGCGGCGATGGCCTGTTCGATCTCGCGACATTGCTAAGCTACTGGACTGAGCCCAACGACCCGCCGGCCATGCAGGAGATGCAGCAGATGCCCACGGCCTTGCCGGGCTTTCCGACACGTGAGCAGGCCGCACAGGCTTACGCGGCCGCAACCGGGCGCGATCTGTCGGGCTTTCGCTTTTACCGCGTACTCGCCGTGTTCAAAACCGCCGTGATCTTCCAGCAGCTGCATGCACGCTGGGTATCCGGCGCGACACAGGAAGCGCGCTACGCCACGCTCGGCACGCTGGCCGAGGGCTTGCTCGAATTCGCGCAGGACATCGCGGCGCAGCGCCGCTTCTGACTCCCCATCGACCCCGGTTCCCTCATGGACTTCTCGCTCTCTCCTCGGCTGCTCGATCTGCAGCAGCGCACCCGCCGGTTCATTCTCGACGAAGTAATTCCGCTCGAAGGCGATGCCCGCCAGACCCCGCACGGCATCACCGAATCACTGCGCGAAGAACTCGTGAGCCGCGCACGCGCAGCCGGCCTGCTCACGCCGCATGCCTCGACCGAACTCGGTGGCCTCGGACTGACGCACGTCGAGAAGGCCATCGTTTTCGAGGAGGCCGGCTATTCGCATCTGGGGCCGGCCGCGCTGAACATTCACGCGCCCGACGAAGGCAACATCCATTTGATGGAAGTGGTCGCCACGCATGCGCAGAAGGAGCGCTGGCTCAAGCCTCTCGTCGAAGGCCGCATTCGCTCCTGCTTTGCGATGACCGAACCGGCGCCGGGCGCCGGTGCCGATCCGTCGATGCTCAAGACGACGGCCGTGCGCGACGGAGACGATTACCTCATCAACGGCACCAAGTGGTTCATCACCGGTGCCGAGGGCGCGAGCTTCGCGATCATCATGGCGAAGATGGAAGACGGCTCGGCGACCATGTTCCTGTCCGACATGGACAGGCCCGGCATTCGGCTCGAACGCCTGATGGACTCGCTCGACACCGCATTCGCGGGTGGCCACGGTGTGCTGCACTTCGAGAATCTGCGCATACCGGCGAGCGATGTGCTCGGCGAGATCGGCAGGGGGTTTCGTTATGCGCAGGTTCGTCTCGCGCCCGCGCGACTCACGCATTGCATGCGCTGGCTGGGCCAGGCACGTCGGGCACACGACACCGCCCTCGCGTATGCGCGCAAGCGCGAGGCTTTCGGCAAGACGCTCGGAGAACATCAGGGCGTCGGCTTCCAGCTCGCCGACAACGAGCTCGACATCCAGGCTTCGCGACTGTCGATCTGGCACACGGCCTGGGTGCTCGACCAGGGCCACAAGGGCAACCTCGAATCGAGCATGAGCAAGGTCGCCGTCTCCGAAGCGGTCTGGCGCATCGTCGATCGCAGCGTACAGATCCTCGGTGGCCGCGGCGTCACCGGTGAAACCGTGGTCATGCGCATCTTCCGCGACATCCGCTCCTTCCGCATCTACGACGGCCCGAACGAAGTGCATCGGCACAGCATCGCGCGCAAGCTGCTCGCCGCTCAGCACTGAGGGGCTTGCGATGACCACACCGCTTCCGAGCTTCAGCCTCGAAGGCCGCATCGCGCTAGTGACCGGCGCGTCGAGCGGGCTCGGGCGCCACTTCGCGCAAACGCTCGCACGCGCCGGAGCAACCGTCGTCGCCGGCGCCCGGCGGACAGACAAACTCGCCGAGCTTGTGGCGCAGATCAAAGCCGATGGCGGGCGCGCCATTGCGGTAGCGATCGACGTGGCCCGACGCGATAGCGTGATCGGGGCGCTCGACCACATTGCATCGGAGCTCGGAATCGTCGACGTGCTCGTGAACAATGCGGGCGTCTCGGATACCAAGCGTCCGCTCGATTACAACGACGACGACTGGAACTCGATCGTCGGCACCAATCTGACCGGCTCCTGGATCGTGGCCCAGGAAGTCGCGCGGCGACTCGCGGCCGCTCAAAAGCCCGGCAGCATCATCAACATCACCTCGATCCTCGCCAATCGCACTGCGGGCGGCGTTTCGCCGTACTGCGCTTCGAAGGCCGGCCTCAAGCATCTCACGCAAGCGCTCGCACTCGAATTCGCGCGCTACGACATTCGCGTCAACAGCCTGGCGCCGGGCTACGTCGCCACCGAACTCAACAGCGACTTCCTGGCCAGCGATTCGGGTCTCAAGCTCCGCGATCGCATTCCGGTGCGTCGCTTCGGCCAGTACCGGCATCTCGACGGCCCGTTGCTATTGCTCGCCTCGGATGCGGGCGCCTATATGACCGGCTCGGAAATCGTCGTCGACGGCGGGCATCTCTGCAGCTCGCTATGAAGCGCTCCTGCAAGTGAAGTGACACTTCAAAGAACTCGGGCGCGTCCAAGTAACAGTGTGCGAACCACCTCGCGCTTGAGCAGCTCGTATAGCCTTCGGAGGTAGCAATTTGGCGCTGAGCATCGATTGCGCCGCGAACGCAAACCCCTAGCGACGTTGAGTGATCTCGTCAGATGATGGACCTGAGGAATGTGGTCATCATCCGCTGACGTGAAATCCGATGGGCACAGAATGCGCACAACTTGGGCATTAATGCCCAAATGCAGTTTTACGCCCGAAACAAGGATGCAGTCAGTTGCAATGACGCCGAACACACGCCAAAAGCAAGATGCCCCGCTCAAGGGCGGGGCATCTGAAAGCTAAGTCTTTGATTTTGGTGCGCCTGAGACGATTCGAACGTCCGACCACTGCCTTCGGAGGGCAGTACTCTATCCAGCTGAGCTACAGGCGCGAGTGCCGCATCTTACCGGGTTTTAGCAGCTGATGAATCGCCTCAGCTCCCCGGTGAGCAGAGCCAGGCCAGGCTGGGCGCCGCCATCAGGACGGACGAGGCGAACCACAGCGCGCTCAGCGCAAGCGTCCAGGCGCCGCTTTGGCGAACGGCGAACGAAGTGGCACCAAGTCTGGCGCGGCCCATGAGCCCGCCCGCGAGCAGCAGGAGCGGCGAACTGCCGAGGCCGAAAGCGAGCAGCAGGGCAGCGCCCGACCATGGGCTCGCCGTCAGCGCGGCAAGGCCGATGACGCCGTAGAGCAGGGCGCAGGGCATCAGTCCCATGAGCAGTCCGCGAGCCCAGTCCGGCGTGTTCTGCAGGCGCTCATGCAGCCCGCCCCGGCAGCAGGCCGGCCGCCGCATCTGCCGCCAGCTGTAGATCGCCATCACGAGCAGCAGCAGCGCGGCGAGCAGGCGCAGCGCCATGGCCAGGTGCGTGTCTCCGAATCGCCGCAGCAGCAGCGACGCACCGCCTCCGGCGAGCAGACCGAGCAGCGCGTAGCCGCTCAGGCGACCGAGTTGCAGCATCAACTGCGAACGCAGGCCCGGCTTGCCGAGCAACAGCCACGGGCCGCACATGAGCGCGCAATGCGGGCTGCTCGCAAGGCCGAGCAGGAACACCGACGGCACCGTCAGCACCAGGCCGCCTGCGAGCCAGGGCATCGTCATGTCGGGCTCAGCCGAGATCGTCGGGCAGGCGATGCGCCAGTTCGTCCAGGCGCTCGAACTGACCGCCGCGAACGCCCACGATGAAGAAGCCCACGGCGATCGCCACGAACACCACGCCAAGCGGAATCAGCACGAACAGCGAACTCATCGCGAACTCCCGGCAGCGATGTCGGATGGACTGCGCAGCAGGCGCAGCGCATTGAGCGTGACGGTCAGCGAACTCAGGCCCATGCCCGCCGCTGCAAGGCCAGGCGTGAGCGCTCCTGCGAGTGCGAGCGGCATTGCGACGAGGTTGTAGGCCACGGCCCAGGTCAGATTCTCGGCGACGATGCGACGCGTGCGCCGGCCCACATCGAGCGCGAGCGACAGTCCGCCGAGTTCGCCGTTGGTCAGGATCAGATCGGCACGTGCCTGCGCAAGCGTCGACGCACCGGCCAGCGATGCCGAAACATCGGCGGCGGCGAGCACGGGCGCATCGTTGAGCCCGTCACCGACCATGCAGACCACCCTGCCCTGTGCCTGCAGCTGCTGGATGCGCGCGAGCTTGTCCGCCGGCGTCTGCCCGGCCCGATGATGGTCGACGCCGAGTTCGCGCGCGACCGCGCGCACCGCACCGGGCGCATCGCCACTGAGGATCTCTAGCTCCATGCCGGCGCCGGCGAGTGCGGTGATCGCGCCAGGCGCGTCCGGACGCAGGCAATGCGAAAGCGCGAAGCGGGCACGCTCGCGCTCCGCATCGCGCAGGCTGATCCAGGTCAGGTCGCCTTCGGCGGGCAACGCGACGAGCTCGTACTCGACGCCGTCGACCTCTCCACGCAGACCACGGCCAGGCAGCACTTCGAGCTTGTCCGCACGCATGCTCGTTTCGATCTGCGCGAACGCGCTCGCCACCGGGTGCCGCACGCCGCGCTCGAGCGCGGCGACGATTTGCAGCAGGCGATCCCGCCGCGCGTCGCCGTCGCTCGCATCGATGCCGCTGAGCTCGACACGCTCGCACCGCATGAACCCGGTCGTCAGCGTTCCGGTCTTGTCGAAGCAGATGGTGCCGACCTGCGGCAGGCGCAGCAGCGCATCGGCATTGGCGACGAGCACGCCCTGCATCGCGAGGCGCGAACTCGCGGCCGCCAGCGCAATCGGCGTCGCGAGCGAGAGCGCGCACGGACAAGTGACGACGAGCACCGCGAGCGCGACATCGAAGGCTTTCGCCGCATCGCGCGGCAACCACCAGAGCGCAGCGGCCGCCGCGCACAGCAGCACGAGCGCGACGACGACTCCGGCCATGCGGTCGGCCCACTGCTGCGCCTTCGGCTTCTGTGCCTGCGAGCGCAGCATCAGGCGTTGAATCGCCGACAGCGTAGTGTGTTCGCCGGTGCGGGCCACGATCATGCGCACCGGGCTCAGGCCGCAGTTCGGCGTGCCCGCGTGCAGCGTATCGCCACAGCGCTTGTCGATCGGCAAGGCTTCGCCGGTCAGCAGCGATTCGTCGAACGCGGCGTTCGCGTCGAGCAGGCGGCCGTCGGCCGGCGCCGCGTCGCCCGGTGCGACGAGCACCCGATCGCCGACGACAAGGGCAGCGACCGCGACGGTTTCGAGCCTGCCGTCGGCCGCCTCGCGCATCGCCATCTTCGGCTGCACCGCCACGAGTTCGCGCAGGCGCCGCTGCGCGACCGCGCGTCCGCGCCCTTCGAGCCAGCGCGCGGCGAGCAGCAGGAACGCGAACATGGTCACCGAATCGAAGTAGACGTCGCCGCGCTGCAGCCACACGTTGATGCAGCTCGCCGCATAGGCCAGCCACAGCGCCAGACTCACCGGCAAGTCCATGCTCAGCATGCGCTGGCGCAGCGCGAGCCAGGCTCCGCGATGGAACGGCATGCACGAGTACAGCAGCACCGGCGTCGTCAGCGCCCATTCGGCGTAGCGCATGAGCAGCAACAGCGCGGGCTCGATCGGCGTGGTGATCCAGTAGCGCGTGCCAGCCAGCATCATCACCTGCATGCCGAGCAAGCCCGCGACGCCCAGGCGCAGCAGGCCACGGCGGCCCTCCGCGAGCGCATCGGCCGCGGTGGACGCGTCGTCGCTCGCCGCGATCGCGGGCCTGGCCTTGAAGCCCGCGCGCTCGATCGCGGCGATCAGCTCCTCGGCTTTGGCGAGCCGATCATCGCATCCGACCTCGGCGATGCCGGCGGACAGGTCGACGCGCACCGTATGCACGAGCGGCGCGAGCGCTTGCTCGATCGCGCGTACGCAGCTCGCGCAGTGCATGCCCTCGATCTGCAGCAGCAACTCGCGCTCGTGATGATCCGGCAGCGGAGGTGCGGCTTCGAACGCGAGCGTCGTCGCGGTCACGTTCAGCGCTCGCCCGCCTGGATCGCATGACCGAAGCGATCCAACGCGGCGACCTCGTGCGTCGGCAGGCTCAGCGCGAGCCACAGCGTGACCACGCAACCCACCACGGCGGCGACCGGCAACAGGCAGACGAGCGCGAGCTCCAGTGAAAAGCGGCGAGACGTCATGGCGAAGCTCCGATGAAGCGTGCGTCGTGCTCGCGCGAGAGCGAGGTGTCGTCGACGGCGCGCACGGTGAACTGCAAGGTCTGTACACCACTCGACTTGTCGTGTGGCAGCAGCGCGGCGACCAGCGCCGAGCCGGTCGCGGTGGCTGCGACGCTCATGCGGCGCGGACTGAGTTCGACCTTCGTGCCGTCGGCCGCCACCGCCTCGATCGCGAACTCGTGCGCGTTCGCGTCCTTGTTGGTGAGCTTGATCGTGTAGAGATTGACGATGCGTCCGTCGTCGAGCTCGCGATACAGCTGGCGACGATCCCGCAACACGTCGAGTTCGAGTGGAGAGCGCAGCAACAGCAGCGTCGCGAAGCCTGCGAGCAAGGCGAGCCAGACCGCGCCATAGGCGATCGAGCGCGGACGCAGCAAGCGGAAGCGGCCGCCTTCATCGTGGCGCTCACTCGTGTAGCGGATCAGCCCGAGCGGCTTCTGCTGCCGCTGCATGACCTCGTCGCAGGCATCGACGCAGGCCGCGCAGGCGATGCATTCGTATTGCAGGCCCTTGCGGATATCGATGCCGACCGGGCAAACCTGCACGCAGAGCGTGCAATCGATGCAATCGCCTGCGGGCTTGCCGCTGGACTTCGCGATCAGCTTGCGCGGTTCGCCGCGGCGCTCGTCGTAGGCGACGATCAGCGTATCGCGATCGAACATCGCGGACTGGAAGCGCGCATAGGGGCACATGTACTTGCAGACCTGCTCGCGCATGAAGCCCGCGTTGCCCCAGGTCGTGAACCCGTAGAACAGGGTCCAGAACAGCGGCCAGCCGCTCAGCGAGAAGTGCAGCGCGTCGCCCGCAAGTTCGCGCATCGGCACAAAGTAGCCGACGAAGCTCAGGCCGGTCCAAGCGGCGAAGGCGATCCAGGCGGCGTGGCGCGCACCGCGAATCGCGATCTTGCGCGGCCCCCAGGGCGCGCGATCGAGCTTCTGGCGCTGATGCCGCTCGCCTTCGATCGCCCGCTCGATCCACAGGAAGGCCTGCGTCCACACCGTCTGCGGGCAGGCGTAGCCGCACCAGACACGGCCCGCGAGCGTCGTGAACAGGAACAGCGTGAGCGCGGCCACCGCGAGCAGCGCCGACAGCAGCACGAGGTCCTGCGGGAACAAGGTGGTGCCGAACAGATGGAAGCGACGCGCCGGCAGGTCGAACAGCACCAGCGGCTGGCCCTTCCATTGCAGCCAGGGCAGCAGGTAGTACAGGCCGAGCAGCGCGAACATCGCGATCAGGCGCAGCCGCGCATAGCGACCGTGCGCCATGCGCGGATAGAGCTTGGCCGCCGATTCGTAGAGCGAGCGAGGAGAGTGCTCGGGCGTCAGCTTCGGCAGCGGACCACTCATGATGCACTCCGGTGGACGAGCTTCATCGCCATCGCGATCGGAATCAGCGCGAGCAGCCAGCTCAGCAGGAACCAGCGGCCGAGCAGGTCGAGGCTCAAACGGCCGTCGACGTGCAGGCTCGGGGCCTGCGAGAGCAGCAGCAGGGTCGACAGGATCGCGGACAGGAAGCCCATCCACACCGCCGCCGCGACGAAGCGCTGGCGCGGCGTCCACTCGCTGCGACGGTCGGTGGCGCTCATTGCCCGGCCTGCTCCGGCTGGGACTGCGACAGGCTCAGCACATAGGCGGCGAGCAGCTTGCGCTGCGTCTCGTCGAGCGTTCCGCCGAACGCGGGCATCTGGCTGCTGCGACCGAACAGGATCGTCTGCCGGACGTCGTCTTCGCTCGAGCCGTGCAGCCAGGTCCCATCGCTCAGGTTCGGTGCGCCGATCAGCGCATTGCCCTTACCGTCGGCACCGTGGCAGGCCGCGCAGGTGATGCCGAACTTGCGCCGCCCGGCCGCCTCTTCGACCGAATCGATCCCGCCGCGATGCCAGCCGCGCACGAAGGCGACCAGCGAGCGCACTTCGTTTTCGTCGAGGCTCGAATAGAACGAAGGCATCTGGCCGTTGCGTCCGTTGGTGATCGAGGCGAGCACCTGCTCGGCCGAGCCGCCGTAGAGCCAGTCGTGATCGCGCAGGTTCGGAAAGCCCTTGGCTCCGCGCGCATCGGCACCGTGGCAACCCGCGCAGTTCGATTCGAACAGCTTGGCGCCCTGTTGAACCGCGCCCGCATCGGCCTGCAGCGACTCGACGCTGCGGTCCTTGAACGTGGAGAAGATCGCGGCGCGCCGGGCTTCGACTTCGGCCAGCGCTTCATCGGCCTTCGAAGCCGAAGTCCATCCGAGCCGGCCCGGCAGGTTGCCGAGGCCCGGATACAGCGCCAGATAGCCGAGACTGAAGATCACGCTGAGCACGAACAGGTTGAGCCACCAGCGCGGCAGCGGATTGTTGTACTCGCGCAGATCACCGTCCCAGACGTGACCGGTCTCGGCGCCTTCGGCGGGCTCATCCGCGCGACGCTTCGAGGTCCAGATCAGCAGCCCGATGCAGGCTGCGATGTTGAGCAGTACGAGCGCGACGACGATCAGATGCCAGGTCTGGCTCATGAAACTTCTCCCTTGCCTTCGTCGACGAGCGGGCTGTTGGCGGCCGCTTCGAAAGCCTTGCGCCGTGACGGCGAATACGCGTAGTAGCAGATGCCCAGAAAGCTCATGAACGCGAGTACGGTGACCAGGCCTTGCAGCAGGCCGTCGTGGAGCGGCGTCATGGCGCGGCCTCCGCTTGCTTGTTTTCAGTGGGCTGGATCGCCGCCACCGGCGTGTCGCGCGGCGATGCCTTGAGGCTTTGCAGATATGCGATCAGCGCATCGAGCTTGCTCTTGCCCTTGATCGCCTCGGGCGCGGCGGCGATGTCTTCGTCCCGGTACGGAACCCCGACGCGCTTGAGCGCGGTCATCATCGCCTGCACCTGTTCACCCGTGAACGACTGCTCGGCCAGCCACGGATACCCGGGCATGTTCGATTCGGGCACCACGTCGCGCGGATTGCGCAGATGCAGGCGATGCCACTGGTCGCTGTAGCGGCCACCGACGCGCGACAGATCCGGCCCGGTGCGCTTCGATCCCCACTGGAACGGATGCTCATAGACCGATTCGCCGGCGGTCGAGTACGGGCCGTAGCGCAGCGTCTCCTCGTACAGCGAGCGCACCTGCTGCGAGTGGCAGCCGTAGCAGCCTTCGCGCAGATAGACTTCGCGCCCCGCGGTCTGCAGCGCGGTGAGCGGCGCAACGCCTGCGGCCGGCTTTTCCATCTGCACGTTGACCATCATCGGCACGATCTCGACGAAGCCGCCGACGCTGATGACCGCGGCGATCAGCACCGCCATGAGACCGATGTTGCGTTCGATTTTCTCGTGGGCCTGGCTCATGAGGCGGCTCCCGTCAGTGCGGTGTCAGAAGACGTGGCGGCCGCTCGCTCGGGCTGCACCGTCCTGTAGACGTTCCAGGCCATCACCAGCATGCCGCTCAGGTAGATCAGGCCGCCGAGCAGGCGTCCCGCGTAGTACGGATAAGTGGCGACCAGCGATTCGACGAAGCTGTAGGTCAGCGTTCCGTCGGCGTTGACCGAGCGCCACATGAGGCCCTGCATGACGCCCGCGATCCACATCGAGACGATGTAGAGCACGATGCCGACCGTCGCGAGCCAGAAGTGCAGGTTGATCGCCGGGATCGAATGCATCTCGCGCTTGCCGTAGAGGCGCGGGATCAGCACGTAGAGCGAGCCCATGGTGATCAGCCCGACCCAGCCGAGCGCGCCCGAATGCACGTGGCCGATGGTCCAGTCGGTGTAGTGCGAGAGCGCGTTGACGGTCTTGATCGCCATCATCGGGCCTTCGAAGGTGCTCATGCCGTAGAACGACAGCGAGACGATCAGGAACTTGATGATCGGATCGGTGCGCAGCTTGTCCCAGGCGCCCGAGAGCGTCATCACGCCGTTGATCATGCCGCCCCAGCTCGGCGCGAGCAGGATCAGCGAGAACACCATGCCGAGGCTCTGCACCCAGTCCGGCAGCGCGGTGTATTGCAGGTGATGCGGGCCGGCCCACATGTAGGTGGAGATCAGCGCCCAGAAGTGCACGATCGACAGGCGATAGCTGTAGATCGGCTTGCCGATCTGCTTCGGCACGAAGTAGTACATCATGCCGAGGAAGCCCGCGGTCAGAAAGAAGCCGACCGCATTGTGCCCGTACCACCATTGCACCATCGCATCGACGGTTCCGGCGTAGACCGAGTAGCTCTGCGTGGCCGAGAACGGAATCGAGATGTTGTTGACGATGTGCAGCACCGCCACCGTCAGGATGAAGGCGCCGAAGAACCAGTTGGCGACGTAGATGTGGTCGACCTTGCGCTTGACGATCGTGCCGAAGAACACGATCGCGTAGCTGACCCAGACGATCGCGATCAGCAGGTCGATCGGCCATTCGAGCTCGGCGTACTCCTTGGACTGTGTGATGCCGAGCGGCAAGGTGATCGCGGCCGCGACGATGACCGCCTGCCAGCCCCAGAACGTGAACATCGCGAGCCTCGGCAGGAACAGCTTCGCGTGGCAGGTGCGTTGCACCACGTAGTAGCTCGTCGCGAACAGGGCCGAGCCGCCGAACGCGAAGATCACCGCGTTGGTGTGCAGGGGCCGCAGGCGCGAGTACGTGAGCCACGGAATGTCGAAATTGAGCGCGGGCCACAGCAATTGCGCGGCGAGGAACACGCCAACGCTCATGCCGACGATGCCCCACAGAACGGTGGTCAGCGCGAAGCGCCGCACCACCTCGTCGTCATAGTCGATGACGGTACTTGTTGAAGGAGACGACATGCGGATTTCCGGCTGGTTTCAGGACGGCGGCAGTGTCGTGCCCGCAAGCCGCCGCGGCATTGATCGCGGTCAATCGCATGAGCCGCGGAATCGGCCCTGCACCAAGCCGGCTGTGGCATGCTGCGTACATGAACCCTCCCTCGCTATCCAAAGCCACCGCCCTCGCGCTCGCCGAGTCGCTCGAACGCTATCGGGCGATACTCGACACCGCGGTCGACGGCATCATCACGATCAGCGACGCCGGCATCATCGAAAGCTTCAACCGCGCGGCCGAGCGCATGTTCGGTTATGCGGCACACGAGATCATCGGCAACAACATCAGCTCGCTGATGCCCGAGCCCTACCGCAGCCAGCACGACCGCTACATCGGCCGCTACCTGTCTACGCACGAGGCCAAGATCATCGGCATCGGCCGTGAAGTCGAAGGCAAGCGCAAGGACGGCTCGACGTTTCCGATGGATCTGGCGGTCGGCGAAGTGCGCCTGCCCGGACGGCGCCTGTTCACCGGCATCACGCGCGACATCTCGCAGCGCAAGGCCATCGAAGCCGAAGCCCGGCGCCGGCTCAAGGATCTCGCGCACACCGCGCGCCTGGCCGCACTCGGCGAAATGGCGACGGGCCTCGCTCATGAAGTGAACCAGCCGCTGACCGCCATCATCACGCAGGCATCCGCCTGCCTGCGCCTGATCGCGAGCGGACGTGCGGACGCGGAGCTGCTGCAGGATTCGCTGCAGCAGATCGCGCGCCAGGGCGAGCGCGCGGCCGAGGTGATCAAGCGGCTGCGCAGCTTCGTGCAGAAAGGCGAAATGGCCTTCGTGCACGGCAGCCTCAACGCGGTCGTGCGTGACGTGCTCTGGCTGCTCGCGCACGAGATCCGCAGCGCCCAGGTCGACATCGAGCTCGAGCTCGCCCCTGACCTGCCCGAGGTGCAGATGGATCGCGTGCAGATCGAGCAGGTGGTGTTCAACCTCGTGCGCAACGCGATCGAGGCGATGCAGCAGCGCCCCGGCACACCGAATCGCCTGCGGCTTCGCACCGCGGTTTCACGCTGGCGCGAACGTGACGCGGTGCGCTTCAGCGTGCGCGACAACGGCCCGGGCTTCGGCGAGCTGCAGGCCGATCAGCTGTTCGAGCCTTACTTCACCACCAAGCCCGACGGCATCGGCCAGGGGCTGGCGATCTGTCGCTCGATCGTCGAATCGCACGACGGCCACATCGAAGCCGAGGCCAGCGCCGGAGGCGGCGCCCAGTTCGGCTTCGTCCTGCCACTGCGTCAGCCGCGCTGAGCGCTCCCGCAGGCGCGCAGAGCAAGACCTGAATCAGGTCTCTTCGATGCGCGCGATCGTCTGCACGAGTTCCGATGCCGGCACCGCCTTCGAAAACCAGAACCCCTGGCCGCAACCGCAGCCCTGCATCGCGGTCGCCTGCAATTGCGCCTGGGTTTCGATGCCCTCGGCGATCGTGCGGATGCCGAGCCGGTGACCGATCGCGACGATCGCGGCCGTCACCGCCGCCTGGCTTGGATCGCAGTCGATGTCGCGCACGAAGCTGCGATCGATCTTGAGGCAGTCGATCGGCAATCGCGTGACCTGCGAAAGCGACGAGAAGCCGGTTCCGAAATCGTCGATCGCGATGCCGACGCCGGTGGCGCGCAGCTCCTCGATCAGATGGACGATGTCGTCCTGCAGCAGCGAGGTCTCGGTGATCTCGAGTTCGAGCTGCTCGGCGGCCAGCCCCGACAGGGCGAGCGATTCGGCGACCAGCGCCGGCAGCTTGCTGAGCGTGAGCTGGCGCGGTGACAGGTTCACCGACAGCCGGAAACCGGGCAGCAGCCGATGGCGTATCGCCCCAATCTCGGCGCAAGCCGTGCGCATCACCCATTCGCCGATCGCAGCGATCAAACCGGTCTGCTCGGCAACCGGAATGAAGTGCGCGGGCGACAGATAGCTGCACTCGTCCTGCGGCCAGCGCAGCAAGGCTTCGGCGCCGACCACGCGACGCGTCTGCAGGCAGACCTGCGGCTGGTAATGGATCCGGAAGCTCTTGGCCTCCAGCGCCAGCCGCAGCGCACGCTCGAGCGCCCAGCGTTCCGAAGCGGCGGTCGCCATCTGTGGCTTGAACTCCACCGCGCGCCGCCGCCCGGTTTCCTTGGCCACGTACATCGCGGTGTCCGCATTCATGAGCAGCAGGTCGGCGTCTTCACCGTCATCCGGAAACAGGCAGACGCCGATGCTCGGCGATACCGGCAAGGCATGGCCGTCGATCTCCATCGGCACCGACAGATGCTCGACGAGCTTGTCGGCGATCTCGACCGCATCCCGGCGCGCCGACAGGTCCGGCAGCACGATGACGAATTCGTCGCCGCCCATGCGCGCCACGGTGTCGTAGGCGCGCACCGACTGGCTGAGCCTGCGCGCGGCCACCACGAGCAGGCGGTCGCCGATGTGATGGCCGAGCGAGTCGTTGACGTGCTTGAAGTGATCGAGATCGATCAGCAGCACGCCGACGCGCATGCCGGCGCGGCGTGCGCGCGCGATCGCCATCGACAGCCGGTCGCGCATGAGCATGCGGTTCGGCAGGCCGGTCAGCGCATCGTGCTCGGCCATGTGGCGCATCTCGGCCTGGACACGCTTGCGCTCGCTGATGTCGGTGGCGATGCCGATGAAGCCCGCGAGCCGGCCGCCGCGACGTCTCAGGCCGCTGATCGCCAGGTCGATCGGCAGTTGCTGGCCGTTGGACTTGCGTAGCGTCCATTCGCGCTGATCGATGTCGCCTTCGTCGACGCGCTTGCGCACCTCGCGGCAGCAGTCGGCCGAATGCGAAGCGGCCTTGCCGTCGAAGGCGATCGTGCGCGTTCCGCGAAGCCGCGAGTTCCTGCGCAGCGCATACGGCTTGCGACCGACCAGATCGCCACGCGCCTGGCCGAGCATCGAAGCGGCGGCCGGGCTCACTTCGAGAATCACGCCGTCGAGATCGGTGGCGACGATCGCGAACGGGGCGCCGTCGATGATCGACTGCGCAAGCGCGGTGGCCTCGTCGGCCGTGCGCAGGGCCTCGCGGCGCTCGGTGGCGTCGTAGACCGAGGCGAGCACGAAGATCAGCGGCGGCGCGCGCAGCACGTCGAGACCGACTTCGATCGGAATCTCCACGCCGTCCTTGCGCAGGCCGAACAGTTCGCGGCCGGCGCCCATTTCGCGCGTACCCGGGTGCCGCATGAACACCGAGCGAGCGCGCGCATGTCCATCGCGGAAGCGCTCGGGCAACAGCCGGTCGAGATCGAAGCCGTCGAGTTCGCCGCCGTCGTAGCCGAACAGGCGCAGGGCCCGCGAGTTGGCGATCTGGATGCTGCCCGCCGCGTCGACGAGCACCACCGCGTTGGGCATCGCTTCGACGATCACGCGCAGCAGCGAACGGGTTTGGGCGAGATCGAGGCCGGAGTTCGCTTCATCCGGCGAGGGTGGAGGAGCGGGCGGCTGCGGATGATCTGGCATCGTCGAAACCGCGTGGAAAAATATCGGCGATTGAAACCCGCCCCTCCCTGGCCCGCATTGATCTGCGTCAATGCGCGATGGGCCGCATTTGTTGTAAAGGGCCCGGCCCGGTGGGCCGGCCGTCGTAATCGGTCCAGCGGCCGAGCGCGTAGTCGTAGAGCCGGCAGCGGCGGGCGGTGTCGAAATACCAGCGCCACGAGAAGGTCTGCACCACGATGTGGCCAGGCAGCTTCTCCTCGAGCACGCGCTGGGCCTTGCGCAGCCGGTACAGCGGAATCGTCATGTCGACGTGGTGCGCCGTGTGCTCGTTGATGTGGTGGATCAGCGCGCTCCAGTCCGGCCAGCCGTCGAAGCGCAGGTGCACCGTCGTCGAAACGAACGGCTGGGCGCGGCCCCAGCTGGCCTTGTCCTCGTGCCAGGTGATGTCCGGATGCGTGTGATGCACGTAGACGATGAAGCCGATCATGCTGTTCCAGACCAGCTGCGGAACCAGAAAGCCGGTGACGAGCAGCCAGGCGACCGACTGCTGCGTCGCCCGCGCCGCGATGACCAGACCAACGATCCAGGCCAGCATCGCCGCGGTGACGAGCAGCGAATCGAGCACGAAGATGCGGCGCCGGGTCGGCATCTGTTTGCGGCTCGGGAAATACAGGCGCAGCCACCACATCTCGATGAAGTAGTAGAGCCCGGGCGCCCAGCCGCTGCGATAGATGCGTTCGAGCGCACGGCGCCAGCGCGGCAGCGCCCGATATTCGGCGAGCGTCTTCGGCTGCCAGACGAAGTCGAAGTCCTTGAGATTGGTGTAGCCGTGATGGACGACGTTATGACCGACGTCCCAGAGGCTGTACGTCGTCAGCGACGGCAGCATGAGCACGCGGCCGAGCCAGCGGTTGAGCCTGCGATGCACGGTGAAGCTCTGATGGCAGGCATCGTGGCCGAGCACGAACAGCCGGCCGATGACGAAACCGGTCACCGCCCCCAGCACGAGCTTCAGCCAGGCCGGCGGCGCGATGATCGTCGCCCACAGCAGCAGCGAGAACAGCAGCAGATCGAAGGCGCTGAGCCAGAGCGCCCGCGGCGTGCTGCGGGCGCTGTGCGGAATCAGCCAGCCGCGAATCTGCTTGCGGTGCGGAATGTCGCTTGCTTGAGCGGAAATGTCGGTGCGGCTCGCGGTCATGCTGGGGCTTCGAGAGTTGAGGCCTGCGCATCAGAGCACCCGATGCGCCAGGCCGACATGACCGCGGTCAATGCCCGATGCCGAAAGCTCAGAACCGATACGCGAGCGCGAGCCCGTAGCCGACCGGATCGATCGTCACGGTTCCGATCGAGGCGCCGTCGACGCGCGCCTTGCTGTCGATGTCGAGATAGCGCACGTCGGCGACGACCGACCACTTCGGGTCGATGGCCACTTCGAGCCCGACGACGGCCGCCAGGCCGAACGAGTCATCGAGCGAGAGACGGGTTCCGTCGAGCGCACCGCGCGTCTTCTCATCGAAGAACAGCGTGTAGTTGAGCCCGGCGCCGACGAAGGGCTTGACGGTTTCGCTGAGCTGCGGATACCAGACCAGCGAGAGCGTCGGCGGCAGGTGTCGCGTGCTGGCCACGTCACCGCCACCGCTCTTGAGCGCGATGTCGTGCTTGAACGGCACGGCCAGCAGCAGGTCGACGGCCAGGCTCGGGCAGATGAAGTACTGCAGGCCGCCGGTCAGGCCGAACGCCGACTTCACGTCGACCACGTCGCCGTTGTCGCTGTCCGGCACCACGTAATGCGAGCCGACGCGGGCCGTGATTTCGCCGCTCTCGTGCGCGAAGGCGGCATTGGAGACCAGGCCGGTGCTCAGGCACAGCGCCAGTGTCGTAACGGTGTTTGCTCGTGCAGCCACTTGAGTTCTCCTTGAATGCGAAATGTGGCCATAGCATGAAGGTCGCGTTGCATTCGGTCCTTGACCTGCGTCGGTAGTCGTCGCAGCCGGGTTTGCGCCGGATCAATGCGCGATGCGTTCGCATGCGTTAGCCATCGATGCGGACGCGTCGCGCGCCTGTTGCGAAACAAGAGGGTTGCCGATGACAGAGCGCCGGCACTTCGCTACAACATGAAATCCAACGATCCCTGCCCGACATGAGGAAGCCATGCGCGTCATCGTCTACAGCGCCCACCGGCACGACATTCGCGATCTGAGCGCAGCCAACGCGGCGCAGGCTCACGCGCTCGAATTCGTCGAAGCGCGTCTCGGCCTGGAGACGGTCAAGCTCGCCGAGGGCTTCGACGCGGTCTGCGCCTTCGTCAACGACAGCCTCGAAGCCGCCGTCCTCGACAAGCTCGCGAAGGCCGGCATCCGCCTCGTCGCCCTGCGCTGCGCGGGCTACAACCAGGTCGATCTGGTCGCGGCCGATCGGCTCGGTATCAGCGTGCTGCGCGTGCCGGCCTATTCGCCGCATGCGGTCGCCGAACATGCGGTCGGCCTCGTGCTCACGCTGAACCGGCATCTGCACCGAGCCTACAACCGCACGCGCGAAAACGACTTCCGGCTCGATGGCCTCGAAGGCTTCGATCTGTTCGGCAAGACCGTCGGCGTGATCGGCGCCGGCCGCATCGGCGCGGTGTTCGCGCGCATCATGCTCGGCTTCGGCTGCCGCGTGCTCGTGCACGATGCGCTCACCGTTCCCGCCGAACTGTTGCAGCTCGGCGCACATCAAAGCCCGCTGGCCGAGCTGCTGGCTCAAAGCGACATCGTCTCGCTGCATTGCCCGCTGACGCCGCAGACCCATCACCTGATCGATGCGTCGGCTTTGTCGACGATGAAGCCCGGCGTCATGCTCATCAACACGAGCCGCGGCGGCCTGCTCGACACCACGGCCGTCATTGCGGCGCTCAAGGACGGGCGCGTCGGCTTCCTGGGGCTCGACGTCTACGAGCAGGAAGGCGATCTGTTCTTCGAGGACTTGTCCTCCACCATCGTCGCCGACGACGTCTTCCAGCGCCTGCTGACCTTTCCGAACGTCGTCGTCACCGGGCATCAGGCCTTCTTCACGCGCGAGGCGCTGGCCGCGATCGCCACCACGACGATCGCGAATCTCGACGACTTCGCGGCCGGCCATGCGGCGGCGAGCCCGAACCGCGTCGACCTCGGTCTCGTGCGGCGGGCAAGGCGGTGAACGCGCCCTCGCATTGATCTGCATCAAGGTGCGGTCCCAAGTGAGGCCGGACACTGGCCCGAACTTTTCAACGCCCGTGAGGCCGCAATGCAAGACCCCACCCCCGACCGGGATTCCCGCCGCATCGAACTCGACGTGCAAGCCGCGCAGCTGCGCGATCGCATCGAGCGCGTGCATCTGCACCGGCTGCTCAACGCCCCACTCGAGGACGCCTACTCCGAGTCGCTGTCCGAGCGCGCCAATCAACCCGTGCTCGACCAGCTCGAAACCTCGCTGGCCGAACAACTGCAACAGGTCAAGCGGGCGCGCCAGCGCATCGCCGAGGGCTCGGGCGACTACTGCGAGCACTGCGGCGAGCGCATCGACGCCGATCGGCTCAAGGCGCTCCCCTACGCGACCACCTGCCTGCTCTGCGCGAGCCACTGAGCACTCGCATGAGCCCCTGCACCGAAGCGAGCGTGCGCATTCCGGATGCCCTGCTCGCGCGTGAGCTGCGCGCTCCGCGCTACACCTCGTATCCGACCGCGCTCGCATTCAAACCCGACTTTCCGATCTCCGACTACGTCAACGCCGCGCGCCTGTCGGCCCGGCGCGTCGAGCCCCTGTCGCTGTACCTGCACGTTCCGTTTTGCGCCTCGAACTGCTTCTACTGCGGCTGCAACCGCATCGTCAGCCGAAACCCGGAACGCATCGCGCAGTACGTCGAGGCGCTGATCGAGGAGATCCGGCTCAAGGGCGTGCTGATCGGGCCGGCGCGGCGCGTCGAGCAGATCCATTTCGGCGGCGGCACGCCCAACAGCCTCGCGCCGTCCCAATTCGGTGAGCTGCTGTCGCAGCTCGGCAGGCGCCTGAACCTCGCGGATATCGGGCAGCTCGAACTGTCGATGGAAGCCGATCCGCGCCTAGCGACGCCGGTCGACGTCGCGCAATGGCGGCGCCTGGGCTTCAACCGGCTGTCGTTCGGCGTGCAGGACATCGACGATCAGGTGCAGCTCGCGATCAATCGCGTGCAGAGCGCGGCGCAGGTTTCGCTGCTGACCGAAGCCGCGCGCGAGGCCGGCTTCGCGAGTCTCAACTACGACCTCGTCTACGGCCTGCCGAAGCAGACGCTCAAGGGCTTCGATCGCACGCTCGACTTCGTCGTCGACCAGCGCCCCGATCGCGTCGCGGTGTTCCATTACGCGCACCTGCCGCAGCTGTTCGCGGCCCAGCGGGCGATCGATGCGGACACGCTGCCCTCGCTCGAAACCCGGCTCGCGCTGCGCAACCTGGCGCACGCCCGCCTGACGGCGGCGGGCTATCAGGCGATCGGGCTCGATCACTACGCCCTGCCCGACGATGCGCTCGCCCAGGCGCAGGGCCGGCAGGCGCTGCATCGCAACTTCCAGGGCTATACGACGATGAACGGGCGCGACGTGCTCGGCCTCGGCGTCAGCGCGATCTCGCAGCTCGGCCGCACGTTCTCGCAGAACGAGCGCGATCTGGCCGCGTATCTGGCCGCGGTCGCCCATCAACGGCTGCCGATCGCGCGCGGCTACCGCCAGACCGCCGAAGATGCGCTGCGCGCCGACGTGATCGAGTCGGTGATGTGCAAGGGCGCGGTCGACTATGCCGAGATCGGCCAACGCCATGCGATCGACGCGGCTGCGCTGTTCGCCGAAGAACGCCTGCGCCTGCGCGAACTCGACCCGGAGCAGCACTGGTTGCACGCGGACGAACGCGGCATCGCCATCGCAGCCGACGGCCGGCATCTGCTGCGGCTCGTCGCCATGGCCTTCGATCGTCATACCCCACGCCCGGCGGACTGATCGTCATGGCCCCGCAGTCCGGGACGCCAAGGCCTGTGGCATCCTTGGCCGATGCCGAAGCTTCGTCTCGCTATCCTCCGCTGATGCCGACCACGGGCACCGTCTACATCGTCGACGACGACGAGGCCGTGCGCTCGGCCCTGCGCATGCTGATGGCCTCGTGCGGGCTGCGCGCGCAGGTGTTCGCGAGCCCCCGGGAACTGCTCGAGGCGGTGCAGCCGAGCTGGATCGGCTGCCTGCTGCTCGACGTGCGCATGCCTGGCATGAGCGGGCTCGATCTGCACGAGCAGCTCATCGCGCGCGGAATCCAGCTGCCGGTGATCCTGCTGACCGGCCACGGCGACGTGCCGATGGCGGTGCGCGCGATGAAGCGCGGAGCCTTCGACTTCGTGCAGAAGCCCTTCAACGACCAGATGCTGCTCGACCGCATCAACGAGGCCCTGGTGCTCGACGCCGGCAACCGGGGCCAGCGCCGGCAGCTCGCGCTGCTGCGCGAGCGCTACGAGCGCCTGTCCGCGCGCGAGCGCGAAGTGCTCGATCATCTGGTCCAGGGGCAGCTCAACAAGGTCATCGCAGCCGAGCTCGGCATCAGCGAGCGCACGGTCGAGCTGCACCGGGCCCGCGTGATGGAAAAGATGGAGGCGGCCTCGCTCGCGCAGCTCGTCGAATCCGTGCTCGAAATGCGCCGCAGCTAGGGTCAAACGCGGTCGCGCTCGTCGCGGCGCAGGTCGCTTGGACCCGGGTCGATACGTACTTCCCGAAGTCGCACTGCCTAAGCTCCGGATAGTGCGGCCGCCGGCGCGTACGCAGACTGTGTGCAAGCCCACCGACGCCTGCCGATCGACATGAGCATGATCTCTTCTGGCACCACCGCCGCCACCTCGCCCTGCCACGACTGCGCACGCGGTGCTCATTGCCTCGGCGCCGCCCTCGTCGAAGCCTGCGCGAACCCGCCGACGGTGACACGCACGGTGATCGACAAGGGCGAGCATCTGTTCCGCTCGGGCGACGCCGGCGACTCGCTCTACGTGATCCGCAGCGGTGCCATCAAGACCTACGTCGATTCGGCCGAGGGCGAGGAGCAGATCCGGAGCTTCGCGCTCGCCAACGACGTCGCCGGGCTCGACGCGGTCTGCGGCGGCGTGCATCGCACCGGCGCCAAGGCCATCGGCCGCACCTGGGTCTGCCGCCTGCCGCTCAATGCGGTGCGCTCGCGCATGGCCGAGTCGGTGCGCTTCCGCGATCGCCTGCTCGCCGCGCTCGATCGCGAGTTCTCGCGCCTGCATCGCCTGCTCGACCGCGAGCGCTACAGCGCGGACCGGCGCGTCGCCTCGTTCCTGCTCTCGCGCATCGAAACCGATACGGCCAGCCCCTCGCCGGCGATCGAGCTGCCGATGTCGCGTACCGACCTTGCGCGCCACCTCGACCTCGCCACCGAAACGGTCTCGCGCGTGTTCACGCGCCTGCAGGGCCGGGAGATTTTGCGCAGCCAGGGCACGCGCTGCGAGATCCTCAATACCGAAGCGCTGCGCGCCGTCGCCTGAAGCTTCGGGCGCTCGCGGTTATAGTGGGTCGAAATGACGGCGCTTAGCCGTCTTTTTCGACCGGAGCGTGCACGATGTCGCCGACCTACTGGATCAGCCATCCGAGCTGCGCCCAGCACGAAATGGGCGAGGGCCATCCGGAGGCCCCGGCCCGTCTCTGGGCGATCGAAGACCGGCTGCGTGCGATCGGGCTCGATCTGTTCCTCGATCGCGACGATGCGCCCGAGGCGAGCACCGAGGCCCTGTTGCGCGTGCACACGGCCGAGCACGTCGAATCGGTGCTGCGTACACGGCCGACGCAGGGCTATGTACGGATCGATCCCGATACGACGATGAACGCGCACACCGCCGTCGCCGCACTGCATGCGGCCGGTGCCGGGCTGCACGCGGTCGATCTGGTGATGAGCAAGCGCGCGAGCTTCGTGTTCTGCGCGGTGCGGCCACCCGGACATCACGCCGAGCGTGCGCGTGCGATGGGCTTCTGCTTCTTCAACAACATCGCGGTCGCTGCGGGCGAAGCGCTCGCGCGCGGGCTGTCGCGTGTCGCCATCCTCGATTTCGACGTGCACTACGGCAACGGCACCGCCGACATCTTCCGCAACGACGAGCGCGTGCTGCTGTGCTCGACTTACGAGCATCCGCTGTATCCGTACTGGGCCGGCAACCCCGACGACACCGAGATCGTCGACGCGCCGCTGAAGGCTGGTGACGGCAGCGAGGCCTACCGGCATGCGGTCACGCACCGCTGGATTCCGTCGCTCGAAGCCTTCAGGCCGCAGATGATCCTGGTGTCGGCCGGCTTCGACGCGCACGTGCGCGATCCGCTAGCGAGCCTCGAGCTCACCGACGACGATTACTACTGGACCGCGCAGCAGATACTCGACGTGGCCTCGCGCCATTGCCCGGGCCGCGTGATCGCGATGCTCGAAGGCGGCTACGACACGCATGCGCTCGCACGCTGCGTCGAGGCCTTCGTGAGGCCTTTCATCGGCGCCTGAGCGGCGCTTCTTCGAGGCCCGGCATGAGCATCCAGAACCTCGAACCGCTACTCGCCTGCCGGCGCGCGCTGGTGATCGGCGATCCGCAGGAGCCGCTGCAGGCGAGCTGCCTAGACCAGCTGCAGGAAACCGCGCGCGAATGCACCATCGTGCGCAGCCGGCGCGAGATCGCCGATGCGCCGATCAATGGCGCGATCGCGGTCGTCTTCGAGCCACGCCTGCTCGATGCCCGGCTCATCGATACGCTCGGACGCAACGGCTGTCGCGGCGTGCTGTGGATCAGCAACGAGACCATCGCACCCGAACTGCTGCAAGCCTCGCGTCCGCATCGCCTGCGCTTCATCGGCCCGCGCACGGCCGGGCACTTTCATGCGAGCGGCCTGCGCGCCGGCGCGTTCCCGACCGAGGTGCATACGGGCGGCCTGGCACTGATCACGCAATCCGGCTCGATCGCGACCGCTGCGATCGACTGGGCCGCCGGGCGCGGCATCGGCTTTTCGTGGGCCGTCACCACCGGCGCCGAGGCCGATGCGGACATCGCCGACTTCCTCGACCTGGCCGCGCTCGATCCGCGCACGCGCGCGGTGATCCTGCAGGTCGGCAGGCTGCGCAGCGCACGCAAGTTCATGTCGGCCGCGCGCGCCTGCGCGCGCCTGAAACCCGTGGTCGTGCTGCAGAGCCGGGTCGGTGGCTACGAAGACCTGTCCGGCCCCGATCCGGTGCGCAGCGCCGCGTTCGCACGCGCGGGCCTGGTCGAATGCCAGACGCTCGATGGCCTGTTCGATGCGCTGACCGCCATGGCGCGCCTGCCGACCAGCAGCGAAGCGCGCGTGCTCGTGCTCGGCAACGGAGCCGGCATGTGCGCGCTCGGCGTCGACGCGGTGCTGCGCCACGGACTCACGCGAGCGCGCTGCGACGACAGCTTGCGCGAACGCATGCGCAAGCTGGTACCACGCGTGCGCTTTCCGGATGGCGCGGTCGATCTCGGAACCACCACGCCCGAGCAGCTCATCGCGATGCTGCGGCTGCTGCTGGGCGATGCGGCGATCGACTATCTGCTGCTCGTGCAAAGCCCTTCGCTGGCCGAGGCGCATGATCCCTACGTCGATGCGCTGATCGAAGCCAACCTCGGTCCGCGCGTGGTCACCGCCTGGCTCGGGCTCGCGTCGGTGGTCGCGGTGCGCAAGCGCTCGATCGCGGCGGGGCTCGCGACCTTCGTCACCGCCGGGCAGGCGGCGCGCGCGCTGCAGTATCGCTGGCTCTACGGACGCACGCGCGAGCTGCTCATGCAGACACCGCCGGCGCGCGAGCGGCGGCGCTTTCGCCGCGCCGATGCGCAATTCGAGATCGACACGGCGCTCGCGACGGCCGGAACGAAAACCCGGGTTTCGATGAAAGCCGACGCCGTCGATCGCGTGTTCGATCATTACAGCCTGCCGCCGGCCGATGCCGATCCGGGCAGCCTGCGCTTCGATTTTTCGATCGAGCAGCACGCCGAGCTCGGCGCCCACCTGCTCGTGTCGGCGACCAGCGATCTGCTGCATTCACCGATCGGCTACGGCTTCGCCCCGCTCGATGCGCTGCTCGCGACCCGCATGATCGAGTCGATGAAGCTGCCGCTGTCGGCCGAGCTCGTGAACGCGCTGCGCCGCGTGCTCTATGCGCTCGCGCAGATGATCATCGATTTGCCGCAGCTGATCTCGCTACATCTGATGCTGGCGCTCAACGAGGCCGGCGGTCTCGTGCGCTTCGGCGACGGGCGCATCGAACTCGACAGCAATCTGCCGTCCGACGCGCGCAGCCGCCTCGTGCTCGCACCCTATCCGGAGCAGTTGCAACGTCATGCGGTGGTGCGCAACGGCAACGCCTATCTGCTGCGCCCGATTCGCCCCGAAGACGAGCCCGCGCTGGTCGCCCTGCTCGAAAGCCTGCGGCCCGAGGACATCCGCATGCGCTTCTTCGCGTCGATCCGCTACTTCTCGCACGAGATGGCGGCGCGCATGACGCAGATCGATTACGACCGCGAACTCATCCTCGTCGCCCTGCCTGCGGGCAACGACACGACGCTTTGCGCGGTCGCGCATCTGGTCTCCGATCCGTATGGAGAGGACGGCGAGTTCGCCGTGCTCGTGCATCACGATCACACCGGCACCGGGCTCGGTCACCGGCTCATGGACGAGCTGCTCGCGCATGCGCGGCGCCAGGGCCTGCAGCGCGTGCACGGCGACGTGCTGCGCGAGAACCAGCCGATGCTGCAGCTCGCGCGCCGCATGGGCTTCCGCGTCGACCGTTCGAACGAGGAGCCCGACACGGTGCGCGTGGTGATCGATCTGCCGGCGACCTAGGCGCAACGCGCTTGCGCGCGGGCTCGCGCTCGTGATTCGATCGAACGGCGCTGTCGCAAAGGAGTTGCCCTGATGAAGACGCTGGCCTCGACTCATCGCCCCCGCCGGTCCGGCCGCAGGCTGGCCCTGGCGCTCACGCTGGGCGCCCTCGCCGGCCCGGCCGGCGCGCAGCTGCCCGCCGTGCAAACCCAGGGCGAGGTTCGCTATCTGAGCGGCGGCATCGGCTCCGACGAATCGGAGGCGATCAAGGCGGCGCGCGATTCCTACTCGCTCACATTGACGCTGGCCGGCAAGGCCGAAGGCCGCGACGTCTACCTGTCGTCGGTCCCGGTGACGATCCGCGACGCCTCGGGCAAGACCGTGCTCGAAGTGACGAGCTCGGGGCCGTACCTGCTCGCAGACCTGCCGGCCGGTCGCTACGAAATCAGCGCCCGCTACGCCGGCCAGGAGAAGAAGACCTCGGCCAGCATCAGCGCGGGCAAGCCGCAGCGTCTCTCGCTGCTGTGGCCGCAGGCGAATGCGCAGCCCCAGGCCGGCGCGGCCGCAGGCGCGGGGAGTTCCGCCGTCGGCGTGTCGGCCGGAGCGGGCCTTTCCGCGGGAACGGCCGCAACGACGGTGGCCACCGCCGTGCTGCCGGCCGCCGCTTCGGTGGCCAGCAGCGCGCTGCCGCCGATCGACACCCAGGGCGGCATTCCCTATTTGAGCGGCGGCATCGGCTCGGACGAATCGGCCGCGATCAAGGCCGCGGCTTCGCGCTACTCGCTGTCGGTCACGCTCGCCAGCACGCAGGACGGCCGCAATGTCTATCTGTCGTCGGTGCCGGTCACCGTGATGGACGCCAATGGAGGCGTCGTGCTCGACGTGGTCTCCAATGGACCTTATCTGCTGGCCGATCTTCCGCCGGGCCGATACCGCGTCAGCGCCCGCTTCCAGGATGAGGAAAAGAGCGCCGAAGCCCGCGTCGACGCCGGAAAGAACGCTCGCGTTTCGTTTCTCTGGAAGGGAAAACCGTAGTCGTCACGACAGGTGATGCGGTAAAGTCGCTGCCGCGCCCGAAGAGACCGCCTGCGAGCGGTGAACCCGAAGCCTCGACTTCCTCTCGACAGCGCCACTTTTGCAAGCCCGGTCGTCGCACTCCGACCCATGGAGCCAGCACGCAGGCCCTTGCTTCAACAGGGTATCTCCGGAGCGGTAAATCTGGCGTGGTCGTGCCGGGCGTTTATACTGCGCGCCGCATTTTTTTGATGCACCTGCTCTGGGAGCTTTTAAGTTGGAACACAAGAACCACGACAAAGTCTTCTTCGTCAATTTCAGCGTTGTGCTGGGCATTCTGACTGCCATCGCCCTGTTCATCGGCTTCGTGGCGCGGCTCATCGCTCCCCATCATGACGAGCACGCAGGCGAGCAGGCTGCTGCACTGGCCGAACGCGTCAAGCCGGTCACGCAGGCGATCACCAGCGACGAAGAACTCAAGAAGCTCGCCGCCGACAAGCCGGCCCGCGCCCCGATGAGCGGCGATCAGGTGGTGGCCAAGGTCTGTGGCGCCTGCCATGCCAGTGGCGTGCTCAACGCGCCGAAGATCGGCGATGCCGCCGAGTGGAACAAGCGCTCGAGCACCGAAGGCGGCATGGACGGTCTGGTCGCCGCCGCGATCAAGGGCAAGAACGCGATGCCGCCGCGTGGTGGCGACCCCGATCTGTCCGACGACGAGATCAAGGCCGCGGTCTCCATTTTGATGGGCAAGTAACCCTCCAAAAAAGCTGCTTGGCGGAACCTACCTGGGCCTGGCGCCCGGCCTGGGCCGCTCGCTGTAAAGAGCCTGACAGGGTGCGAACCCTCGTCGGGCTCTTTCGTTTGCGCCACCCAAAATCGACGAAATATGCGGCCGAGGTCTTGGGAACATCCAAATCGCACCAAAATAGGAGGATTCACACTGCAATTTTGGGCCCCAAATTAGATCAATTTTGTAATAAATAAAAACAATAAAATCAATTAATTGACTTAAATTTCTTCTTTATGCACCACTATTGTCGCGATTGCACTCTTACTGAGCCCATAAGTAAGGCACAATGAATCGTGCCAGCGCACCAAAATGTTTGCTGGCAGGACAAAACCAGTTAAAGAGGAAACTGCGATGAAAACGAAGCTCAAGCCGTTCGCCGTCTCAGCCTGGCTGCTCGCATTGGCCGCCGGCGGCCTCAGCGCCACTCTCCCGGCCACCGCCGCCGAGCGTCAGCAGAACAACACCCGGGCTTACGAAGAGATCTATCTGGTGCAGCCGAGCAAAGACCCGCGCAACGTATTTCCGCGCGTGGTTCGCGAGTTCAAGGACATGGGCTACCAGGTCCATGTCGTGAACGAACAGCGTTTCCTCGGCAAGGCCGAGGGCACCGGCTTCCTGGTTTCGAGGACCGGTCACCTGCTGACCGCCGCGCACGTGCTCGAAGGCCACAAGACGGCCACCGTCTGGCTCGACGGCACCCGCTACGAGGCCGACCTGATCGACCAGGACGCGAAGAACGATCTGGCCATGCTCAAGCTGCGTACCGACACTCCGCTCGCGGTCGCCCCGCTGAGCTTCAGCCGCGAAGCGGCGCTGTCGCTCGGCTCGGACATCTACACCGTCGGGCATGCCGACACGCGTGCCGAAAGCGCCCGCCTGAGCAAGGGTATGGTCAGCGCCCTGGCCAGCCATGACGGCAGCGACCGCCACGTGCAGTTCTCGTCCGATCGTCGTCTCGGCAGCAGCGGCGCCCCGCTGCTCAACGCCGACGGCGCGGTGGTCGGCATGGTGCAGAAGGCCTCTGCCCGCGGCCGCGACGCCGACGCGCATCATCTGGCCCTGCGCGGCGAACAGCTCACCGACTACGTGCGCACGGTCAGCGCCGATACCTTCGGTGAACTGAGCTTCGATCGCTCGGGCTCGATGGAACAGGCCGCCCGCGCGGTCGCCAAGGTCAAGAGCGGCGTGGTCGCCGACGGTAGCCAGGACAAGCCGCGCCTGGTGGCGACGGTCGACTACACGAGCTTCGCCGACAAGCACCCTCGCTTCGGCGACTTCAAGGTCACCGTGGCCGACCTCGATACCAACCAGGTCGTGGCGACCGCCGGCGAAGGCCGCCACAACGTCTCGCGCAGCGAAGAGTCGGTGATCCGGAGCACCTTCGGCGACGTGCGCAGCGCACTCGGCAAGTAAGACCACGAGCGGTATCGCCCCGGCGCGCAGCCGCCGGGGCCTTCGAGGCGGATCGGATGGCGTTCGACGAACGCGAATCCGGTCCGCCTTTTTCGTTTCGCTCTCCACCTCGGACGCTCTTCCGCCGATCGCACCCGGCAGGCCACCACGGCCACGGGCCTCCATCGCATTCGGGACCGGCTCGAGGCATTTGTTCATGCGTCCTTGACGGCTATTTAGCGCAATCCGAATAGAGACTTAGCGCACCCCTGGCGGACACTGGCATCGATTCGCGGCGACATTGGCACCGGCCTTGCTTACGGTCATTTCCAAAATTTTTGCTCAGTGAGCAATGCCATCTGTCTGGAGTTCCGCACCTCCAGTCGGCACGAGTTCTCAGGGAGAAAACAGGGTCGACGATTTACCTCGTGCTTCGCTGTGCGGTCTGCGCTTTCGGGGCGGCTTGCAAGGTTGCAACCGCTTCATCTCAAAGGAGAGTGATTCGAATGAAGTTGAAACTTTTTGTCGCCGCTGCCGCGGCGTTCGGTTGCACGTCCGCTTCCGCTGCGACGCTGGCTGAGCTCGCTTCCAACGTCGAAGCCAGCGGCTGGGTCAGCGGCTCTTACATCTACAACTTCAACGGCGTGGACAACGTCGGCCGTGCGACGGACATCGAGTCCAACTCGTTCACGCTGAACCAGGCCGTGCTGAACCTCGTCACGCCGGCCGGCGACGGCTTCGGTGCCGGCGTGCAGCTGCTCGCGGGCAACGATGCCAAGACCATCGTCAACCCGTCCTACGGTGAAAACGCCGGCGACAGCTTCAGCCTTCCGGAAGCCTACGTGACCTACACCTCGGGTGCCCTGAGCGTGAAGGCCGGCCGTTACGGCACGCTGGCGGGCTACGAAGTGCTCAGCGACGCCGCCAATCCGCTGCTCTCGCGCTCGCTGCAGTTCCCTGCTGCCGAACCCTACTTCCACACCGGCGTCCGCGTGGCTTACGCGGCCTCCGATGCGGCCACGCTCTACCTGGGCGTGAACAACAGCGCGGTCGGCGGCTTCGCGGAAGACCCGGATGACCAGAAGACCGTCGAAGCCGGCGTGTCCCTGAAAGCCAGCGATGCGGTTTCGCTCGCTGTATATGACTACTACGGCATCGATGGAGAACTCCAGACCAACTTCCTCGACGTTGTTGGCTCGTTCACCATCTCGGAGTCGTTCTCGCTCGGTCTGAACGTGGACTGGTTCTCGGTCGAAGACACCGTCGACGTCGTGGGTGTCGCCGGATACGCCACCATGGCGCTCGCCCCGCAGTGGTCGGCCACGTTGCGCCTCGAAAGCCTGAACTATGACTTCGATGGCGGCACCCCGCCCGGCGTCGCGGAAACCATCAACGCTGCGACCATCGCGCTCGGCTATACGCCGGCCAGCGATTTCCGCCTGTTGTTCGAAGCCCGCGTCGACGATGCCGACGAAGACGTCTACGCGCGTTCTGGCGGCAAGGGCCCCACGGGCACCCAGCCGACGGTCGGCGTGAAGGCGATCTACTCGTTCGGCCTGTAAGTTTTCATTTCAGCTGTCGCTGTAGCGAAGAAGCCCGCGCCTCGCGCGGGCTTCTTCGTTTTCGGGTGCCGAAACGAGCCTCATCCGCCCACGAGCCGATCGAGCTGCCGATAGCGGATCGCTTCGGCGATCTGCGAGGCGCCCATCTGCTCGACGCCGGCCATGTCGGCCAGCGTGCGGCCCAGCCGCAGCACGCGGTGATAGGCGCGCGCCGACAGACCGAGCTTGGTCATCGCCAGCTCGATCAGCCGCCGGCCCGCCTCGTCGGGCGTGCAGTAGGTATCGATCTCGCCGGCCTGCAGCTCCGCGTTGCACTTGCCGGCCCGCGCCTGCTGCCGAGCCCGGCAGGCGATTACCCGTTCGCGCACGACGGCGCTCGATTCGACCTGAGGATCGGGCCCGGAAAGCAGCAGCGAACGCTCGACACGCGGAACGAAGATCTGCAGGTCGATGCGATCCATGAGCGGCCCGGAGAGCCTGCTTCGATAGCGTGCGACCTGATCGGGCGTGCAGCGGCAACGGCCTTCGAGATCGCCCAAGTAGCCGCAAGGACAGGGATTCATTGCGGCGACGAGCTGAAAGCGAGCCGGGAAATCAGCCTGGCGGGCGGCGCGCGATATGGTGATCCGGCCATTCTCGAGCGGCTCGCGCAGCACCTCGAGTACATGCCGGTCGAACTCCGGAATCTCGTCGAGAAACAGGACCCCGCGATGAGCCAGGCTGATCTCGCCGGGCTTCGGCGAACTGCCCCCGCCCACGAGTGCAACACCTGATGCTGTGTGATGGGGCGTTCGGTAGGGTCTTCTGCCCCATTTATGTGCGTAAAAACCCTGAGTACCTACTGAGGCAATCGCCGCCACTTCCACGGCTTCCTGCTCGGTCATCGGCGGCAGCAGGCCCGGCAGCCGGGCCGCGAGCATGCTCTTGCCCGAACCCGGCGGGCCGGCCATGAGCAGGGAATGACCGCCGCTCGCTGCGATCTCGAGCGCGCGCCGGGCCTGGGCCTGGCCGCGCACGTCGGCCAGGTCGGGCAAGGGCTCGTCGGGCAACGGTGAGGTTTCGGCCGGGCGAACGTAGGGTTTCAGCTCTCCGGCATGCAGTTGCCCGCAGAGCTCGCCGAGATGCCGGGCCGCGAATACCTGCGCGCTCGAGGCGAGCGCCGCTTCGGCCGCGTTGGATTCGGGCAGCAGCAGCGCGCGACCGGACCGGACTGCCTGCAGCGCAGCCGGCAAGGCGCCGCGCACGGGCCGCAGCTCGCCCGACAGCGACAGCTCGCCGAGCACTTCCATCGAAGCCAGCGCCGCGGCCGGAATCTGGTTCGAGGCCGCCAGAATGCCGAGCGCGATGGCGAGGTCGAAGCGCCCGCCCTCCTTCGGCAAGTCCGCCGGCGCGAGGTTGCAGACGATGCGCCGCGTGTTCGGGAACTCGTAGCCGCAGGTCAGCATGGCGGCCTTGACGCGATCCTTGGCCTCGCGCACGGCCGCCTCGGGCAAGCCGACGACGGTCAGCCCGGGCAAGCCATTGGCGATATGGACTTCGACGACGACCAGATCGGCGTTGAGGCCGTTCTGGGCGCGGCTGAACACGGTGGCGAGATTCATGTCGCCAGCATGCCGAGCGGTGCGCGCCCTGACCGGGCGCAGCGCTCAGTCGAGCGCAATTAATGCCAACAGGCGGCCTTTAAGCCTGCTCGGACTCCAGCGCCTTGAGCCGCTGCTCCAGCGCCTCGACGCGCGCGATCGAGCGCGACAGCAGCTGGGCCTGGATGTCGAAGCGCTCGCGCGAGACCAGATCGAAGCGTTCGAGGTTGGCGCGCAGCACCGCGCGGAAATTCTCCTCGAGCTCCTTGCGCAGTCCCATGACGCCGGGCGGCAGCACCGCGGCGAGGCGGGCGGCGAGTTCTTCGAGTTTGTGCGACTCCAGCATGGCGAGCTCCGCGAATCCGGTCGGCACCGGCACAGTGGACCGGCTTGCGGCCGCCAGTTTAGCGCGCCGCATTGCGCGGGCCGCTTGCCGCCGGGCCGGCGCTTCAGCTTGCCGGCCCGAACCTGGCCCTTACAATCCGCGTTCGCTGCGGAACCCGTCCACGAAAGCCGCGGTCGTAAGGCCCGCTTGCTGCGCCCCCCATTCATACAAGAACACATCGACCACATGGATAGCGAAACGCTCATCGAAGCGCGCGCACTGACGCGTCGTTACGGCCCCAATGTCGCGGTTTCGGGACTCGATCTCACGCTCAGGAAAGGCGAGGTGCTCGGCCTGCTCGGCCCCAACGGCGCCGGCAAGTCGACGAGCATGAAGATGCTCACGGGCAATCTGTCGCCCACCAGCGGCGACGTTCTGATCAAGGGCAGGAACCTGCGCGCGGACGCGCAGGCGGCCAAGCGCCATCTGGGCTATCTGCCCGAGCAGCCGCCGGTCTATCCCGAACTCACGGTCGACGAATACCTCGGCTACTGCGCCGGCCTGCATGGCGTGTCGCGCAAGGAGCGCGCCGCCGCGGTGACGACGGCCAAGCGCGATTGCGGCCTGACTCAAGTCAGTTCGCGCCTGATCGGCAACCTGTCGAAGGGCTACCAGCAGCGCGTGGGCCTCGCGCAGGCGATCATCCACCGGCCCGACGTGATCATTCTCGACGAGCCGACCGTGGGCCTCGATCCGATCCAGATCCGCGAGATCCGCAACCTGATCGGCGAGCTCGGCAACAAGCACAGCGTGATCCTGTCGAGCCACATCCTTCCCGAGATCCAGGCCGTCTGCGATCGCGTGATGATCATCAACAAGGGCCGCTCGGTGTACGACGCGACCATCGATGCGCATCTCGGCAAGAGCGGGCTGGTCGTGGTGTTCGCCCATCCGCCGCAGGCCGAGGCGCTCGCCAGGCTGCCCGGCGTGAACAAGGTCGATACGGGCCCCGCGGGGCGCTTCTTGATCGAGCTCGACGACGGCGCCGATGTGCGCGACGCGCTCGTCGAAGCCTCCGTGCACGGCGGCTGGGGTTTGCGCGAATTGAGGCTCGAGACGCGCACGCTCGAAGAAATCTTCGTCGAACTCACGTCGGGCGAAGCCACGCTTCGGGAGGCCGCATAAATGAGCAACATCCTCGTCATCGCACGCCACGAAGTGCGCCGCATCTTCGTTTCGCCGCTCGCCTGGGCCGTGCTCGCCGTGAGCCAGGTGATCTTCGGCTACGTGTTCATCGGCATGCTCATGCAGTACCTGCGCAACTACGAGATGGCCGATCAGTTCACCGGTGTTTCGGACTACATCGGCGGCGGCCTCTATGGCACCGCGACCATCGTGCTGCTGCTCGTGATGCCGCTCATGACCATGCGGCTGTTCTCCGAAGAGCGCAAAGGCAACACGCTGACCTTGCTGTTCTCGGCGCCGGTTTCGCTCGTCGACATCGTGCTCGGCAAGTTCCTGGGCCTGCTCGGCTTCGTCGCCGCGATGGTGGCCTTGCTCGCACTGATGCCGGCCGCGCTGCTGCCGGCCGTGCATCTCGACATCGGCCGCCTGGCCGCCGGCCTGCTCGGCCTGTTCCTGATCACGATGTCCTTCGGTGCGGCGGGCATTTTCATCTCCTCGCTCACGCGCGAGCCGACGATCGCGGCGATCGGCAGCTTCGGCCTGCTGCTGCTGATCTGGCTGCTCAAGATGCCCGCGCAGTACGACAACGGGCTCAAGGACGTCTTCGAATACCTGTCGCTGATCAGCCATTACCAGGATCTCATCAGCGGCCTGTTCACCTCGTCCGACGTCGTCTACTACCTGCTGTTCACCGCGCTGTTCCTATGGCTGACCGTGCAGCGGCTCGACATGGAACGCAACTGAGCGAAGGCGAATAGACCAGACCATGAACAAGAAAAAACTCTATCTGCAGCAGATCGCCAGCGGCCTGCTGTTCATCGCGGTGCTCGTGCTGATCGGCGTGCTGTCGGTGCGCTACGACGTGCATTGGGACTGGACGGCCGGCAAGCGCAACACGCTCACGCAGGCGAGCCGCACGCAGCTCGAATCGATGAAGGAGCCGCTCAAGTTCGTCGCCTTCACGTATCCGGGCGCCGAGGAGCGCGAGGCGATCGAAGCCTTCGTCGAGCGCTACAAGCGCGTGAAGCCGGACATCGCGATCGAGTACATCGATCCGTCGAGCCAGCCGCAGAAGGTGCGCGAGTACAACATCCAGTCGGCCGGCGAAGTGGTGCTCGAATACCAGGGCCGCCGCGAGAACCTGCGCGGGCTCTCGGAGCAGGCCATCACCACGGCGCTGCAGCGCCTTTCGTACACGGGCGAAAGCTGGATCGTGTTCCTCGAAGGCCACGGCGAGCGCTCGACGCAGGACGGCGGCGGTGAGGCGATTTCGCAGTTCGCGCAGACGCTGCAATCGAAGGGACTCAAGGTCCAGCCGCTCAACCTCGTCAAGACGCCGAAGATTCCGGACAACACCTCGGTGCTCGTGATCGCGAGCCCCAAGAGCGCGCTGCTCGAAGGCGAAATCAAGCTCGTGCAGGAGTACGTCGAAAAGGGCGGCAACCTGCTCTGGCTCGCCGATCCGGACAATGCGCCGGGCCTGCAGCCGGTGGCCGATACGCTCGGCATCAGCTGGCAGAACGGTTTCGCCGTATTCCCCGAGTACGAGGCGATCGGCACGGGACATCCGGGCATCTACGCGGCGCTCGACTATCCGCCATCGCCGGTCACCGCAGGCATGCAGCAGGTCACGCTGTTCCCGCTCGTGCGTTCGCTGACCGCGAAGACCACGGCCGGCTGGACGCCGCAGCCGATGCTGACGTCTTCGGAAACCGCCTGGCTCGAAACCGGCGCGATCGACGGCGGCCCGGTGCAGCTCGAACCCGAGAAGGGCGACGTGCCCGGCCCGCTCAACATCGGCATGACGCTCACGCGCGATCGTCCGGGCGCCGAAGCGCCGCCCGCGCCCGCGAGCCCCGATCAGCCCGCGCCGCCGAAGCCGCAGCAGCGCGTGATCGCCATCGGCGATGCGGACTTCCTGTCGAACGCCTACGTCGCGCAGCTCGGCAACCAGCAGCTCGGGCTCAACGTGATCCAGTGGCTCGCGGCGCGCGATAACCAGCTCAACATCGACGTGCCGAAAGCGCCCGACGTGAATCTGTTCCTGCCCGACTGGGCGCTCGCGCTGATCGCGATCGGCTTCGTCATCGCCCTGCCCTTGCTGCTGCTCGGCATCGGCATCGGTCGCTGGCTCTCGCGTCGTCGCCGCTAAGGGGACGGCGCGCATGAATCGCACGATACTCAACGGCGGCCTGCTCGTGATCGCGATCGGCCTTGGCGTCGCGGTCTGGATCAGCGGCAAGAAGGACGACGACAAGTCCAGCGGTCCGCTGACCTCGCTCGCGCCCGCCGCGGTCGACAGGATCAGCATCGAGCACCCGGACTCGCCCGCGATCAAGCTCGAGAAGCGCGACGGCGAGTGGAAGCTCGTCGCGCCCGTGCAGGCCGATACCGACAGCTTCGAAGTCAGCGCGCTCGTCGGCCTGGCCGACACCAAGCGCCAGTCCGAACTCACGGACCACGATCTCGACTACAAGGCGCTCGGCCTCGAGCCGCCCGCGTTTCGCATCACGCTCAACGACCAGACGCTCGACTTCGGTGGCGACGAGCCGATCCGCTATCGGCGCTACGTGCGCGTGAACGGCGACAAGGTGGCGCTGATCGACAATCCCTCGAGCGCCGCGCTCGACAAGGATTACAGCGACCTGCTGTCGAAGAGCATCGTGCCGCTCGGGGCGCAGATCACCAAGCTCGCGCTGCCGGGCCTGACGATCGAGAAGAACGCGGCCGGCGAATGGGCTTCGCCCGAGCATCCGCAAGCCAAGCCCATCGACCTGCAAACCGTCGTCGACGCCTGGAACGGCAGCAAGGCCATGTGGAACGGCGCCGAGCTCGCACAAGGCTCGCAGGGCGAAGCCGTCGCGGTGACGCTCGCCGACGGCCGCACGCTCAACTTCATCGTCACTGCGCGTGCGCCGCAGTTCATCCTGTCGCGTCCGGACTTGAACGTGCGCTACACGATCGACAAGAACGAAGTCGGCAAGATGCTGGAGCTGCCCAAGGCCGGCGAAGCCAAGCCCGCGGTCGAAACGCCACTGCCAGAAGCCAGCGCGCCGGTGCCGACGCAGCCCTGATGCCCGAACTGCCCGAAGTCGAAACCGTTCGACGCGGAGTCGAGCCGCATGTGCTCGGCCGCCGCATCGAGCGCGTGGTCGTTCGCGAGAAGCGGCTGCGCTGGCCGATCGCGGAAGACTTCGCGGCGAACCTGGTCGGCCGGAGCGTCGTTGCGACCGAGCGTCGCGGCAAGTATCTGCAGCTCGTGCTCGACAATGGCGATCGGCTGCTCGTGCATCTGGGCATGTCGGGCCGATTGTTCGTGCTGCGCAGCGGCCACGCCTTGCTTAAGCACGATCACGTCGATGTCGAGCTCGACGACGGCACGCTGCTGCGCTTCAACGATCCGCGCCGCTTCGGCGCGATGCTGCTCTGGCGGACCGGCGAGCCGCTGCATCCACTCCTCGCGACGATGGGCCCCGAACCGTTTTCGGACGCGTTCAATGGCGAATATCTGCACACGCTGTCGCGCGGCCGCAGGACCGCCGTCAAGAGTTTCATCATGGACGGTGGGGTGGTGGTCGGCGCGGGCAACATCTATGCGGCCGAATCGCTGTTTCGCGCCGGCATTCGTCCCACGCGCCCAGCCGGCGACGTCAGCCGGCCCCGCTACGACAAGCTCGCCGTCGCCATTCGCGAAGTGCTCGCGGCCGCCATCGAGCAAGGCGGCACGACGCTGCGCGACTACGCCGGAGCCGACGGAGCGCCGGGCTATTTCCAGCAGGTGCTCGATGTCTACGGACGCGACGGTGAAGCCTGTCGCGTCTGCAGCAAGCCGATACGCAAGCTCGTGATCGGCCAGCGGTCGAGCTTCTTCTGCCCGAGCTGCCAGAAGTAGCGAGCTCGTCAAGGCTGGGGCGCGGAAACGAGCGCATCGCCGTCGGGCTTGACGACGAAGTCGAGCACCTGCCCCTCGCTCGTTTTCGCCTGCATCACCAGGCTGTCGTCATCGGCGATCACCGCGCCGGCCTGCAGCGCGCGCTCGCGCGGGCCGGCCAGCACGTTCGACGATGCGAACACCAACGCCTGCGGCAGGCCGTCGCCATCGACGAGCAGCTTGGCGCGGCTTTCATCCGGTAGCACCACCGGCACCACCTTCGCCCTGAGCGAACGCGCGCGTGGGGAATCGGCTTCCAGCAGACTCACGGGTCGCCAGTCCGACAGCGCCGCGATGGCGACGGCGGAATCGGCCGTGCGGCTGCGAAGCCCGCTCAAGCCGCCAACGGCCAGAAGCACCAGCAAGGCGAGCGCAGTGATCGACACGAGCAGCGACGCAGCTCCCCCAGGCCACAGTCGCTGCTGGTTTTGCTGAACCAGCATGCGACATCTCCTTCGATCGAGGATGGCCTGTCACCGTAGAGGCGCGGGCCCGGCTCGTTACTGAATTCAAAATGAGCTTGGCGGCATAATTGAGCCGATTTCGGCTCTCACAGAATGCAAATGACGACCTTCGGCACTCCGCTGTCCTCTGGCGCAACGCGCGTCCTCCTGCTCGGCTCGGGCGAACTCGGCAAGGAAGTCGTCATCGAGCTGCAGCGCCTCGGTGTCGAGACGATCGCCTGCGATCGCTATGCCGATGCGCCCGCGATGCAGGTCGCACACCGTCATCACGTGCTGCGCATGCTCGACGGCGACGAGCTGCGTCGCATCGTCGAACTCGAGAAACCGCATCTGATCGTGCCCGAGATCGAAGCCATTCATACGCCGACGCTGCAGGCGCTCGAAGCCGAGGGCTATACGGTGATTCCGACTGCGCGCGCCGCGCGGCTGACGATGGATCGCGAAGGCATCCGCCGTCTCGCCGCCGAAACGCTCGGCCTGCCGACCTCGCCGTATCGCTTCGCCGACAACAAGGCCGAGTATCACGAGGCGATCAAGGCGCTCGGCACGCCTTGCGTGGTCAAGCCGCTGATGTCCTCGTCGGGCAAGGGCCAGTCCGTCGTCAAGACGCCGGCCGATGCGCAGAAGGCCTGGGACTACGCGCAGGCCGGTGGACGTGCCGGCGCGGGTCGCGTGATCGTCGAAGGCTTCATCGACTTCGATTACGAAATCACCTTGCTGACCGTGCGCCACAACGACGGCGCGGGCGGCATCAAGACCTCGTTCTGCGCGCCGATCGGCCATCTGCAGATCGACGGCGACTACCGCGAAAGCTGGCAGCCGCATCCGATGTCGAACACAGCGCTGCAGAAGGCGCAGCAGATTTCCGAAAGCATCACCGCCAATCTCGGCGGGCGCGGCTTGTTCGGTGTCGAGCTGTTCGTCAAAGGCGACGCGGTGATCTTCAGCGAAGTCTCGCCGCGCCCGCACGACACCGGCCTGATCACGCTGATCTCGCAGGATCTGTCGGAGTTCGCGCTGCATGCGCGCGCGATCCTCGGCCTGCCGATTCCGAACATCGCGCAGCGCGGCGCTTCGGCCTCCTGCGCGATCCTGCTCGAAGGCGACCGCAAGGCCCCGCGCTACGCCGGTGCGGCCGAAGCGCTCGCCGAACCCGACACGCAGCTGCGCCTGTTCGGCAAGCCCGAGATCGTCGGTCGCCGCCGCATGGGCGTCGCGCTGGCGCTCGCTGCAAGCATCGACGAAGCACGCGCCAAGGCGCGTCGCTCGGCGGCCTGCGTGCGCGTGATCGATTAGCACAGTGAACATCGCGCAAGGCGTTGCTGCGGCTTTTCTCGCCTTGCTGTCGGGCTGCGCTGCGACTCAAGCCATTCCCGATCAGCAAAAGATCGAGCTGGCCGAGCGGCTGAGAAATCGAATCGTCGTCGGGATGCCCTCAGCCGAAGTCGAATCGGTACTCGAGAGCGAGGGCGTCGAGTTCAGTTACGTGCTGGCAGAAGAACTTCTGCCAGTCACTTTGCACTTCGAGCGACGGGATCTCGCCGTTCTAGATGGTCAATACATGTCCATCATCCGCGACGTCAAAAAAGGGTTCATACACGAAGACATCTCGATCCAGGTCGATATTGATCGATCGAAAACCGTGTCGCATGTCGAAGTCAAATCGATCTTGACCGGGCCTTAGATAAACAGCTGAGTCCCGATCCAGTCCAACTCGGTATGGGCTGGTTTTACCGATCGTCAGCGTCGCTCCATGAAACTACGCTTCCCTCGAGAGTCCGCGCCTCAGATGCGGACCATGAGGGAGAAGCAGCATGAAACGACGGTTTGCACGGACCGCAGCGGTGCTGTGCGTCTCGGTTTTTCTGACGGGCCTGCTCGCGGCCTGCGAAGCCCATGGACCCTCGGGCGTGGTGCCGGGCGACGGTCCCGACGAGCCCTCGGGCACCGCGCAGACGATCTACTCGTTCGCCAACGGCTGCTACACGCTGCAGTCGGATTCGGGCTACGTCGCGATCGATTCTTCGGGCGCCGACTACACGCTGAGCGACGATGCGTCGAAAGCCGTTGCGTTCACGATGCGTCCGACCGCGCTCGGCTCGTATCTGCTGATGTCGGGCTATCGGCGCGCCGCGGGCGAGCGCGGCAGCAAATCGCTGCTCGGCATTCGCGATCCAGCCGGTGAGTTCCTCGACGCCACCGGCAATTTCATCGGCGAAGTCGGCAACCTGATCGCGGGCGTCGGCGACATCACCGCCATCGTCCTCGATCCGCTCGCGCCGGGCGGCGGCATCATTCGCGAAGGCGGTGAAACCATCGGCGGCATCGGCGGCGGACTCGGCGGTATCAATGTCAATCCGAGCCTGGCGCTCGTGAACGAGGCCAACGATCTCGCGGTGTGGAACCTGCTGCCCGCATCGAACGGACGCTTCAGCCTGAGCTCGGCGATCACCGGACAAAGACTCGCGGCCTCGCACGGCATCCTCGCGCTCACGAGCGCGACCACGGCCGGCATCGACACCGAGTTCAAGCTCGCGCCCGCGCAGGGCTGCGCGGCGTATCCCGAGGTCGACACCAACGCACGGATCATCGACGAGCGCGGACCTGCGATCTATCTGCGCGACGTGCCGCTGTTCGCGAAGAGTGCCGGAGCCTCGACGATCGGCGCGCATGACCTGTACGGCTACGTCGACGGGCATTCGCACATCACCGCCTACGAGTTCATCGGCGGTCGCGTGAACTATGGCGACCCGTTCCACAAGTTCGGCGTCGATCACGCGCTCGACGATTGCGAGGTCAACCATGGCCCGCAAGGCATACTCGGCGTCGTCGAAACGGTGACTTCGGGCTTCAATCCCGTGCACGAAACCAAGGGTTGGCCGAGCTTCAATTTCTGGCCGCGCCACGACTCGCTGCAGCATCACCAGAGCTATTACAAGTGGATCGAGCGCAGCTATCTGGGCGGTCTGCGCCTGCTCGTGAATCACTACACGGGCAACGAGATCCTGTGCCAGCTCAATCCGCAGAAGCAGAACGACTGCCACTTCGAAGTGAACTGGCGCCTGCAGGCGCAGCGGCTGCGCGAGATGCAGGACTACATCGACGCGCAGAACGGCGGACCGGGCAAGGGCTGGTTCCGCATCGTGACTTCGCCGAGCGATGCGCGCCGCGTGATCGAGAGCGGCAAGCTCGCGGTCGTGCAGGGCATCGAGATCTCGAAGATCTTCGATTGCGGCGAGTTCCTCGACGTACCCGAATGCACGCGCGAGCAGATCGTCGAGCGGCTCGATGCGGCTTACGCGGCCGGCATCCGGCACATCTTTCCGATCCACAAGTTCGACAACGCCTTCGGCGGCGTGGTGCCCGACGAGGCGCTCGGCATCGGCACGATCCTCTACGTGGGCAATCTCGCCGAGACCGGACATCCACTCGAATTCGAAGCCTGCCCCGAAAGCTTCGGCGACGATTCCGCTTCGCATCCGGACGGGGCGAATCCGCTCGGCATCATCGATCAGCTGTTGCGCCAGCTCGAATACATCAATGGACAGCTCAGCCAGGCGCTGCCGATTCCGCCGCTCGCGCCGAGCTCCGAACACGGGCTCTGCAACAAGCGCGGCATCACCGAGCTCGGCCAGTTCTTCGTGCAGGAGCTCATGCGCCGTCGCATGTTCATCGAGGTCGATCACAGCAGCCTCGGCGTGATCGACCGCATTCTCGAACTCGCGGAGAACAACGGCTATCCGGGCCTGATCAGCAGCCACGACTGGCTGTATTCGGAGCAGCTGCTCGATCGACTGTCGGCGAGCGGCGGCATGATCGGCCGCTTCGCGAGTTCGCGCAGCGACTGGGTCGACCGGCTCGTGAAGGTCGAGGACCGGCCGGCCAGGCATCGCGTCGCGGGCGTGGTCGGCACGGGCCTGGCGACCGACGTCAACGGCATCGCCTCGCTGCCGGGCAACAGCGGTGCGGCCGACACGCCGCTATATCCGTTCACCTCGGTCGACGGCCGCGTGCGCTTCGATCGCCAGGTGACCGGCGATCATGTGTTCGATCTCTACGATGGCCGCGGCGTCGCGCATTACGGGATGTATCCCGACCAGATCGCGGACATGCAGTTGCACACCGACGATCGCACACCCGCGCAGGTCGATCAGGCGCTGCGCGAGCTGTTCTCGTCGGCCGAGGTTTATCTGCGGCTGTGGGAGGCGACCGAAGCCTGGAAGCAGTAGGCGCTCAGTGCACCGGCACGCGCGTCGTGCTCGACGGCGTGTCGTCTTCCTCGATCTTCACGGGCACGATGATCATCTTGCGATTCTGCTCGTGCAGGCGCCGCTGCACCGCGATCGGCATCTGGTTGTGCAGCAGTGAGGTGAACAGGTTTTCCTTGCGGAAGACGATGCGGCTCGCGAAGCAGACGCTGTTCGGATAATCGTCGAACACCTTGTCGATCAGGGCGACGAGCTCGCTCTGCGGATCGGCGCCGTAGCCTTCGTACGAGGTTGCGGCCAGGCCCTGGCTCGCGCAGTAGCCGACGAAGTAGGCGAGCGAATTCTGCAGCCGTGCGCGCATCGCTTCGAGAGAGCGTTCGCTGTCGAAGGCATCGCGATCGACTTCGCCGACGGCGACGAACACGAAGTTCGTGTAGAGCCCGGGGAACATCGAGCGCACCCATTCCACCGTGCGGTACCCCGCCCCGCGATTGGCGCCGACGAGCACGATCGCGGTCGGTGCGCTCTTGTCGCAAGGCGGAGGCTGCTCGTCGAGCCAGGTCGCACGCGGGGCGAGCTGGTCGACGCGCGCGAGCAGGCGCTTGACCTCGTCGTAGTGCCGGCGAATCGCCACGCAGACGGCGGCGACCGCGCCGGTGATCAGCAGCGTCACCCAGCCGCCGAGCAGGAACTTCTCGACCAGGATCACCG
The DNA here is from genome assembly GCF_058783045.1 of Hydrocarboniphaga sp. FW305-C-57. NCBI lineage: Bacteria > Pseudomonadati > Pseudomonadota > Gammaproteobacteria > Nevskiales > Nevskiaceae > Hydrocarboniphaga > Hydrocarboniphaga sp. FW305-C-57. The sequence continues at coordinate 440,882 of NZ_JBYSYG010000001.1, read as the reverse complement.
TGAGCATGAACGCGGTGACGAGCAGGCCGAGCATCGACAGCAGCAGCGGGCGCTTCCACACCAGGATGTAGCGCCGCTGCTGCCACCAGTGGCGCGTAAGCCCGAACAAGGTCAGCGTGAAGGTGATGAACACGTTGATGCTGTAGAGCACCACGAGCAGAGCGACCTTGCCTTGCGTCGCGAGCACGATCAGCAGCGCGCCGATGCCCATCAGCAGCACGCCGTTCTGCGTGACCATGCGGTTCGACAGCTGGCGGAACTGGCGCGGCACCCAGCGATCCGAGGCCATGCTCGCGAGCACCGCCGGGCCACCGAGAAAACCGGTGTTCGCGGCCACGAGCAGCAGGCCCACTTCGAACAGCAGCACCACACCGAGCGCCACGTGCGTGCTCGGCGTGTCGCCGAAGGCGTTGCCGAGAATGTCGCGGAAGGTCACCGCGTTGAGCGTCTGCCCGGGCACGTGCTGCGCGTCCCAGAGCAGGTACAGCAGGATGATCCCGCCGGCCATGAAGGCCAGCGAGAACGCCATGTAGAACATGGTCCAGTGGCCGGTCTTCACGCGCGGCTCGGCGAGCATGTTGACGTTGTTCGAAACCGCCTCGATGCCGGTGTAGGTACCGCCGCCGATCGAGTAGGCGCGCAGGAATAGGGCGACGACGAAGAACCATCCGCTCTCGGCCGAAAGCTGCTCGGCCTCGGCGACCGACTGCGGCCACAGCGTGCCGATGCCGTCGGCATGCGCCGACACGCCATAGACGATCAGCGCGACGTGCGTGAGCACGAAGCCCAGGAAGATCGGGGCGAGCACGCGGATCGATTCCTTCATGCCGCGCAGGTTCAGCACCGTGAGCAGGCAGACCAGCAGCGCTTCGGACGGCAGCTTGACCGCGTGCAGCGAAGGCGGAAGCAGGCTGAACAGCGCATCGGTGCCGCTGGCCACCGAGATCGCGATCGTCAGCACGTAGTCGACGATCAGCGCCGAGCCGCTGATGAGCCCGGCGCGCGGGCCGATCAGCTTGGTCGCCGCCTTGTAGCCCCCGCCGCCGGACGGAAACAGGTCGATGACCTGGTTGTACGAGGCCGCGATCACGAACACCGTCACCGCCGTCGCGATCGCCAGGAACAGCGCCATGTCGGTATGCACGCCGAGCGCGAGGAAGGCTTCCTCAGGGCCGTAGCACGAGGACGACAGGCCGTCGGCGCCGAGGCCGATCCAGGCCAGGATCGCGACGAGGGCGATGCTGTGGCGGGTGTTGGGATCGAACGGATCGAGCTTGCGCCCGAGGACCAGCCGCGTCGCTTTGTGCAGAACACTCATCGTGATTCGCTCGTCCACCCCGGTCGCACAAGACGAGCAGTTTAGGGAAACTTTGCGTCCCGACTCCAGAGCCGCAACGGCGACCGGAGTCGGGCACGACTTCATCAGGCGACGCGGCGCTCCGCGAGCAGAACGTCGAGCCGGCTCAGCAGCTCGTCGATCTCGTCCGGCGTGACCGTCAGCGCCGGCATCAGGCGCAGCAGGTTCGGCCTCGGCGCGTTGATCAGCAGGCCCGATTCGCGCGCCCGGCGCACGAGATCGAACGCGAAGTCGCCACCCAGGTCGAGCGCCCGCAGCAGGCCACGGCCGCGCACGTCACCGAGCGCATGCCGGGCCGACAGCTGCGCCAGACCGGCCGCGAGCCGCTCGCCCCCGGCGACGACTTCATCGAGAAAGCCCGGTGCCGTGATCGCCCCGAACACCGCCTCGCCGACCGCCGCCATCAGCGGATTGCCGTTGTAGGTGCCGCCCTGATCGCCCGGCTCGAAGCAGCAGACCTCCTCGCGCGCGAGCAGCGCGGCGAGCGGCACGCCGCCGCCGATGCCCTTGCCGAGCGTCATCACGTCCGGCTCGATGCCGGCATATTCATGCGCGAACAGCTTGCCCGTGCGGCCCATGCCGGTCTGCACCTCGTCGCACATCAGCAGCAGGCCGCGCTCCCGCGTGAGCTTCCTGAGATCGCGCAGGAATTCGTCGCTCGCCGGCCGTACGCCCGCTTCGCCCTGGATCGGTTCGAGCATCACCGCGACGGTCTTCCCGGTGATGAGCGCTTCGACCGATGCCAGGTCGTTGAGCTTCGCTTTCGGGAAGCCCGGCACCTTCGGCGCGAACAGCGCCTCCCAGCCGGGTTTGCCCGATGCCGACATCGTCGCCAGCGTGCGGCCGTGAAAGCCCTGGTCGAAGCCGATGATCTCGTAGGCCCCGTCGCGATGCAGCGCCCCGAACTTGCGCGCGAGCTTGATCGCGCCCTCGTTGGCCTCGGCCCCGCTGCTCGCGAAGAACACGCGGTCGAAGCAGGAGTGCGCAACCAGCCGGGACGCGAGCCGGGCGCTCGGAGCGTTCCAGTAGCCCGGGCCGGGCGAGATCAGCGTCGCGGCCTGGGCGGCGAGCGTCTGCGCGATCAGCGCCGGGCTGTGCCCGAGCGCATTGACCGCCCAGCCTTGCACGAAATCCAGGTAGCGACGGCCCTCGCGGTCCCAGAGCCAGGAGCCCTGGCCGCGCACGAACACCGGCGGAGGCCGGTCGGCGACGTGCATGAGGGCATCTGGAGAGAAATCGGCGGCATTGTCCAGCGGGGTCCCACAGTTGAATTCCACGTATCGATCCTTGCGAAAAAAGTGAGCAGAAACAAAAAGGCCACAGGGTTCGCCTGTGGCCTTCGTGACGTCACGCTGATGCTTTTAGCAGCGTTCTCGTCGTCGACGCGCGCAGAGGCGGCTTCCCGTAACGGGAACCGGGCGACGTCGGCGAACGAGAGCAAGGAAAAGAGTCGACATGCGGCGATTCTGGGCGGCCGCGACGGGCCTGGTCAATAGAAAATTGCGTGACGGAGCCTTGGCGGAACCGCCTCGCCCCTATCCGCGTCATCGGCGCCAGCGTAGAATCCGCGATCTTTTTTGGGGTGTCTTGTTGTTTTGGCCGTCCTGGCCAAGCCCGCGCCATCTCTGGCGCGGACTTTCAATGCGGGATCGCAGGCGATCCCGTCCTTACTTCGTCGGTATCTCTCGTGATTCAGAATCTTCGCAACATCGCCATCATCGCCCACGTCGATCATGGCAAGACCACCCTTGTCGACAAACTGCTGCGCCAGTCCCAGACCCTCGACGCCCGCGAGAACCTCGGCGAGCGCGTGATGGACAGCAATGACCTGGAGCGTGAGCGCGGCATCACCATCCTGTCGAAGAACACCGCGATCCGCTGGCACGACAAGCGCTCGGGCATCGATTACCGCATCAACATCGTCGACACCCCCGGCCACGCCGACTTCGGCGGCGAAGTGGAGCGCGTGCTGTCGATGGTCGACTGCGTCTGCCTGCTCGTCGACGCGCAGGACGGCCCGATGCCGCAGACCCGCTTCGTGACGCAGAAGGCGTTCGCGATGGGCCTGAACCCGATCGTCGTCATCAACAAGGTCGACCGTCCGGGCGCGCGTCCGGACTGGGTCGTCGACCAGGTGTTCGACCTGTTCGACAAGCTCGGCGCCACCGACACCCAGCTCGACTTCCCGATCGTCTACGCCTCGGCGCTCAACGGCTACGCCGGCTTCGACGGCTCGGTGCGCGAAGGCAACATGGACCCGCTGTTCCAGACCATCGTCGACAAGGTCGCCCCGCCGAAGGTCGATGCCGACGGTCCGTTCCAGATGCAGGTCATCTCGCTGGCCTACTCGACCTACGTCGGTGTGATCGGCACCGGCCGCATCAGCCGCGGCAAGATCAAGGCGAACTCGCCGGTCTCGGTGGTCAACCGCAATGGTGAAGTCCGCATGGGCCGCGTGCTGCAGATCCTCGGCTTCATGGGCCTGGACAAGGTCGAGGTTCCCGAAGCCGAGGCCGGCGACATCATCGCCGTCACCGGCATCGCCGAGCTCGGCATCTCCGAGACCATCTGCGACCCGAAGGTGCCCGAGGCGCTGCCGACGCTGACCGTCGACGAGCCCACGATGAGCATGATCTTCGAGGTCAACAAGTCGCCGTTCGCGGGCAAGGAAGGCAAGTTCGTCACCTCGCGCCAGATCGGTGACCGCCTGCAGAAAGAGCTGCAGACCAACGTCGCCCTGCGCGTCGAGCCGGGCGATTCCCCCGACCAGTTCCGCGTCTCCGGCCGCGGCCTGCTGCACCTGGGCATCCTGCTCGAGAACATGCGCCGCGAAGGCTTCGAGATCGCCGTTTCGCGTCCGCAGGTCATCCTCAAGGAAATCGACGGCGAGATCTGCGAGCCGTACGAATCGCTGGTCGCCGACGTCGAGGAAGCCAACCAGGGCGGCACCATCCAGGGCCTCGCCGAACGTGGCGGCAAGATGCTCGACATGGTGGTCGACGGCAAAGGCCGCGTGCGCCTGTCCTACATGATTCCGTCGCGCGGCCTGATCGGCTTCCAGACTGAATTCATGTCGATGACCTCCGGCACCGGCCTGCTGTTCCACAACTTCGACCACTTCGGTCCGAAGGCCGACAACGCCGACATCGGCCAGCGCCACAACGGCGTGCTGATCTCCAACGAACAGGGCAAGACCGCGCCGTACGCGCTGTTCAACCTGCAGGAGCGCGGCCGCATGATGGTCGACCCGGCGGTCGACGTGTACGAAGGCCAGATCGTCGGCATCCACTCGCGCGACAACGACCTCGTCGTCAACGTGCTCAAGGGCAAGAAGCTCACGAACATGCGCGCTTCGGGCTCGGACGAAAACGTGATCCTGACGCCGCCGGTCAAGCACTCGCTCGAACAGGCGCTCGAGTTCATCAACGAGGACGAACTCGTCGAACTGACGCCGACCAGCATCCGTATCCGCAAGAAGTTCCTCAAGGAGCACGAGCGCAAGCGCGCCTGATGCTCCTCGGCGATTGGTATCTGCGAAAACGCCCGGTTCGTCCGGGCGTTTTTCGTTGAAGCTCGACAACATCGAGACTGCATTTTGCACTCTCGATCAGTTCAGATCGGGTTCATTGCATGAACCCATGATGGCTCCGTACCATCCCCCGGAGCGTCACATGAAACTCGTCAAATGGCTGGCCGCATCGGCGCTCGTCGCTTGCGGCATCGGCAGTATCGGCACCGCAAGCGCGGGCGCGAACGTGTCGATCGGCATCGGCCTGCCGGCACCTGGCGTCGTCTACTACGACAGCTATCGTCCGCCGGTTTATCGCGAGCGTGTCTATTACGACAATTACTACGCTCCGCCACCGGTTCGCTATTACGCGCCGCCACCGCCGCCGCCTACGGTCGTGTACTACGCCCCGCCGCCGCGCGTGATCGTTCGCGACAACTATTACTACCGCGGCTACGATCGCCGTGACTATCGGCGCGACAAGCACTGGGACGATCACCACCACCGCCACTGATCGGCCTCGCGTATAGCCAAAGCCGCCGGCCCACCCCGGCGGCTTTTTTCTAGCGGGCAGCAAAAACGAAAAAGCCGGGAATCTCGCGATTCCCGGCTTTTTCTTCGACCGCGGTAAGGCCGATCAGGCGACCTGCAGACTCAGCAGGCGCACGCGCTTCTGCTGCTGGCGCAGTGAATCTTCGAGATGCTGGATGCGGCGGCGCACTTCGCTGGTTTCCCAGTGCTCGGTGAGCTGTTGTTTGGCATGCTCGAACTTCTCCTGCTGCAGACGCGCCCACTCGGACAGGGTCGCCGAGAAGCTCTGCAGCTCGTGCTCGAGCAGCAATTGCAGGTGAGCCACGCGATCGCCCGACTCGGCCTTGGCCAGGCGCTCGCGCGCCTTCTCGAAGTGGCGCTGCAGCTTGGCGCGCTGGATCTGGAATTCCGGCGTACGGCGCAGGTTGCTCGCCAGGCCCAGCCAGGACATCGAGGCGATCAGCCACTTGGTCGGATCCCATTGCCACCAGCGGATGCCGTTGCGGTAGTCCCACTGAAACAGGTGATGGAAGTTGTGGTAGCCCTCGCCATAGGTCAGCACGGCGAGGAAGTCGTTGTCGCGCGCCGAGTTCTCGGTGGTGTAGGGCTGGCGGCCCCAGAAGTGGGCGAGCGAATTGATCAGGAACGTGAAGTGATGATTCACGACCAGGCGCACGAGGCCCGCGAGCACCAGCGTGCCCCAGGGATCGCCCGTGGCCCAGCCGGCCAGCAGCGGCACGCCGATGTTCATGAACAGGGCAATGCCGAGATAGTGCTTGTGCTGGAAGGCCACGATCGGATCCTTCTCGAGATCACGCACGTTGCCGAAGTCGAGCTTGTGCGCTTCCTCGTCGCGCAGCATCCAGCCCATGTGTGAATACCACAGGCCGCGACGCGAGGAGTACGGATCGCGCGTTTCATGATCGACTTCGCGGTGATGCACGCGGTGCATCGAAGCCCAGACCAGCACGCTGTTCTGCAGCGCCTGGGCGCCGAACGCGGCATAGAACAGGCGCAGGCTCCAGTGGGCCTGATACGCCTTGTGCGACCACAGGCGGTGGTAGCCACCGGTGATCGACAGGCCGCTGAAATACAGGAACACCGCGAACCAGACCCAGGCCGCAGCGCTGAAATCGTGGTGCCAGGCGTACAGCGGCAGCACGGTCAGCATGAGGCCGGTAGTCAGCCCGAACATGATGATGGCGGGCCAGTTGTAGGAGGGTTTTTCGCCGCCAGCGTTTGCAGCAGGGGAAGAAGACATTGGAACTGAAAGTCCTGAAAAGGCCTCGGTGGGCAGCTGGCGGATGGCCAGCCGAATCATTCTAGCAATGCTTTTTGCAGTCTCAAGGACGAGGTGGCCCCGAATTCACCCTCAAGACATACCGGCCGGCGTCTGGCCCGTATCCACGGGTTCGACACAACTCAGGCATGATTCACAAGGATTACCCATGATGACCTGACAACTGATTCGGCTATTGTCGTCGGGGCCAAGGATGGCTGAGAGTATGGTGGGGGCTGCCTTCAAGAAATCGATGCTCGATCCTGGCTGGCCCTCTTTGACGGGAGTCGGGATGGATGAGTTGTTGAATGTCGGGAATGGACTCCCGCCCTCGGCGAAGGGTGTGCCCGCCTTGCCGGAAGACGTGATCCGTCCGTTCGACGGCAAAAATTCCATTACCTCGACGGCGTTCCTGTTCGGCTGCGTCGCCCTGCTGCTACTACTGGGCGTCATCACCGAGTTGTGGGTCTCGAATGCCAAGCTGGCCTTGTCGCTGTCGCTGAGTTCGGCGATCGGCCTCGTGATGGTCATTCCGGGCTGCGCCGCGGGCATCGCGGCAAACCGGGCCGGGGACCGGCAGAACGACGGCGCCACTCTGATCGCCCTGATCGTCGTCGGCTGCGGCCTGCTCGCGATGTCGGACCAATGGGCGCAGCGCAGCTACAGCCCGCTGTCTTATCTGCTGACCGCCTTCGTGTTCGGCGTGCTGACGTTGACCAATCTGCGCCCGAGCCGGCTGTTCGCGGTCACCGCGCTGCTGCTCGGCACCGACGTCTTCCTGGCCTACATCCGCCATGGCGCGGGCCACGCGATACAGCAGGTCCTGCTCGCCGACGGACTCTGCGCGCTGATCGGCGTCCCGGCGAGTCTGCGCCTCTGGCGGCTCGACCAGCTGCAGCGCCTGAGCACGCTCGAAGCCCTTGCCGACCCGCTCACCGGCCTCGCCAATCGGCGCGCGCTCGAGCGCATCGTCGAGATCGGCCTGCGCTATGCGCGGCGCGAGCGCCGGTCGGTCACCGTCGCCGTTCTCGATCTCGACAAGTTCAAGAGCATCAACGACCAGCATGGCCACGAAGTCGGCGACAGCGTGCTGCAGCTGGTCGCCGAGGGGCTGCGCCAGTTCGCCCAGCGTCCGCTCGACTGCATCGCCCGGCTCGGTGGCGACGAGTTCGTGATCTTCTGGTTCGATCTCGACATCGAGCAGGCCGGCCGGCTCGGCCGCGAACTCGTGGCGAGCATCGGCACGCGCCCACTCCAACTACTGACCGGGGGCAGCATCCAGCCCAGGATCAGCCTGGGGGCCTGCAGCGGGGTCCCGCATGGGGCGACCAATCTCGATGAGCTGCTGAGGCTGGCCGACCGGGCGCTGTATCAGGCCAAGCACGAATCGGGGAACCGGGCACTGGTCCGCAGCATTCCGGGCACCATCGGCCGGGTCGTGATCGGGCGCAATTTCCGCACCGAGCGCCATTTCGACGTGCGCCAGAGCGAGGCCTCGAACGAGCCTCGCAACGACAATTCACCGCCGGCGTAGACCAAGTCCCACGGCATTAGCCGGCCTTCTAACGAAGGCCGGCTAATGCGCAGCGCTCAGACGGCGGTGGGGGCGATGCCCGATTCGATCATTTCGAGCGCCGAGTCGATGACCGCGTCCGGCGGCATGGCGCCGCCCCAGAGACAGTGGCGCATGCCGAGGAACTGGCTGATGCCGAGGATGGACCAGGCGCGCGTTTCGGAATCGCCCGGGCGCAGTTCGCCGCGCTTGATCGCTTCGCCGAGATCCTGGGCGTAGCTCTTAGCGAAACGCTCGTAGTACTCGCGGAACACGGTTTCGTCGACGAACTGCGATTCCTGCACGATGCGGTAGTAGCCCGGGTTGTCGAGCATGAAGTTCAGCAGCGCGACGAGCGCGCGGCGCTCGGTCTGGGCGCGGTTCTCGGCGCCGGTCATCGCGCGCGCCACATGCAGGCGCAGGTTGCGGCCGATGTCGCGCACGAGCGTGATGAAGATTTCTTCCTTGGTGTGGAAGTACAGGTAGAACGTGCCTTGTCCGACGTCGGCGCGGCTCGTGATCGAGCTCACCGAGGCGGCATGGAAGCCGCGGGCGCCGAATTCGACGATGGCCGCATCCATGAGCTTGCGGCGGGTCGCCTCGCCACGGGCGGTCGCCGGGACCAGCGTGCGGAAGCTCGGAACGGGATAGGGCAGTGGAGAATTCATGTGCAGACGGCTCCGTTGATGAGGCGATGAGCCCGCCGGAGCCGCGTCGAGGGCGGCGTGGCGGCGTGCAGAAAAGGTTCGGCAACGATCGCCCCAGATAGTGCGCAGGCCGATTCGGGCGTCAGCCGGTTTTCGGACCGACGGCAGCAGGCGGCCGAACATCGGCATCAAGCCCCGCCGAACGGACGGCGACCTGCGCGTTCCCTTACGGGCTTTCCGACCTTTTCGACCGCCGCTTCAATAGAATCTCGCCCCATGTCCCGCATCGAACCTGCCCAACGGCGAGCCCTGCTCGCGGCCCTGATCACGCTCTGCATTTTCGTCGCGGCACTGTGGGTGCTCGATGACAGCCTGCGGCACCTGCATCTGCGCGACATCTGGACGCCGCTGCGCACGCTGACGGCGGCCGAGATCGCCGCCGCGATCGGCTGGACCGCGGCGAGCTACTTCGCGCTGACGCTCTACGACCGGCTGTCGCTGGAGATCGCCGGCAAGCCGCTGCCCTACCCGCGCGTGGCGACGATCTCGTTCATCGCCTGCGCGCTCGCGCATTCGCTCGGACTGTCGTCGGTCTCGGGCGGCTCGGTGCGGCTGCGCGCCTACAGCGCCGAAGGCCTGTCGGCCGCCGACATCGCGGTCGTCCAGGGCCTGTTCTCGCTGACCTTCCTGATCGGCGCCGGCAGCCTGCTGGCCGGCTCGCTGCTGATCGAACCCGACGACGCCGCGCGCCTGCTGCACATTCCGGCCGCGCTGGCCCAGGGACTCGGCGCGCTGCTCGCACTCACGCTGCTCGGCTACGCGCTCGCCGCGAGCCTGCGCGATCAGCCGCTGCGCCTGCGCAACTGGCAGATTCAGACGCCCCGGCCGACCCAGGTGCTCGCCCAGTTCGCGGTCAGCACGGTCGACATCGCCTGTTCGGCCGCGGCGCTCTACGTGTTGCTGCCGTCCAGCGTCGAGATCGGCTATCCGGCTTTTCTGGGCATCTACGTCATCGCGATCACGCTCGGTGCGGTCAGCAACGTGCCAGGCGGCCTCGGGGTGTTCGAATCGACGCTGATGCTGTTGCTGCCGACCGCGAGTCCGGCACCGATGCTCGGCGCTATCCTGCTGTTCCGGCTCGTCTACTACATCGGCCCGTTCATCATCGCCCTGCTGCTGCTCGGCTGGCGCGAGATGCACGCGGTGCGCGAGCCGCTCATGCGCGCGACCTCGATGCTGCGCCGCTCGGTCGAATCGGTGGTCCCGCAGGCTCTGGCGATCGCGGTGTTCGCGGCCGGCGCGGTGCTGCTGTTCTCGGGTTCGCTGCCGGCGATCGGAACGCGCATCGACTGGCTCGCCGAAGCGCTGCCGCTCGGTGTCATCGAGGCCTCGCACCTGGCCGGCAGCGCGCTCGGCGTGGGCCTGCTGATCCTCGCACGCGGGCTCTACCGGCGCCTCGAGGCGGCCTGGTATCTCACGCTGCTGCTGCTCGGCGCCGGCATCGCGGCCTCGCTGCTCAAGGGCGTGGATTTCGAGGAAGCGATCCTGCTCGCGATCATCATGGCGGTGCTCGCGCTCTCGCACGAGCGCTTCTACCGCAAGGCCCCGCTGACCGAGGCCAAGCTGTCGCCGCTATGGCTGCTCAACGTCGCGCTCGTGCTCGCAGCCGCGATCTGGCTCGGCTTCGTCGCGTTTCGCAAGGTCGAGTACGCGCATCAGCTCTGGTGGCAGTTCGCGTTCGATGCGAACGCCCCGCGCATGCTGCGCGCGAGCCTCGTTGCGGTGGTCATCGCCTCGGCCTACGGCCTGTGGTCGCTGCTCGGCAGCGCCCACCCGGAGCCCGAACCGCCCGGCGATGATGAACTGAAGGCCGCACGCGCCTGCCTGGGCTCGACCAGCGATTCGCTGCCGAACCTCGTGCTGCTCGGCGACAAGCAGATCCTGTTCTCGGAGCAGCGCGACGCTTTCATCATGTACCAGCGCTCGGGCCGCTCGTGGATCGCGCTCGGCGATCCGGTCGGCAATCCGGCCCGGCATGCCGAACTCGCCTGGCGCTTCCGCGAACTCTGCGACGAGCACGGCGGCTGGTGCGTGTTCTACCAGGCCACGGCCGAAAAGCTGCCGCTGTATCTCGACCTCGGCCTGTCGCTGTCCAAGCTCGGCGAGGAGGCGCGGGTTCCACTGAAGACCTTCTCGCTCGAAGGCAAGCCGCGCGCCGAACTGCGCACCGCGCAGCGCAAGGGCCAGCGCGAGGGCCTGACGTTCTCGGTCATCGGCGCCGACGAGGTGGCCGCCCGCTTCGATGAGCTCGAAGCGATCTCGAGCGCCTGGCTCAGCCACAAGTCGACCGCCGAAAAGAGCTTCTCGGTCGGACGCTTCGATCGCCGCTATCTCGCGAACTTTCCGTGCGCGGTCGCGCAGCGCGAAGGCCACATCGTGGCATTCGCGAACCTGTGGGAATCCGGCGACGGCAGCGAGCTGTCGGTGGACCTCATGCGCTATGGAGCCGAGGCGCCGAAAGGCGTGATGGATTATCTGTTCGTCGAGCTGCTGCTCTGGGGCCAGCAGAAGGGCTATTCGTGGTTCAACCTCGGCATGGCCCCGCTGTCCGGGCTCGACCACCACCCGCTCGCCCCGCTATGGCATCGCATGGGCCTGCTCGTGCATCGCTACGGCGAATCGTTCTACAACTTCGAGGGGCTGCGCCGGTACAAGGAAAAATATCTGCCGGTCTGGCGTCCGCGTTACCTCGCATCGCCGGGCGGGCTGGCGCTGCCGCGCATCATGCTCGACACCGGCGCGCTGATCGCCGGTGGGGTCAAGGAAATGGTCTGGAAATGAAGTCGGGCGTCCGTGTCGCCGCAGCGCTGGCGCTGTCCTTTTCTCTGTTCGCACGAGCCCAGGAACATCACGAACCGCCGAAGGTCGAGATCCTCGACCATGGCCGTTTCGAGCACCTGCGCCTGCTGCGCCCGAATGGAGCGGCGCGCAGCACCGTGCTGCTGTTCTCGGGCCGAGACGGCTGGGACAAGGAGAACGCGATCTACGCCGAAACCCTGCGCCAGCGCCAGACGCTGGTCGCCGGCATCGACACGCCCGCCTTGCTCAAGAAGCTCGCCGAGGACGGCGACGACTGCGAATTCCTCGACGGCGATCTCGACAACCTCGGCCGCTTCGTCCAGGCCTACACGCACCAGGACGACTATCGCCCGCCGCTGCTGTTCGGCAGCGAAGAAGGCGCGGCGCTGGTCTTCGGCGTGCTTGCGCAGGCGCCGGCGAAGCAGTTCGGTGGCGGCGTCGGCGTGAGCTTCTGCCCGCGCAGCGCGCTGCATCCGCCGCTCTGCAAGGGCACTTCGCTGCAGCAGAAGCCGCTCGCGGCGGGATCGGCGAAGGGTTCGCAGTTCCTGAGCAGCTCGCGCCTGCGGGCCCCGTTCACGGCCGTCATCACGCCCGAGAGCGGCGCCTGCAACGCGCGCGATTTCCTGTCGCGCGTGCCGATGACCGAGCTGCAGTATCCGGTGCGCCGCCAGTCCGGAGCGCCGAGCACCTCGGCCGCCGCGATCGTCGCCTACGGCAAGCTCGCGGCCAGCGTGGCGCCGCCGCACCGGCGCTCCGAGGCGCTGCCCGACCTGCCGCTCGTCGAGATCGAGCCGACCGCCCACCGAGCCGAACATCGCGATCTGTTCGCGATCCTGATGTCGGGCGACGGCGGCTGGGCCGGGCTCGATGAAGAGCTCGCCGACACGCTCGCGGCGCACGGCATTCCGGTGGTCGGGCTCGATTCGCTGCGCTACTTCTGGACCGCGCGCAAACCCGAGGACGTCGCCACCGACATCAACCGTGTGATCACCCATTACGCCGATCAATGGAACCGCCCACGCGTGATGCTGCTGGGTTACTCGCAGGGCGCCGACGTGCTGCCGTTCGCGCTGAACCGGCTGCCGCCCGCGACGCGCGAGCGCATCGCGCTGTCGAGCGCGGTGGCGCTGTCCGAGCACGCGGCCTTCGAATTCCACGTCGGCGCCTGGGCCGGCGCGACCGGCGACGATTCCACCTGGCCCGAGGTACAGAAGCTCGCTAACCGGCAGGACCGTTTCATGGTCGTCTGCGGAGCCGACGACGAGGCCGCCATCTGCCCCAAGCTCGACGCCAGGCACTATCGCATCGAGGTGCTGCCGGGCAGCCATCACTTCGACGGCGACTACGAGAAGCTCGCCAAGACGCTGATCGATGGCCTGAGCCCGCCGGCGGCGGCAGCCGATAGAAACAGCGGGGTCAAACACTGATGGAACTGCTGATCGGCCTGTTCGCGACCTTGCTCGTGATCGGCGGCCTCGCCGGTTCGGTGCTGCCGATCCTGCCCGGTCTGCCGATGGTTTTCGGCGGGCTGCTGCTGGCAGCCTGGGGCGATCAGTTCCAGCGCGTCTCGGGCCTCACGATCGGTGTGCTCGCGGTGATGCTCGTGATCGGGCTGGCGCTCGATTTCGTCGCCGGCAGCCTCGGCGCCAAGCGCGTCGGCGCGAGCCCCAAGGCCGTGCTCGGCGCGACCATCGGCAGCGTCGTCGGCATCTTCTTCGGCTTGCCGGGGCTGATCCTCGGGCCCTTCATCGGCGCGGTGATCGGCGAGATCGGCGCGCGCCGCGGCATGGAACAGGCGGCGGCTTCGGGCTTCGCGACCTGGGTCGGACTGCTGCTCGGTACCATCGCCAAGCTCGCGCTGGGCCTGGCGATGGTCGGCACCTTCGCGTTCGCCTGGTTCGTCTGAACCAAACTCTGAGACACTCGAGCCTCATTCAAGGAGGAAGGCCATGACCTTGCACATCCACGCCGTACCGGTGATTTCGCTGATCGCGGGCATCCTGATCCTCGTGCAGCCCAAGCTGCTCAACTACGTGGTGGCGATCTATCTGATCGCGGTTGGAGTGCTCGGCCTGATTCCGGGCGGACCGATCTGATCCCGAGCCGCGGCAGGCCATCGTGATCCTCGACGAGGACACGCGCCGCTTCATGCGCGGCCAGGTGTCGGTGATCGTCTCGGCCGCCGATGCGCGGCTCAACAGCAGCCTCGTGCGCGCGCTCGGTTGCCGCGTCGAGCAGGACGACGTCCGCGTGTTCCTGGCGGCCGAGCAATCGGCCCGCCTGCTCGACGACCTGCGCTCGGGCAGCTCGGTCGCGGTGGTGTTCTCGCAGCCGAGCACGCATCGCACCGTGCAGCTCAAGAGCCGCGATCTGCGGCTCGGACGCCTGCAAGCCGGCGACGAGGCGATCATCGAGGCCTACCGGCAAGGCTTCGTCGCCGAGCTGCAAAGCATCGGTCTGCCGGCGGCGCTCGCCGAAACGCTGCTGTGGCCCGGCGAGGCGCCGATCGTCGCGCTGGACTTCCGCGTCGCCGAGGCGTTCCTGCAGACGCCCGGGCCGAACGCCGGGCAGCCGCTCAAGGCCGGCGCGTGACGACCGCGCCCGCGCCACCGGCAGCGGACGACATCCGCGACTGCTGCGAAGGCGCGATCCCCGGCGTGCTCGCCACCTGCGCGCCGGATGGCACGCCCAACGTGAGCTATCTGTCGCAGATCGAATACCTCGACGCCGGGCATCTCGCGCTGTCGTTCCAGTTCTTCAACACCACGCGGCGCAACATCCTCGCGAACCCGGTCGCGCGGCTGCTGCTGATCCATCCGCTCACGGGCGCGATGTTCCGCGTCGGCCTGCGCTACGAGCGCACCGAAACCAGCGGGCCGCTGTTCGAACGCATGCGCGCCAAGCTCGCCGGCATCGCCTCGCACGAGGGCATGAGCGGCGTGTTCCGGCTGCGCGGCTCCGATGTCTACCGCATCACCGACATCGAGGCCGTTGCGGGCCGGCCGATGCCCGCGCCGCCGCGGCCCGCGAGCCGGCTCGCGGCCTTGCGCCGCAGCAGCGCGAGGCTCAATGCGGCGACCGATCTGGCCGCTGCCTTCGACGCCGTGCTCGACGGCCTGGTGTTCGACTTCGGCATCGAACAGGCGCTGCTGCTGATGCCCGACGGCAGCGGCACGCGGCTCTACGCGGTCGGCTCGCGCGGCTACGACGATTCCGGCATCGGCGCCGAAATTCCGCTCGGAGCGGGCGTGATCGGCATCGCGGCCGCGAGCCGCACACCGATCCGCATCAGCTTCCGCGCGCTGGAATATTCCTACGGCCGCGCGATTCGCGAGGCCGCGCTGCAGGGCGGCCTCGGCGACCGGCTCGAAACGCGGATTCCGTTTCCGGGCCTGGCCGAACCGAACAGCCAGCTCGCGGTGCCGATCCTGTCGACCGGCGCGGCGCCTGCGCTGCTCGGCGTGCTCTACGTCGAAAGCACGAGCATGATGCGCTTCTCGTACGACGACGAAGACGCGCTCGTCAGCCTCGCCGCCCAGCTCGCGCTCTCGATGCGCCTGCTGCAGGCCGCCGAGCCGGTGCCGATCGACGACGAGCCCGACGATCGTCCGGCTCCGCTCGCGAACGATGCCCCGCCGCTGGTCGTGCGCCATTACGCCGAGAACCACAGCGTGTTTCTCGGCGACAGCTATCTGATCAAGGGTGTCGCCGGCTCGATCTTCTGGACGCTGATGCGCGATCACGCGCACAGCGGGCGCACGGTGTTCTCGAACCGCGAGCTGCGCGTCGACCCGCGCATCGGCCTGCCCGATCTGTCCGACAACCTCGAAGCGCGGCTGATCCTGCTGCAGCGCCGGCTCGTCGAGCACGACGCCAGCGTGCGCATCGAGAAAACCGGTCGCGGGCGCTTTCGGCTCTGCGTACAGCGGCCGCTGCAGCTCATCGACGTTCCCGTTCCGGCTTGAACAGCCTCAGGCCGCGCGCAGGCTCGGCGCCGACAGCGCCGCATCGAGCTTGATCCAGTCGCCTTCGCGCAGATGCGCACGCGCGAGGTCGAGCACCGCCGCGAACACCGGCGCCGGTGCCATCGCGCGCATGCCGAACAGCAAGGCGCAGCGTTCGGCGTGGGCCATGTACGGCAGCATCCAGCGCAGCACGAGCATGGCTTCCCCGGGCGTCTGCGAGGCGACGATGCGATGTTCGAGATCGAGCAGCTGCGCGTCGCTGCAATGCGCCCACAGCTGCGCACCATGCACCACTTCCTCGTACTGCATGTGCGCGAAGTTCTCGCTCACGAACAGCGCGAGCTCGCGATACAGCTTCAGCGCGAGCGCCGGGCGCGCCGAGGCGTCGGCCGCTTCGAAGGCGTCGACCTGTGCTTCGAGCGTGGCGATCTCGCGCTCGTGCTCGACGTGTTCGACCGAAATGCGCGCCGCCGCGCCGATCGAGGTGCTTTCGAGCACCGGATGGATGAAGTCGTTCTCGTGGCCCAGATGCGCCCTCATGCAGCCGAGCAGGGCGCGCAGCTGGGCCAGCGCGGGCCCGGTGTCGGCGGCATCGCCCGCATCCATGCGGCCGATGGCGACGAGCGTGTCGGCCATGAAGGCGCGCAGGGCTTTGTGGATGCCGGCGTAGAGGTCGTAGCGCGGCGCGGTCGGGTGGTTCATCGGAAGCTCCTGGAGGAAAAATTCGAGGAGCGCAGTCTAGGAACGTGGCCTCGGCCGCATTCCTAAATGTTTCGTCAGCGAATCCTAAAAACTTCCTAATTCATTTCTTGGGCGAAATAAAACGCCTGGCGTTGCACCACTGCGCGATCGCGCGGTGCTCCGGCGATCCCTCAGCTCGACGGAATCCGCAGCTTCTGCCCCACGCGCAGATGGCTGCCGTCGATGCCGTTGGCATCGCGCAGCGAACTCACGCTGACCTTGTACTGCTTGGCGATGCTGCTGAGCGTCTGGCCCGAACGCACCTTGTGCGTGCGCGCGGCCTTGGCCTTGCTCCTGGCGGCCGGCTTGGCCTGCTCGCGACGCTCGGCCTCGACGACTGCGGTTTCGGCCCGCGTGAGGCTCGGCTTGGATTCGCCGACCGCCACGATCACCGGGCCCGGGCGACGTTCCTCGCGCGGCGGAACCTTGAGCAGCTGGCCGAGGCGGATCCGGTCGCTCTTGAGTTCGCTGGCGCTCTTGATCGCCGCCACCGAGACACCGTACTGCTTTGCGATCTTTCCGAGCGATTCGCCCTTGGCGACCTTGTGCAGCAGATAGAACGTGCGCTGACTGTCGAAGCGCTCGCTGCTGCCGAGCTTGGCGTAGCCGACGTTGAACGCGCTCGCGCGGCCGGCCGGAATGCGGATCACGTGCCCCGGCGGCACGTAGAGCTTGCCCTCGATGACCTCGGGCCGGTACGCCGGATTGAGCTTGCGGAACACCTCGTCGTCGGCGTCGCAGAGCCGGCGCAGGGTTTCGTACGGCACGTAGTGCTTGGTCTCGACGGTGTCGTAGCGCAGCGGCGCATTGCGCTGCAGCTGCTCGCCGAAATGCGTCTTCCATTCGCGCTCGACGTCGGAGGCGGCGAGGAATTCCGCATAGAAGTTCTGCGAGGCGAAGCCGAAGCTCTTGGCGTCGTAGCGTGCGATCAGGTCGGGCAGCGTGCTGCCGTTGACCTTCTGCAGCCCGCGCGCGATGCCGCCGCGGCCGTGGTTGTACGCGGTCAGCGCGAGCGGCCAGGCGCCGAGCGCGTTGTAGTCGTCGCGCAGGTGGCGCGCCGCGGCGTCGGTGCTCGTCCACGGATCGCGTCTATCGTCGACGACTTCGTTGAGGCGCATGTAGATCTTCGCGGACGAGGGCATGAACTGCCACAGGCCGGCCGCGCCGACCTTGGAATAGGCCTCGACGTTGAAGCTCGACTCGACCAGCGGCAGCCGCGTGAGCTGCACCGGCAGGCCGTAGCTGCGGAAGATGCTCTCCATCTCGGGCAGGTACTTGCCCGAGGTTTCGAGCGCGAGCGCGGTGCGCTCCTTGAGCCCGCGCTGGGCGCGCAAGGTGCCGACCGCATCGCGAAAACGGCGCTCGCCCGAGACGTCGGCATAGAGCTGCCAGACGCGGCGCTGTTCTTCGTTGAGCTGTTGCGGGCTGTCGCGGAGCTTGTCGACTTCTTCGAGCAGGCGGTTGTAGCGCGCCTTGGCGCGGGTCTCCTCGTCGTTCTTGAGCTTGGCGAGCGCGAACTTGTCGAGGCGCAGCGCCTCGGCGCGGAAATCGAGCACCTCGAACACCTTGTTCGGGTAGGTGCTCGAATGGATGGCGCTCTGGTGCTCCGAATACTGGCCGAACACCTTGGTCCAGAACGCGACCTTGGGCTTGAGCGAGTCGTAGCGCGGAAACTGCCTGGCATCGAGCGCCGGCGTCCTGCTGCCTTCGCGCGGTGCGGCGCTGCCGGCGACGGCCGGACTGGCGGCGGCCGGCGTGTTCGGAACCACGGCCTGCACGGGCGCCTGGCCGGGCGCTTCGACCGCTTCGGCAGGCACCGCGGGCCCGGCCGCGTCGGCGGCCTGGTCGACGACGTTCGTCACGGCTTCGACAGCAGCCGCAGGCTGCGTCACGACCGGATCGGAGCCAACCGGCGCGCTCAGTTGCGCGGCTTCGGCCGGTGCTGGTTGCGCCGCCTGCTGGGCGCTCGATGCTGCCGCGAAACCCAGCAGCAGCGTGGAAAACCAATGAATCCTGTGCACTGAAAACCCCGGGTGCGAGGCCGACCGAAGGCCGGCGAGAAGCTCACCGAACGATGCTAGCCCAGGCCTATCCGATGAACAAATGCTGTTCCGCAACAAGCACGTGCATGCGCCACAAGCCTACAAGCCGTTACCGAAACCCGGGCGCGTTTCGCGACCGGAACGAGCAGCGGCTGCGGTAAGCTAGCCCGATATCGATGTCGAAAATCCGCATGGGCCCGTCACCAAACCCGGGCCGGCCACCAGAACCTCCGCAAGCCTCCAAAGACCTGCCATGGGCCAGCCTTATCCTGCCGTCGAGCCGTACCGCACTCACCGTCTCAAGGTCTCCGACCTGCACGAGCTCTACATCGAGGAATGCGGCAACCCGCGCGGCAAGCCGGTGGTGTTCGTCCACGGCGGCCCGGGCGGCGGCACCGAGCCCTGGCACCGGCAGTTCTTCAACCCGCAGCTCTACCGCATCGTGCTGTTCGACCAGCGCGGCTGCGGCCGCTCGAAGCCGCACGCGGAACTGCGCGAGAACACCACTTGGGACCTCGTCGCCGACATCGAGCGCATCCGCGAGCTGCTCGGCATCGAGCGCTGGGTGGTGTTCGGCGGATCCTGGGGCTCGACGCTCGCGCTGGCCTACGCGCAGACGCATCCGGACGTGGTGCGCGCACTGGTGCTGCGCGGCATCTTCCTGCTGCGCCCCGAGGAGATCCGCTGGTTCTACCAGGAAGGCGCGAACTGGCTGTTTCCGGATGCCTGGGAGCACTACCTCAAGCCGATTCCGCGCGAGGAGCGCGACGACCTGCTGCATGCCTATCACCGTCGGCTGACCAGCGACGACGTCCAGGTGCGTCGCGAGGCCGCGCGCGCCTGGAGCATCTGGGAGGGCGCGACGAGCAAGCTGCTGCCGAGCCGCGACATGGTCGCCCGCTTCGGCGAGGACCACTTCGCCGAGGCCTTCGCGCGCATCGAGTGCCATTACTTCGTCAACAACGGCTTCTTCCGCGCGCCGAACCAGCTGCTCGAGGACGCCTACCGCATCCGCCACATTCCGGGCGTGATCGTGCAGGGGCGTTACGACGTGGTCTGCCCGATCAAGTCGGCCTGGGACCTGCACCGCGCCTGGCCCGAGGCCGACCTGCAGATCGTCGGCGACGCCGGCCACGCGGCGAGCGAACCGGGCGTGCTGTCGAGGCTCGTCGCAGCGACCGAGCGCTTCGCCTCGCTCTGAGCCTTATGCCGGAAACACCGCGAGAACTCGCGTAAAGCGGATTTTTAGACGGTTTCGATATTGGTGGACCGATCCTTGCGGCCGATAGGCTGCAAGGGTCCGTGCCTGGTCTGGCCGGCCTCGTTGCCCACAGCATCGAAGCGATCGCAAATGGAAACCACATGAAGACCGTCGTCATCATCGGAGCCGGCTTTTGCGGCGCGACCGCCTCCGCCCAATTGCTGCGCCAGGCCAGCGAGCCCCTGCGCGTGGTGCTGATCAACCGCTCGGGCCTGATGGCGCGCGGCCTGGCCTACGGCACGCGCACCGACGAGCACGTGCTCAACGTGCCGGCCGGACGCATGAGCGCGTTCCCGGACGACGACGACAGCTTCCTGCGCTACGCGCGACGCGAGGACCCTGAGCTGTCGGCCAACAGCTTCGTCTCGCGCCGGCTGTTCGGCGATTACCTCGAGTGGATCACGCGCGAAGCCGCCCGCTCGGCGCCCGCGGGCAGCGAGTACAAGCCGATGGTCGGCGATGTGGAACGCATCGAAGTGGTCGGCGACGGCGCCCGCGTGCACCTCAGGACTCGCCGGGTGATCGAGGCCGACCGCGTGGTGCTCGCCCTCGGCAACTTCGCCCCGGCCGATCCGCGCGTGGCGCCCGAGTACGAAGGCTTCTACAGCCACCCGCGCTACGTGCGCGACCCCTGGCGCGCCGATGCGCTCTACGTGGTCAAGCCCGACGAGCCGGTGTTCCTGATCGGCACCGGCCTGACCATGCTCGACACCCTGCTGAGCCTGCGTGCGCGCGGCCACCACGCGCCCGTTTACGCGTTGTCGCGCCGCGGCCTGCTGCCGCAGCCGCATCGCGAACTCGAAATCCACCCGCTCTACACGAGCGGACTGCCCAGGCGCCTGCCGAACACGCCGAATGCGGCCGACTACCTGCGCGCCCTGCGCCAGGAGCTCGAACTCGCGCAGGGAACCGACGTCGACTGGCGCGACATCATCGGCAGCCTGCGTGCGGCGACGCCGACGCTCTGGCAGGCGCTGTCGCTCAAGGAACGCCGCCGATTCATCCGCCACCTGCGCACCTTCTGGGACACGCATCGCCATCGCTGCGCCCCGGCGCTCGGCCGGCTGCTCGACGCGGAACGCGCCGACGGCAACCTGCAGGTGTTCGCCGGCCGCGTGATCGGCTATGAGGACCATGCCGATGGCGTCGACGTGCTCTGGAAACCGCGCGGCAGCGAACGTATCGAGCGCCTCGGCGTCGGCTGCGTGATCAACTGCACAGGCCCGGAAAGCGATACGCGCACGACCAGCGAAGCGCTGATCGCCCAGCTGCGCGACGAGGGCCTGCTGACGCCCGACGAACTCGGGCTCGGCCTGATCGTCGACGGCGACTACCGGCTCGTCGACCGCGACGGGCGCTCGTCGCCGGTGCTGCACTACGTCGGCCCGTTCCTGCGCGCCCAGCATTGGGAGGCGACCGCGGTGCCCGAGCTGCGCCGCCACGTGGCCGCGCTGTCGGCGGTGCTGCAGCGCTCGCTGCGCGAGCAGACCCGGCCGCTCGCGAGCGTCGGCTGAGCGAGCGCCCGGCGCTTCAGCCGCTTACGGAGCCGTCTCGGGCTCCGCGTCGAGATCGGCGGGCTCGGGCCCGTCCTTTTTCTTCTTGGCCTTCTTCTTGATCTCGAAGCTGCTCATCTCGCCGTAGGTGACCTTGTAGCCGTCGCCATAGAGCGCCTTGTTGGTCATGCGCGTGACGACGAAGCGATGCAGCTTGCCATTCTTGCTCGTGATCGAAACGTCGTCGCCGACATCGACGGCCTTGATGACCACCTCGGGCGAGGCGGCCACCTGCGTTTTCTTGTGGGAGCAGCCCGCGATCGAGAACGCGATGACCGCGGCGAGCGCGAGCTTGAGCAGGTCGGACATGGGAACTCCGTTCGGATAAAAGTTCACTGGGAAACTTCGCTCTGGCAGAGTTTCTCAGCCCGGTTCGAGATACAGCGAGCCGCCGTCGCCCGCATCGGCCGTGCGGACCTGCAGCGAGCCGTCGCCCTCGTCGATCCAGCCTTCGCCGTCGACCGGGACGCGGCGGCCATCGGCGAATTCGGTGTAGCCGCTCAGCCGATAGCGCGCGCTGCCGGCCGGAAGGCGCAGGCGCACCGAGCCGGAGGCCTTGCCGGGGCCGAGCCGCAGTTCGCTCGAAGCGCCGCCGTCGATGCTGATGCGCACGAGCTCGGCGCGCTGCCCGGGACCGAGCCGGTTGCGCACGAGCACCGAGCCGGCGCTCGACGCTCCATACGAGCGCGACGCCGATGCCGATCCCGCAGCCGCATAGGCATCCGCCGCGCGCAGCTCGGCTTCCGTGAGCCCGTAGTACGACAGCCTGTCGGTGCCGTAGCGGCGCTGCACCTCGCAGACGTTGACGCGCCCGTCGCGCGAGCTGGCGACCGAACGGCTGCTCGTCGATCGCGTCGAGCGCCTGGGCGGGGCGCTGCTCGTGGCCGGTGCGGCCTTCGCGGCGACGGCGGGTTTTGCGGGCGGGTTCGCGCAATCGCAGGGCGGCGGCCCGGCTTCGGCGGCCGAGGTGGCGGGCAGGGGCGCACTCGAAGGCTGCACCTGGGCCTGCAGTTGGGCCTTGACCTGCGCGAGGCTCCGGTTCGAGTCCACCGAGCCCGCAGTGACCGGCTGAGCGCCTTCCTCACCGACGGCGGCCTGCGTGAGCGAGCCCGGCTCGGGAGCCGCGGGCTTCGTCGTGGAAACCGGCGCCGGCTCGTCGACGATGCCGGCGGCGCGGCGCGCGTCGGCGGCCTGCTGGGCGACGGCGGCTTCGTTCCAGAGCGATTTCGGAACCGTCGGCGCAGCGTTGCCGCCGCCGATCGGCGGGGCGGCGTCCGAGGTCCACACCTTGGTCGCACCGCGCGGGGGGAAGATCCAGCCGGCCTGGTAGGCGATCGCGGCCAGTGCGACGGTCATCGCGAGCACGATGAGCCCGGCGCGACCCGAGGCATTCAACGGCACCCAGCTGCCGTCGGAAGGACGCGGCCGCTTGCCGGCCAGGCCCACGGCCAGCAGCGTCACCGCGATCAGCACACAGAGGATCAGCACCAGCGATTTCATTCGTGTCCCGGCTTAGGCTGTTTTCATTTATTTAAAATAGTTTTCCTTGCAACGCAAACAGCACACCCGTCGGCAGGCTGGCAATTCATCGATATCCGGAGCTCTGGCCCGGGCGAGGCATGCGGAAAACCGGGAAGCGCCCCGCCCTGACTTCGGTCCAGGACAGGAAGCCGCTGTGATCGGTGTCCATCCTATCGAAGTAGGGTGCGAGCTCCGGAATGGCCTCGAGCTCGCTCTTGCTGAGCTTGCCATCGTGATCGAGGTCGGCCGCCTCGAACTGCTGGAACGTGATCGGCCCTTCGTCGCGAACGGCAGGGCCGCCGCAGGCGGCCAGCAGCAGGCAGGCACCGCCGAGCGCGGCCAGCGGTCGGGCGGAAGAAAACAGGGGTCTGGGCATTCGGTGAAT
The DNA here is from genome assembly GCF_058783045.1 of Hydrocarboniphaga sp. FW305-C-57. Taxonomy (NCBI): domain Bacteria; kingdom Pseudomonadati; phylum Pseudomonadota; class Gammaproteobacteria; order Nevskiales; family Nevskiaceae; genus Hydrocarboniphaga; species Hydrocarboniphaga sp. FW305-C-57. The sequence goes on along the minus strand of NZ_JBYSYG010000001.1, from coordinate 417,681 downwards.
TCGGAAAATCGCATCCGGGTCGGGTGCGCAGTGTAAGACCCTGCGTCCGCATTTCGGTGCCCTCGCCCGCCTCGCGTCTTTATGCATTCTTTACATTCCGCGAAGCCGATCGGAATGGAGGCTTAGCGCCGCTCGTTTCGATACTGCCGCCCTCACTCGCCTCGACGAAAAGGGACGGCACATGACATTGGCATTCTGGTGGGGCGGCACGATCGCGGTCGGCCTGCTGGCCTATCTGCTCTACGCGCTGCTGCATGCGGAGCGGTTCTAGAAATGAACGCGCCCGATCTGCTGCAACTGCTGTTCTACACCGCCGCGCTGCTCGCGCTGTGTCCGCTCGCGGGCCGCTACCTGCAGGCCATGCTCGCGCCCGAGCGCGGCGGCGCGCTGGCCTTGCCCGAGCGCTTCGTCTACGGCGCCTGCGGCGTCGATGCGAACCGCGAGCAGAACTGGGCCGAATACGCACGCGCCCTGCTGCTGGTCAACGGCGCGGGCATCGCGCTGCTGTTCGCGATCCTGACGTTCCAGCACCGGCTACCGCTCAACCCGACCGGCCTGCCGGGGCTGTCCTGGCATCTCGCGCTCAACACCGCGATCAGCTTCGTCACCAACACCAACTGGCAGTCCTACGGCGGCGAATCGACGATGTCGATGTTCTCGCAGGCCTTCGGGCTCACGGTGCAGAACTTCTTGTCGCCCGCGACCGGCATCGCCGTCGTGCTCGCGCTCGTGCGTGGCCTCGTGCGCCGCGAGACTTCGAGCGTCGGCAATTTCTACGTCGACATGACGCGCAGCGTGCTCTACGTGCTGCTGCCGCTGGCGATCGTCTTCGCGCTGCTGCTGGTCTGGCAGGGCGTGCCGCAGAACCTCGAGGCCAGCGTCTCGGCGAGCACGCTCGAAGGCGCGCAGCAGACGCTCGTGCAAGGTCCAGTCGCTTCGCAGGAGGCGATCAAGATCCTCGGCACCAACGGCGGCGGCTACTACAACGTCAACTCGGCGCACCCGTACGAGAACCCGACGCCGCTCAGCAATGCGCTGCAGATCCTCGGCATTCTGGTGCTCGCGGGCGGCCTCGTGTTCCTGTTCGGCCGCATGGTCGGCGACAGGCGCCAGGCCTGGGCCTTGTTCGCGGCGATGCTGATCCCGCTGATGCTCGCGGTCGGCGCCTGCTGGTGGGCCGAAAGCCAGGGCAATCCGTTCGCGACCGCGGCCGGCGTCGATCCGGCGCTCGCGAACATGGAAGGCAAGGAAGTGCGCTTCGGCACGCTGTCGTCGGTGATCTACGCGGTGGTGACCACGGCCGCCTCGTGTGGCGCGGTCAACGCGATGCACGACAGCTTCACGGCGCTCGGCGGCCTCGTGCCGATGGTCATGATCCAGCTCGGCGAAGTGATCTTCGGCGGCGTCGGCTCGGGCCTCTACGGCATGCTCGTGTTCGCACTGCTGACGGTGTTCATCGCCGGGCTCATGGTCGGGCGCACGCCCGAATATCTCGGCAAGAAGATCGAGGCGCGCGAGATGAAGCTCGCCGTGTTCGCAGCGCTCACGCCGATGCCGCTCGGCATCCTCGTGCTCGGCGCCTTCGCGATCGCGCTGCCGGTCGGCGTCGCCGGTCTCGCCAATCCAGGCCCGCACGGCCTGTCCGAAATGCTTTACGCGTATACCTCGGCGACCGGCAACAACGGCTCGGCGTTCGCGGGACTCACCGCGAACACCGCCTTCCACAACACCCTGCTCGGCATCGCGATGCTGATCGGCCGCTTCGGGCCGATCGTGCCGATTCTCGCGATCGCCGGCTCGCTCGCGGCCAAGAAGCGCATTCCGCCTTCGGCCGGCACCTTCCCGACGCATGGCGCGATCTTCGTCGCGCTGCTGATCGGCGTGATCGTGATCGTCGGCGCGCTGACCTACTTCCCGACGCTCGCGCTCGGGCCGGTCGCCGAACATTTCTCAACGCTGGCCGACCAGCAGTTCTAAGGACTTCTCATCATGGAAACCTCCGCCTCCCTGCTGTCGCCTTCCTTGTTGAAACCCGCACTGATCGAATCGCTCATCAAGCTCGATCCGCGCAGGCTGTTCCGCAATCCGGTCATGTTCATGACCGCGGTCGTCGCCGCAGTGTCGACGCTCGCGAGCTTCACGGGCGGCGGCCAGTCGCTGGGCCTCGATCTGCAGATCGCGCTGTGGCTCTGGTTCACGGTGATCTTCGCGAACTTCGCCGAAGCGCTCGCCGAAGGCCGCGGCAAGGCGCGCGCCGATGCGCTGCGCTCCGCGCAGACCGAAACGCAAGCCAAGAAGCTCACTGGGCTCGACGACCGGCGCATCGAACTCGTCAGCAATCGCTCGCTGCGCCGCAACGATCTGGTGCTCGTCGAAGCCGGCGAGCTGATACCGGGCGACGGCGAAGTGATCGACGGCATCGCCTCGGTCGACGAATCGGCGATCACGGGCGAATCGGCGCCGGTGATTCGCGAATCGGGCTCGGACCGCTGCGCGGTCACCGGCGGAACGCGCGTGGTGTCGGATGCGATCGTCGTGCGCATCGGTGCCGATCCGGGCGAGAGCTTTCTCGATCGCATGATCGCGCTCGTCGAAGGCGCTTCGCGGCAGAAGACGCCAAACGAGATCGCGCTGACCGTGCTGCTGATCGGGCTGTCGCTGATCTTTTTGCTCGTGGTCATGACGCTGCCGGCCTGGGCCTCGTACGCGGGCATCTCGCTATCGGTGCCACTGCTCGCGGCGCTGCTCGTCACGCTGATTCCGACCACCATCGGCGGCCTGCTATCGGCCATCGGCATCGCCGGCATGGATCGCCTGTCGGCGCGCAACCTTGTCGCCAAGTCGGGCCGCGCGGTCGAAGCGGCCGGCGACGTCGACACGCTGCTGATCGACAAGACCGGCACGATCACCTTCGGCAATCGGCGAGCGACGCATCTGGTTCCGGTCGGCGATGCTTCGCGCGAGCAGCTCGCCACCGCGGCGCTTTACGCCTCGCTCGCCGACGCCACGCCCGAAGGCAAGTCCATCGTCGAACTGATTCGCGAACAGCAGCTCGCCGACGCCGATGCGAGTGCCATCGCGAACAGCATCGAGTTCTCGGCCTCGACCCGCCTGTCCGGCGCCGATCTGCGCGATGGCACGCAGCTGCGCAAGGGCGCGGTGCAGGCCGTGCTCAAGCAGTCCAATGTCAGCGCCGATGCGCAGACGACGAAGATCGTCGAGAAGATCGCGCGCAGTGGCGGCACGCCGCTCGCGGTGTCGCGCAACGGCAGGCTGCTCGGCATCATCGCGCTGAGCGACGTCGTCAAGCCCGGCATCAAGGCGCGCTTCGACGAGCTGCGCCGCATGGGCATCCGCACGGTGATGATCACGGGCGACAATCCGCTGACCGCCGCCGCGATCGCGGCCGAGGCCGGCGTCGACGATTACCTCGCCGAAGCCACGCCCGAGAAGAAACTCGAGCTGATCCGCAAGGCGCAGGCCGAAGGCCGGCTCGTGGCGATGTGCGGCGACGGCAGCAACGACGCGCCCGCGCTTGCGCAGGCCGACGTCGGCGTGGCGATGAACAGCGGCACGCCGGCCGCGCGTGAAGCCGCGAACCTGATCGATCTCGACAGCGATCCGACCAAGCTCCTCGACGTCGTGCTCGTCGGCAAGCAGATGCTCATTTCGCGCGGCTCGCTGACCACGTTCTCGATCGCAAACGACGTCGCCAAGTATTTCGCCATCGTGCCGGCGCTGTTCACGGGCGTTTATCCGGCTCTGCAGGCGCTCAACGTGATGCAGCTGCAATCGCCCGCGAGCGCGGTGCTGTCGGCGGTGATCTTCAACGCGCTGATCATCGTCGCGCTGATTCCGCTCGCGCTGCGCGGCACGCCGTACAAGCCCGCGAGCGCCTCGCAGTTGCTCGCACGCAACCTCGGCCTCTACGGCCTCGGCGGCCTCGTCGCGCCGTTCATCGGCATCAAGCTCGTGGACCTGGCGATCAATGCGCTCGGTTTGGTTTGAAGCTTTGCACCTGGAGACTCATCCCATGCTTAATTCCTTACGCCAAGTCGGCGGTTTTCTTCTGCTCATGACGCTCGTCACCGGCGTGCTGTATCCCGCGATCGTCACCGGCGCCGCGCAGTTACTGTTTCGCGATACGGCCAACGGCAGCCTGATCGAACGCGACGGCAAGCTCGTCGGCTCCGCACTGATCGGCCAGAACTTCAGCGGCGAAGGCTATTTCCATCCGCGTCCGTCGTCGGCCGGCAAGGACGGCTACGACGCCGCGGCGTCGAGCGGCTCGAATCTCGGCGTGTCGACGAAAGCGCTCAATGAGACGATCGCGCAGCGCGTCGAGGCGCTACGCCATGACGATCAAGCCGTACCGGCCGATCTCGCGATGGCCTCGGCAAGCGGTCTCGATCCGCACTTGTCACCGGCTGCGGCGGCGTATCAGGTCGATCGCGTCGCCGCAGCACGCAAGCTGCCGCGCGAGCGCGTCGAAGCGCTCGTCACGCAGTACACCGAAGGCCGTCAGTTCGGCTTCCTCGGCGAGCCGCGCGTCAACGTGCTCGGCTTGAATCTCGCGCTCGACGCGCTGCCGCGATGAGCCGCTATTGTTCCGCAGGCACCCAGACCGACACCGAACCCGGCGGGCACGCAAACTCGCCCCAGCCGTCCTCGCCGGTTTCGACGGGCGTGTCGATGTGCCCGGTGATGTCGACGTAGCGGCGCTTGGGCTGGCCGATCTCCATGCGCCGCACGCCGCCTTCGCCATTGCTGAGCACCACGGCCATGCCGCCCGGATGCTCGGCGTCGCCGAGGCGCGTCCAGCCGATGCAGTGTGCGTCTTCGAAGTAGTCGAACTGATCGCCATAGGCATGGGCATGACGCGCCTGGAGATAGCGATCGATCAGGAACTGGTGGCTGTCCATCCAGACTTCGTGCTCGTTGCCGTCGGGACCGCTGTCCTTGTAGTGCGCACCGTAGTAATCCGGAAAGAACAGGCAGGGATAGCCATCGCGGCGCAGCAGGATCAGCGCGTAGGCGAGCGGCTTGAACCAGGGCTCGACGACCGATTCGAGCGACTGCAGCGGCTGCGAATCATGGTTGTCGACGAGCGTCACCGCGAGCGCGGGCTGCTGGGCCACGAGCGAGTTGTCGAAGATCGTGCGCAGGTCGTAATCCTGGCCGGCCTTGGAAGCGACGTGGAAGTTGTTGTGCAGCGGCGCATCGAACAGCGAAATCTGGCCGTAGGTGCGTTCGATGAAGTGATGCAGGGCCTCGACGTCGTAGGACCAGTATTCACCAACCGCGAACAGATCGCGCGAAGTCTCCACGCGCAGCTCGTGCAGCCAGGAGAGAAAGAATTCGGCATCGACATGCTTGACCGCATCGAAGCGAAAGCCGTCGACACCCGTAGCGTCGAGATACCACAGGCCCCAGCGCTTGAGCTCCTCGCGCACCTGCGGATGGTCGGTGTCGACGTCGGCGCCCATCAGAAAATCGTAGTTGCCGTTCTCCTGGTCGACGTCTTGCGAGAACGATTTGTTTTCGACAAGGAAGATCGCCGGGCCCTGGCCGGTGTTCAGATCGAAGGCGGTGAAGTGTTCGGCCGACCAGCGCATGTCCGAATGCAGGCCGCCGCGTCCCGGGAACGTGAAGCGCGTCCAGGCTTCGACTTCCTCGGCCTCGGGCGAAACCCGCGTGCGATCACTCATGTCGACCCGGTGCGCGCGCACGGTTTCGGTTTCGTCGGCGCCCATGCGATGGTTGAACACCACGTCGGCGTAGACGCGGATGCCGTTTTCCTTGAGCGCCCCAATGGCTTTCTGATACTCGTCGCGCGTGCCGTACTTGGTGCGCACGCTGCCCTTCTGATCGAATTCGCCGAGGTCGAACAGGTCGTAAACGCCGTAGCCGACATCCTCGGCACCACGCGTGGCCTTGTAGGCCGGCGGCAGCCAGACCGAAGTCACGCCGAGCTCCTTGAGCTTGGGCGCATCGGCCGCGGCGCGCTGCCAGAGCTCGTCCGTGGCGTCGAGATACCAGTGGAAGTACTGCATCATCACGCCGTTGATCTGACTCACCGCATTCCCCCAGCCACATTGTCGACAAACTCAGTGACTGAACTGTGTGCAGGCGCAGCCCACGCGTCGCTGAACGATGCTGTCCTCTCTCCCGCTTGCGGGAGAGAGTCCCTGCGCAGCAGGGGAGAGAGGGTGCGCCCGAAAAGTGCGCCCACTTTCCAAGCTGGCCCTCTCCCGGTCCTTCGGACCACCCTCTCCCACGAGTGGGAGAGGGGACAAGCTCGTCTCATGACAGCAACCGGCGCCTAGAATCCGCGCATGACCGACCCCGCCCGCCCCTCGCCCGACACGCTGCTGCTCGAAGCGCAGCGCGAAGGCCGCGGCCGGCTCAAGGTTTTTCTGGGCGCCTCGCCGGGCGTCGGCAAGACCTACGACATGCTGCGGGCCGCGCAGGCGGCGAAGGCCAAGGGCGTCGACGTCGTCGTCGGCATCGTCGAGACGCATGGGCGGCGCGAAACCGAAGCCCTGCTCGAAGGGCTCGAAGTGCTGCCGCGGCGCACGCTCGACTATCGCGGGCGCACGCTCGGCGAGCTCGATACCGATGCGCTGATCGCACGCAAACCGCAGCTCGCGCTGATCGACGAGCTCGCGCATTCCAACGTGCCAGGCAGCCGGCACGTGAAACGCTGGCAGGACGTCGAGGACGTGCTCGCGGCCGGCATCGACGTGCTCGCCACGCTCAACGTGCAGCATCTCGAAAGCCTCAACGACGTGGTGCTGCGCATCACCGGCGTGCGCGTGCGCGAGACGCTGCCCGACACCGTGCTCGAACGCGCCGACGAGATCGAGCTGATCGACCTGCCGCCCGAGGAACTGCTGCGCCGGCTCGACGAAGGCAAGGTTTATCTCGGCGAACAGGCGCAGCGCGCGCGCGAAGGTTTCTTCTCGCGCGGCAACCTCACTGCGCTGCGCGAACTCGCGATGCGCGCGGCGGCCGAGCGCATCGATCAGCAGATGCTCGCGTATCGGCAACGCCATGCGGTCAGCGAGCCCTGGCCCGCGCGCGCGCGCCTGCTCGTCTGCGTCGGCGGCAAGGCGATCGATCGCAGCCTGATCCGCAATGCGGCGCGGCTCGCGGACACGCGCGGCATCGCCTGGATCGCGGTGCACGTGATCGACTCGCGCGCCCATCGCCTGCCGAACGAGGCCAAGGACCGCGTCGCCGAAACCCTGCGCCTGGCCGAGGCGCTCGGCGGTGAAGCGGTGACGATTCCGGGCGAGAACGTGGCCGCCGAAGTGCTCGGCTATGCGCGCTCGCGCAACGTCACCCAGATCGTGGTCGGGCAATCGAAGCCGATGCGCGCCAGCTGGCGCCGGCGACGCTCGCTCGCGCATGCGCTGCTGCGTTCGGGCGCGCCGTTCGACATCACTGTGGTACCGACGCAGACCGAAGCGCGCGATACGTCGACGGCGCGCGATCCGATCGCGGCCGAGCGCTGGCGCTGGCAGGATCATCTGATCGGCCTGACGCTCGTCGCCGCGTCGACCGTCGTCGGTCTGTTCGTCGACCGCTGGATCGGGCTCGAGAATCTGGCCCTGCTCTATCTCGTCGCGGTGCTCGTGAGCGCGGTTCGCGCCGGCCCGCTGCCGGCCATCGTCACGAGCATCGTCGCGGCCTGCAGCCTCGATTTCTTCTTCACCGAACCGCGCTATACGCTCAATCTGCAACGCCACGAAGACGTGATCACGCTCGCGGTGTTCCTGCTCGTCGCCGTGCTGATGGGCCGGCTCGGCGGGCAGTTGCGCAGCCAGATGCAGGCCCTGCGCAAGACCGCGCGACGCAATGCCAACCTGAGCGATTTCGCACGCCGCGTCGCCGGTGCGCTCGGTCGCGACGAAGTCGCGCGCATCATCGCCGAGCACGTGCAGGCGACACTCGACCTGCCTTGCGTCGCGATCATCGAGCGTCCCGCCGAAGCGCTGCGGCCGGCGGCGCGGCGCGGCATCGGCCCCGATTACCAGTTTCGCGAAACCGATCGCGCGGCCGCGCACTGGTGCTGGGATCATCGGCAGCCGGCCGGCTACTCGACGCAGACCTTGCCGACTTCGCAATGGCTGTTCGTGCCGATGGCGACCGCGCAGCGCGTGGTCGGCTTGCTCGGCCTGCATCTGCACGAGCGCAGGCGTCCGCCTTCGGCCGGGCAGCGCCGACTGCTCGATGCGCTCGCCGACCAGGCCGCGGTCGCGCTCGAGCGCGTGATGCTGTCCGCCGAGATCGAGGACCAGCGCGTCAGCAGCCAGGGCGAGGAGCTGCGCGCCGCCTTGCTGTCTTCGGTGTCGCACGATCTGCGCACGCCGCTCGCCTCGATCCTTGGCGCCGCGACGAGCCTGCAGACGCAGAACGAGCGCCTCACGAACGACGATCGCGCGGCCCTGCTCGATACCGTCGTCGAGGAATCCGAGCGTCTCAATCGCTTCGTGCAGAACCTGCTCGACATGACCAGGCTCGGCTACGGACGCATCGAAGCGCGCTGCGAATGGTGCGATCTGCGCGAGATCGCGGGACGCGCGCGCAATCGCCTGCGCCGTGAACTCGCCGGGCGCGAGGTGCCAATCGAGAGCAGCGGCGATCTGCCGCTGGCCTGGTGCGACCCGCTGCTGCTCGAGCAGGCGCTCGTCAACGTGATCGACAACGCGGCCAAGTATTCGCCGGCCGGCTCGCCGATCGAGATCGCGCTGAGCACGCAGTCGCAGTGGTTGCTATTGCGCGTGCGCGATCACGGCCCTGGCGTGCCGGCGGCCGATCGCGAGAAGATCTTCGACATGTTCCATCGCGTGCAATCGCAGGATCACACCGCGCCCGGCACCGGCCTCGGGCTGGCGATCTGCCGTGGCCTGCTCGCAGCGCAGGACGGACAGGTGCGCGCGCTCGCGCCGCCCGACGGCAACGGCGCGCTGATCGAGATGCGCCTGCCGCGCAAGACGCCGCCCGAGGTGCGCGATGACTGAAGCGATCCGCGTCCTGGTCGTCGACGACGAACCACAGATTCGCAAGCTGCTGCGCGTGAGCCTCGGCGCCGAATCGCTGCAGGTGATCGAAGCCGCGAATGCAGAAGCCGGTCTCGCCGCGCTCGCACACGACAGGCCCGACGTGATGATTCTCGATCTGGGCTTGCCCGACGCCGACGGGCTCGATCTGATTCCACGCATTCGCGAAAGATCGAGCGTGCCGATCATCGTACTGTCGGTGCGCGACGACGAAGGCGGCAAGGTGCGCGCGCTCGACGCCGGTGCGGACGACTACCTGACCAAGCCCTTCGGCATCGCCGAACTGCTCGCGCGCATCCGCGCGGCGCTGCGCCATCGCCTGCAGGCGAGCGGATCGCAACCGGTGATCGAAACCGGCGCGCTGCGCATCGACCTGACGCTGCGACGCGTCACGCTCGATGGCATCGAGCTGCGCCTGTCACGCAAGGAGTACGCGATCCTCGCCGTGCTCGCCAGGCACGCGGGCCGCGTGATCACGCAGCCGCAGCTGCTGCGCGAAGTCTGGGGCAAGGTGCACGAGGACGACACGCAATACCTGCGCGTCTACATCGGCCAGTTGAGACAAAAACTCGGTGACGACGCAGCGGCTCCGCGCTACGTCGTCACCGAGCCCGGTGTGGGCTATCGCTTGAAGATGCCGTGAGGCTTCAGAAGTCCACCGAGGCCGACAGCGTGACGGTGCGCGGAGCGGCCAGCACCAGATAGTTGCTGCCCGGGAAACCACCGGCCGAAGCCCAGTAGTCGCGTCCAGCGACGTTGTCGATGCGAGCACGCAAGCTCACGTTGCGCTCGCCGACGTTGAAAGCGTAGCGGGAACCGAGGTCGAAGCGCGTCCACGACGGAATGTCGAGCGAGCCATCGGCCGAAGCGGTCTGCGAGCCGGTATAGACCACGCGCGCGTCGAGCGTCAGGCCAGCGAGCGACCGCAGGTCGTATTCGACGCCGAGGTTGGCCTGGGTCTTCGGCACGCCGGTCGGACGCTCGCCCTCGTTGAGACCGCCGGTCGTCTTGCGCATCTCGGCATCGATGTAGGTGAAGCCGCCGAGCACGCGGTAGCCGTCCAACGGCTGACCGAACCAGCTCAGTTCGACGCCCTGGTGACGCTGTATGCCGTTGGCACCGAAAACGTTGCTGCTGTCGACGATGCCGCTCTGCTGGTCGATGCGGAACAGTGCGACCGTCGCACCGAGATTGCCGCCATCGTACTTGCTGCCGACTTCGTACTGCTCGGACTTGAACGGCTTGAGCACATCGCCGAAGTTGTCAGCCGTGCTCGGCGCAGCCTGACCGCGCTGCAGCGCCTGTGCGTAGTTGGCATAGAGCGAAACCTTGCTGCTCGGCTTGACCACCAGCGCGAACACCGGCGTCACCGTGCTTTCGTCGTAACGCTCGGTCTGGTCGCCCGAGTCTATGTTGTAGAGCTTCTGGTCGATGGCCTGATAGCGCGCACCGACGAGCGCCAGCAGGCGCTTGTCGAAGAACGCGAGCAGGTCGGCTACGGCGACGCTGGACGTCTCGGTCTTCTCGGTGGTGAGCGGATCGTCCATCACGCCGCCGGTAAAGAAGCTGCGGTCGCTCGTGATCGCCTGCGGATTGTCCATCGTGCCGGCGTCGTAGCCGCTGAAGTTGCCGAAAGCGTAGGCGTTTTTGAGGTCGAGCCGGTATGCGTTGGCCGACAGGCTCAGGCGATGGCCGATCGAGCCGGTCTTGAACTCGGTACGCAAGCCGATTTCGCCGGTGGTGACGAGGTCTTCGCGATAGTTCTCGAAGGCGTACGCCGTCAGCTTGCCGTCCGCATCGACGTTGGGATTGGCAAGCAGGTTGTGCTCCTCGGTGTCGCGCATACCGAACGCACCCCAGACCACAGTGTTCCTGGTGATGTCGTATTCACCACGCGCCACGCCGAACAGGTCTTTTTCCTCGGCGTAGGTCCAGTCCTGCGCGAAGTTGTTCTTGGCGTCTGGCGCATCGGGAACGCTGGTGCCGATCGGCGTCAGGCTCGGGCGCGGCGAATCGGCGCGCTGATCCTGGTAACCGGCGTCGGCCGACAAGCGAAAGCGATCACCACGGTAATCGAGGCCTAGCGAGCCGACGCCCAGGCGACGCTCTTCGTCATCGACGGCCGTCTCGCCGTCACGGAAGATGCCGTTGGCGCGCATGCCCCATTCATTGTTGTCGCCGAAACGGCGCGCGACGTCGGCCGTCGCATAAGCCTGCGCATCGCTCTCGTAGCCGACGGTGATGCGGTTGAGGTCTTCGTCCGGCGCACGCTTGGGCACCAGGTTGATGGTGCCGCCGACGCTGCTGCCGCCCGGCGCCGCACCGTTGAGGAATGAGTTGGCGCCACGCAGCACTTCGATGCGTTCCATCAGTTCGGCCGCGACGTACTGGCGCGGCAGCAGGCCGTAAAGACCGTTGAACGACAAGTCGTCCGAGTACATCGGGAACCCGCGGATGACGTACAGTTCCTGGAAGTTGCCGAAACCACGCGCCACGCGCACCGCCGGATCGTTCTGCACCACGTCGGCGACGCTGCGCGACTGCTGGTTGCGGATCAGATCGGCCGTGTAATTGGTGCTGTTGAACGGCGTGTCCATGACATCGAGATTGCCAAACAGCCCGACGCGGCCGCCCTGCGCGACCTGACCGCCCGCATACGGCCTGCTCAGGTCGACCTGCGAGCCGCTCGCGATGACGAGGACTTCGGCCGGTTCCGCGGCTGCGGCCGCAGGAGCCGCCGCGGCCTCGGTCGCCGATGCGGTCGGCTCGGCTGCTTTTTGCGCCGCTTCCTGAGCCGAAACCGTCGTGCTCGCCAGGGTGCTCAGCAGCAGCGGGAAACCGACGCGGGCGGCCGCGGCGGCCAGTAAGGTCTTGCGCATGGACGAGAGTCTCTAGGGTGGGAAGGAGTGGCGATCGACTGGGTCGGGTCATGCCCGTCGCCTTGTTGATAATGATTATCAAATCATTCGGCGCCGTCGGGCAAGCCGATGTCGGTCTCCGGCCGGCCCCGGGGGCTAGAGAAAAGCGCCCAGCGCGGCGGCGAACGTGCCGATCGGGAGACGAGGCCGTTCGATCACCGTCGCCCGTGCACATTCATCTTGCTCGCCGAGGTTTTTCGCTAGGCTTGGCGCCCCGAGCTCGCCTTCCGGTCGTTCCGACTCATGTCCCAGCCTTCGACTCCCGCCCCGCAGTACACGCGCAATCCGCCACTCCACGAGGCCGACTTGCTGTCCGATCCGCTCGCCCAGCTCGAGGCCTGGATCGAGGCCGCGCGCGCCGTCGGCATGATCGAACCCGGCGCGATGACGCTGGCGACCGCCGATGCGCAGGGCCGGCCGTCGGCGCGCATCGTGCTGTTCAAGGGCTACAAGGACGGTGGCGTCTGCTTCTACACCAACTACGAAAGTCACAAGGGCCGCGATCTGGCCGCTAATCCGCAGGCCGCGCTGGTGTTCTGGTGGGACAAGCTCGAACGCCAGGTGCGCATCGAAGGCCGCGTCGAAAAGCTGCCGCGCGAGGACGCGCAGCGCTACTTCCACAGCCGCTTCCGCGATTCGCAGATCGGGGCCGTCACCTCGCGCCAGTCCGCGGTGGTGGCCTCGCGCGCCGAGCTCGACGCCCGCTTCGAAGCCAACGCACAGGCGCTCGAAGGCAAGGACGTGCCGATGCCCGATTTCTGGGGCGGCTACCGGCTGCAGCCCGAATCGGTCGAATTCTGGCAAGGCCGCGGCGGCCGCCTGCACGATCGCCTGCGCTATGTCGCGCTCGATGGCGCCGTCGACCGCTGGAAGATCGAACGACTGGAACCCTGACCCGGGCCGCTGTCACACTCAAACCCGTCCACGCTGCACGCAAGCAAAAGCGCCCATGACCCGAACCCAACTCGCCATCTCGCTCGCCGTCGCCGCCTCCCTCGTCGCCTGCGCGACCTCGCCGCTCGGCCGGCGCCAGCTCAAGCTGGTGTCCGATTCCGAGGTCTCGCAGATGGGCATCCAGTCGTTCGCCGAGCTCAAGCAGAAGACGCCGGCGACCAAGAACACCACGCAGGCCGCCTATGTGCAGTGCGTTTCGAACGCGATCACGCGCGTGATTCCGTCGATGAACTGGCACGTGCCGGTGCCGGCGAGCTGGGAAGTGGTGACCTTCCAGAGCGACGACGTCAACGCCTTCGCGCTGCCGGGCGGCAAGATCGGCGTCTACACCGGCCTGCTCAAGGTGGCGACGACGCAGGATCAGCTCGCTGCGGTCATCGGCCACGAAGTCAGCCACGTGCTCGCCGGCCATTCGGCCGAGCGCGTGTCGTCGAATGCGGTCGGCTCGCTCGGCACCGCGGTGGCCTCGGCCTATTCGGGCATCGACGCCAAGACGCTCAGCGGCGTCACCCAGACCTTGTTCCTGCTGCCCTACTCGCGCTCGCACGAATCCGAGGCTGACCTGCTCGGCATGGACCTGATGGCCAAGGCCGGCTTCGATCCGGCCGCCTCGATCGCGCTCTGGCAGAACATGTCCAAGCTCGGCGGGCAGAAGCCGCCGCAGATCATGTCGACCCACCCGTCGAACGAAACCCGCATCCACGATCTCAGCAAGCGACTGCCGCAGGATGAGCCGCTGTACCAGCAGGCGCGCGCCTCCGGCCTGCGCCCGAACTGCATGTAGACGGCCTGGTCGGAACCGCCCTCAGGCCGGAGTCGCGAGCCCGACGAAGTGGCAGGCCGCGTGGCCGCCGTGCGAGACCCGGCGCAGGGTCGGCACCGAGCGGTTGCAGGCTTGGTCGGCCATCGGACAGCGCGTCACGAACACGCAGCCCGGCGGCGGGCTTTGCGGACTCGGCACCTCGCCATCGAGCAGCGTGGCGCTGCGATCGATCTCCTGCGTCAGATCGTCGGCCGGCATCGCCGCGAGCAGGGCGCGCGTGTACGGATGCACGGCGTGGCGGAACAGCATCGGCGTCTCGGCCTGCTCCATGATGCGGCCGAGGTACATCACGAGCAGACGCTGCGACAAGTGGCGGACGACCGCCAGATCGTGGGCGATGAAGATCATCGCCAAGCCGTATTCGGCCTGCAGCTCCATGAGCAGGTTGATGATCTGCGCCTGCACCGACACGTCGAGCGCCGACACCGGCTCGTCGCAGATCAGCACGCGCGGCTGAACCACGAGCGCCCGCGCGATGCCGACGCGCTGGCATTGCCCGCCCGACAGCTCATGCGGCAGGCGCTGGGCGAGGTCGGCCGAAATGCCGACGCGCTCGAGCATCGCCAGCGCGCGGCTTTCACGCTCGGCCTTCGACAGCTCCGGATGAAGCGCCTTGAGCGGCTCGGCCACCGCCTTGCCGACCTTCATGCGCGGATTCAGGCTGGCCTGCGGGTCCTGGAAGATCAGCTGGATCTCGCGCCGATGCGGGCGCCAGGCCTTCTTGTCGAGCTTGGCGAGGTCGTGCAGCCTGCCGTCGGCGCTGCGGTATTCGATCGCGCCCGAGGTGACCGGCTGCAAGCCCGCGAGCACCTTGGCGAGGCTCGACTTGCCGCTGCCCGATTCGCCGACGATGGCCAGCGTCTCGCCCGGATAGAGGTTCAGATCGACCCCGTCGACCGCGCGGACCGCGCCCGCGCTGCGCCAGGGAATCCAGCTCCGCAACGGGTAATGGACCTTGAGGCGGCGGATGGCCAGCAGCGGAGCGGGAGCGTTCATTCGGCGCGTATTTTAGCGTCGAGCGGAGCCGCTCTCGCGGTCGTCAATACATCGCAGAAGATTTATTGCGTCGCCGTCGAAGACACTGCGCCTGCCAAAACGCTTCGGCCGGCGATCGCCGGCCGAAGTCGATTCCACTCGGCTACCGCAATCGATCACTCGAGCAGGCTGCGCAGCATCCACGCGGTCTTTTCGTGCAGCTGCATGCGCTGGGTCAGCAGGTCGGCGGTCGGCTCGTCGTGCGCCTCGTCCGCGGCCGGGAACAGGCTGCGCGCGGTGCGCGAAACCGTCTCGTGATCGGCGACGAGCTGGCGCACCATCTCCATCGCCTCCGGAACCTCGGTCGCTTCCTTGACCGAGGCGAGCGCTGCGTACTGGCTGTACGAACCCGGCGCGTGGAAGCCCAGCGCGCGGATGCGCTCGGCGACGAGGTCGACGGCCAGCGCGGCCTCGGTGTAATGGGTTTCGAACATCAGGTGCAGCGTGTTGAACATCGGGCCCGTGACGTTCCAGTGGAAGTTGTGGGTCTTCAGGTACAGCGTGTACTCGTCGGCGAGCAGGCGCGACAGGCCGGCGGCGATCTCGGCGCGATGATCCTTGCTGATGCCGATCTCGATCTTCGGGGCCTTGGTATCAATCTTCAATTCCGCCTTGGCCACCTTGCCCTTCTTGCTCATCTCACATCTCCTTGTCTTGAAGTCGGTCCAGCTTACGCCGCTGGGCTTGATGAATGAAATTGAACTTGCTTGACCTCTCGATTGCATCACCCTATCGGGTAGACGCTGAAGAAACTTTGACCGGCGTCAAAGCGACAGGATCGCCTTCTGCTTGCGGTAGTAGCTGAAGATGTCGTTCGGCGTGCGCTTGGGCTTCCAGCCGAAGGTCTCGCGGAACAGGCGGCCGTCGAGCACCACCGGATACTTGAAGTAGTTGATCAGGTAGGCCGGGAAGAACGCGTTCCAGTTGAGCAGGTTACTCAGCAGCTTCGGCACCGCGGGCGGAACCGACGGCAGCGGCAGGCGCTGGCAGCCGCATTGCTCGGCCGCCTCCTGGTACGCCACCCAGTCGTCCGGGGCCACGTTGTAGATGCCCGGCTTGTTCTTCTGGAACGCGAGCACGATGGCCTCGGCCATGTCGTCAACGTGCAGAAACTGCATGAGCGGCGAAAAACCCACGAGCACCGGCACGATCTTGCGCGAGAACAGCAGGCTCATGGTGTTGCGCACGCCCGGGCCGAGCACGTTGCAGGGCCGCAGGATCGTGATGTTGAGCTCCGGGTGCTTCCACAGGTAGATGTGGGCGAGCGATTCGAGCTCCACCGAATCGACCAGCTCCTGCGTGACTTCGGCGGCCTTGAGCGGATGATCCTCGTCGAGCAACGCCGGGTTGTAGGCCGAGGCGCCGTAGACGAAATACGTCGAGTGCACGATCACCTGGCTCACGCCGTAGCGCTTGGCGAGCTCGAGCAGCTTCTTCATGCCGAGCACGTTGGCGTTGTAGCGCCGGTGGCGGTCGGATTCGTGCGGAAAGATGCGGCCGATGTGGATGATCGCGTCGATCTTGTGCTGGCGGAACACGTCCTCGAAGTCGCGCTTGTGGATCGCCACCTTGTACGAACGCACGCCGGCGTCGACCTCGACCTTGTGGCGGAAATCCACCGCGATGACCTTGCAGCTCGAACTGAGCCGATGAATGACGCGCTTGGCGAGCGAGCCGGCCGTGCCGGTCACCAGCACGGTCTTGCGCGCCTGCGGCTTCTTGCGTGCGGGCTTCACGGCTTCGGTCTGCTTGCCATCGGCGGAAGCGGCGCTGCGGGTGGTTTTGGTCTTGGTGGCCATGATCAGAACACGCTCTGGCGTTGTTTCAGCCCCTTGTCGATCAGCGCGCGGATCGCATCCTTCACCTGATCGACCTTGGCCTGCACCTCGTCCTCGCGCGTGACCAGGCCGCTGAAGCGCAGCGGTTCGCCGAAATTCAGGTAGACGCGCGCCGGCAGCGGCATCAGCGGGCCCACCGGGAAGTACGGAATGCCGAGCATCTTCGCGACCGGCGACAGGTTGAACAGCGACGGCATGGTCTCTTCGCAGCCGACCACGCCGACCGGAATGATCGGCACCTTGTGCGCGATCGCCAGGTGCAGGAAGCCGTTGCCGAAGCGCTGCAGCTGGTAGCGCTTCGAATACGGCTTGCCCGAGCCGCGCACGCCCTCGGGAAACACGATCAGCAGCTCGTCGGATTCGAGCATCTTGGCCGCGTTGACCGGATCGCCGATCACCGAGCCCCAGGCCTGCAGCGTATTGCCGATGAACGGAACGGTCGGGAAGAAGCGCTCGATCATCGAGCGCGGCGCGCGCGGCCCGTGCGGATTGGTCGCCACCGCCACCGAGATCATCATGCCGTCCATCGGCAGCTGGCCCGAATGGTTGGCGATCAGCAGCGCGCGGCCGCGCGCCGGCACGTTCTCGAGCCCCGTCGCGGTGACGCGGAAATAGTGGTCGTAGAGCAGCTTGGCGATCGCCAGACCGACCTTGGCCTGGTTCTCGTGATAGCCCCAGGGGTCGTAGCCGAAGCTGCCGACCGGCTTGGGCATGCGTTCCATCCAGTGTTCGATTTCGGGCGTCACGAGCGCGCTGAGCAGCGCGGACTTGGGGCCTTCTGCAGCGAGATTCTTGATCGAGTCGAGCAGGTTCATGAGCTGTTGGTGCGCGTCTCCCCAGACGCTTCGGGCCGACGTTATGCCAAAAGAAGGTTCGCGTGAAGGCCGCGCCTACGAGGCCTGCTGGCGCTGCTGCAAACGCCAGAGCGCCGCGTAAGCGCCGTTGGCGGCGAGCAGGTCGGCGTGCCGGCCACGCTCGATCACGCGGCCCTGCTCGAGCACGACGATCTGGTCGGCGTGCACGATGGTCGACAGCCGGTGCGCGATCACCAGCGTGGTGCGCTGGGCAGCCACCTCTTCGATCGCCGCGAGAATCGCGCGCTCCGACGCCGAATCGAGCGATGACGTGGCCTCGTCGAAGATCAGGATCGCCGGGTTCTTGAGCAGGGCGCGCGCGATGGCGACGCGCTGTTTCTCGCCGCCCGAGAGCTTGAGTCCGCGCTCGCCGACCAGCGTCGCGTAGCCGTCGGGCAGCTGGCCAATGAAGCCGTCGAGATGCGCGAGCCGCACCGCCTGCTCCACCTCTTCACGCGTGGCCTCGGGCCGGCCGTATTGCAGGTTGTAGAGCAGCGTGTCGTTGAACAGCACGGTGTCCTGCGGCACCACCGCGATCGCCGAGCGCAGGCTCTGCTGCGTGACCTCGCGCAAGTCCTGGCCGTCGATCGTCACGCGGCCCTGGCTGGGATCGTAGAAACGGAACAGCAATCGGGCGAGCGTGCTCTTGCCGGCTCCGCTGGCTCCGACCACGGCCACGGTCTGGCCGGCCGGAATCTCGAAGCTGACGTCCTTCAGGATCGGCCGCTGCGGCGAATAGCCGAAGCCCACGTGCTCGAAGCGCACGTGCGCGGAACCCGGGCGCAAGGTTTTCGCCTGCGCGGCGTCGCGCACCTTCGGCTGCACCTCGAGCAGGCCGAACATGCGCCCCATGTCGGTCAGCGCACGACGAATCTCGCGATAGACGAAGCCGAGGAAATTCAACGGAATGAACAGCTGCACGACATAGGCGTTGATCGCGACGAAATCGCCGAGCGTCATGCCGCCGCGCGCCACGCCCTGCGCCGCGATCACCATCATCGCGGTCAGGCTGCCCGCGACGATCAGCGACTGGCCGACGTTGAGCGCCCCGAGCGACATGCGGTTCTGCTGCTGGGCGCGCTCCCAATCGGCCATGAAGCGATCGTACTCGGCCGCCTCGTGCGCCTCGTTGCCGAAATACTTCACGGTCTCGTAGTTCAGCAGCGAATCGATCGCGCGCGTATTGGCCTTGGAATCGAGCTGGTTGGCCTTGCGCACGAACTGCGTGCGCCACTCGGTCACGGTGATCGAGAACGCCACGTAAAGCAGCACCGCCACCGCGGTGATGACGGCGAACACCCAGCCGTATTCGACGAGCAGGATCGCGGCCACGAGCGCGAGTTCGAGCACGGTCGGAATGATGTTGAATAGCGAAAACCGCAGCAGGAAGCTGATGCCGGCGACGCCGCGCTCGATGTCGCGCGACAGCCCGCCGGTGCGCCGCGACAGGTGGAAGTCGAGGTCGAGCGCATGCAGGTGACGGAACACCTGCAGGGCGCCGCGGCGCATCGCGCGCTCGGCGACGCGGCCGAACACCACGTCGCGCAGCTCGCTCATGAGCACGTTGACGAAGCGCGCGAAGCCATACGCGAGCAGCAGCGACAACGGCACGACGACGATCGCCTGCTTGCTCGAATCGAGCCCGTCGACGATGTGCTTGAGCAGCATCGGCAGGGCCACGCCCGACAGCTTGGCGACGATCAGGCAGCCGAGCGCGAGCAGGATGCGCCCCGGAAAATCCTTCAGATGCGGCAGCAGCTGGTAGATCAGCCGCCAGTCGGCATGGGGGTCGTCGCCGGCGGGCGATTCGGGCAATCGGTTCGGTCGTGGCATCCGGACATTGTGACAGCGCGCGCTGTACGGCTGCCGGTGCCCGCTTCAAGAAGCACCGATCAGGCGCGCGCCACCTTGGTCACGCCGTTGAGCCGGTGCAGGCGGCGCACGACCTGGGCCAGATGCACGCGCGACTTCACCGCGATGATGAAGCGCATCTCGATGGTGTCGCTACCGGCACGATCGGGCATCTGCACGTTCTCGATGCTCGCCTCGGCGCGCGTGATCTCGGCGGTGACCTTGGCGAGCAGGCCGCGCTGGTTCTGCGCGAACAGGTGCACTTCGGAGAGGAAATCGCCCTGCACCTTCTCGGACCAGATCAGCGGCACCCAGTCCTGCGGACGCGCCTTGGCGTGCTTGCAGTCGATGCGATGGATCACGATGCCGCGGCCCACCGAGACGTTGCCGCGGATGTCGTCGCCCGGAATCGGCCGGCAGCAACGCGCGTAGTCGATGACCAGGCCTTCGGTGCCTTCGATCGCGAGCGGCGCGGCGCTCGAAGCCTCGCCGTCGCCCGTCACCACGCCGCCCTTGTGCTCGGGCAGGAAGTGCCGCGCCACCAGCGGGGCCAGCCGCTCGCCGGTGCCGATGGTGGCGTAGAGCTCTTCCATGTCCTTGAGGTTGTAGGCCTTGAGCACCGGCTCGGCGGCCTCCTCGCGCAGCTTGGCGAGCGGCACGCCGAGATCGCGCATGGCGATTTCGAGCAGCCGCCGGCCGAGACGCACGGCCTCGTCCTCGCGCTGGTTGCGCAGGAAGTTGCGGATGTGGCTGCGCGCCTTGGCGGTCTTGACGAAGTTGAGCCAGGCCGCGTTGGGCCGCGCATGCCGCGCGGTGATGATCTCGACGGTCTGGCCGCTGCGCAGTGGGGTGTTCAGCGGCTCGAGGCTGCCGTCGATGCGCGCGGCGACGCAGCGATCGCCGAGCTCGGAATGCACCGAGTACGCGAAATCGACCGAAGTGGCGCCCTTGGGCAGCCGGCGGATCAGGCCCTTGGGCGTGAACACGTAGACCTCGTCCGGGAACAGGTCCACCTTCACGCCTTCGATGAAATCGAGCGAGCCGGCGGTGCCGACGGTGTCGAACAGGCTGCGCAGCCATTCGGTGGCGCGCGCCTGCGGCGCCGAGCCGCCGTCCTTGCCGCCGAGCTTGTACTGCCAGTGCGCGGCGATGCCGCTCTCGGCGATGTGGTGCATCTCGCGCGTGCGGATCTGCACCTCGATCTTGTGTCCGCCCGGGCCGATGCAGGTCGTGTGCAGGCTCTGGTAGCCGTTGGACTTGGAATTGGCGATGTAGTCGTCGAAGCCGCCCGGCACCGGCCGGTAGACGTGATGCACGACACCGAGCGCGCGGTAGCAGTCGTCGAGCTTGGCGACGATCACGCGAAAGCCAAGCAGGTCCATGACCTGCAGCAGGCGCATCTTCTTGCGCCGCATCTTCTGGTAGATGCTGTAGACGTTCTTCTCGCGACCGACCACGGTCGCGCCGATGCCTTCCTCGCGCAACGCCTTGGCGATCTTGCTCTCGACGTCGCGGATCAGGTTCTTCGAATCGCCGATCTGCTCGTCGATCGCCTTTTCGAGCACGCGCGCACGCTCGGGATGCATGTTGGCGAACGACAGGTCCTCGAGTTCGGTGCGGATCGTATGGATGCCCAGGCGCTGCGCGATCGGCGCGTAGATCGACAGCGTCTCCTCGGCGATGCGGCGGCGCTTGGCGGGCTCCTTGGCCTCGAGCGTGCGCATGTTGTGCAGGCGGTCGGCGAGCTTGACGAGGATCACGCGCAAGTCCTGCGTCATCGCCAGCAGCAGCTTGCGGAAGCTCTCGGCCTGCAGCTCGGCGCGCGACAACCCCTCGACCTTGCCGATCTTGGTCACGCCCTCGACGAGATCGGCCACGTCCTGGCCGAATACGGTGGCGACGCGCTCCTTGGAAACCTCGGTGTCCTCGATGACGTCGTGCAGGATCGCGCCGATCAGCGTGGTCGCGTCCATGCGCAGGTCGGCCAGAATGCGGGCGACCGCGAGCGGGTGGAAGATGTAGTCCTCGCCGGATTTGCGGCTCTGGCCGGCGTGGTGCTTGGCGCCGAATTCGTAGGCGCGGCGCACGTCGGCGATCTGGTCCTCGGGCATGTAGTCCTCGAGCACCTTGACCAGCGAATCGATACCGAACTCGCGCGCCACCTGGCGCTTGTGCAGCGCGGTGGTCAGACGATGGATAACGGGCAGTTCCATGCTTGGAGTCTAGCAGCGCAAGCCGCCGTCACGACCGCTTCGCAACAATCGTCGATCCGGCCTCAGACGCCGAAGTGCGCGACCGGCTCGTCGAAGCCCTTGAAGCTGATCGGCGCGCGCTCCTGCGCCTCGGCTCCGGCGAGCTGCACGGTCTGCCGGTCGACCAGGATTTCACCGTCGCCTGCGAGTTCGCAGAGCCGGCTCGCGAGGTTCACGGCCGCGCCGACCGCGGTGTATTCGAGCCGCGCGCTACCGCCGATCACGCCGACGGTGACGCTGCCGGTGGCCACGCCGACGCCGATGCCGAGCCGCGGGCCGAGCGCGGCCCAGCGTGGAACCAGGGCCTCGCAGGCGGAACGCAGCTGATGCGACAACGCCACCGCGCGCGCGGCGTGGTCGGGCAGCGCGATCGGCGCGCCGACCAGCACCAGCACGCCGTCGCCCGCGTAGTCCTTGATGGTGCCGCCGTACTGGGCGACCACCTGGCCGACCGCGTCGTAGTACTCGCGCAGCACCTGGATCACGCGGCCCGACGGCACCTCGCTCGCGAAGCGCGAGAAGCCGCGCAGGTCGCAGGCGACCACGGTCAGCGTGAGCTGGCGCTCCTGCATCGCGGCCTGCAGTCCCGCGTGCGACACCAGCCGCGCCACCTCAGGCGACAAGAAGCGCGACATGAACAGGCCGCGCTGGCCCTGCAGCACGTGGTAATGCACGGCCCCGACGAGCAGGATCATCTCGCCGACGACGATCGAGATCGGCCCCCAGGACGTCGGCAGCACCAGGCCGGCGACGCAGAACGGCACCGCGCCGGAGAACGCGAGCAGGCGAATGCGCTCGGCGAGTTCGGGCCGGCGATTGAGCAGCAGCAACAGCGAACCGAGCCCGCACAGCACGGTCGTCAGCACCGGCGTCGCGAACAGCCAGAAGCCGCCTTGCGACACCGTGTCGAAGCTCTGCAGATGCAGGAACTGATGCGCCCGAATCTCGGGCCAGATCAGGGCGAACAGCTGGTAGACGACCGCGCTGAGCTGGCCGAGCCGCTGCAGCCGGTCGCCGACACGCGTATCGAAGCCTTCGGGAACCGGCATCGTGCGGCGCACGCGCAACAGCCATTCGAGCATCGCGATCAGGGCGATGGTCTCGGGCAGGGCCAGCCAGCCGGACCAGGTCGGGTTTTCGTGTGCCCGCGGCACCAGGTAGCCGTTCAGGAAGATCGACAGGCCGGTCGCGGCGAGCGCCAGCGCGAGCGCGCGCGACGTGCCCGACTTGCGGTCGGCCGACAGAAACGCGAGCGCCATGCCGACGGCGACGATCGAAACGAGCAGCGACGGAATCAGATAGTCCATGACGTCCCGCGGCTCCTCGGCCCAGGCTCGGTTCGCCGCATTATGCGATTGCGCCCGAGGCGCGGACAGCGCCGCACAGCCAACTACTTCTGTCCGGCGTCCGCGTCGAACAGCTCCTGCAGCTCGCGAGCGCCCTCGCGCGCCTTCTTGAGCACGTTGAGTTCGTCGCGCGGCTCGGCCATCTGCCGCAGCAGCACCTTGCTGTCGTGCTGGCGGAAGGCATCGATGTAGCGCTGCGCCTGGCTCTCGCTTTCGCCGAGCATCATGAGCACCTGGCGCGTGGCTTCGAGGGACGACAGATAGCTGCGCCGGATCACCTGCTGCACCCCACGATCGAGCAGCTCGAGCGCGTGCTGGCGCGTGCGCGCGCAGGCGATGATCGGCAGGCTCGGGTAGAGCTTCTTCACCGCCTCGACCACGCGCAGCGATTCGTCGCGGTCGGCGATCGCGACGACGAACAGCCTGGCCTGCCCGGCATGCGCGGCGCGCAGCACCTCGGCGCGCGAGGCGTCGCTGTAGAACACCGGAATGTCGAGCTGGCGCAGGAACGCGACGTTGTCCGCGCTCTTGTCGAGAATCGTGTAGCTGATGCGCTTCACACGCAGGATACGGCCGATGATCTGGCCGAACGGACCGAAGCCCGCGATCACGACCTGCGTGGGGGCGACGTCGATGACGTCGTAGGGCGCCGACTCCGCCGCGGGCTGGATGCGCGCGTGCAACGAATACAGCAGCGGCGAGACGATCATCGACAGGGTCACCGAGACGATCAGCAGCTCGCTCAGCGGCGTGTCGAGCACGCCCGAGCTCGCCGCGACGCCGAACAGCACGAAGGCGAACTCACCGCCCTGCGACAGGGCCAGCGCCAGTGATCGCGAAGCATTCGCCTCGAGCCCGGACAGCCGGCCGACGAGATAGAGCACCGCGGCCTTGACCGCGATCAGCACCACTACCACGCCGAGCACGTCGAGCGGCTTTTCGATGACGAGCCCGACGTTCGCCGACATGCCGACGGCGATGAAGAACAAGCCCAGCAACAGGCCCTTGAACGGCTCGATGTCGGCCTGCAGTTCATGGCGATATTCGGAATCGGCGAGCAGCACGCCGGCCAGGAAGGCCCCGAGCGACATCGACAGGCCGACGAACTCCATCGCCAGCGCGGTGCCGATGACGACCAGCAGCGCGGCCGCCGTGAACACCTCGGTGACGCCGGTCTTGGCGAACCAGCGCAGCACCGGACGCAACAGATAGCGACCGCCGATCACGGTGACGGCGATCGCGCCGACCGCCCTGGCGGCGCCGATCCAGAGTTCCGGCGAATGCACGTTGGGTTTGCTGCCCATCGCCAGCATCGGCACGAGCGCCAGAAACGGAATCACCGATAGATCCTGGAACAGCAGGATCGAGAAGGCCGAGCGTCCGTGCCGCGTGGTGAGTTCGCCGCGCTCGGCGAGCATCTGCAGCACGAAGGCGGTCGACGACATCGCCAGACCGAACGCGGCGATCAGCGCCGTCACCGGCGCGATGCCCCAGGCCCAGCCGATCACGAACAGCGCGAGCGTGCTGAGCAGCACCTGCAATCCGCCGGTGCCGAACACGGTCGATCGCAAACGCCACAGTCGCGAAGGCTGCAGCTCCAGACCGATCACGAACAGCAGTAGCACGACACCGAACTCTGCGAAATGAAGAATCGATTCGACGTCGGCGATGAGGCCCAGCCCCCAAGGCCCGATGACGACGCCCGCGCACAGATAGCCGAGCACCGCGCCGAGACCCAAGCGCTTGAAAAATGGGACGAACAGCACCGCTGCCGTCAGGAAAAGCGCCACGTTCACCAGCATCCAGACTTCCCCGGAAAGCCCCGCCCATTCAGCCCGGGCGAGGCACAAAGCTTTTTACGATTAATGGGTTACCGCGATCTCTTGCAATACTTTTGAACTTGTTATCAAATATAAACAGTTTCTAAAACAATTTTACGCTTGCACACACTCGCCTAGCGTTCTCAATGGATGAACCCAGTAAATCCGATCGCATCGTCGAGCTTGCGGGCAAGCTCGGCGTACTGCGGCCGAAGGATCTTGCTGCGGAAGGCATCCAG
Organism: Hydrocarboniphaga sp. FW305-C-57; assembly: GCF_058783045.1. Classification (NCBI taxonomy): domain Bacteria; kingdom Pseudomonadati; phylum Pseudomonadota; class Gammaproteobacteria; order Nevskiales; family Nevskiaceae; genus Hydrocarboniphaga; species Hydrocarboniphaga sp. FW305-C-57. The sequence goes on along the minus strand of NZ_JBYSYG010000001.1, from coordinate 392,686 downwards.
GCCGAGTACCTGCGACGTGTGTGCGACAAGGGATTAATCAAGAAGGTGGGACGCGGCAGCTACGTGCTCGCCGACAAGGTCGTGACGCCGCATCTGACGCTCGCGGTCGCCGGCCGCGCGGTTCCCAACGGCGTCATCTGCCTGCGCTCAGCGCTCGCGTTTCACGGCCTGGCCGAGCAGCTCACCGACGAGGTCTACATCGCCATCGAGCGCCGCGCCGCACGGCCACGGCTCGATTATCCCGAGGTCAAGGTCGCGCGCCTCGGCGGCCCGGCGTTCACCGAAGGCGTCGAGACGCATCTGATCGAAGGCGTCGAGGTGAACATCTACAGCCTGGAAAAAACGCTGGCCGATCTGTTCAAGTTCCGCAATAAGATCGGCCCGCACATTGCGGTCGACGCGCTGCGCGCGGCTTTCCTCGCGCACAAGGTGCAGAAGGACAAGCTCTGGTACTTCGCCAAGCTCTGCCGTGTTGAAAGGGTGATGAAGCCGTATGTCGATGCCTTGGCCTCCTGAATTCCGCCACGCTCTTTCGATCGCCGCACTCGGCCTGTCTCCCGCATTCGTTTTCGCCCAGGGCGCTCCGACGCCGCCGCTGACCGAACATCCCGCCGCTGTCGATCCGATCATCACCGCCGATCCGCCGGCGGCCGAAGTCAGGCCGCAGGCCATCAGCCCGATCCTCGGCGGCGACTGCGCGGGCTGCGCGCAGGACCAAAGCCGTCCGGCCGCGGAACAGAAGCAGGCGCAGGCGCTCGCCAAGCGCGATTTCTTCTCGCGGCTGCGCGGGGACGACGGCGATGGCTATTCGATCGTCTCGGTCGGCAAGGGCCTGTCGACGCACAAGCCGATGTACTTTCTGCCGGCGACCTGGAGTGGCGACTACGACGGCAAGGAAACCGAGGTGCTGTTCGCGATCAGCGCCAAGGCGCGGCTGTTCGGCGTCCCGGTCTACTTCGGCTACAGCCAGAAATCGTTCTGGCAGGTCTACGACGCCGATCGCTCGCGGCCGTTCCGCGAGACCGACTACAACCCCGAGCTGTTCTACCGCTTCACGCCCGATCCGAAACAATGGAACTACTGGGGCGCGGACATCGGCATCGAGCACGAATCCAACGGCCAGGACGTGCCGCTGTCGCGCTCGTGGAACCGCGTCTACTTCGCTCCGTTCCGCGCCAAGGGCAAGTCGCTGATCTACGTGAAGGCCTGGTACCGCATTCCCGAAGACGACAAGAAGACGCCCGATGATCCGAAGGGCGACGACAACCCGGACCTGATCGATCACTACGGCTACGGCGAGCTGCACCTCCAGCGCCAGATCGGCAAGGGCCAGGTGATCCACACGATGATCCGCATGAACCCCGAGACCGGCCACGGCGCGTTCAACCTGAACTACACGATCCCGTCCAAGGACGGCTCGATCTTCTACCAGCTCTACGTCTGGCAGGGCTACGGCGAAAGCCTGCTCGACTACAACGACTCGGTCACCCGCATCGGCCTCGGCATCGCGTTCTCGCGCTGATCGTTGGCACGACCGCCATCCGGAATCGGAGCCTGACGCGGTTGCCGGCTCGCGCGCCTCGGTTCAAGCTTCCCGCATGTTCGAAATGCCTTCGCTGTCCGCGCTCGACAAGCCCGCGCTCTACGCCGAACTCGCCGCCCAGGCGAGCGGCCTGTTCGCCGGCGAGCGCGATCGCATCGCCAACGCGGCAAACCTGTCCGCACTGATCTATCACGCCCTGCCCGACCTCAACTGGGCCGGTTTCTACCTGTTCGACGGCGTCGAGCTCGTGCTCGGCCCGTTCCAGGGCAAGCCGGCCTGCGTGCGCATCGCGCTCGCTCGCGGCGTCTGCGGCGCGGCCGCGAGCCGGCGCGTCACCCAGCTCGTCGACGACGTGCACGCGTTTGAGGGACACATCGCCTGCGACGCCGCCTCCAACAGCGAGATCGTGGTGCCACTGCTCGCGGGCGAGCGGCTGATCGGCGTGCTCGACCTCGACAGCCCGAAGATCGGCCGCTTCGACACCGAGGATCAAGCCGGGCTCGAAGCGCTCGCCGCGCTCTGGATTCAAGCCTCGGACCTCTGAAGCCCTACAGTTTCGCCGCCTGCGGCCGATAGCCGGGCTCTACCGTCCGAGTCCTTCGAATCGCCGCATGGGTCAGCTCATCGAGCCGCCGGATCGCTGGCAGCAGCCTTATCGTGAGGCTGTGGAGGAGCTCGACCGCCGCGAGCGCGAGTGGCGGCAGACCGACGAGTTGCTGCGCCGCATCGCCGGCCGGCTCTGCATCGCCGCGCGCGGGCTCGACGCCGCGCTCGACGATTCGCTCAACGCCGTCATTTCCACGCTGCGCAAGCCGGCCGAACCCGCGCCGCTCGAAAGCCTGCTCGACGCGCTGACGCGCTCGGTCGCCGCGCTCGACCGCGCGTCGACGGCGGCGGTGGCCAAAGTCATCGACGGCGACCGCCTGCGCAAGACGCTGCACCGGTTGCTCGACCAGCTCTCCGCGCTGCCGCGTGCCGAAGCGCTGCGGGCCCAGCTCGAAACCGCCGAGCGCGACGAGGCGCTCGCCGAAGTGGCCGTCGGCATCGCCGACCTGTCGCAGGCCCAGGCCAGCGCCCTGCAGCGCGCCAAGCTCGAATCCGAGCGCCTGCTGATGCAGTTCAGCGAGCGGCTCGAAGAGATCGCGCACCAGCTCAAGTGCGAAAGCGAGGAGCAGCGCGGCGCGCAGAACGAACAGCGCGCCTTCGGCCAGCAGCTGCTCGACGAAACCCAGGCGCTGATCAGCCAGACGCGCGAGGCCACCGATCTGACGAGCCTGCAGGACCAGGTCTATCGCCGGCTCACCACGATCGACCAGCGCGTGCGCGATCACCGCAGCCGCGAAGAAACCCGCGCGCTCGCGTACAAGGAACGCACCGAGGCGCTGTACGAGCGCATCGAATCGCTCGAAAACCAGACGCGCGCGCTGACGCGCTCGGTCAGCAAGCTCGAACGGCAGGTCGGCACCGACACGCTCACGCGCGTCGCCAACCGCGCCGCCTACGACAAGCGCATCGCCGCCGAACTCGCCCAGCACAAGCGCGACGGCAAGCCGCGCAGCCTCGTCGCGATCGACATCGATCACTTCAAGCGCATCAACGACCAGTACGGTCACCAGGCCGGTGACAAGGTGCTGCAAGTGCTCGCGCAGCACTGGTCGCGCTATCTGCGCGAAACCGATTTCTTCGGTCGCTACGGCGGCGAGGAGTTCGTCATGCTGCTCGACAACAGCAACGAACAGCAGGCGCTGCTGATCACCAACAAGCTGCGACAGAGCGTGGAAAAACTCGGCTTCCACTTTCGCCAGCAACCCGTTGCGATCACGGTGTCCTGCGGCCTCACGGGCTTTCGCGCCGACGACACGCCGCAGACGCTGTTCGAGCGCGCCGACCAGGCGTTGTACGAAGCCAAGCGCAATGGGCGGAACCGGTGTTGCGTGGAGGGCTGAGCAGCGATCGGCTCGATCGAATCACGCCACCGGGCCTGGGGCCGACCGCTCCCGGATCAGGTCGATGAAAAGCCGCAAGCTCGTCGGAACCCGGCGATTGTTCGGGAAATACAGGCATAGCCCCGGAATCGGCGGACACCAGTCCGCCAGCACGGCCATCAAGCGGCCGTCAGCCAGAGCAGCGCGCACGTAGGGCTCGGGAACATAGGCGATGCCGAGGCCGGCGATGGCCGCTTCCACCATGAGCTGGTTGTTGTCGAGTGTCAGTGCGCCAGGCACGTCGATCGCCAGCTCTTGCCGTCGCTTGCTGAACTCCCAGCGATAGCGCTTGCCGCTGGGCAGGCGCTGGCGGATGCATTGATGCCGAGCGAGCGCATCGGGCACCTTCGGCGCTGGATGTGCGGCGAGGTAGCTCGGCGCCGCGACGGTCAGGAATCTCAGCTCGGGAGTCAACGGCACGGCGACCATGTCCTTGGGCACCGCTTCGCTGAGCCTGACACCGGCGTCGCAGGCCTGTTCGACGATATCGACCAGGCGCCCATCGGAAACCAGGTCGAGTTCGACGCCTGGATACCGTCGCAAGAACTCGGGCACCACCGTCTGCAGTAGCTGGCGAATGGCGCCTTCGCTGCCGTTGATTCGGAGCTTGCCCATCGGCCGGCCCTGCTCGCCCGATACCTCGTCGAGCAAGTGATCGAGGTCGCTCAGTACCGTGTCGAGGCGCCTTATCAACCGCTCCCCGGCATCGGTCAACGACACGCTGCGGGTGGTCCGGTGCAGCAGCCGCACACCCATTTTTTCTTCGAGCCCTCGCATGACATGGCTCAGCGAGGATCGTGTCAGCCCCAGCAATTCGGCGGCCCGCCGAAAACTGCGGTGCTCGGCTACGGCCATGAACGCTCGAAGGTCGGCAAGCGTCGGGGTGCTGATTGGTGGCTTCATTTCACCGATACATCCCATTTGTTGACCATTATCAGATTCAGATCGACCCATACCATGGTTCTCATCGTTGAATCCACCATCCAGCAAGGAGATCACGCCATGGCGAAAACCTGGTTCATCACCGGAACATCGAGCGGCCTCGGCCGCATCCTCACCGAACGCTTGCTCTCGCGCGGCGATCAGGTCGTCGCAACGCTTCGCCGCCCGGTCGTGCTCGACGCGCTGCGTGCTCAATACGGCGATCGCCTACAGGTACTCGCGCTGGATGTCACCGACACCCTGGCGCTGAGAAACGCGGTGGACGCAGCGTTCACCCGCTTCGGCCCCATCGACGTGGTGGTCAGCAACGCGGGCTATGGTTTGTTCGGTGCTGCCGAGGAAGTCGGCGATGCTCAGATCGAGCGACAGATCGCGACGAACCTGGTGGGCTCGATCCAGCTGATTCGCGCCGTGCTGCCTCATCTGCGCAAACAAGGTGGCGGGCGCATCGTTCAAGTGTCATCCGAAGGCGGGCAGATCGCGTATCCGAACTTCAGCCTCTACCACGCGACCAAATGGGGCATCGAGGGCTTCGTCGAAGCCGTCGCGCAAGAAGTCGCACCGTTCGGCATCGACTTCGTGATCGTCGAACCGGGGCCGACCGGGACCCGGTTCGCTGAAGGTCTCGATCATGCACGGCCTTTGCCGAGCTATGAAAACACGCCGGCCGCTGATGTACGGCGCGCAGTGAACTCGGGAAGTTTTCCGCTCAAGGGCGATGCGGCAAAAACCGTCGATGCCATGATCGCAGCGGCGGAAGCGACGAATCCGCCGCTGCGCCTCGCGCTCGGCAGCTCAGCCTACGAGTCGATCAGCTTGGCCCTGCGCAATCGGCTGGAAGCACTCGAAGCGCAGAAGCAGGTCGCGCTCGCTGCCGACATTGCGCACGCCCGGTGAAGGGTGTGAAGGCTGAGCGCCTTCAGCGCAGCGCTTCGAGCTGCTCCCAGCGCGCATACGCCGTCGCCAGATTCTGCGCGAGCGCGTCGAGCTGCTGCTGCAGCTTGAGCACCTGCTCCTTCGGACCGTCGTAGAAACCGTCGGCCGACAGCTGGTCGGCGAGCTTGCTCTGCTCGGCTTCCCAGCGCTCGATCTTGGCGGGCAGCTCGTCGAGCTCGCGCTTCTCCTTCGACGTGAGCCTGGGCGCGGCGGCAGTCTGCTTGACGATCGGCGGCGCCGCGACCGCCGCGGGTTTGTTCGCCGTGGGCTTGATCGTCGGGGCCGGACGCTGGCGCAGCCAGTCGCTGTAGCCGCCGACGTATTCGTTGATGCGGCCTTCGCCCTCGAACACCAGGCAGCGCGTGACCACGTTGTCGACGAAGGCGCGATCGTGGCTGACCAGCAGCACGCTGCCTTCGTAGTCGAGCAGCAGTTCTTCGAGCAGCTCGAGGGTTTCGAGATCGAGATCGTTGGTCGGCTCGTCGAGCACGAGCAGGTTGCTCGGCCGCGCGAACAACTTGGCGAGCAGCAGGCGATTGCGCTCACCGCCCGACAGCGCGCGCACCGGCGAACGCGCGCGATCGGGCGTAAACAGGAAGTCCTGCAAATAGCCCATGACGTGCTTGCGGGCGCCACCGACCTCGACGAAATCCTTGCCGTCGCCGAGGTTGTCGACCACCGAAGCGTTCTCGTCGAGCCCACCGCGCAGCTGGTCGAAGTAGGCGATCTGCAGGTTCGAGCCGAGCTTGAGCGTGCCACCAGTAGGCTGCAGGCGACCGAGCAGCAGATTGATCAGCGTGGTCTTGCCGGCGCCATTCGGGCCGATGATGCCGAGCTTGTCGCCGCGCAGCACCGTCGTCGACAGCCCGCGCACGATCGGCTTGTCGGCATACGAATAGGCGACGTTGTCGGCTTCGGCGACGAGCTTGCCGCTGCGATCGGCCTCCTGGATCAGCATGCGCGCACTGCCCTGCTGGTTGCGCCGCACGGCGAACTGCTGGCGCATCTGCATCAGGCGCTCGACGCGGCCCATGTTGCGCGTGCGGCGCGCTTCGATGCCACGGCGTATCCAGGCTTCTTCCTGCGCGAGCCGCTTGTCGAACAGGGCGCGCTCCTGCGCTTCGGCATGCGCGCGTTCTTCCTTGCGGCGCAGGTAGTTTTCGTAGTCGCCCGGCCAGCTCGTGAGCCAGCCGCGATCGAGCTCGAGAATGCGCGTCGCCAGATTGCGCAGGAACGCGCGATCGTGGGTCACGAACAGGATCGCGCCCGAAAAACTCTTGAGGAACTCCTCGAGCCAGCTGATCGATTCGACGTCGAGATGGTTGGTCGGCTCGTCGAGCAACAGCAGGTCGGGCTGCTGCACGAGCGCCTGCCCGAGCAGCACGCGGCGCTTGAGTCCGCCCGACAGGCTTTCGAAGGCGGCGTCGGCCGGCAGGTCGAGCCGCGAAATGGTTTCGGAGACGCGCTGGTCGAGCGACCAGCCGTCGATCGCCTCGATCTGCGCCTGCACCTTGCCGAGATCGTCGTAGCGCTCGGCCGCGACGAGTTCGTGGTAGCGCGCGAGCAGCTCGCCGGCCGCGCCGAGCCCCTGGGCGACGACGTCGGCGACGCGGCCGCGCGCGCTCGTCGGCACGTCCTGCACGAGGCGGGCGATGCGCAGGCTCTGCGCGCGCAGAATCTCGCCGCCGTCGGCCGCGACCTCGCCCGCGATGACCTTGAGCAGCGTCGACTTGCCCGCCCCGTTGCGGCCGAGGATCGCCACGCGTTCGCCCCTTTCGAGCGTGAAGGAGGCCTTGTCGAGCAGCACGGTGCTGCCAAGGTTGAGCGAGACGTCGCGGAGCGTGAGCAGCATGGTCGAACGCAGGATCGGTGGGAAAAATCGGCGAGGCTTCGGACCGGCAACGATCCGAAGGGGCCGGCAGTCTACGGCATGGGGCCGGGCGGCTGACTTACACTGGCCACTGATCCCGACCGGCCGCGTCCATGAGCGTCGTCAGCAAAATCTGCTTTTCCATCTGCCTGGTCTCGATCGTCGTGGCCATCGGCCTGGCGCTGTCGATGATCTGGATGAGCCACAGCAGCGAATTCATGTGGAAGAGCCTGGCTACCTGTGGCGTGGTGTTCCTGGGCTCCAGCTTCCTGGCCGCCGTCGGCAAGATGTTCGACAAGGACAGCCGCTAGCCGGCGGCCACAGCCGGCGCTTACTGCACTGCGTCGGTCGCGGGTTCGGCCGGTGCGATCGGCGCGATCGATTCGGGCCGGGGCGCCGCATCAGGCACCGGGCCGGTTTCCGCGGGCTTCTGCTCGGGCAGCGGGAACATCAGCGGAAAGAACACGTTGACGGGCGCCTGGATCTCGCTGCTGCGCATCCAGACCACGCCGACGATGACCAGGTGCACGGCGATGGTGATGCCCACGCCGATCAGCGGGCCGCGCCAGCTGCGCGGCAGCTTCTTGTGCATGGCGCGCATGCGCGCCTCGGGTGGCAGGTCGCGCAGGGAGTCGCGATCGTGCTCGGGGCTGGAAATTTGCGTTTTCAACGAAGTCATTCGGGCAGCTTAGCGTTCATGAGGGTGCTTGGATAATCTGGTCCAGCCGTTCCACCGGTCTCGATCCCGCCATGAGCGAACTCCACGACCCCACCGATTACCGCATGCCACCCGGCCTCGGCGTGATCGAATGGCAGGGGCGTCTGCTCGTCTACCAGTGGCTGGACGGTCGCATCGCCTGGGCGCGGCCGCTCGGCGAGGCCTGCATCGACGTCAGTGAGGAGCTGCGATCGGCGATCGCGGCGGACCAGCGCAACTCAGACCGTCATCGGCTGCGGTAAATCCAGCCACACGCTGTAATTCTCGCTTTCGCCGCCACGAATTTCCGAACGGCACTTGTACACGCGCAGGGCGCGCCGGGATGCCGCGAGCGATTCGCGGTAGCGCTGCGCGTCGGCCGTGTGCAGATAGCCCACGACATGGCCTTCGATCTCGACGCGCACCGGCGCGGCGTTTGGTTCGCCTTCGGGAATCAGACGGGCGGTCTTGACGAGACCGCGATCGGCATAGCGGCGCCCGCGCGCCATCACCGTGAGCGGCAGCTGATACTGGACGAGCTTGTCGATGAGCAGCGTGTAGCGCCCGCTGGCCGGCAGCGAAGGCACGTGGACGTAGCGACGGAACACCGCGGCCGCGAGCAGGGCCGTCGACAAGACTGCGAATATCACCAGCGAATTCACCGCTACCGCTCCCTGCGAAGGTCATCGCAAGCCGACTGCGTTGAGGACCGATCGCACGAGGGAAATTCGCCGTTCGGCTACTGCCAGCGAGCGCTGCATCGGCAGTGACCCGTGGTCGCGCAAAGGCTAGGGTTGCCCCCTGGGCAAGTCAATTGGAGTACCGACGGCCGGTCGTAAACAAAACTGCGGATGTCTCGATCGCATGCGTCTGGCGACTTCGGCTGACAGAGCCCGCGGCGGCCACCGGCTACCATGCGGACTGCGCGGTCAAACGAAGGGAGATCGGCATGCCTCAGCGTCTGGCGCTTTTCTTCGATGGCACCTGGAACACGCGGAAGGACCGCACCAACGTGTCGCGGCTGTCCCGGCTGGTGCTCGACACCACCGCCGACGGCCAGCCGCAGCAGCATTACTACGACCGGGGCGTCGGAACCGAATGGCACAACCGCCTGCTCGGCGGGGCGTTCGGGGCCGGGCTCTCGCAGAACATCTGCGACGGCTACCGCTGGCTGTCGCGCTCGCTGCGGGATTCCGACCCGACCGCGGGCGATCGCATCTACATCTTCGGCTTCAGCCGCGGGGCCTACACGGCGCGCAGCCTGGCCGGGCTCGTGCGCAAATGCGGCGTGCTCAGGCGGGCCGACGAGGCCACCGTCCGCACCGCCTACACGCTCTACCGCGATCGCAACAGCGACCCGGACAGCGCGGTGGCGGCACGCTTCAGGCGCGAGTATTCGCACGAGGTGCGCGTTCATTTCATCGGCGTCTGGGATACCGTCGGCGAACTCGGCATTCCGCTGTCGGGCGTGCCTTTCGCCCGCGACGAATACAAGTTCCACGACACCGCGCTCAGCAAGATCGTGAACCACGCCTATCAGGCCCTGGCGATCGATGAACACCGCAAGGATTTCGCGCCGACGCTGTGGACGCAGATCAAGCCGTCGAACAAGGAGGTGGAGCAGCGCTGGTTCGTCGGCGCGCATGCGGACGTCGGCGGCGGCTATCCGGGCGGCCGCCTGCAGAACCTTCCGCTGCGCTGGATACAGGACAAGGCCAGCGCGGCGGGGCTCGAGTTCGCCTCGCCCGTGCCGGTGCAGGATTCCGACGTCATGGCCCCGCCGCACGATTCGTACTCGGAGTTCGCCTTCGGCCTCTACAAGCTCATCAAGGGCGGCAAGCGCCATCACCGCAAGATCGGCGGCTCGATCAACGAGACGCTCGATCCTTCGGTCTGGCGCAAGTGGCAGGCCGACCCGGCATATCGGCCCGAATCGCTGCGCGCCTATGCCGATGTCCTCGCGACACGGCCGCTCTCGGCCGACGCGCTCGAGCTCACGCCGCCGGTCGACTGAGCCGAGCGCGAGAACTCGGCGTAAGGGCTCAGCGCAAGGCGACGTCGAAAGCGGCTTCGGTCCTGCTCCGCACTTCGGCGAGTTCGACGCCGTCGGCGAGTTCGATCAGGCGCGGCAGTTGCCGCCCCTTGCGGTCGACCTCGAACACGCCGAGTTCGGTGATCACGAGATCGACCACGCCCTTGCCGGTCAATGGCAGCGAGCATTCGCGCTTGAGCTTGGGCGCGCCGGATTTCTCGTTGTGCTCCATCACCACGACCACGCGCTTGACGCCGGCGACAAGGTCCATCGCCCCGCCCATGCCCTTGATCATCTTGCCGGGCACCATCCAGTTGGCGAGATCACCGTTCTGCGCGACCTGCATCGCGCCGAGGATCGACAGGTTGATGTGCCCGCCGCGGATCATGCCGAAGCTGTCCGCGCTCGAGAAATAACTCGTCTGCGGCAGCTCCGTAATCGTCTGCTTGCCCGCGTTGATAAGGTCGGGATCGACTTCGTCCTCGTATGGAAACGGGCCCATGCCGAGCATGCCGTTCTCGCTTTGCAGCGTGACTTTCATGCCGGCCGGAATCAGGTTGGCGACGAGCGTCGGAATGCCGATGCCGAGATTGACGTAGTAACCATCGCGCAGCTCCCTGGCGGCGCGCTCGGCCATTTGTTCGCGGGTCCAGGCCATGCTCAAACCTCGGAGCCGGCGGCGGCGCCGGTGCTGCGCTTGCGCGTGGTCAGACGCTCGATGTGCTTGTCATAGTGCGCGCCGACGACGATGCGGTCGACGAATATTCCGGGTGTGTGAATCTGATCGGGATCGAGTTCGCCGGGCTCGACGAGCACTTCGACCTCGGCGATCGTGAGCTTGCCGGCGGTGGCGATCATCGGATTGAAGTTGCGCGCGGTCTTGCGATAGACGAGGTTACCTTCGGTGTCAGCCTTCCAGGCCTTGACGAGCGAAACATCGGCCGTGAGCCCGGTTTCCATCACGTACCACTCGCCATCGAACTGCCGCGTTTCCTTGCCTTCGGCGACCTTGGTGCCATAACCCGTGCGCGTGTAGAACGCGGGGATTCCAGCACCGCCGGCGCGAATGCGTTCGGCCAGCGTGCCCTGCGGGTTGAACTCGATCTCCACTTCGCCGCTCATGTAGCGCTGTTCGAGAATCTTGTTCTCGCCGACATAGCTCGCGAGCACCTTCCTGATCTGATCGTTGGCGAGCACATGCCACATGCCGTGGCCGTCGCAACCGACGTTGTTGCCGATGACCGTCAGATTCTTAACCCCGGTCTGCTTGAGCGCGAGGATCAGGTTCTCGGGAATGCCGCAGAGGCCGAAGCCCCCCGACATGATCGTCATGCCGTTGCCGACGACGCCGTCGAGCGCGCTCGCTGCGTCGGGATAGATCTTGGACTGCACGGGCCGCCTCCTCGCCGAATCGACTGGCATCGGAAGCACCGTAGCCGCTGGGCGCGGCTACGGCCTCATCCGCTCGAGGGGTTCGCGAGCCCTGCCCGCGAGGTAAGGCGACCGGCCACCTGCTGCGTGGGTTACTGCGCGACCGAAACCTGGGCCTGGGCCTCTTCGCGTTTGCGGCGCTTCTTGGCCTTGACCGCGTTCTTGCGATCGATCCACTGCTCCTTGTGCGTGGGCGTCGCGATGCGCGAGAGCTTTTCGCCGACGTCGTTGACGCCTTCTCTCAAGGTGCGCTTGAGTTCCTCGGCCGTGTCCTTGACGACCTGGACCACGTCCCTGCCGCCCTTGACGACGACCGACTTGGCCGACTGCAGCGATTGCGTGCCGGCGTTCAGCACGCCTTCGCCGTGGCTGATGATGCGCTGCGCCTGCAGCTTGGCGTTCGACACATTCTGGTTGACCGAATCAACGATCGACTTGGCTTCCATTCCGAGTTCCCGTTGTAGAAAGGCTGATGAAAAAGCCCGCAAGACGCGGTCGCAAAAGTCTGCGTCGCGCCGGGTGTCATGCGGCTGAACGGGGATGGCGGGAGGACGCAGCGGGAAGTGGTGCCGGCAGCAGGCTCCGCATACGTTATCTAACGTATTGATTCTGAAACGCTGAAATGCACATCCTTCCAATCGTTACGCACATTTCTACTCACAAACCCTCTTGACGTTGGCTCGCGACCGGTAGACGATCAACTCGCTGCTGCAAAAAACAGCAGTCGGGATTGGCGTCCCGGTCAGCAAAGGCGCTCCAAGCGCCCATCAACGATGTAGGCGCTTTTTTCATGCCTGCTCGATATGGTCGCGTGCCTCCAGTTCTACGGGGGGCGGCGCAGGAGAGTCGAAAGACTCACCGGTCCTTTGCCCGGTACGCCAATCCTGCGCCGTCCTCCACCTCGATTGGCGTCGCGGTGGTGGATACCTCAACGCAAAGGAGGCATCACCATGTCTGCATCCGTCACCCAGCATCAACCAGCACAAAACCGCGCCCGTCAACCACTCTCCGCCTACCGCGAGCCCAGGTTGTATCTTTCTGCGCCCAGCTACTTCACCAACTTTCAGCCCACCAAATGGGCTAGCGGCGCGACCTTCAGCCTGGATCTGCGCCTCGAGGATAAGTCCTGCCAGATCGACACGCGCGCCTACTGGACAGACCAGGGCTCAGTCCACAACGCGAAGCCGCACGCCTTCGTCGCACTCGACGCCGCAGTTCCAGGCTTCGGCCTGAGCTTCCGCGTTCCGAACCTCACCCCCAACCAGGCCAGGCAGCTCGCGGCGTACCTTCAGATGGCCGCGAACGAGGCCGATGAGTTCGAGCGCTTGGCCGCGGAGGTGCGCAATGGCAACTAAGTCCAAAACCGATCGCGTTACCAACCTGACGCCTTTCGGCAGCGGCACGCAGGTTTTCGCCGTACGTGGCGGCGTCCCCGTCGAGAAAGTGATCGACACTCTCAATGGCCTGACATGCGCGTTGCAACACACTGCCGAGGCTGCAGCAACCGATCGGAAAAACGAAGGCATCGCGTTCGCCACGCTCTATCTCGCAGAAATGGTGGATGGGCTTGCAACCGCCCTCTGGAATTCAAATCTATTTGCAACGGAGGTGGAAGCATGAGCGCCAAAGTCCCCACCAACATCCTCATCGCCAGCAGCCCCTCAGACACGCTCACCGCATGTCGAAACGTCCTGTTCTTCATCGAAGACGCAGCCACCGAAGTCGATCTTCAGCGCCAGTCCCAGACATCGGACGGATTCCGCTGGGTCGTGATGATGGTGCGCGAAGCTCTCGACTACGAAGCGGAGCGTGCTGCCGCAAGGGGCGCAGCATGAGCGCGAACTCCGAATTGTCTAATGGCGGCGGCGCATCGCGCCCGACCTCAACCACTGATACGGAGATCAACATGGGCATCGCAGAGAAAATCAACCTCCCCGACCACACCAAGGACCGAGTCGATGTGATGCAGTGGCGAGCAATCGTCACCGTTCACGAAGGCATCGATGAGGCGTCGGGAATTGTCTGCGCTCGCCAGCATTCAGTTGGCCTGTTCACCGAGTCCGAACAAGCGTGGCTAGCCGCCGCTGCCATGTGCGAACGAATGGGTGGCTACGCATACACCATCAAGCAAGTTTCGCCGGTGTCCGACGATGACGATCGCTGCTCCACTATTGAGGATGCCAAGCGACTCGTGCGCGAGTTGGAACGCCTCGTCGATGCCGACGTGCAAGGCGCCGTAAAGGAGAGACTTCAGATGCGGCTGGAGCTTCTGCGCAAGACGCTGATCACGGGCTGGACAGAAGTCGACGAGTCGCTGTTCTCAACGACGATGGCTATCGACCGTTTGCGGCGGCACGCCAGCGCGGCCCCGACCGAAGAGCTGACTGCTGTACTTAAAGGGCTCACGAGCGGAGCAGGCCTGCTTCATCGCTGGCAAGGCCGGGAAGGCCGCATCGGCAACGTTCGTTAGTACACTGCTCGCAAGCTGCACCTAGCCCGACGGGGCGAAGAGCCGGCATACCTTCCCGGCCTGGTGCAGCGCCTATTTCGGAGGGGCGCAGAGGTGCGCGATGAGTTCAGTTTCGGCGCTGACTTGGCGCTTCTTCCACCCATGGTGGACATACTCGAATAATGAAAAAGCTGTCCGGGGGTCGGACGGCAAGGCTGTTCATTACAGCGCTTACTCTGACGAACTGATGGATGCCGACGCTGAAGCGATGTGGAACATCGGGAAAAGAGCGTTTGACGAGATGGACGTCGACTCACTTGAGCAGTTTGAAAGTTTGGATCAGTCCTTCCACGATTGGATATCGTCATTTCGAAAGCAGCTACATAAGCTGCAGAACCAACATTTCTTCAGCCTGATTTCACCCGATGGGAAGGCGCAACCGGCTGATTTTCTTTTGACGACCAGCGAACTAGCCGTCGTCACGATTATGGAACATTCGCTTTCCTCCCAAAGCATAAAAGCAGAACTCGGTTCGTACACTGACGATTTTTTCCGCGATCTCTACCTTCACTGCAGCCTCGTGGAGCTTGCGGAAGCTTTCACCCTCCGGTCCACGATGGAAAGCGGTGTCATCGTCGCGGCACTTCGCGCTGCCGAATGCTTGAAACGTGGTCTAGCCGGGGAAAGTGGCGGCGAGTCGGCACATAAACTCTTCGCAAAACTTGCACTCGAAGGCGCTAAAAAGCGCCACGCAAACGATCCCAAACAACGAGAGAAGCAATTCGTTCGTGAGAGATTTCTCGAGTGGGAAGCAGACCCGAAGCGGTACAAGTCGATTGCGAAGTTCGCGCAGGACATGCTGGACAAGCTCGAGCACCTGGAAAGCCAGCGTGTGATTGAAGAATGGGTGCGCGGGTGGAGGCGACAGGCAGCAAACGATGAAATAGGTAGTCTGCCGGCAGACTGACCATTGTGCCGGCAGGGTTCCCATCCTGCCCGCACGCTGTTGATGTTTTCTGGAAATTGTGAGCACAGAATTCATGCCTGACCCAGTAAAACGAGGGATAGGCAATGAATATCGCTGCAACTCCGCACAAGCGGATCATCCGTCGGAGAGCGTGCGCTGCAAAACTTGGCGTCTGCGAATCGACGCTTCAGAAGTGGACGTACCCTAAGAGTCCCATCTACAAGCCCGACTTCCCCACCAAGGTGAAGCTCGGCCGCACCTCTGGCTTCTTCGAGCACGAGGTCGATGTCTGGCTTGAACGTCAGGCCGCCAAGACCCGCAGGGCCGCCGCGTGAGCGCCGCCATGACGCGGCTGCAGCTGGCGCGCAAGCGCCTCTACTGCACGCTCAAGAACACCGGCCTGAATCGCTGGCAGCGCGAACGTATCGCACATGCTGCGCATGACTTGGTTCGCGAAGGGGTTCGAGCAAGCCTCCTCGAAGCGCTCGGCACCCGCGGCGCCCGCTATCTGTGTGCGAGGAGTCTCCGGTGAAACTGCCGCAGACGCCCGACGAGGCGCTGCAAGCCGCTCGCGAGCGCTTCCGCGACGCTCTGCAAGCCGCTGAAGTCCATCCCGACTGTCACCTTGGCCTGATCGCCGCCGCTGAGGCCGTCGCGAAGGCTCGCGCTGTCGCGGAGACCAGCCGCACGGATTCGGGAAGGGCCAAGCCGTCCGGGAGTACCTGATGGACGCCAGGATCAGCTGCGAACTCCCATCGCACCCGAAAACCAAAAAGCTCATCAAGAAGCTCGGCCCGGTCGCCGGCTGGAATCTGGTTCGCCTTTTCCTCTGGGCCGCCGCCAATCGCAGCGACGGCAATCTCACCGGCATGACCGAAGAGGACATCGAGCTCGCCGTCGACTGGGATGGCGCCGATGGCGTATTCGTCAGCACGCTGGTCTCAGTCGGGTTCCTCGACACGCGAGGCGACGGCTACCAGATTCACGATTGGGCTGAGCACAACCCTTGGGCTGCTGGTGCTGAGCAACGCTCCGCAAAGGCCCGCTGGAACGCTGCAAAGCGCCACCATGGTGAGTCCGAAGCCGATCGCCTGGTGCCCGAGTACGCTGCCACTAGGAATGCTGCCAGCAATGCTAGTAGCAAGAAAGCAGCAGACACTCAGCAAGGCAGCAGCATGCTGGGACTGAATCGTAGCAATGCTCCGTCTCCGTCTCCGTCTCCGTCTCCGTCTCCGTCTCTTAACAGCTTGGAAACCGCTGTCGCGGTTTCTGTCTCCGGCACCGCCGGCGACGACGCGTCGCATGACGACGACGAGCAGAACAGCGAGCCCGAAGGCGAAGCACCGGACTGTCCGCACAGCGAGATCATCGCGGCCTACCACGCCGAGCTTCCGATGCTGCGCCGTGTCGCGGTGTGGAACGAGCAGCGCCAGAAATACCTCCGCAGTCGATGGCGCGAAGACCCGGAGCGCCAGGACGTCGCTTGGTGGAAAGGCTTCTTCACCTACATCCGGAAGTGCCCCGTGCTGGTGGGCGCAGTTGAAACCAAGGGAGCGCACCAGGGCTGGCAAGCGGACCTCGAATGGATCGTTCGGCCCAGCAACTTCCTGAAGATCATCGAAGGCAAGTACGAGGAACGAGTCGCCAATGCCTGACCCGAAGCAACCTCCTTACGATCTGGAATCGGAGCAATCCGTCATCGGCGGCGTGTGCATCCGAAACGCTGCTCTCGACGAGATTTCGCTTCTACCGGATGACTTCTACCGCGTCGATCACCAGCTGATCTGGGCGGCGATCCTCGGCATGCACGCCGATCGCATCCCGATCGATTTCGTCACGTTGGCTACCCGCATGCGAGAGCACGGGAACCTGGACGAGGTCGGCGGCCTGGCATACCTCGGCACCATCACCGCAGATTGCCCGAGCGCCGCCAATACCACGGCCTACGCAGACGTCGTGCGCGACCGCGCCGTGCTCAGGCGCCTCATCGCCGCCGGCCAAGACATTGCCAGCATCGGCTTCCGCCCCGACGGCATGGCATCGGGCGAATGCGTCGAACTCGCCGAGCAGCGGATTTTCTCGCTGCGTGCATCGATCAAGTCCAAATCTGATGGTTCGTCGTACAGCGCGGTGATGGACCGCGTGAAAGCGCAGATGGAGCGTAACAGCCAAGCGAAAGGCGGCGTCATCGGGCTGAGCACTGGCCTGGTCGATCTCGACAGCAAGACCGGCGGCCTGCAGGACACCGATCTGGTCATCGTTGCGGGCCGCCCCAGCATGGGCAAGTCGACGCTGGCGCAGAACATCGCCGATCACGTCGCGATCGAAATCGGCAAGCGCACCGCCTATTTCTCGATGGAGATGTCTGGCGAACAGATCGGCTTTCGCGCACTGGCGAATCAGACCGGCATTCCGATGAACATCCTTCGCTCCGGCGCCCTCAACGGCGAACAGTGGGACGCCGTCACCGAGGCGGAGAAGCGCCTCCGGCGCGCGCCGATGATCATCGACGAGTCCGAGTCTCTGTCTCCAATGGAGTTGCGCGGCAAAGCTCGCAAGTACTCGCAGCAGGCCAATCTCGGCTTGATCGTCGTCGACTACATCCAGCTGATGCACATCCCCGGCAGCAAAGAGAATCGCACCAACGTCATGTCCGAGATCAGCCGGAGCCTCAAGGCGATGGCGAAAGAGCTGCGCATCCCGGTGGTCGCGCTCTCACAGCTCAACCGCGGCGTCGAGCTGCGCGACAACAAGCGGCCGCGAATGGCTGACCTGCGCGAGTCCGGCGGAATCGAGCAGGACGCTGACATGGTCATGATGGTCTACCGGGACGAGGTCTACCACGAGCGCTCGCCGGACAAGGGCACTGCCGAGATCCTGATCGAGAAGCAGCGCAATGGCGCGCTCGGAATGGTCCGCGCTCATTTTCGTGGCGAGCTCCTTCGCTTCTCCAACCTTGCGCATGGCTGGCAGCCCACGAATTCGGAAGCTGTCGATTCCGGCGTGCGCCCGGCTCGCGGTTATATCGGTAGAGCGCACCAATGACCGACGGCCCGAGGAAGCTGCGAGTCGTCGCCGGCCCCGGGGAAGCCGGGCAGCTGCCAATTCGAATGAGCAAGGAAAAAGCCGCTGCCCAGCTGAAAGCACAAGGTGCGATATCTCCGAGTATCCAGGCAGTTGGCACGCTGCTTCACATGAGCACGCTCGGAAATAACCAGATAGATCCGAGTGAACTTCATGCCGTGCTATGCCGCCAGATCGGATCGGTCACAGCCGGCAGCATCGCAGGCCTCGAGTCGATGCTGGTTTCGCAAGCACAGGTACTCGACAGCCTGTTTCACACGTTTTCCCGCCACGCTCTCGTCAACATCGAGCGTAGCCAAGCCGTCGCCGAAACCTATCTGCGCATGGCGCTCAAGGCGCAAGGCCAAGCCCGACTGAACATCGAGGCTCTTTCTGAGATCAAGGCGCCGCGTTCGGTGGCCTTCATTCGGCAGCAGAACAACGCCAACGGCCCTCAGCAAGTCAACAACAGCTCATCCGGCCCTCGCTCTCGCGCAACGAAAAACAGGGCTTTCGGCACGAAAAACGAACTATTGGCGGTGACTCATGAAACCCCGCACTCCGGAACAACGTCAGCGGCAAAGCGAAGCCATCAGGCGATGGAAGCCCTGGGAGAAGTCGACGGGTCCGCGCACCGCGGCCGGAAGGTCGGCGTCAGCTCAGAACGCCCTAAAGCACGGGCTCTTCACCAAAAGCTCGATCAATGCTCGAGCACAGCTCATGGCGGAGGTGAACGAAGCAGTAAAGGCATTCGAACTCGAGCTAGAACGCACTCTCGTCCGACTTCAGCAAAAGGTTAGCGAGAACGAAAGATGAGTAACCAAGTGAGTACACCTAGGAGCGCCACTCAATCGACGCTCAAGAAATCAAATAGATGTCTTACGCCTGCGATGCCTGCACTCGATCTCGAATTCCCCTCGCCTGGGGCCTTCAGACTCACAACCGGAAAAATATTCGTGAACAAACCCATCGACCTGTCTGCATTGAACGAACTGCTGGAAGGAGCTGTTCAATCTTCCATCACCGCCGATGGAAGGCTGGAACTCTTTCTTCACGGGACGATTGCGCTCATTGCCTTCGTGGACAGTGACGACGGCCAAGCCACGGTGTCGCTGAAGCTGCACCCGTGGCCCTACGTGCCGCTCAGTCCGGCCGAAGAGAAGCGCCGCATCCTGAGCATGGCTTCCGCGCCGCTGAGCGAATGTTCGGTGCGCCGCGGCGATGCCGCTTCCGCCTCTGCTCTGCTGATCGGAACAACCGCACATCAGCTGCCCAGGCAGATCCACGTCGACCTCGCCGAGGCATGGCTAGCGCGCATGCGCGGCCGCCTTCAGTGACACCCTCAACAGCAGCCACGCGGATAGCTGCCATCAATCCCATCCGCACAACACTCCATAGGAATGAAATGAAACAGATGACCCCAGCACAAATCCGCGCGCGGCTCGCGGAGATCAAGCAAGCCGAGGAGGAGCACGGCAGTCGCGACCTCGACGCCGAGTTGCGCGAAGTACTCACTAATGGCGGCGACGTCGACGCACTTGAGGAGCAGCAAGTGCAAGCCGAACGCATTACGCGCCGCCTGCGCGTTGAGGCTCAAGCGCTGAAAGCGTCGCTCCCGGATGCTGAACGTCGCGAAGCCGAAACTGCTATCGCCGCGCTGACACCGCGGGCGGACGCTCAGGAATCCGAACTGAGGTCTTTGATCGATGAAATGGAGCCGCTGGTGAAGAGACTGGCACCACTTCTAGCTCGAGCCAATGAGCTGGACGTTGAACGAATCTCGCTGCACAAGGAAGTCTGTTCGATCAAAAGCTCGCGCGGTCTATCAGAGAGCGCACTGAAGGGTTTCGGTCAGATGCGAAGCGCACGTCTCAACACCCTGCGGGGCGAGCTTGAAAAAGCGTTTCATCCCCACCTGCAAATCGACGCTCCGATGGCTTTGATGAAGTACATCACAGGCTCTGAGTATCAGAGGTTCTCAGTCAATATCGATTCAAAGGAGGCTGCGTAATGAACTCCCCTTTCAACCCGCACTACAAGCCCAGCGGCCAGCTTGCTACGGCACAAGGCAGCGGTTCCCCCACACAGCCCAACCCCGAAATACAGGAGTTCGGGAACGAGATTGGCAAAGTAGTCGCCAAGTCCGTCGCAGAGGCGCTCCTTCCGCTGGAAGAGCGCGTTGCTCTCGCCGAAAAGCGGAAAGCCGTGGCCGCTCGTTACGGCGAGGTGATCGCCAACGCTTTGTCAGGTGAAGCCTTGAGCGAAATGCATAGGCGGTGCGGCCCGCTGACGGCCGACCTCTCCAATCTGCCCGCCGAGTAGAAGACGGCGTGAGCCAGCCAGGGGTCATCTGCCCGACGGCCCCTGTTTTTTCAGAGCACAAAATGCGAAGGCGCCATCAGCGCCCGCAAATTTGGAGGTTGTGATGAGTGACGGAATGAACGTCGGCTCCATCTATTACGAGGTAGATTCCGACACGTCGAAACTCGTGAACAGCACGAGCAAGGTCGACGATAGCCTCGACCACTTGCAGCAGGCTATGGGGAAGACCGACGCATCTGCGGGCAAGCTGCAATTCAAAATGGACAGCGTGGCGGCCGCTGCCAAGAATTTCGGAAAGGAAACCACCGCTGCGTCTTCGTCGCTCGACGGATTCACGCGTGTGATTGCTGGTTTCTTGACGCTGCAGGGTGCAAAAGCCGTCTCCGGCATGGCTGATGCCTGGACCGAGCTGCAGAATCGCTTGCGGCTCGTGACCAACGGACAGGACGAACTGAACAATTCCACGAACGCCTTGTTCGCGATCGCACAGGAGACGAGCCAAAGCATCGAGTCGGTCGGCACGGTGTATCAGCGCTTTGCCCAGAACGCCGACTCGCTGGGGCTCAGCCTCGATGACGTGGCATCCATCTCCGGTACCGTCGCGAAAGCGGTCGCGATTTCTGGCGCCAGCGCGCAGGGCGCTGATGCTGCTTTGACCCAGCTTGGCCAAGCCCTCGCATCCGGCACGCTTCGCGGCGAAGAGTTCAACGCGATCATGGAGCAGACGCCCGGCCTCGCGCAGGCGCTGGCAGATGGACTCGGTGTTCCGCTCGGCCAGCTCCGCGCACTCTCGCAGGAAGGAAAGATCACGTCGGCTGAGATTATTCGCGCCATGCGGAACGCTGCGGGTAGCGTGGATGAGAAGTTCTCCACGCGCGTGCAGACCGTGAGCCAGTCGCTTGTCAATTTGCAGAATGCGATGAAGCGGTTTGCTGGCGAGGCCTCAGCATCAACCGGCGCATCTGAAACGCTGGCGTTGGTCATCGGCGAGATTGCAGACAATATCGATTCGTTGGCATCGGCGCTGTTATCGATCGGCGCCGGGGCTCTCGCCAAATACGTCGTGCAAACTGGCGCAGCTGCAATTGCGAGTACCAGGGCAACGCTTGCTGCACGCGGGAAAGCCTCGGCCACGCTAGCTGCAGCTCAAGCCGACCTTGAGGCGGCGAAAGCTGGACTGGCCGCCGCTGCCTCGATGGCACGCGCAAGTGGCAGTTATGCCCACGCGACACGTGCTGCTGTCGTTTATCGAACCGCGGTGGCGAATGTGGCTGCAGCGCAGACCGCCCTGGCAGCTACTGGGGGCACACTTCTCAGCCTTTTGGGTGGCCCGCTCGGTCTTGCATCTCTGGCCATCACCGCCGGCGCCGCGCTCTATTTGTTCCGCGATGGAGCAAGCGCAGGAGAGCAAGCGGCGCAGAAGTTTGCCAATGCGGCAAAGCCTGCTTCCGATCGACTGCAGGAATTGATCGACAAGCGGAATGAGTTGGCCGCCGGAAAGCCGATGCTTTCTTCTGAAGAGACCGAGACGATCAAGGCTGCGACCGAGGATGTGAAGCGGTATAAATCCGCGATCGAGGAGCTGGTTAAATCTCGCGCGATGCTGTTTGCAGGTGGAGATCGCGAAGGAGCTGATCGCATCAATGGCGACATCGACAGGCTCAATGCCCTCATCAAGCTCGCCGAAGACCGCATCGCTCAACTCAGCACCGCGCCGCTCTCACAGTCTGGCGCGCGCGATCAGGACGCAGAAAAACGCCTCCAAGCGATGCGTGATGAACTCGCCCTCACGAAGCTCTTGGGCGTCGAGCGAGCGAAGCTGCAAGCCATTCAAGCCTTGGGGCCTCAAGCCTCGCCAGAACAGAAAGCCGAAGCCGCCGCAGTTGCCGTCCAGATATTTCGAGTTCAGGAAGCCCAAGAGCAACGCGCGAAAGCCGCTCAAGATGCGAAGAAGGCAGAGGATGAGTTGACCCAAGCGACTGAAGCGAATGCGAAAGTCGTGAATGATCTCGCACAAGCCCTCTCTTTCGCGGCCCTGTCCGGGGAGGACTTGGCGGTTGCGCAGGCAATGGCGAGACTCAATTCGTTCGCGAAGCCGGGAGACGTGGCCAATGTTAAGGCCTATGCACGCGCTCTGTATCAAGCCGACCAGATCGAAAAGGGACGCCAGAAGTTCGGAGACGATCCGGACAAATACATCCTTGGCGACGTCGATCCTTTGTCCGGAGGCGCCTTCGACAATCAGCTGGCGCGGTATCAAGCGGAAGCCGAAGCAGAGAATGTTCGGTACGCGAATCAACTAAAGCGCCTGGAGGATGCGAGAAAGCTGCAGATTGAAACCACCAGTAGCTACGATGCGATCGAAGAGCAGATGGGCCAGCAGCATGCCGATCGCATGGCTCAGATTGAGCAGGCGAAGATGCAGACGATCCTCTCTTCCGGCGAACAGGGGTTCAGTGCGTTGGCCGATATCATGCGAACGGCAAAAGGTGAACAGTCCAGCATCTACAAGGCCATGTTCATGGCTTCGAAAGCGTTCGCCATTGCGCAATCGATCATCAGCATTCAACAGGGAATTGCGCAGGCCGCCGCGCTCCCTTTCCCCGCGAATCTTGCCGCTATGGGTACCGTCGCAGCTGCTACCGCTGGCTTGGTGAGCAACATCTCGGCGGTGCAGTACGGCAGCGGTCGCCAGTACGGCGGCGATGTCAGACCCGGCAAGCTGTGGCGCATCAACGAAGCCGGCGCCGAGAGGCTAGTAATGGGCACGGCTGCCGTGATCAGCCCACCTTCAATTTCTACGGCACGAAACTACAATCTTGGTAGGCCATCCCCGTTTACAGCAATCAGGCCGCTACGAGAACCCTCCAATGTCCTCCTTGATCTACTGCACCGACACCACTCAAGTTATGGTGGCGACCGACACACTGGCGGCCGTACATGGCGGAGCCAGGCACGCATTCGTCAGTAAGGCCTTCATGGTGCCCCATCTACGAATGATCATTGCCGGAACTGGAGTTGGTGGTTTCGCGGGAGATTGGGCTCGCGAGGTAAACGACTGGATGGTTACCCGAAGCATCGATAATCTCGATGCGCATACGCCTGAAGCATTGAGATCGCGCTGGAAGGCGTATCTGGAGAAATTTCAGCCCAGGGAAACGCTCACCACGACGGTCTATCACTTCGGCTTCTCAGAGGCCGGCGAGATGCGGGTTTATGTCTACCGGTCAACGAAAGATTTCGAGTCAGAGAGTCAGCCCGTCGGCGGCATCGGCGCTAAGCCCGACTGCAACCTCAACCAGCCGATTTCTCTACCTGCAGACTTCGTAAAGTTGATGCACGAGCAGCGGGCTTTGCAGGCCTTGGAGCCAGTGGACAAAAGAATTCACATCGGTGGCGAAATCCACGTCATCCACCTGACGGCCAGCGGATTCAACTGCTGGCCACTCCATCGGTTCGACGACTATGAAAGCGACTGGACTGAGATGACCAACAATCTGCACAAGGACGGCGAGTAACTACGTGAGTAGGGTTGGCTTTCAAAGCTGACCCTTGCCTCCCGATGCAATGCCCCATGTAGGCGTCGAACGCCTTTCGTAGGCCTATCCGAGAGCAAGCCTAGCGTCGCGAATGGTTTGAACGGAGTCCCCAACTTTTCGTCGCAAGTCGTGAAGCTCTTCGAGCGTTTCCTCCCAGTTGTGTTCGTTGTCTCCAGACGCAGGTTGATGCTCGTCAAAGTACCTCAAACGGCGAAGCTTCTCTCGGATTTCCAAAACAGCCTCAATAATCTCGTAGGTCTGAAGCTCGTTGACAGCGACAGTATCGAAGGCAGCAATTACGCCTTCCCAGTCAACCGGTGCATAGTGCAGTCCGTATGCAAATCTGTTGCCTTCAGTTTCCATGGCGGAAAGGAAGTCATTTGCAGCGGTCAATGCATGGTCACTCAACACCGCGAGGTTATTAAGGCGCCTGCGGTCAAGCTCACGGTGCGCACTTTTCGCATGTCGAACGGGCACCACGATCGCAACGAGGATCGCCACAATCGCGCCAATCGCTTGCGTCCAGCCTGCCGCTTCTGCGGACCAGATGTACGTGGTCCATAAATCATCTGGAATAGCAGGGATGAGCAGCGCAACCAGCAATGCGATGGTGACCGCCCCCCAAGCAGCTGCAGCACGCATCTCCCACTTCGTAGCCTCAGCTCTTTCCATCACGCCCCCAAGCGTTCGAAAGCGCTGAGCATCGTGGAGGATGCCGGCAGGCGCAATAGCCCGACCCGGAAGCAGATCAAATTGGACAAGCCTCTCCGACGCCTTCAATCCGCTCGCCGCGAACAAAGCCAAGCGCTTCTTCTTCGGTGTCGAACAGAGGAGTACATATGATACTTGTGCCCTCTTGTCTCACACAGCGATAGCGCGTCCCAACCTTTTGCAGAAACCACATCACCTTGTCACTCACGGAAGCCTCCGTTTTTTGGTGGAGATTCCACGCTACCCTTAAACGAAGCGATTTGTGCAAAGTGATCATCGAACTCCGATGGTCTGTCGGAGTGACAGAGGCACGTCTCCGATGAGGAAGTAGTACGAAGCTAAACCAACACGCCAATAGGATGGCGACCCTTCATACGCTGAGAATCGACATGCGCTCATTTAGGACGCCGGCAGACCCGGAATACCTCTCGGCTATCGGCCGGGCTGTTTACAACTTCGGATATTTGGAGGGCTGCATCTGTGACATTGTGGCTCGCATCTCACCGGCAGGGCATGCCGCCATTCCTAGAAATCCCACTGCAGACGGCATTGCGATGGCTTTCCGAAGAGCGATCAAGAAGGCTACTCCTGCGCTGACTGACGGCATGCGCGCCTGCCTAGAGGAAATACAGGAGAAATTTGATGATCTGATTGATTTTCGAAACGAGCTTGTACATGCGCGTCCGCATACGTCGCCTGACGGCAAGCAGCTGCTGCAAGGGCGAGAGGGGCCGATCCACATAGAGAACATTCTCAAATCTGCTGCCCACTTCGAAAATCTTGCGATCTACGCCAATTGGGTCTACCACGACTCACTTTACGAGGAGCGGCCTGGGCCGCGATGAAACTGATACACCGCGGCCTCGGCGGGTTCTAGCTAATTGGATTTCAACTTTATTTCACCGCGCCCCAATTCGGCTCAACTTTAAGATGTTTCCGCGGCTGTGAGCTCGGATTGAGCTTTTCTTCAAGGTGCACACGAAGCACCACTAGCGACCCATCCGGCCGTATGCCGTAGGTCAACCCTAGTGCTTTTAGCACCCGTGCCTGACCATCCGCACGGACCTTGCGCGTGAGATCGCGCAGTTCTTCATCAGAAAGAACCAGCATTTACCACTCCCTAGCTTTCGTGAGCTTCATATAGCCGCGTCGATGGTGAGGTGGTAGTCCTTAAGGTATTTCGTGCGCTCGGAGGTCGCTCCCCTTTTCGGTGAGCAGGTAATCGCGCCCCTCCACAAGCCGGGCGCCCCGATCTGTTCCTTGGCCCAACTGGAGAAGTCCCGGGTAGCCCCTGGAATTACGAAAATGGAGGCGGTGAACGCCCGCCTACGAGATCTCCACAAAAGCCGGCATCCGATTGCGGTTGGGTCGGCTATGTCTGATTCTTTGAAGAAACAATCAAAGAAGATCAAAGCAGTCCAGCAGGGAGGCAAGTCGTACTGACTTCGTTTTGGTAGTCGATAATCAGATAGTGACTGACTCGCGAATGGTTGCCATGCACTTCGGGAAGAGGCATGGAGATGTTCTCCGAGCAATCTCCAGACTGGAATGCAGTCCTGATTTCGCACAGCGCAATTTTGCGTTTAGCTATGAAATCAACCATTTGCCATTTCGAATGGTGAATTAGCTTGGTCCACCAACCCGCACCGATGAACCGTAAGTCATGACAAGTAATGTCAAGGTAGCGGCATTGAAACCGTGGCCTGGAAGCTCGCGAAAGCCGTAGCCATCCACTTGTTTTCAAATGCAGATCTGGCGGCCTGCCGAGATTTGATGCCGCCAGCAAAACTCGGCTGCCCCACCATAGGATTGCTCGGGAATCTTCTGGCGAGCCAAGGCCACTCGGATTTGAAATCCGAGTCGATGGGTAAGTTTTGGCAAGGTAGGGGTGCCCGTTGCATGCGCGGTTCCGTGGGTGCGGCGGCATCTTCCACGGTCTGAGCACCGCATCCAGGCATGCCCGATGTACTCTTGAAGCGGGGATGTGCTTGGGGAGCACGATGAGCGAAACCGTTTCTTTGCCGAAGCCACGGTGTTGGCACACGATCGCAGGCATGATCGCGACTGTGATCTATCTGATCGGAATTACAGCGGTCGTCTGGGGGAAGCGGGACACGTTGCCCGCACTCACCCTCAACGAACTGGGGGACTTCACCGCAGGAGCGTTCAGCCCGCTCGCATTTCTTTGGCTTGTTGTTGGCTATCTGCAGCAGGGTGAGGAGCTTCGGCAAAACACCGCTGCATTAGAGCTTCAAGCAGCCGAGTTGAAAGCCTCCGTTGACGAGCAAAAAGCCCTGGTCGAGATATCTCGCGACCAATTGGAACATGCACAAGAGGCCTATCGCCTCGCCAGAAAGCAGGACGAGATTTCTAAAAGCGCAACTTTCCGGCTGATCGAATATGGTTATGCAACTGAGTCACCTGGCCGCATCAAATCCCAATGGCGGCTGAGAAACGTCGGATACGACGCCCTTGAACTGCGCGTTCGCTACGCCGATTCTAACTTGGCAGCATGGAACGAAACTAAAGCAATCGACGCAGTTCGGTCAGGACTACATGCGAGTATCGCGCTAGTTGATGACATTCAGAACCCTAAAATTGGCGCAGTTGCAGTCGAGTACCGCGACGGAACTGGCTTCAAAAAGAGGACCACGTGGATGCTTAAAATGGACGGAAGGCTTAAGTCTTTAACCGGACGAACAGGAGCCACGACCATTCTCGATGAAGAGCTTGATCAGGACTCGTAACTTATCTGACTACTTCCCAAAGAAAAACCTCGGCTATTACTCGGGCTCAGGTTCTGGCAAGTCGAGCGCGATCTGGCTATCGACGGGGGGTAATGGCAGGTCTTTTATTCCTCTCACCTCCATACCTGCTTGACGAGCCTTACGTGCCAATCCGTTGTCGTCGGTATAAAGCGCTGTCGCGCCGATAGAAAGTGCTGTACCGAGTATTTGCCTGTCGTACTTAACCTTAGCCTTTGTGGCATCACCGAGCGTGCGCGTCACTCGCTCTCCGGCCGTGATCATCGCCACCTCGACGGCAGCTAGCTCATCAAAAGGCAGAGTCCGAATGCGGTATGTGCTGGTTAGAGCCGCCATCAACTCAGCCGCCCGACTGGACTGCGTCACGAGTACTTCGGCCAGAGCCGGAGTCGGGATTCCAATGCGGACATTGGCAGAGGCCAGCTCAGCAATAAGATGCTCGATACGGTCTCTGGCCCGCTCGATCGGTTGTTGAGTTTCCGGATCGGACGGAGCGTCTGCATTTTCATCGACAAGCAACAAGGCAAAAGTCGCGTCGAAGATCACCATATCAACGAGCCTTCCGGATATTCTTCACCGCGTCTTGAAGCGGCACGTCGTCAAGCACCTTGAATTCGGCGGCACGGAAGCGAACAAGCTCCCAGCGGCCCTCAATCGTACGAGTCCATCGACCCTCGCCACGCAAGCGGAGTGGATTCCCATAAATATGGGGCGCGAGCTGCCGCGCCATCCCGCGATCAACCTCACACGACCAAACCTTGCCCTCACCATCTTGGACGAGCGCATGCGCCGATGCGTCTTGCCCGCCGACGCGTAGCAGAACGCCTTCAATTTCAGTTGCCTTGTTGAAGGGGCCAATCTGCTGAGGCGTGTGTTCGCGCACACCCGGAAACTCGAGCACCTTCGTGTCGCCGGCCTTCAGTGACCCCTCTGCGTTGTCCTCGCGCAGCATGCCGTTCAACTTGGCGACGGTCTTGCGGAGCGGGCTGTCAGGCTCGGCCGACCGGGCAGCATTCACTCTCCGACGCGCCCTGATTCGAGCTTCGGATTGCACTGCTACTTTCAGGATGCAGCTGCCCTTTCCTAACCCAGCAAAATGAACGCGATCCTTTTCACCTAGCAGTTCAGCGAGCAGCACCATGTACTCCGCCAGGCGAGCCAGCGGAATAGTTTTCGGAGAATAAGCTCCGATCTTGAACTCGTAGTCCGTCATGACTGCATTCACCGTTTCCACCGCGAGCGTAATTTACCGCCCGCCCTTCCGCCACTTTCAAGGCGCCTGACGCGTACGCAGCCGCGATCAAGCCGCCGCTTTGCCGAAGCTCGCAGCAACAACATTGCCACCATCCGCGAGCCTATCAAGGTAGTCTGCCCAGGCCTGCATCATCTTCCGGCGCTCGTCGAGATAGAGAGCGTGGTTATAGGCGGCCTTGACCTGATTCCGCTCAACATGCGCGAGTTGCAACTCGACCAGGTGGCTGGCCCAGCCCATTTCGTGCAAGCGCGTCGACGCCGTCGATCTGAAGCCGTGGCCGGTCATCTGGTCGCTGGCATATCCCAGGCGGCGCAGGGCGGCGAGCACGGTGTTCTCGCTCATCGGCCGCTTGTTGCTCCGAACGGACGGGAATAGGTAGCGGCCTGTCCCAGTGACCTCTTGGAGATCGCGCAGCAGAGTCACGGCTTGCTCGGACAGCGGAACTATATGCGGGGCGCGCATCTTCATCTTCTCGGCAGGGATGCGCCATTCAGCCGCGTCGAGATCGATTTCCGCCCATTCGGCGTGTCGCAGCTCGCCAGGGCGCACGAAGACGAGCGGAGCGAGCTTTAACGCACAGGCGGTGACGAACTGCCCCTGGTAGCCGCGGATGACGCGCAGCAACTCGCCCAAGGCCTTCGGCTCGGTGATGGCGGCATGATGCTTCGCCGGCGCCGTGGCGAGCGCGCCGCGGAGGTCTGCGGCGGGATCTCGCTCAGCCCGGCCGGTGGCGATCGCGTACCGGAAGACCTGGCTGCAGCGTTGCAGTACCCGATGAGCCGTCTCGAGCTTGCCCCGCTCCTCCACTCGCCGCAGCACCGCGAGAAGTTCCGGCGGCGTGATGCTGCTCACGGCTCTGGCGCCGAGCCACGGGAAGACATGCGACTCTAGTTGAGCCTTCGCCTTGTCGAGAGTGGTCGTCTCCAGCTTCAACGCCAGCTTTCCCAGGTACTCGCGAGCAACCACCTCGAAAGTGTTCTCGGCTGCGGTACTGAGCGCCAGGCGCGCTTGCTTCCGGTGGCTGCTCGGATCGACACCCTTTCGCAGCATCGCCCGGGCCTCGTCGCGCGCTTTCCTGGCGTCGGCCAAGCTCTGCTCCGGGTAGACGCCTAGGGAGATCATCTTGGCCTTGCCGGCGAAGCGGTAGCGGAACCGCCAGTACCTTGAACCAGTGGGCGCAACCTCAATGCACAGGCCGGCGGAATCGGCCACGCGATAAATCGCGGCCTTCGGTTTCAGGCTTTGCAGCTTCGTGTGAGTAAGCGGCATGGTGAGTAACTTCTCATGGGAGTAGCCGCTCAGCGGCCGTTACTCCCGATGTTACTCACTCAAGATGGAGGCTGTCATTGCGCGCCCTTACTCCGAATTACCCGACCAAACGCCGGTATCCAGTAGGATTTTTGCGCAACTTACTCCCTCTTACCGCTTCATCTCATATCTATTGGTGCCGGCAGCAGGAATCGAACCCGCGACCTTCGCATTACAAATGCGCAGCTCTACCAACTGAGCTATGCCGGCGTGCGTCGGGGGCGGATATTAACCGAGACGCTGGGCCGCGTCGTCTGCGATCCGCAAGCGCCCGCGCCCGATCAGCCGCTGATGCGGGCCAGCGCGCGCAGGCCTTCGAGCACGAGCAGCGGACGATGGCGCCATCCCGCGTCGAGGCCCGCCAGCAAGGCCGGCGCATCGCCGCCGGTGATCCAGCGTTTCGCCTCGGCCCCGGCGATGGTGGCGGCGCGATCGACCGCGCCGAGGCAGCCGAGCATCGCGCCCTGGCGCACGCAGGCCTCGGTGTCGAGCCCCAGGCCGGTGTCGTAGCGCGCGTGCTCGTCCCGCGTGGCAAAGCGCGTGGCGCCGAGCACGGCGCGCTGCGAGGTCAGCAGGCCGGCGGCGATGAAGCCGCCTTGATGACGGCCGCTTGCATCGAGCACATCGGCGGTCAGCGCGGTTCCGGCATCGACGATCACGGCGGCGCGGTTCGGCGCTTCGGACCAGGCCGCGAGCATGACAAGCCAGCGATCGACGCCGAGCCGTTCGGGCTCGCGATAGGCGTTGCGCAGGCCACCGAGTTCGGCCACCGAGCGCGCGTAGCGCGGCGCACGCGCCCATCGCGCCTGCACGGCCTCGGTCAGGCGCGCTTCGGCGGCCGGGCCGAGCACCTGCGAGATCCACACCGACGCGCCCGCATCGAGATCGGGCAGCATGGCGATGGCCGCGACGGCGTCGCCCGCATGGCTCACGGTGGCGATCGGCTCCAGCGCATCGCCGCGCGCGATCGCCGCCTTGATGCGGCTGTTGCCGATATCGAGCAGCAGCATCAGGCCAGCCTCAGGCTCACGTCGCCCGAATGCACGAGCCGGCGCAGGCCGTCGACTTCGACGATCAGCGCGCCGCTTTCGTCGACGCCGCGCGCGATGCCGAAAACCGGCGGCTCGCCACTCAGCGTGACCGCGCGATCGCGCGTCAGATCGAGTTCGGACCAGACGGCGCGGTCGGCACCGAAGCCCTGCGTCTCGAACGGCTGCAACATCGCGAGCAACTCGCGGATCAAGCTGGCCGCGAGCGCGTTGCGCGAGGCCGGCGGGCGCTGCGCCGTGGCGAGCGCTTCGTTGAGGCTGATCCAGGGCTGGTCGATGCCTTCGGCCTGCGCGCCCGACATCGCCACGTTGAGGCCGATGCCGATGACCACGCGACAGGCTCCGCCGGCTTCGCCGCGATGCTCGATCAGGATGCCGCCGAGCTTGCGGCCGGCGGCGTACAGATCGTTCGGCCACTTGAGCTGCACCTCGCGCAGGCCCTGCGCCTGCACCGCGCGCGCGCAGGCGACGCCGACCGCGAGCGGCAGCGCGGTGAGCTGCGGCGGCCAGCTCGAAAACGACCAGGCCAGCGACAGGTACAGATTGGCTCCGAACGGCGAGCGCCAGGCCCGCCCACGCCGGCCCCGGCCGGCGGTCTGGAATTCGGCGAACAGCAACTGCGGATCGTCGGCCGCGTCGGCGACGAGCAGCTGCTGGTTGGTCGAATCGGTGCTGCCGACCACGCGCACGCGGGCCGACGGCGCTGCGGCCGCGAGCTCGGCTTCGCGCAGGCGTTCGAGCGGCTGCGCGAGCCGATAGCCGAGCCCCTGGCGCGCCTCGACGTCGAGCCCGAGATCGCGCAGTTTTTCGATGCGCTTGGCCACCGCCGCGCGCGTCACGCCTTCGGCGTTCGCGAGGTCTTCGCCCGAATGCCAGGCGCCGTCGGCGAGCGTATCGATCAGATCGTTCATGCCTGCTGTTTTCTGCTGTCGAGCCAGCGGCCGATCAGGCGAGCCTTCTCGAAGCGATGTTCGTCACCGCGCAGCAGCCGGCGAATGTTCTCGCGATGCTTGAAAGTGACGAGCGCGGCCATCGCCACCGTGAACAGCGCGGGCGCCGACAGCGGGCCGTGACGGTCGATGACGAGCGCCCACAGCAGCGCGAACACCGAGGCGCCGAGCGTGGCCGCGCTGACGTAGCCGCTGAACAGGATCACGAGCACGAACACCAGCAGCATGCCCGGCAGCGCGAGCGGCATCAGCGCCCCGAACACGCCGGCCAGCGTCGCCACGCCCTTGCCGCCGCGCAGGCCGAGCGTGACCGGATAGCAATGGCCGAGCGCGACGCCGACACCGCACAGATAGCCGAGCGTTTCGCGCGGCAGCGCATCGCCGCCACCGAGCGCGGCGGGCCACGGCAGCGCCGGAACCAGCAGCGCCGCGATGACGCCCTTGAGCACGTCGATCAGCAGCACCGCGACCGCGAAGCCCTTGCCCTGCGTGCGCAGCGCATTGGTCGCGCCGACGTTGCCACTGCCGAACTGGCGCAGATCGACGCCGCCGCGCAGCCGGCCGACGATCTGGCCGCCCATGAGGTTGCCGATCAGATAGGCCAGCAAGGTCTTGGCGAGGTCTTCGATCATGTCCGCTGGAGCACGGCCTGCGAGGACGGGAATGGAGTGCGGCGCAGTGTAGCGCCGCGGCGCGGGTTCAAGAGCGCAAGCCTGCGGCGCGATTGCGGCGAAGCGCTCAAACGCCCGCGTTGCAGGAGCAGTCCGTTTTGGCGGGCAGGAAATGGCCCGCGTACAGGCGCTCGATGTCGCGTTCGTATTGGCGCGCGATGCAGCTGCGCTTGAGCTTGAGCGTCGGCGTCTGCAGGCCGTTGGCGACGCTCCACGGTCCCTCGACGAGCGCGACCGCGCGCAACAGGCTGTTGCCGTCTCCGCTCGCGAGACGCTGCAGGCAGCGCTGCAGCAATTCGGCTTCGAGGCGGGCGCGAGCGATCGGCGAATCGTCGCCGGGCGCCAGGCCCAGACGCGCCCGCAGCGCGGCGAGCGCGTCGGCGTTCGGCACGATCAGCGCGGTCAAAAACGGCCGGGCCTCGCCGACGACCATCACCTGCTCGACGATCGTCTCGACGAGCAGCCGCTGCTCGATTTCGCTCGGCGACACCTTGCGTCCGGTCGAGGTGACGATGACTTCCTTGAGCCGGCCGATCAGGTAGATGCGGTGCGTATCGAGACGGCTGACCTTGTCGCCGGTGTGCAGCCAGCCGGCGTCGTCGAGCGCATCGGCGGTCGCCTGCGCATCCTGCCAGTAGCCGAGCATCAGCGACGGCGAGCGCACGAGCAGCTCGTTGTCGGGCGAGAGCCGGGTTTCGACGTTGTCGAGCGGCAGGCCGGCACTGCAGGGATCGTTGTCGTCGAGCCGGTTGACGCTGACCACGGGCCCGGCCTCGGTGAGCCCGTAGCCCTGCAGCAGCGGCACGCCGAGGCCGATGAACAGCCGCGCGATCTCGGGCGCCAGCGGCGCACCGCCCGATACGGCCAGGCGTAGCCGGCCGCCGAGCCGTGCGACGAACTGCTCGCGTGCGCGTCGCGCGATCGCGCTGCTCAGCGAAAGACGGCGACGGCCCTGCCGCTGATGCGCGGCCCAGCCCGCTTCGATCGCCAGATTGAACAGCGCGCGCTTGTGCGCAGGCGCCTGTTCGAGGCTCGCCATCACCGCGGCGTGCAGGCGCTCGTAGACGCGCGGCACCGCGATCAGCAAGGTCGGCTGGCCTGCGAACAGGTCTTCGCCGAGCTGCGCGGCGCTGCGCGCGTAGACCGTGGTCGCACCGGCGACGACCGCTCCGTAGGCGCCGGCGACGCGCTCGAACAGCGTCGCCATCGGCAGCACCGAGAAGTAGCGATCATCGGCCGAAATCGTCAGCGCGCGCGTGCAGGCGAACACGTTGGCGAGCAAGGCGCGATGCGACAGCATCACGCCGCGGCTCGGCCCGGTCGAGCCCGAGGTGTAGACGATGGTGGCGAGCGATTCGGGATCGATCGCGGGCGCCTCGCCCGTGTCTTCGGCCGGCTGCGGCAGCCACTCGTCGATCGTCGAAACGGCCGTGAAGCGGTCGCCCAGACCATCCGCGCCGCCTTGCTGCAGCACCACCTGGCGCAACAGCGGAAACGCACGCAGCGCGCTGGTTTCGCGCCAGCCGTCGGCATCGCGCAGCAAAGCCAGAGCGGCACCGCTGTTGTCGAGCAGGTGCGCGGTGTTGCCCGGCGTGTCCTCGTTGTATAGGCCGACGAGCACGAGGCCCAAGGTCTGCGCGGCCCAGTCGATCGCGAGCCAGCGCGGGCCGTTCTGCGACTGCACGGCGACGCGCTCGCCGGCTACCAGTCCTGCGGCACGGAATCCGGCGACGTAGCGCAGCGCCAGAAGTCGCAGATCGCGCCAGCTGAAATCCTTCCAGCTATCGCTGGACGCATCGTGGTAGCGACAGGCGATCGCATCGGGCGTGCGGCGCGCGCGCGCGGCGTAAAGATCGGCCAGCGTGCGGATTTCGCTTTCGCTCAGCAGCCCGGCGTCGCCGAGTCCGGCGGACGAGCGGTCGATCAGTGAAAGCTGTGCGAGAGACATATCGATCGACCGGTGAAAAGCTAGGGGCGACTCAGGCGCCGAGCCAGGCCTGGCGGCGGGCCAGACGGTCGGCATCGGCTTCGGCGAGCGTGAACGTCCAGGTGTCGAGCGGCGCTTCGGAGATTTCGATCTGCGTCGTCAGCAGCTCTTCGCCGCGGAAGTAGGCGAGTTCGAGGCACGTACCGGCTTCGTAGGCATCGAGCCTGCGCGTCCAGTTCTGCGCGGTGATGCGCAGGCCATCGAGCGCGACGAGCTGGTCTCCGGCCGAAAGGCCCGCGCGCTGGGCCGGGCTGGCGGCGATCACGTGCGCGATGCTGGTTTCGCCGGGGCGCAGGCGCAGGCCGACCCAGCGCACCTGCGCCTTCGACTGCGTGCGTCCGCCCTCGTCGAGCGCCGAGGTGCTCGCGCGCAGCGTGGCGGTGACGCCGAATTCCTGCAGCAATTCGGCCAGCGGCAGCTCGTCGGTCGAACGCAGCGCGCGATCGAAGAAGCCGCCGAGGTCGAGGCCCGACAATTCCTGCGCGATCGCCGCGAGCCCGCCTTCGGGAACGCCGATGCCGGGCGCGCCGTAACGCGTCCACAGCGTGCGCATGACATCGTCGAGCGTGATGGTCGATCGCAGGCGCAGCAGCAGATCGAGGCAGAGCGCGACGAGCGCGCCCTTCACGTAGTAGTTGGTGCTCGCATTGACCGAGTTTTCGTCGGGCTGGTAGTACTTGATCCAGGTTTCGAAGCTCGCGTCTTCGAGCGTCTGCACGAGCCGCGCGGGTGCGCGCTGCAGGCGCGTGGCGCCCTCGGCGAGCAGGTCGAGATACAGCGCGGGCTCGATGATCGCCGCGCGCAGCAGGAACAGATCGTCGTAGTAGCTCGTGACGCCTTCGTAGTGCCACAGATCGCGCGTGTAGGCCTCGCGGCCGAGATCGCTTTCGAGGAAGGCCTGCGCGGTGATGCGCTTGACGTTCCACAAGTGGAAATACTCGTGCGAACACAGGCCCAGGAACGTGCGGTATTCGCGGCTCAGCTCGCTTTTGCCAACGCGCGGAAAATCGCCGCGCGAGCAGATCAGCGCCGTCGAGCTGCGATGCTCGAGCCCGCCGTAGCCGGCGCCGACGACGTTGGTCAGGAACAGGAACTGATCGAGCTTGGGCTCTTGCCCGAACAGCTCGCGCTCGACGTGGCAGATGCGGGCCAGATCGGCCGTCACGCGCGGCGCATCGAGCTCGACGCGGCCCGACAGGATCAGCGCGTGCGGAATGCCGTCGACGTCGAAGTCGTGGCGCTGAAACGCGGCCATTTCGACCGGATGATCGATCAGCGCCTCGTAGTCGTCGGCCGCATAGACACCAAAGCCGTCGGCGTCGACATCGACCGCGATCAAGGTCGTCGCGAGCTTCCAGTTCGCGCAGCGCGCGTCGCCGGGTTTGTCGATGCGGATTTCGAAGCGCGACTGCTCGTGCCCGCGCGGGCAGTAGAACAGCGAGCTGCCGTTGAAGAAGCCGCGACGCGTATCGAGAAACGCCTTGCGCACCGATTCGTCGAAGGCGTTGACCTGGTATTCGAGCACGAGGTCGCCGCTGCCTGCGACACGAAAGCTGCGCTTGTCGAGCCGCTCGATGGCCTGCTCGCGACCCTCGCGCCAGGCACGCAGGCCGATCACGTGCTTGGAGAAATCGCGCACCAGATAACTGCCGCGAATCCAGCCCGGCAGGCGGAATTCGCAGACACCGGCGGCAGTGACTTCGCAGCGGACGTCGAACCGATGGCTGGCCGGATCGGAGGCTCGCACGCGGTAGCGAACGACCGGGGGCGGGGTTTCAGCGAGAGCGTTCAATGCGCGTTGCAGTCCGGGACCGGGAAGCTCGAAAGCGGGCGATTCTACCCCTGCGCTCCCCCCGTCGCCATCGACGGAGCCACCCGGCGTCGGCGCTTCGGCACCCATCGAAAGATGGATGCGGCGTTTCGACACCGTTTCGTCATACCGCCGTCATTCAGGCTGCACATCATCGCGACCTTCTTACGGGTCGACCGTAAGCGCCTCCCTCCTCACAGCCAGACCGCCGTGAGCGCCATCGATCAAGAAGACGTCCCGACCAATCTCTCCCCCAATCTGCACTTCAACGACATCGTCAAGGCCGTGCGTTCGCGCCGCGACATCTTGAAAGCCGGTCTGGCGCTCGGCGCCGTGGGTTTCCTGAGCCCGGCCCTGGTGGCCTGCAGCGACAACGACGGTGACGAAGGCGACGACGCGCCGCTGCTCGGCTTCGCGGCGGTGGCGGCCAACACGCTCGACACCGTCACGGTGCCGGCCGGCTACAAGTCCGCGGTGTTCTGTCGCTGGGGCGATCCGCTGTTCGCCGATTCGCCGGCCTGGCGCGGCGACGCCACCGACACCGCCGAGGCGCAGGCTCGCCAGTTCGGCGACAACCACGACGGCATGCACTTCTTCCCGCTGGGCGACAGCCAGAACAGCACCGAAGGCCTGCTCGTGATGAACCACGAGTACATCAACCCCGAATTCTTCTACACCGCCGACGTGCAGTCGGGCGCCACGCCGTGGTCGCTCGAGCAGGTGCGCAAGTCGCAGCACGCGCACGGTGTTTCGGTGGCGCACGTGCGCCTCGTCTCGGGCAGCTGGCAGGTGGTGCTCGACTCGCCGTACAACCGCCGCATCCACGTCAACACGCCGATGCTGCTGACGGGTCCGGCCGCCGGCCACGCGCTGCTGCAGACCAGCGCCGATCCCACCGGCACCATCTCGCTGGGCACGGTCAACAACTGCGGCAACGGCTACACGCTGTGGGGCACGTACCTGACCTGCGAAGAAAACTTCAACAGCTACTTCGGCACCACCAGCGGCAGCGACACGCGCAGCACCAGCATGCGCCGCTACGGCCTGGCCGGCGGCGTCTCGGGCAATCGCTGGGAAGAGCACGACGACCGCTTCGACTACGTGAAGGAGCCCAACGAATCCAACCGCATGGGCTGGATCGTCGAGATCGATCCCTTCGATCCGAGCTCCACGCCCAAGAAGCGCACCGCGCTGGGCCGCATCAAGCACGAGAACGCCGCGCAGACGCTGGCGCTCGACAACCGCGTCGTCGTCTACATGGGCGACGATCAGGCCAACGACTACGTCTACAAGTTCGTTTCCAACGGCGTCTACAGCACCACCACGCCCGACACCAACCGCAACCTGCTCGAGTCCGGCACGCTGTACGTGGCCAAGTTCGAAGCCGGCGCCACCGCGGGCGACATGATGGGCACGGGTGTGTGGATTCCGCTGGTTCCCGACACCGTCACCACCGACGGCAGCACGCTGCGCGCGAAGTTCGGCAGCCTGGCCGGCATCCTCGTGCAGACGCGCCTGGCCGGCGATGCCGTGGGCGCCACCAAGATGGATCGTCCGGAATGGGTCAACGTGCACCCGGGCACCGGCGAGGTCTACCTGACGCTGACCAACAACAGCGGCCGCAGCAGCACCGACGAAGCCAACCCGCGCACGCAGAACATCTACGGCCAGATCGTGCGCTGGCGCGAAACCGGCGGTGACGCCGCCGCGCTGGCCTTCGAATGGGATCTGTTCGTGCTGGCCGGCAACCCCGCGCACTCGGGCGTCGCCGAACAGCCGCTGCAGGCCGGCAGCAGCAACATCAACGCCAACAACCTGTTCAACAGCCCCGACGGCCTCGATTTCGACGCCGACGGCCGCCTGTGGATCCAGACCGACGGCAACTTCTCCAACACCGGCAACTACGCCGGCATGGGCAACAACCAGATGCTCGTCGCCGATCCGGTCACCAAAGAGATCCGCCGCTTCCTGGTCGGGCCTTCGGGCTGCGAAATCACCGGCATCACCTTCACGCCGGACCAGAAGTACGTGTTCGTCAACGTGCAGCACCCGGGCGAATACGGCAGCCATCCGCGTTCGGCGGGTGTCGCCGATCCGACCGTCGATCCGCTGGCGTTCTCGCAGTGGCCCGAAGCCACCGGCGGCCGTCCGCGTCCGGCGACCGTGGTGGTCTGGAAGGAAGACGGCGGCAAGGTCGGTACCTGATCGGCCTGCGCTGTCGCAGTGAAGAACGCCCCGCCCTGCGGGGCGTTCTTTTTTGCGCG
The DNA here is from genome assembly GCF_058783045.1 of Hydrocarboniphaga sp. FW305-C-57. Classification (NCBI taxonomy): domain Bacteria; kingdom Pseudomonadati; phylum Pseudomonadota; class Gammaproteobacteria; order Nevskiales; family Nevskiaceae; genus Hydrocarboniphaga; species Hydrocarboniphaga sp. FW305-C-57. Next base: position 354,140 of record NZ_JBYSYG010000001.1, on the reverse strand, counting down.
TTCGATCCCGGCCGACGCATACAACTGCAACCGAACTGTCGCCTTGCCGTCATCTGCCAAATGTACAATCGCTGACTCGCAAATGGGAGTCAGAACATGAAGCACCTTCGTCTGGCGGCGATCGCACTCGCTGCCTGCAGTCTCGTTGCCTGCGGCAACGACGATAACGACAACGAACCGACGACGCCGGAAGAGCCGACGACGCCGACCCCGACCGATCCGGTCGAACCCGCACCGCAGAAGAACGTGCTGTTCTTCCTGGGCGACGGCATGGGCATCACCACGATGACCGCCATGCGCATCTACAAGGTCGGTGAAGAAGGCCAGATCACCATGGATACGCTGCCCGAGAGCGCGTTCATCCGCACGTATTCGGAAGACGCGCAGGTCACCGACAGCGCGCCGTCGATGGCCGCCTACATGACCGGCGTCAAGATGAAGAACGAAGTCATCTCGATGAGCACGGGCACCAACGCCTATCGTCCGGATGGCACGCAGTACATCAACGGCGCCGACTCCACCTGCGAAGCCGGCAACGGCACGCCCGTGCAGACGCTGCTCGAACTCATGAAGTCGCAGGGCTACGGCACCGGCGTGGTCAGCACCACGCGCATCACCCATGCCACGCCCGCCACCACCTACTCGCACATCTGCAACCGCAACGGCGAAAACACCATCGCCTCGCAGATGGTGCCCAGCGCCAGCGACTACAACAGCGCGCTCACGCTCGGCGACGACGTCGGCATCGACGTGGTGCTCGGCGGCGGTCGCCGTCACTTCCTGCCGCAGGGCGACGGCAGCTCGCGCAGCGACACGCGCAATCTGATCACCGAGATGCAGACGGCCGGCTATAGCTACGCCGCCAACACGGCCGAACTGACCGCGCTGCCGAACAGCACCGCCAAGGTGCTGGGCCTGTTCTCGAGCAGCGACATGAGCTACGAGCTCGATCGCGATCCGGCCGCGCAGCCGAGCCTGTCGGAGATGACCGCCAAGGCCATCGATCTGCTCGCCGCCAAGGACAAGGGCTTCTTCCTGATGGTGGAAGGCGGTCGCATCGACCACGCCCTGCACGCCTCCAACGGCAAGCGCGCGCTGACCGACGGCATCGCCTTCGACGACGCCATCGCCACCGCGCTGGCGAAGATGGAAGTGATCGATCCGGGCCTGTCCAACACGCTGGTCGTCGTCACCGCCGACCACGATCACACCATGGTGCTCAACGGCTACGCCATGCGCACGGGTGCCACCACGGCCGAACAGGCCGGCGTGCTGGGCCTGGTCAAGCAGTACGCCAATGGTCCTTCGCAGGGCCAGCCGGTGACCGACGTCGACGGCAATCCCTACAGCATCATCGGCTTCGGCAACGGCCCGCATCGCGATGCCACGCGCATCACGCTCGACGAAAGCATCACCACCGCCGACGAGTACCTGCAGGAATCGACCATCCGCCTGTCCTCCGAAACCCATGGCGGCGCCGACGTTTTCCTCGGTGCCAAGGGCCTGGGCGCCGAGAATTTCCATGGCGTGATGGACAACACCGAAGTGTTCGGCCAGATCAAGACGGCCCTGGGCCTCTAAGCGCGACGCAACGAAGGACTAATCACATGAAACGCACTCTCATCGCCTGCGCGCTCGCCACCACCGCCTCGCTGTGCGGCGGACAGGCCCTCGCGGCCGACGCCAAGAACGTCATCTTCTTCCTCGGCGACGGCATGGGTCCGGTCACGGTCACTTCCGCCCGCATCTACGGCGGCGAAAAGGCCGGCCTGACGATTCCCGAAACCAACAAGCTGGCCATGGAACAGCTGGGCCGGTCGGCGCGCATCCGCACCTATTCCGAAGACGCGATGACCACCGACAGCGCGCCGGGCATGGCGGGCTACATCACCGGATCGAAGTCGAAGAACGAAGTCATCTCGATGACGCCGGAGACCAACCCCAACGCGCCCGATGGCACGGCCTACCAGACCGGTGGCAACAGCACCTGCCCGACCAACAATGGCGCGCCGGTCGACACGCTGCTCGAGATCATGAAGGCGCGCGGCTACGGCACCGGCGTGGTCAGCACCACGCGCATCACCCACGCCACGCCGGCGACGACCTACTCGCACGTCTGCAACCGCAACGCCGAGAACACCATCGCCGCGCAGATGGTGCCCGGCGGCATCGGCTACAACGCCAAGCTCGGCGCCGACGGCCTCGACGTGGTGCTCGGCGGTGGCCGTCGCCACTTCCTGCCGAACACCTCGGGCGGCAACCGCAACGACGCGCGCAACCTGGTCACCGAGATGCAGACCGCAGGCTATCAGTACGTGAGCAGCGGCACCGAACTCGCCGCGGTGAACACCGCCAGCACCGACAAGCTGCTGGGCCTGTTCACGAGCAGCGACATGAGCTACGAGCTCGATCGCGTGAAGAACTCGGCCAACGAGCCCAGCCTCGCCGACATGACGCAGAAGGCCATCGAAGTGCTGTCGCGCAACGAGACCGGCTACTTCCTGCTGGTGGAAGGCGGCCGTATCGACCACGCGCTGCACGGCACCAACGCCAAGCGCGCGCTCGAGGACACGCTGGCCTTCGACGCCGCGATCAAAAAGGCGACCGAGATGGTCGACCTCGACGACACGCTGATCGTCGTCACCGCCGACCACGATCACGTCATGGCCTTCAACGGCTACTCGAAGATCGGCAATCCGATGCTGGGCCTGCTGCACAGCTACCAGGGCGGCGACACGCCGGCGCTCGACGCCGACAGCAAGCCGTTCACCACGCTGGTGTTCGGCAACGGCGGCGGTCCGCGCGACGCCGTGCGCGCCGACCTCAGCACGGTCGACACCACCGCCGACGACTATCTGCAGGAAGTCGGCGTGAAACTGGGCAGCCCGGGTTCGGAAACGCACGGCAGCGGCGACGTGATGATGTTCGCGGGCGGCGCCGGCAGCTCGCGCATCAAGGGCACGCTCAACAACATCGACGTGTTCGCCAAGCTCAAGGCCGCGCTGGGTCTGTAAGCCTCGCCTTCAAGCCGTCACGCGGGCCGGATGCCGGAGACGGTATCCGGCCCGCATTCGATTCCAGGATTCCCCATGCATTTCATCAAGCCCCTGCTCGTCACCACCATCGCGCTCGCCTCGCTGAGCGCCATCGCCTATGCCACGGTGAATCGCGGCGAGGCCTCGAACTCCGCACTGCCGCTGGCCGCACAGAGCGGCGACCTGCCCGACCTGCGCGTGGAATATCGTCGCTGGAGCATCGGCGCCGACGGTGCACGACAGGAGCTGACCTATACCGAACACCTGATCCGCGATCGCGACCAGCTGTGGATCGAGCGCGAGATTCCCGAAGCCGCGCGCGTGCACCACGACGGCCACGCGCACGGCGGCCTCGGCCACAAGCACGACGACGTCGTCGGCGCGCCGCTGTGGGTGCGCCGCGATGCCCAGGGCGTGCTCAATGTCGAACTGGTCGATCGCGAGGAACAGCGCCTGATCCGTACCGAAGAACCCAACTACGGCAACGTCGGCTTCGTCGGGCGCTGGGACGAAAGCTACCACCTGCTCAATCCGGCCGACCTCGGCAAGCTGACGCCCATCGGCGATGCCCGCGACGGCGTGCAGCGCTACGAGATCCAGCGCGGCACGACCACGATCCGCGTGAGCTGGGACATCGCGGGGCATTACGCGCGCGAGATCACGTCCGAAGATTCCCGCGGCCTGTCGGGCCGCACCATCCGTGCCTCGGTGCTGAGAACGCCGGCCCGACTGCCGTGGACGCTCGTGGCGGGCTACGCGCAGCGCGACTACTCCGACCTGCTCGACTGAGGCCGCGAGCCGCCGCAACGAAAAAGCCCCGCATCGCGGGGCTTTTTCGTTGCGGCGACAGCGTCCGGAATCCGCCACCGGGCGGCCGGGCCATCGCTCAGCGCTTGGCCGGATAAAAGCGCACCGGCTGTTCCATCGACGTCTGCGGCGCATCGGCCCTGGACGTGCCACAGCTTCCGCAACTGCCGCAGGCGCCGTCGTCACCACCGCTGTGACATCCGCCGCCGCCCTTGGCCGGACGCAGCAGCGCCGCGATCTGTACGTGACCGCGCATGTCCAGCCAGTTCGCGATCTGCCGGCGCGGCAGATACCGCGCCAGCACGTAGACCACGGCGCTCGCCACGCAGGCGCCGACGATCACGGTCTGGACCAGAACGGTGTTCACGAAACGGTGTTCACGGCAGTGCTCATGCCCCCAGCATACGCGCGATCTGGTAGGTGGCAAACGCAGCGCCGTAGGCGAGCAGGAACAGATAACCCGCCGACACGCCCAGCATCTTCCACGAATTGGTTTCGCGACGGATCACCGCGAGCGTGGAGATGCACTGCGGCGCGTAGATGAACCAGGCCAGCAGCGACAGCGCGGTAGCCAGCGACCACTGCGCGGTGATCAGCGGCACCAGCTGCGTGGCCGCTTCTTCGTCGGTGCCCGACAGCGAGTACACCGTCGCCAGCGCGCTGACCGCCACTTCGCGTGCGGCCATACCCGGAATCAGCGCGACGCAGATCTGCCAGTTGAAGCCCACCGGCGCGAAGATCACCTGCATCCAGCTGCCGATGATGCCGGCGAAGCTGTAGTCGATGGGATCGCCGGTCGCGCCTTCGGGCGGCGCCGGATAACTCGACAGAAACCACAGCAGCACGGTCAGCGCGAGAATGATGGTGCCGACGCGCTTGACGAAGATCTGCGTGCGCTCCCACAGGCCCAGCATGAGGTCGCGCGCATGCGGCAGGCGATACGACGGCAGCTCCAGCAGCAGCGCGTTCTGCTCGTTGACCTTGCGGCCGAACAGTTTCATCGCGAACGACACGATCAGCGCCGAGAAGATGCCCGCGAAGTACAGCGCGAACATCACCAGCCCCTGCAGGTTGAACCAGCCCACGGCGCGATCGGGAATGAAGGCACCGATCAGCAGCGCATAGACGGGCAGGCGCGCCGAGCAGGTCATCAGCGGCGCGACGAGGATGGTGGCCAGGCGATCGCGCGGGTCCTGGATGCTGCGCGTGGCCATGATGCCGGGCACCGCACAGGCGAAGCTCGACAGCAGCGGAATGAACGAACGTCCCGACAGGCCCGCGCCGAGCATGAGGCGGTCGAGCAGAAAGGCCGCGCGCGGCAGGTAGCCCGATTCCTCGAGCACGAGGATGAAGAAGAACAGGATCAGGATCTGTGGCAAAAACACCAGCACGCCGCCGACCCCGGCGATGATGCCGTCGACGAGCAGACTGTTGAGCGGGCCCTCCGGCAGTGCTTCGCCGATCAGCCCGCCGAGCGTGTCGAAGGCCCAGCTGATGCCGTCCATGAGCGGCCCGGCCCACGAGAACACGGCCTGGAACATGAAGAACATCAGCACCGCCAGGCAGGCCAGGCCGAGCAGCGGATGCAGCAGGACGCGATCGAGCGCCTCGTCGAGCCCCGGACTGCGCTTGGGCATGGACACGCACTCGGCGAGCAGGCGCACCACTTCGGCATGCACGTCGGTCGAGTCGGGCAGCGGCTGCGGAACCGGCGGCAGCGCGCCATCGAGCGTCGCGAGCAGCGCCTGCGCGCCGCCGCGCCTGACCGCGATGGTCTCGACCACCGGAACGCCGAGCCGCTGTTCGAGCCTGGCCTTGTCGATGACGATGCCGCGACGCTTGGCCGCATCCATCATGTTGAGCGTGAGCACCATCGGCAGGCCGAGGCGCTTGAGTTCGAGCATGAAGCGCAGGTGCAGGCGCAGGTTGGTCGCATCGGCGACCGCGACGATCAGGTCGGGCCGCGCTTCGCCTTCGAAACGGCCCATGCAGACGTCGCGCGTAACCGCCTCGTCGGGGCTCGTCGCGGCGAGACTGTAGGCGCCCGGCAGGTCGAGCACCTGCACGTTGCGTCCGGAGGCGGTGCTGAAGCGGCCTTCCTTGCGCTCGACCGTCACGCCCGCGTAGTTCGCGACCTTCTGGCGGCTGCCGGTCAGGGCATTGAACAGCGCGGTCTTGCCGCAGTTGGGATTGCCGACCAGGGCGATGCGCAGCGAGGCGCTCATGCGGCCACCGCCTGCGGTTCGATGTTCACGCGGGCGGCTTCGACGCGGCGCAGCGCGAACTGCGTGAAGCCGATCTGCACGAGCAGCGGATCGCCACCGAAAGGCCCACGCGCGACGATGCGCACCGCCTCGCCGGCGACGAACCCAAGCTCGCGCAGGCGTCCGGCGATCGGATCGGGCTGCGTCGCATCGTCGACGGATCGGATGGTGGCGGCGACGCCACGCGACAGCTCGGACAGCCGCATCTGGGAAGGCCTGGGTGGAATGAGAACAGTTCTTATTGTAGACCGATCGGTCACGCGCCGCCCTGATGTGCGCGGACTCGCTGGCCGGCCGCGGTGGCCGGGCCGCTCGACCATGGTCGAGCCGGTCGCGACACGCGAAGTTCGCGCATCTGCGTCCAATTCGACTTCCCATGACTCCGCCTCGCTACGCCAACCCGCGCCCCGTCTCGATCCGGGCCCGCCTGCTGCGCCCGCTGATCCGCCTGAGCATCGGCCGCGCGATGCGCAGCACCGGCCGCTTCGAAGACCAGCGCCGCCAGCTGCTGCGCGCCGGCGGCCCGGCCAGGCTGTTCGACGTGCGCGGCACGCGCATCGAGGCCCTCGCCTTCGCCGGACTGCCGACGCTCACGGTCACGCCGCCGCAGCCCAGCGGCCTGCATCTGCTCTACCTGCACGGCGGCGGCTACGCGGTCGGCGCGGCGTCGCTGTACCGCTCGATGGCGAGCTGGATCGCGCAGCTGACCGGCGCCACGGTGACGATGCCGGACTACCGTCTGGCGCCCGAGCATCCGTTTCCGGCCGGACTCGACGATGCGCTCGCCGCGTATCGCGCGCTGCTCGATTCGGGCATCGACGCCGGCCGGATCTTCATCGGCGGTGATTCGGCCGGCGGCGGGCTGAGCCTGGCCTGCGCGCTCGCGGCCCGCGAGGCCGGCCTGCCACAACCGGCCGGGCTGGTCTGCCTGTCGCCCTGGACCGACCTGACCATCAGCGGCGGCAGCATACGCACCAACCAGGGCACCGAATTGGTGCTCGCCCCGGCCAGCACCGGGCGCTTCGTCAGCGCCTACCTGGGCCAGCGCGATGCCCGCAACCCGCTCGCCTCGCCGCTGTTCGCCGATCTACGCGGCCTGGCGCCGATGCTGATCCAGGTCTCCGGCCACGAAATCCTGCTCGACGATTCCACGCGGCTCGCCGCGGCGGCCCAGGGCGCCGGCGTAGCGGTGGAATTGCAGGTCTGGGACGGGGTCTGGCACGTCTGGCAGGCCTTGCCGAAACTGCTGCCCGAGGCCGACGCCGCGCTCGCCGCCATCGCCGTCTTCATGCAGCGTTCAAGTTCGAAATAGACGATTCACACTCGTCTGGCAGATTAACGGGCTCGTTCGCGCAGTGAACGCACGCCCCCGGAACGAAGCCTGCATGCGAGTCCGGAGTCTGTAGAATTTTTGTAGAAATAGACCTTACCCGCCCGGGCTCCGAGAGCCTTGAGCGAAGCGCGCCACGGCTTTGTTCTGGCGCCACGCTCGGACACCAGGAAGTCGATGAGAAGCTGGCGTTACGGAATCTGGCTCGCCGCTGCGATGCTGCCGCCCTCGGCGCTGGCCGACGAGGCGCGCCCTGTCGCGATCGAGGTTCGGGAGGCCTTCCTCGATCTGCGCGCGTTTCCCGATCTCCGCTATCCGGTCGCCGATATCGCCGAGCGCGGCGAACAGGTGCAGCTGATCAAGCGCCGCACCGACTGGTATCTGCTGCGCACGGGGCAAGGCCAGCAGGGCTGGGTGGCCGAGGAGCAGATGGGCGATTCGCTCAGATCGGCCGGCATCGGGCCCACCCGGTTCGCCCTCGAAAAGAAGCGCCGGGCTGCCGCCCGGAACAAGGACCAGAAAGCCGAATGAGCGTGTTCTCCGTGGCCTCGCACCGATATGCACGTCAGTTTCCCGCTCTCATCGCCGCGGCCCTGCTGCTCAGCGGCTGCAGCCTGTTCGGCGATCGCCCCGAGCGCAGCCAGCCCAGCACCCGTCCGCTGCCCGGCGAGCAGGCGTCCTCGCAGGTGGTCGACCCGAACCTGGCGCGGCCCGAGCCCGAAGTGCGCAAGGTCCAGGCGCAGGACTACGAGGTCGGCGGCTACGTCGGGCTGGTCGCCGTGGATCGCGAGGACGGCTTCGCCGTCTATGGCGCGCGCGCGGCCTACCAGAAGACCGAGAACTTCTTCGTCGAGGCTCACTACGAATTCTCGTCGACCGTCGGCTACGACGAACTGCGCGATCTGGTCGGGCTCAACGAAGCGAAGAAGTACGACTACGACAACTTCGGCCTGAGCCTCGGCTACAAGCTCGCGCCGGGCGACATCTATCTGAGCCGCAACTACACGCTGCCGTTCCAGATCTACGCGATCGCGGGCGGCGGCTATGCGAGCTACGAGGGCGACAACTTCGGTACCTATCACCTCGGCGGCGGCCTCAAGTTTATGCCGCGCGACTGGCTGTCGGTGCGGCTGGAACTCAAGGATCAGATGTGGTCGGACAAGCACCTGTACCACAACGCCCAGTTCACCTTCGGACTGGCGGCCCTGTTTTGATCGCCGCCAGCCGCGCAGCCTGGCGTAGCGTCGCGGCGGCCGTCGGGCTGCTCGCGAGCGGCGTCGTCGCGTCCGCATCGGCGCAGGTAGCGGCGAACGCCGACGCGACTCTCGACGCCGACTCGCAGGCGTTCAAACGCGAGGCGCTCGATCTCGAACGCGAGCTGCGCCAGCTCGAAACCAGCCGTCTGTATCCGGCCGCGAGCCGGCTCGAAGTCTTCGTCGCCACCGACATCGGCGCGTTCTTCAAGCTCGAGACGCTGCGCGTCGAACTCGACGGCAAGACCATCGCCGAGCATCGCTATTCCGATGCCGAAAGCGCCGCGCTCACGCGCGGGGCCGCGCAACAGCTGCATGTCGGCAACACCTCGCCCGGCGCGCATCAGCTGCTCGCGGTGTTCACGGGCCGCGGGCCCGAAGGCCGCCGATACCGCCGCGGAGCCAGCGTCGATTTCACCCATGCCGGCCAGCCGAGCCGGATCGACCTGCGCGTGATCGACGGCGAAGGTCCGCAGCAACCGGCGTTCAGCGCCAAGGTGCTGCCTTGAGGCGCCTGCTGGCCGGCACCTTCGCCTCGCTCGCGATCGCCGCGGGTGCCGCGGCCAAGCCGCCGCCGGACACGCATCCGCTGCAGGACCTCTATTACGGCGACGTGCTGTTCCACTATTTCCAGGGCGACGAGTTCGATGCCCTCGCCCGCCTGCTCGTCGCGCGCGCCGAAGGACGTCCGCAGGCCAGCGACGCCGAAGGCGAGCTGCTGATGGCCGGGCTGCTGCTGTCGTTCGATCAGGCCCGCGATGCGCTCGCGAGCTTCGAACGCGTGCTGCAGACCGAGACGCGACCGGATGTGCGCAACTCGATCTGGCTCACGCTCGCACGCACGCTGCACCAGCGCGGAGCCGATGCCGAAGCGCTCGCCGCGCTCGGGCGCATCGACGCCCCGCTGCGCGGCGATCTCGAAGCCGACCGGCAGATGCTCAAGGCCGAGATGCTCATCGACGCCGGCCGCTTCGACGAGGCCGCCAAGCTGCTGCAGGACTGGAACGGCAGCCGCGACTGGATGAGCTACGCGCGCTACAACCTCGGCGTCGCACTGATCCGCGCGAACCGCATCGACGAGGGCGCCGAACAGCTCGAGCGGATCGACCGCTCCGGCCTGCGCGCCGACGAGCAGCTCGACCTGCGCGACCGCGCCAACACCGCGCTCGGCTACACCTGGCTGCAGGCGCAGAAATGGGAAGACGCCCGCGAGGCCCTGCGGCGCGTGCGCCTGCAGGGCACGAGCACCAACAAGGCCTTGCTGGGCCTGGGCTGGGCCGAATCGGGGCTCGGGCAGGACCGCGAGGCGCTGGTTCCGTGGATGGAACTCGCGAGCCGCGACAGCGGCGACGTCGCCGTGCAGGAATCGCTGCTCGCGGTGCCGTATGCGATGGCCCGCGCCGGCTCTCCGAGCGCCGCGGCGGTCGAGTACCAGAAGGCGGTCGATCGCTACGAGCAGGAATCGCAGCGCCTGGGCAGCCTCGCCGGCGCGATCCGCCAGCCGGCTTACATCGATCGCCTGGTCGACGGGCTCGTCGCGCAGCTGGCCTCCGAAGAAGGCACCCCGAAGCGCGACGACGGCCGCCCGATCGCGCCGCTGCAGCAGATTCCGGATGCGCCCGAGTACCGCAGTTTTTCCGAGCTGATCGCCAGCGATGGCTTCCAGGCCGGGCTGCGCAACGCGCGCCAGCTCCGGTTCGTCAACACCCGGCTCGCCGACTGGACGAGCCGCCTGCGCGAACTGTCGGCGCAGGCGCCGTCGCCGGACTGGGCCGGCGCCTCGGCGCGCGTGAGCCACCTGAGCGAGACCGGCGAACGCCTGCTCGATCGCCAGCGCCAGGCCTTGCAGAACGTCCTGCTGCGCGAGCTCGAACAGCGCCAGCAGCGCCTGCGCGCCTACCAGGCCGAAGCGCGTTTCGCCCAGGCCAAGCTGCTCGACCGCTCGGCCATCGCGCCGCCGAAGGCCCCGAAATGAGCGCCGCAGCCGCCGCCCTGCTGGCCACGTCGATGATGTGGTTCGGCAACGACGACAAGAAGAAAGACCCGCCGCCGCGCCAGGGCACGCTCGGCAGCCTGCAGGATCGGCGTCCCGAACTGCCGCCCGAGCCGCCGGTCGGCGACGCCAACCAGCGCGCGCGCGAGGGCTATCAGCAATATCTGCAGCAGCCGCAGGCCGACCCCAAGCTCGCCGCCGAGGCCCTGCGCCGCATCGCCGACCTCGAACTCGAAGCCGCCGACAGCGCCGAAGGCAATCCGGAGGCGCGCAAGGACGCGTACCGCAAGGCGGCCGAGCGCTATCGCGACCTGCTGCGCCGCTACCCCGACGACGCGCGCAACGACGAAGTGCTCTACCAGCTCGCGCGCGCCGAGGAAGGCGCCGGCGATACCAAGGCCGCGCTGGCCTCGCTCGACCAACTGGCCCAGCGCTTTCCGCAGTCGTCGGTGATCGTCGAATCGCAATTCCGCCGCGGCGAAATCCTGTTCGCGCAGCGCCAGTACCGCGAGGCCGAAACGGCCTTTACGGCGATCGCCGAGCGCGGCCCGCAGGGCGCGAACCAGTATTACGAGCCCTCCATCTACAAGCAGGGCTGGGCGCGCTTCAAGCAGGACGATTACGACGCCAGCCTGAAGTCCTTCTTCGCGCTGCTCGACCGCCGGCTCGGCTCGGTGCCGGAGGCCCGGCTCGATGCGCACCTGAAAGCGATGTCGCGTCCCGAGCGCGAACTCATCGACGACAGCCTGCGCGCGATGGCGCTGGCCTGCCTGAACATCGGCTCGCCGAAGACAGTCGGCGAAAAGCTCGCCGCCCACGGCGATCCGGCCTACGGCTACCTGCTCTACGAGAGCCTCGCCGGCATCTATCTGAAGCAGGAGCGCTACACCGACGTCGCCGCCACGCTGACCGGTTTCGTCGAGGCGCATCCGCGGCATCCGCAGGCACCGTCCTTCCAGATCCAGGCGATCAAGGCCTTCGAGGCCGGCGGTTTCTCGAGCCAGGCGCTGGCCCTGCGCGAGGACTACGTCAAGCGCTTCGGGCTCGACCAGCCGTACTGGTCCGGCCGCCAGAGCGGCTCGCAGCCCGAGGCCGTGGACTACCTGCGCGACACCGTCTGGATGCTCGCCCAGCAGCATCACGCGCTGTCGCAGAACGCCCAGCGCAAGCCCGAAGAACGCAGCGCCGACGGCCTCGAGGCCGCCGATCAGTACCGCCGCTACGCGAGCTATTTCCCGCAGGACGCCAAGGCGCCCGAGGCGCAGTTCCTGCTCGGCGACCTGCTCTACGAGCGCGGCGACCTGCCCAGCGCGATCAAGGCCTACGAAGCAGCGGCCTACGACTATCCGGATTTCGGGCGCCGCTCCGACGCGGGCTTTGCGGCGCTGCAGGCGTATCAGAAGCGCGAAGCCGCGCTGTCCGGCGCCGAGCAGAGCGCCTGGAAGCGCCAGCGGCTCAATGCCGACCTGCGCTTCGCGACCAGCTTCCCGCAGCGCAAGGAAGCGGCGGAGATCCAGTCCAACGCCGCCGCCGGCTTGTTCGAGGCCGGCGATCTCGCGCCCGCGCTCGCAGCCGCCGAGGCCGTCACCCGGAACGCCGACGCGGACGACGCCTCCAAGCGCGTCGCCTGGCGCGTGATCGGTCACGCGAGCTTCGACAAGGCCGACTACGCGCGCGCCGAAGCGGCCTACATCCAGGTGCAGAGACTCGCGCCGGCCGGCTCGCCGCCCGACCAGGAAACCGCCGAACGGCTCGCCGCCGCGATCTATCGCCAGGGTGAGCAGGCGCAGGCCTCGGGCCAGGCGCTGCAGGCCGCCGAGCACTTCTCGCGCGTCGCCGAAGAGGCGCCCGAAACCAAGATCCGCGTAACCGCCGACTACGACGCGGCGATGGCCACGCTCAAGGCCGGCAAGCCCGCGCAGGCGATTCCGATGCTGCTGGCCTTCCGCGATCAGCACGCCGGCGATCCGCTGGTGCCCGAAGTGACGCGCACGCTCGCCGCCACCTACGAGAAGACCGGCAACCCGGCTGCGGCGGCCGGCGAACTGCAGCGCATCGCCGAAACCCCGGGCGTCGACCCGACCCTGCAGCGCGAGGCGCTCTGGCATTCGGCCGAGCTGCTGCAGCCGACCGACCCGGCCGCCGCCGAGCGCGCGCTGCGCCAGTACGTCGAGCGCTATCCACAACCCTTCGATGTCGCGATCGAGGGCTACCAGAAGCTCATCGACCTCGCGGCCAAGAGCGGCCACGAGGACGTGCGCGCCGACTGGGGCCGCCGACTCGTCGACTTCGAAGCCGCCGGCGGCGATCAGCGCACCGAACGCTCGCGCGCGCTCGCCGCCCGCGCCTCGCTGCTGCCCGCGCAGATCGCGCGCGACGCCTATCGCCAGGTGGCGTTGACGCTGCCGCTCAAGGCCAGCCTCGCGACCAAGCGCCAGCGCCTCGACAACGCGCTCAACGCCTATGCGCGCGCGGCCGACTATGGCGTCGCCGAAGTGGCGACCGAGGCCACCTACGAGACCGCCGAGCTCTATCACGACCTCGCCAAGTCGCTGAAGACCTCCGAGCGGCCCAAGGACCTCGACGCCGAAGCGCTCGAACAGTACGACCTGCTGCTCGACGAGCAGATCTTTCCGTTCGAGGACAAGGCGATCGCGATCCACGAGGCCAACGCCCGGCGCGCCAAGGACGGGATCTACGACCTCTGGGTGCAGAAGAGCTTCATCGAGCTCGCGGTGCTGTCGCCGGGCCGCTACGCCAAGGGCGAGCAGCCCGAGGTCACGGTGCCGATCGCCCCGGCCGGCACCGCGATGTCGGCACGCGCGAGCACCGAATTCAACGCGGCCGTCGCCACGCTCGAATCCGGCAACACGGTCGCGGCCGAAGCTGCGTTCAGGACGCTCGCCGCCGACTACAAGAACCTGCCGGGCCCGGCGGTCATGCTCGGCCTGGTCTATCGCCAGATGAACCGCAACGCCGACGAGGAGCGCGTGCTCAAGCAGGCGGCGAAGGATTTCCCGAAGTTCGCGCCGGCGCAGCACCAGCTCGGCATCTGGCTGCGCCGCCACGCGCAGTTCGCGGCGGCCGACGAGGCCTACGTGAAGGCGATCGCGCTCGATCCGAACTACGCTGCGGCCCACCACAACCGCGGGGTCGTCAACGACCTGTTCCTGCAGAAGCCGCAGGTCGCGCTCGAGGAATACGAGCGCTACCAGGCGCTGCTGCCGCAACCCGACGCGCAGGTGGGCCGCTGGATCGCCGATCTCAAGCGCCGCACCGGCGCGCCGGCCGCCGCCAAGGAGAACACGCCATGACGCGTTTGCACTGCATCCTGGGCAGCTCATGGCTTGCCGTTTGCTGCAGCTTGGCAGCCACCGCGATGGCGCAGGAACCGCAGGCCCGAAAGCCCGCGGCCGACGATCCGCAACCGAGTGTCCAGTCGAACTCCGTGCTCGAACTCGATTCCACCTCGATCACCGGCAGCCGCGAGCTGCCGACGGTCATGAACATCCTGCCGTGGAAGCGCGCCTCGGCGGCCGAGCTGCGCGGCGCGCCCGACGACACCCTGCTGAACCAGGTGCTCGAGCCGATCAACCGCGTCGAATACCGCCGCGAGCTGCGCTATGCGAATCCCGCGTGGACGCCGTGACCGTCTCCGCAGCTGCCCCCACACCCGAACCGAAACACCCAGAGCAAGGACTAGCCTCATGAGCCTCAGCAATATCCCCGGTTTCTTCCAGGCGGGCGGATTGTTCATGTATCCGATCCTGGCGCTGCTCGCACTGGGGCTCGCGATCACGATCGAACGCATGATCTATCTGAAGAAGGCGCACAACGAGAGCCGTACGCTCTGGAGCCGCCTGCTGCCGCTGATCAACGCCGGCAATTACGCCGAAGCCGAGAAAGTGGCCTCCAACTCCACCACCGCGATCGGCCGCGTGCTCGGCTACGGCCTGGCTCGCTCCAAGGGCGCGACCAAGCGCGGCCCGGTCGAGCGTGCGATGGAGGAAAGCCTCATGGAGGTGACGCCGCAGCTCGAACGCCGCACGCACTACCTCGCCACCTTCGCCAACGTCGCCACGCTGCTGGGCCTGCTCGGCACCATCATCGGCCTGATCCACGGCTTCGGCGCGCTGGCCGACGTCAACCCGGCGCAGAAGCAGGACCTGCTCTCGGGCGCCGTCTCCGAGGCGATGAACTGCACGGCCTTCGGCCTGATGGTGGCGATTCCGTTTTTGCTGATCCATTCCTGGCTGCAGTCGGTCACCGACTCGCTGGTCGACCAGATCGAAATGGCCGCGGTGAAGTTCCTCAACAGCCTCGGGCTCGAAGACTGATCAACCGCCAGGACGCGCCGCGATGATGCAAGGACTGGCCAAGAACACCCGACGCGCGATGCGCCGTGCCAAGAGACGGCGCGGCGGCGAGCTCAACCTGGTGTCGATGATCGACGTGCTCACGGTGCTGGTGTTCTTCCTGCTCGTGAACCAGATCGGCGTCTCGGTGCTCGGCATCGAGCTGCCGGGCCCGCCGGTGGCGAGCGCCGAGCCGCCGCCCGCGCAGCAGGACTTGAGCGTGGTCGTGCGCGCCGACGGACTCACGCTAGCCGACAACGGCAAGCCACTGCAGACCTGGGCCAAGCAGGGCAGCGCCTATGACTACGCCGGGCTGGTCGCCAAGCTCACCGAGCTCAAGTCGGCGACGCCCGACGACAAGCGCATTTCGCTGCTGCTCGAACCGACCGTCTCGTATGAAACCCTGGTCGCGCTGATGGACGCCGTGCGCACCGATCCGACCGCGGCCTACGAGCTGTTCCCCGAAGTCTCGGTCGGCGTCGCCCCGGCGGCCGAGGCCGCCGCCGCGCCGGCAGCGGATGCCGCATCCGCGCCCGCCACGGAGCCCGCCCCATGAGCCTGCTCGGAAACGCCACGCGCCGGCGCCGCATGCTGCGCAAGGCCGAGCGCCCGGATGCCGTGCCGCTGAACCTCGTCTCGATGATCGACGTGTTCACCACGCTGGTGTTCTTTTTGATGCTGACATCGACGAGTGTGCAGACCCTGCGCACGCCGCGCTCGCTGACCTTGCCACCGTCGGTCTCGCAGCAACAGCCCGAGGACATGGCCGTGGTCATGGTCACGCAGGAGAGCATCCTGTTCCAGGGCGAGCCGGTCATGACGATCGCCGAGGCCGAGGCCGACCCCAACGCCGTGCTCGCCCGGCTCAAGGAGCGCCTGCTGCAGGTGCCGCTGCAGGGCGATCCGAACGATCCGGCCGCCAAGCCTACGCGCGGCGAGGTCAACATCATGGCCGACAAGGACCTGCCGTTCGCCCTGCTCAACAAGGTCATGGCGACCTGCGGCGGCGATACCGGCTTCGCGCGCATCTCGCTCGCGGTCAATCGCAGCTCGGGCAAGGCCTCATGAGCACGCTCAACGCCCGCCCGCCGATCCGCTGGGAAAGCTGGGAGCTCAACGACGCCGCCGACCGCCGCTTCCGGCTCATCTGCATCGAAGTCGGCATTCCGGCGCTGATCTTCGGCATCGCCATGTCGGTGTTGCATTTCGAGCGCAAGACCGCGGCACCGGCCCCGCCGCCGGTACGCCAGTACGCCCAGCTGCTGCCGCCTCCGCCGGCACCGCCGCCCCCCGTGGAGGCCGTCGCCGAGCCCGAGCCGGTCGTCGAAGCGCCCAAGCCCGGACCGGTTCCGGAGCCCAAGCCCAAGGTCGAAGAGCCCAAGCCGGAACCCAAGCCGAAGATCGAAGAGCCTCCGCCCGAACCGACGCCCGAGCAGCGCGCCGAAGCCGCCCGCCAGCGCGCCGCCAAAGCCGGCTTGGCCTCGATGAGCGAAGACCTTGCGGCGATGCGCGATTCCTCGGCCGCCGAGCGCGTCGCCAGCGGCGCGGCCGTGATCAGCGGCACCGGCGCGCCGCCCAAGCAGGCCGCCTCGAGCAGCCTCGGCGGCGACGCCAGGTCCAGCGGCGGCGTCGACACCGCCTCGCTCGGCAAGAGCACTGGCGCCACCGGCCTTTCCGAGCGCAGCACCGAGAAGGTCAAGGCAGCCGCCAACACCGCCGCGGCCAAGGCCGAAGGCAAGCGCAGCGGCGGCCGCGATCGTGAAGAAGTCGAGGAGGTTTTCGACCAGAACAAGGGCGCCATCTACGCGCTCTACAACCGCGCGCTGCGTGACAATCCGGCCCTGCAGGGCAAGCTCGTGCTCAAGCTCACGATCGAGCCTGATGGCAGCGTGTCGAGCTGCGAAGTGGTGTCGAGCGAGCTCAAAGACCCTGATCTGGAAGCCAAACTGGTCGGCCGCGTGAAGCTGTTCCGCTTCGAGGCCAAGGACACGGCGGCGACCACCATCACCAAGCCGCTCGACTTTTTCCCGGCGAATTGACCGCGCTTGCGGGTGTCATGGCCGATTGTGGAGAACTCGTGGATGCTGACTGGAAACTCAGTTTTCGTTCAGCTTTCGTCGCAAAGATGGCACCGCGAGCCAGCTCCGGCTCATGCCAAGTCATCTGAGGCCTTCCATGAAATTCCGCACCGCTTACGCCGCCATCGCGGCGCTCACCTTGACGATTTCGGCTTGCGCTCCGCCGGCGGACAAGGAGGCCGAGGACGCGGCCGCCGCAGCCGAACAGCAAGCGCTCGAACTGCAGAAGGCCCAGGAAGAGCTCGCCAAGGCCCAGGCCGACGCGGCCGCCAAGCAGGCGGAACTCGACGAGGCCAAGGCCAAGCAGGAAGAAGCCGCCGCCGAAGCTCGGGCCAAGGAAGAACGCGCCGCGGCCGCCGCCCGTCGCCAGCGTGAGGCCGAGCGCGCCGCGAGCGCTTCGCGCTCGCAATCGCAGCCTTCCTACTCGGCCCCGGCGCCCGCACCGGTCTGCCAGGATTGCGGCACCGTCGCGTCGATCAACGAAGTGCGCGCCAAGGGCCAGGGTTCGGGACTCGGCGCGATCGCCGGCGCGGTGGCGGGCGGCGTGATCGGCCACCAGTTCGGGGGCGGCCGCGGCAAGGATCTCGCGACCGCCGCGGGTGCGATCGGCGGCGGCGTTGCCGGTCATCAGATCGAACGCTCCGCTCGTGCCACGACTTACTATGAAGTGGGCGTGCGCATGGACAATGGCGGCTATCAGACCGTCAAGGTCGATAGCGCCGCCGGACTCGCCGTCGGCACTCCCGTTCGGGTGGACGGCAACAATCTCCAACTGAGATAAGCGCCGTCGAGGTGCCGTCAGAGACGGCGGGCTTGGAGGTTGGGATGGTCAGCTGGCTCTTCGATGTGGCGACTTGGACGATCGGGTCGATCTGCGCGCTGGTGTTCTGTTACGGCCTGCTGACCTACAAGCAACCTGATCAGGGCCGGCAGAAATATGCCCGCCTCGATCGCCGCGCCGCCGAAGGCCGTGACCGCCGCCGCGTCAACGTCGGCGGCCCGAACGGCATCGAACGCCGCCTCGGCCCGCGCCGCCTGAGCGAAAACCTCTAGGCATCGACGCTGGAATGAAGCCCGCCGCGACCCGTTCGCGGCGGGCTTTTTCGTTCTGGGCGTCTCATCGAATGCCGGCAACGCGGTAAACTGCGGACCGCAATCCATTCTTCAAATGGCGCATTGCGGGTGTAGCTCAATGGTAGAGCTGTAGCTTCCCAAGCTACTGACGCGGGTTCGATTCCCGTCACCCGCTCCAGTTCAGGTTCCATGGAGTTCCAAGGAGTTCCATAAACCACTATCAGCAAAGGCTTTTTCGCCGGATGAGCGTCCAGTGAAGGCCACCGGAATCCACCGACAGATGGACTGATTTAGTCCATCCAGTAGTCCATCAAGGCGGTTGGGTTCGAGTCCGGATTGTTGGTAGGGACGAGCGGGCCATGGGATGACGATCTGACTCCTGACTCAGTTCAGGAGCAGACATGGCACTTTCTGATGTCGCCGTTCGGCAGGCCAAGGCCACCGGGACGGACTACACCCTCCCCGACTTCGACGGCCTGTCGCTGGCCGTCTCGGCCGCGGGCACGAAGACCTGGCACTTCCGCTATACCTGGCTCGGCCGGCAGAAGCGGATGTCCTTGGGGGTGTATCCCGAGATCAGCCTGCGCGAGGCACGCACCCGCCGCGACGAGGCGCGGGCGCTCGTCGCCAAGGACATCAACCCGCAGCGCCAGCGGACGAGGGACCGACAACTGGCGACCCAGGCCGAGCAGAACACCTTCCAGGCGGTCTACGAAAAGTGGCTGAAGTTCCGGGAACAGGGTCGCCTCAAGAGGGGACGGCAAACCACGCTCGCCACGCTTCCGCGCATCTTCGGCAACGACGTGCTCCCCACGCTGGGCAAGCGCTCGATCCACGTCATCACTCGCGCCGACCTGCTGGAAATCGTCGGTCGGATCGAGAAACGCGGTGCGCCCTCGGTGGCCGAGAAGGTGCGTACCTGGCTCAACCAGCTATTCCGCTACGCGCTGGTGGTCGTGCCCGGCCTGGAACGCAACCCGGCTTCCGACCTGGATGTGGTCGCCATGCCGCAGCCGCCCGTGCGCCACAACCCGTTCCTGCGCATGTCGGAGCTACCCGAGTTCCTGCAACTGCTGCGCAAGTACCCCGGCCGGCTGCAGACCCAGCTCGGCGTCCGCATGTTGTTTCTGACGGGCGTGCGCACGGGCGAGCTGCGGCTTGCGACGCCGGATCAGTTCCACCTCGATGACGGCCTGTGGATCATTCCGCCAGATGTGGTGAAGCAGCTCGAACTGAAGATGCAGAAGGAAAACCTGCGGACGGAGGACATCCCGCCGTACATCGTGCCGCTGTCCCTGCAGGCGGTTGAAATCGTCCGGCACATGCTGGAGCGGTTCAAGCAGGGACAGAAGCACGTGTTCCCGGGGGCCAAGAGCCTGAAGCAGCGCATCAGCGAAAACACGCTCAATACGGCAGTGAAGCGGCTGGGTTACGACGGCCGGCTGACGGGCCACGGTATCCGCGCCACCCTTTCGACCACGCTCAACGAGTTGGGCTATCCCGACAAGTGGATCGACGCGCAGCTCTCGCACGTCGACCCGAACCCGGTCCGCCGCACCTACAACCATGCCGAGTACGTCGAGCAGCGTCGGTGCATGATGCAGGACTGGGCCGATCGGCTGGACCTGTTGGAGCAGGGCCAGTTGGAAGCGGCCAGCAATCCTCTGGCCCTCCACTTGGAAGGACTGCCGATGGCTGGTGACGGATCGAACACGCAAGGATCGCCTGCGAGCACAACGGTGCAGACCTTGGTGCTGTCCAAGCCGCACGACGCGCCGCCGCAGGGAGCCATCCAAATGCAACGGCTGTCTGCGGTGCGCGCTCCCAAGACGGAACCGACCATCTCGAACGTCCAGCGCGAGCGGATGATCCTGCTCGACATCCTGGAGTCGCCCCACAACCTGTCCGTCGCCGACTACGCCAAGCTCGCCGGCAAGTCGCGGCGCTGGATCACCTACGAAGTCACGGCGGGCAACTTGCTGTCGATCAGCCTGGGCAACCGGGGGCAGCGTGTGCCGGACTGGCAGCTCGACCCGCTCAAGCGTCGCCTGGTCCAGACCATCCTCAAGCAGACGGCTCGCGGCGTGGACCCCTGGGAGATCTACCACGCACTAACGCAGCCCTACGACGAATTCGGCGGCCAGTCGCCGATCGAGGCGGTGACGCTGGAGACGTTGGAAATGGCCGTACAGGTAGTGCGTCGCGCACTGCTCATCCAGCAGATCGACGGCCCCCTCCCTCGTCGGGAGGGTGGCACTACGCGATCGTCTGCGCTCGCTTGACGAAACGCTCGATGGCGGGCGAGTCGTTCCGCTCGGATCGGAACATGTGCGTTCCGATCCAGTAGGAGCCGTCCGCCAACGGTCGCATCACAACACCCCAGCTCCGGGACTGTTCGATGCGTGAACGGGGGGCGATGCCCACCCCGTAGCCGGCCGACACCATCACGGTCATCAATTCATACGACGTGACCCCGTAAAGAACGGGCCACTCTTGACCGAACAGCACTTCGCAGGCCAGGGGGCAATACTGAAACAAGGGATAGGATAGGAGTGCCCCAAGGGGGATCGCGGCATAGCGGAGCAAGGGGGAGCGATCGGGCACCGCGACCGCCAACTCTTCACGCCAAAGCGGCGCGTCGTCGGCGGGTGTCGTCGTCGCCACCAACCCGATGTCGTAGCGGCCGTTCTTCACGCCCTCAATGAGGTCCGGCGACGACGTGACTTCCTCCATCGAGACAGGCGTCTCGGGCTCTTTCGCGCGATGTAGCGCGAGCAGTGCCGCTAACCGGGACGAGGGGACGCCGGACGATATGCCGAGCTTGAGCACCGAGGATGGGGGTGAGCCGCGCATGGCTGTCCTCAGTTATGGCCGGGGAAACAAGGCTCGCAGCATAGCAAGAGTTAAATTTAACGTGGTTTAAGTCAGAGCAATATTCGACGCTTTTGCTGATGCAGAAGCGTACTGTCCAACGAGGCCGACCGGCTGGCACGACCACTTATGAGCCTGAACCAGCATCGGCGTTCGGAAAGGCAGTGCGCGCTGCTCGACTGGAGCAAGGGATAGCGCAGGAGGAGCTTGCGTCCTTGGCTGAGATCGAGCGTTCCCACATGGGCAAGATCGAGCGGGGTGAGCACATGCCGACGCTTGCCCTGATCCTTAAGATCGCCATAGCGTTGAAGATCAGCGCCGCTGACCTGATGGTGGCTACGGAAAGCAATCTGCGCGCGGCTTCGAAGCTGAGAACGTAGCGCCGTACCAGTGTCCTCCTCAGTAGTTCAGCTGGACAGGCAGCCGGGCGATGAGCCGTTCCAATGCAGCTGTAGGCTCGTCGCTGTCCAGCCTGAGTAGGTAGGTCGTCAGCATCGCCGAATCCATCGCTAACGGCCGCATCACAACGTCGGGATGGCGGGAAAGTCCGATTCTGGGCGCGGTGGTGAAGCCAACGCCGTAGCCGGCCCCGACCAAGGTGAGCATCATTTCCAGAGAAGTCACCCGCTCGACGACGTTGGGCTCTCGCTTCAGTGGTCGGAGCAATTGGGTCAACGCCCTGCAGTAGCCTTCGCAAATGTGCTGGTTGCATAGGATAAGCGGGTAACTGACCAACTCATCGAGCGGAACTTCCTTGTGGACCAAGAGGGGATGGCGCGCGGGAACGGCAACCACGAGCGGGTCGCGCCAGATCGGTTCGGCGACGATGCCGTCTCCGACTTCCGCCGTGTGTGCGAATCCGATCTTGAAGTCACCGGATCGCAGTCCGCGCAGTTGCTCCACCAGTGGCACTTCGGAGAGCCGTATCTCGATTTCTGGCTCCTCCTCGCGACAACGCGCCAGGAACGCCGACAGTCGCGGGTCCACAGCACCATCGGAGACCGCAATACGCAGACTACCTCGAAAGCCTGCCGAAACAGCCTTGGCGTTCTCGCATGCCTGCTCCAGCATCGTGAATACCCTGCGGACGTCCTGCAGGAACACGGCCCCCGCCTGGGTTAGTTGGGTTCCTCGCCGGTCACGGGTGAACAGCAGGACGCCGAGCTCGTCTTCCAGTTCTTTGATGATGCGAGAAAGCGGTGACTGTTCGATGTGCAGACGGTCGGCCGCGCGCGTGAAATGCAGTTCTTCAGCCAGGACTATGAAGCAGCGCAGATGTCGAAGCTCCATAGATCACTCTCCTTGTGATTCATGTGCTTCGACGCCAACGAAGATGGGACTGCAACCCATGGGGCCTGCTCCCCTTAGGTCAATGAGCCAACGCCAATGGCCGGGCTAGAAATCCAGTTGGCTTGATCTTCGATGGCACTCTTGGCAATGCGAAGCGAGGACCTTCCCGAGATGCTTTCGAACGCGCGGATCTTCATAGATCGGGGAAGCCCAATCTTTAGGTCGGCATCGGGTCACCCATGTGGATTGAGGGTGCCGAGGATGGACACAGCGGCAATGATCAGAACAGCGAGTGTTGCCTCGATGGTTACGGTGAGGCGAAGTGTCTGCAGCGAGCGCGAACCACCGCCAGCGAGAACTTCACCTTCCAATCTGGGTACCACGCGCCAGCGATGAAGTGCGGCCAGTCCCAACATGGCGGCGAACAACGCCAGCTTGACCAGCAGCAGCTTGCCATGAACGCTGTGGAACAAGGGCACCACGGACCAACCCGTGAGGTCGCCGTAGTGCAGGACGCCGGTGACCACAAGGATGCCGACGAAGACGGTGCCGGGACCTGAGAAGTCCTGCAGCGTCTGGTGGAGCACTTGCAGGGGGGCGCTCCTGGCGGATGCGCTGCGACGCGAGAGGATAATCAGGAAGGCCGCGATGGCGCCGATCCAGCCGCCAGCCGCAAGCAGGTGGGCGATGCCCGCGGCCAGTCGCAGCACGCCGGACGCGCCTTCTCCCGCAGCCGCGTGACCGTTCCACGCCAGTGTGAGTAGCGCACATCCGGCAAGCGCGGCCACCAGAGGCGAGAAGAAGGAGCGCTCTTCGCGACGCGACTGCCAACCAAGAAAGGCTATCAGCACGACCAGCACTGCGGTCCGTGCCAGTGCGGCTCGGCCAGCGGCGGTCTCGAACAGGTACCAGCCAAGCGATGCGCGGTCGAGTTCGGTGACCGGCATCCCCATGATCTCCGTCGTCTTGAAGACGACGTCGATACCGGTCAGCGCCACACCGAACACGGCGCTGACCAGAAGTGCCCCGGAGAGCGCGGACCTAGTCAGGGGCAACCACGGGTCTCCGCCAGGCACCGATCGGCGCAGGCCATACCACGAGAACAGCGGAAGGCCGAACAGCAGCATGAGGTCCAGGTACTGGACGAACCGCAAGGCATAGGCGGGCACGCTCGACAAGTCGGCGGTGCCTCAGCCGACGGTAAAGCTGAAGTCCCCCGTCATCGGGTGATTATCCGGCCCGACGGCGCGGTACTGTACGCGATAAGTACCGGCTTCCAGCGGATGATGCAGCTTGGCGCGCAACGTCTTGCCGATGACCTCGATCTCCAGATGCTCGATCGGCATGGTCGAGTTGCCGTGGATCATTGCCAGCTCCAGGCGTGAAGCACGCGGCACGAGCGTCTCGTTGAACATGAGGTCGATCTGCTGAGGAGACGCCACGACCGCATTGGCCGCCGGCGTGGACTGAACCAATGTGGCGTGCGCATAGGCGAACGAGGCCGACAGGAGGCTGACCGCGAGGCCGATGCCGAGTGTAAAAGAGCGAATGGCGCGAGTGCTGATGTTGCTCATAGTTGTTCTCCGTTATGGGTTACCTAGAATCAATACGCGAAAACTTCTCGTCGCATCGACTGTGGAGGCTTAGCGGATACCGGCCGAGCATGGTGCCCGACGGCACCGACGCCGAATTGCCGCTGTACTGGCTCGCAGAGCCGAGCCGCTTATGCCGTGCCTCCGCGGGCTGCTTACTGCGATCCGGGGTACGACTGGTACACGCTGGTGCTTCCATCGGCCTGTACCAGCAGCACGTCGTAGGCCATCACGCGGTTGCCGTAGACCGGTCCGTCCATACCCGGCGATCCCAAAGGCATGCCGGGCACGGCCAGGCCAACCGCCTTCGGCTTCTCCCTGAGCAGACGCTGGATGTCGGCTGCCGGCACATGACCCTCGATCACGTAGCCATTGATCTTGGCCGTATGACAGGAGCCCAGCTTTGCTGGGATGCCGAGGCGCGCGCGTGCGCCGGTGTTTCCTGTGTTGAAGACGCGCACAGTGATGCCCGCTTCCTTCAGGTGATCCACCCACACCTTGCAGCAGCCGCAGTTGGGATCTTTCCAGACGTCGGCGACCAGCTCGGAGGCTGCCGCCATACCTGTGACAGCCATGGCCAGCAGAACCACGACTGCTGACAAGTGACGGTGCTTTGTGCTTGAACTTTTCATGTTCGACGACTTTGCTACGGATCTCGGATTCGGTGACCACATGCTTTGGATATGCGGAATCATCGCCATGGTCCTGCTCGGAGCATGCAGAGCCGCCACTGTCAGACAGGTGACCCGTTCATTACATTCCCGTCATGAAAATGACGCCGTTTTTTGGGTCGGTCTGAGCGTGTGCAGATGAGCGTCGCTGGCGCCGTGAAGTGGGCTCGATCTGGTGGTCACCTCCCGTTATCAGGGGGCGGGTATAGACTCGCTCCGAGTTCTCACGGAGATCGTGATGTCCACTTCGCACGGAAAGCACGAGAACGCCCAGCCGCAACATCAGGGCCACTATGGCCGTTTGCTGTTGATGATGGCGCTCTCCTTCTTGGCCATGTACGCCTTGATGTATTCCATGGTCGATCAGTGGGCCAATGTCTACAACAACATCAATCAGTTCTACATGGCAGGCCTGATGGCCTCTCCCATGCTGCTCATTGAGTTGTGGCTCATGTCCGGAATGTACCCGGATCGTCGGCGAAACCTGATCCTTGCCGGCGCGGCGGTGGTATTCATGCTGTTCTGTTGGTGGGGCATTCGCAGCCAGGCTGCCGTCACAGACCGGCAGTTCATACGCTCCATGATTCCGCATCACGCGGGAGCGATCCTGATGTGTGAGGAGAACCGCCTCAAGGATCCCGAACTGGCCAAGCTATGCCAGGACATCATTGCCTCCCAAACGCAGGAGATCGCTCAGATGAAGCAGTTGCTCTCAGAGCGTTCCCGTTAACGCTGCTTCGCCTTCATCTTCGCCTTGGCGCCAGCCATGCTCCTTCCAAGGTTGGCGTCTATGGAGCAAAAATACCCCGCTCCCGTCGATCGGTGGAGCGGGGTATTTGACGTCTAACCGTCTGGCTGTTATTTCGCTGCCGCCTCAGCTTCATGGAGCTTTGCAAGCGCCTCGTACTCTGCGGCGGTCTCTTCCTGGAGCTTGGTCAGCCGGTCACAGTGCCGTGCCATCGACTGCCCCGTGGCAGCTCCAGACTTGAACTTCTGGTGGTCGTGCCGATAGGTGTTGCGCATCGCCTTGTGCTTCTCGGCTTCAGCCAGCGCGTCGCCGGCCAGCGTGCGGTAGTACGCGGCGATGGCCAGATGATTCTCCGGCTTGTCCGCCATATCGTTGAGCAGCTTCACGATCGGTTCTTCGGTGGGCTGCTGCGCGTAGACCGGAACGGCTACTGCGAACATCGCACACAACAAAATGACCCACGACGCTTTGATGGATTTCATGACAATCTCCTGGTGGCTGAGGGGAGGAACGCCCGATATCAGCCTAGGAAGGGCCTGCTTTCAGCTGAATGACCCAGTCATTACATTTGCGTAATCACCTTGTCACTTCTTGAACGCGAACAGAGTGGCATCCGAAGTGGCACTTTCTTCCGGTAGGACCTTCCTCCAGTGCCGGCGTCGTATTACGAGGAGATTGCGGCATCGTAATGTCGGGGTCATGCCATCGACAGCTTGCCGCACGTACGGTGGACGAACGAACCGACCACGCACGCGGGTCGGTTTCTTCGTGAGCGCGTTGCGCTCATCGGTTCCCGAGGGGAACCGCCGCCTACTTATCGGAGGTTGTTATGAAGCAGCACTATCGTCGGCCGTCACTTGTCATGGTCTGCATCCTGGGTGTCGCGCTCGCTGGCGCGGCACTGGCTGATGATGACATGCACAAGAAGGATGCCATGCCGGGCGCCATGGGGCAGCAGCCCGCCAGCACCCCGGCGGCACCTCACGCTCCAGCGGCGCACCCTACCGATCCGAAGTCCCCTGCTTCTCAGAATGCGCCCGCAACGCCCGATGCCATGGCCACGCACATGGAGGAGATGGCAGCCATGATGCGCGAACGGGGGCAAGCCATGGAGGCCATGGGCCGACAGATGCAGGAAGGCAGCATGCAGATGCATCAGCAGGCCATGGCGATGAAGGCTGGCGATGCCTCCGCGCATAAGGACATGGACATGCCCGCCACGATGCAGCACATGCAGCAGATGAAGGAGGACATGGAGCACTGCGAGATGCAGATGCAGAAGGTCGACGCCACCATGCAGAAGATGGATTCGAGCATGGGCGGGGGCATGGCCAAGAAGAAGATGGGCCATATGTAGCGGAGGCCGCCGCGGTGCTGACGGAAGGCTTCGTGGGGTGGAAGCGAGTCGCCGCCCTGGCCACGCTGGCGATGCTGCTGGCTCATGGAGCGGCCGGCGCTCAGTCGGCTGCTGATCCACACGCAGCCCATCCGCCAGACAAGACCGGCGGCATGACGGCTGCGCAGCCGGACGCTGCCGGCACGTCATCGGCCCGGGACAGCGGCTCGATGGCTGGTATGCCGATGGGCACCACGCCGCCGGCTGGCGCGCCGATGGGCGATGACGATCACGCCGCGCATCATCCGGACAAGGCCGGAAGCATGGCGGTACCGCAGCCGGCGCCAGCCGATGGCATGCCGGCGCAAAGCAGCAGCCCGATGAACGGCATGCCGATGAGCGCCACACCGCCGGCTGACGCATCGGCGGGCGATGACGATCACGCCGCGCATCACCCGGACGCGACTGCCAGCATGCCGGCTTCGAGTGGTGCATCGATGGCCGGTTCCATGGGCGGCATGATGGACGACATGATGCGCGGCTGCCGCGGAGACGAGTGCGGTCGGGATCGGCGCCTCAACAAGCTGCTGTATCCGCAGCTGATGGCGCTGCCGGATCTACCGCCGGAGCGGCGCGCGAGCGTTGAGCAGCTCGCCCACCACCGGATGCACGAAGGGATCCAGCTATTGGCGTCCCTGTCGTCGGAGGCGTCGCACGCGGTCCAGCGCAACGACTACGGCGGCCTGCAGGAAGCATCCGACCGCATGCGCGTGGCCTGGGGCGAATTCGACAGCGGCTTGTCGGCCTACCGCGCACTGGCCGAAGGACAGGCGCCGCGGGGGATCGCGCTGGCGTGGTTCCGGCGCGAGATGAACCTGACCGATCCCCTGACCACGGCCCCGGCGCACGGCGTCTTCGGCCTGTCGGGCTTCCACTACTTCACGATGGCGTTGCTGCTGGCCTTTGCGCTGCTGGCCGCCTGGATGTACGTGGCGCGAACCCGACGCACGAATGCGGTCCTCGCCACGTTGCGCACCGGGGCACCGGTGCCTCCGGCCCCCGCCGCTGCGCCTCGTTCCGGTGTGGCGCCGGCCCCCGCGGCGCCCGTGTCTCCGGGCGTGCCGGCCGAGGGCGAGCCGCAGGCACGCGCACCCGTGTCCACCATGGGCGGCTGGGTGGGCAAGCTGCGGGTCGCACGCGTCTTCCAGGAGACGCCCAAGGTCAAGACGTTTCGGCTGGCGCCAGTGGAGGGCGTGGGTGCGCTGCCGTTCGAGTTCGAGCCCGGCCAGTTCCTCACGCTTTCGGTGCATTCAGGCGGGAACCAGGTCAAGCGCTCGTATTCGATCGCTTCATCGCCATGCTGCCACGGCTGGTGCGACCTGACGGTCAAGCACGAAAGCGGCGGCATCGTCTCGGGTTACCTCCACGAGCAGGTGAAGGAAGGCGATCTCCTCGATGCGTCCGGCCCCTACGGCCGCTTCACCTTCCGCGGCGTCGAGTCCGACAGTGTCGTGTTCCTGGGCGGCGGCGTCGGCATCACGCCGCTGATGAGTTCCATCCGCTACCTGACCGACCAGAGCTGGAACGGCCGGATCGACCTGGTCTACGCCTGCAAGGACCT
Source organism: Hydrocarboniphaga sp. FW305-C-57 (assembly GCF_058783045.1). NCBI lineage: Bacteria > Pseudomonadati > Pseudomonadota > Gammaproteobacteria > Nevskiales > Nevskiaceae > Hydrocarboniphaga > Hydrocarboniphaga sp. FW305-C-57. The sequence goes on along the minus strand of NZ_JBYSYG010000001.1, from coordinate 325,822 downwards.
GGAAAGCGTGATCTTCCGCGACGAGCTGAACCAACTCGCCCGCCGGCATCCGAACCTGCATGTGTCCATCGTGCTGAGCGACGAGTCATCGGCGGCATGGACCGGCCCGCGTGGGTTCATCACCGCCGAACTGCTGGGGCAGATTGCGCAGATCCGTTCGCGCCGCATCCACTTGTGCGGTCCGCCGGTGATGATGGACGCGGTCCGCAACGAACTGGGCAAGCTGGGCATCGACCTGGCGTCGGTTCATTCCGAGCTGTTCCTGAGCCCCTCCAGGACAGTGCCTCCCGGCCCGGAGGTGTCGGCGGGCGACACGGCGACGGCCGTCACCTGCAGCTTCGAGCGGTCCGGAAAAAAGGCGCCGCTGGCGGCCGGCCAGACCGTTCTCGAGGCCGCCGAAGAGGTCGGCGTTCCGATCGAATATGCCTGCCGGCAGGGTTACTGCGGCCTCTGCAAGATCAAGCTGCTGTCGGGCGAGGTCACCATGGACGTGGACGACAGCCTGACGCCACTCGATCGTTCCTCGGGCGTGATCCTGGCCTGCCAGGCGAAAGCGTCGGCCGATATCTCGGTGGATGCGTAGATGCGCAACCAGGATCGCATCATCGCGACGATCATCTTCTCGATGCTGGTGGTCCTGTGGCTGGGTTTCCTGGTGCACCGCTCTTCCTTCTTCGCCGGAAGCCTCCTGGGTGGCGTGTTCGGCGTCGTAGGCGCGGCGTTCATGCTCGTCCCGCTCACCTACACCGTAATCAAGCGCAGCGCTACGCTGCGCCGCGCATTCACCAGGAAGCATGGCTTCGGCGCATTGCTGCAGGCGCACGTCTATTTCGGCTTGGTAGGCGCGCTGTTGGCCATCCTCCATAGCGGGCACAAGTTCCAGAGTGCGCTCGGCGTCGCGCTGACGGCATCGATGCTGCTGAGCGTGCTCACTGGGTTCATCGGCCAGCATTACCTGCGCTACGTCGCGGAGAACATCCGCGAGAAGAAGGCGCAGATCGACGGGCTGTGGCGCCTTCTGGATGGGCAGTACTGGGCCTACGCGCAAGGACCAACAGCGGGCGTTGCCGGTACGCCCAAGGCCAGCGCCGAACTGCTGCCACTGGCATCCGCCGCCGCCGATCTGCAGTACTCGATCCAGTTCCAGGAGCGGGTGCGCAGGCTGTTCAACGCCTGGCTGTCGGCACACATCGCGTTCTCGATCATCTTCTATCTTCTGCTGGCGTTGCATATCTGGGCTGGCATCTACTTCGGGTTGCGCTGGTTCAGATGAGTCGAAAGGGAAAGATCCTCGCCGCGCTGCTCGCGGTCCTGGCGCCGGTGTCGGCAGTCGCACTGTGGACATACCTTCCGCAAATGCAGCGCGCCGCGACGTGGCAGAACATGGCCTCTCCGGGCCCCCTGTCCAGCGCACATGCGTTTCTCAAAGAGGACTGTGCGGCGTGCCACACGCCGGTGAAGGGCGTGGAGGACGCGACTTGCGTGGCCTGCCATGCAAACGAGACCGTCCTGGTCCAGCGACAACCGACGGCATTCCATGCCGACATCGCCGGCTCGAACAACTGCGTGGCCTGCCACAAGGAACACGACGCCGGCCGCAGCCTGCGTGGTATGGACCATGCGGCTTTGACCGACATCATCGTGCGATGGCTCGATCGGGCCCCGGAGGGTCATGAGGGGGCGGTGCTGCTCGCGCACCTCAAGGCACACCGGCCCGAGGCGCTGCCGGGCAACCTCTCGCTTGCCAACGGCATGACTTACAAGGAGACGCTGCTGGACTGTGCGAGCTGCCACAAGACCACCGACCCGCACGTCCAGGTCTTCGGAAACGACTGCGCGACATGCCACGGCACGACCACATGGTCGATTGCCGAGTACCGGCATCCACCGCCGAGTTCCACCGAGTGCGGCCAGTGCCACCTCGCGCCGCTCAGCCACTACAAGGAGCACTTCGGAATGATGTCCAAGCCGATAGCGGGTGTCAGGAATGCGGAACCTGAGCAGTGCTATCTCTGCCACCAGACCACTTCATGGAACGACATCCGGGGTGTAGGGATCTACGATCACCATTGACCGGATATGCCGATGAGCGCTGATTTGCCACATGCGGCGATCGGGATCGCGGTCGCGGGATTCGAGTTGTTCGGCGTCGGGGTCATCACCCTGGGCAGCGTGTTGGCTTGCGGCCGATTCGCCTTCATCCACAAGGGGGTCGAACTGACGGCGCGATATCACTCCCTGCGGCAGGAGCTCGGCGGCGCGATCGTACTGGGCCTGGAATTTCTCGTGGCCGCCGACATCATCCGAACCGTTACGATCGATCCCTCGCTGCAGGGCGTCGCGATCCTTGCGCTGATCGTGCTGATCCGAACCTTTTTGAGCGTCGCACTTCAAATCGAGATCGAGAGAGGATGGTCGTGGCGGCGCAATCGACCCTCCCCGCCCGACCACCCGAGTACCTGCAACTGAGTGGTCGGGCCGGTCAGTTCAAGAACGGCTTCGTCCGACGACCGCACTGGCCGAGAACCTGGTCGCTTGACCCTGACGATCAACGAGGCCTGAACGAGGCCGCCAGGCGGTGCTTCACGGAGCGATCCAAACCGCCTGGTAGCCGGACTTGGTCAGTGTGGCCTCGACGATCTCACGGGGCTGGTCGGAGACGACCTGCACCCGTCGGGCAGGAACATCGGCGTGAACCCGCGCAGCCGGGTCGACGGACTGGATGGCGCGCGTGACGCCTCGGACGCAGCCGCCGCAAGTCATGTTCTGGATGTGGAACGTCTGCATGGGACAACTCCTGTTGGTTTGCGTACGGCTATCATGGACCTTGCCATCGTTGGAAGGTCAAGGGTTCACAGGCCGGCCGCGCAAGCGTTGACCTTCCCACCGTGGTAAGCCACAGACTCGGCCATCGACCCCATCGTACCGGCGAGATGAACATGGATTCCCCTTCACAAGACGCCTCCCTCCGACTGGAGGCGGTGCGCCTACCCATCGCGGGAATGCGCGGCACTTCCTGCGCCGGCCGGATCGAGCAGGCACTGAGGGCCGTCCCCGGCGTTCACGGTGCGAGCGTCGATCCCGCATCCGGATGGGCCGACGTGCAGACCGTGGCACCGGCCGACCACCGGACACTGGCCCGGGCCATCGAGAGGGCGGGCTATGCGGTTCCGATCATCAAGACCGAACTCGCCATCGAGGGCATGACCTGCGCGTCCTGCGTCGGACGTGTGGAGCGCGCACTGCGTACCGTCCCCGGCGTGACGGCGGCACGCGTCAACCTGGCGACAGAGCGCGCAGTCGTGGAAGGGGGTGTGGACGCCAGGTTGCTGATCCAGGCCATCGACGACGCGGGATACGCGGCGCGGCCGATCGACCGGGCGTCCTCGCGCGAGGCCGATGACGCGGTCCGCAAGGACGCCGAGCAGGCGGCCCTGAAACGCGCCGTGGCCGTGTCCATCGCGCTGACCTTGCCGGTGGTTGTGCTGGAGATGGGTGCGCACCTCGTTCCCGGCGTGCATCACCTGATCAACCGCACCCTCGGCATGCAGTGGAACTGGGTCATCCAGTTCGCGCTGACGACACTGGTGATCCTCGGGCCGGGCCGGCGCTTCTACCAGCATGGCTTTCCCGCGCTGTTCCGCCTGGCGCCGGACATGAACTCGCTGGTCGCGGTCGGTACCCTGGCGGCTTACGCCTACTCGCTGGTTGCGACCTTCATGCCTGCGCTGTTGCCCGCGGAAGCGGTCAACGTCTACTACGAGGCGGCGGCCGTCATCGTCACTTTGATTCTCATCGGCCGCTTTCTGGAAGCGCGGGCCAGGGGGCGCGCCTCCCAGGCGATCCAGCGGCTGATTGGGTTGCAGGCGCGGATCGCGCGAGTGCGCCGTGACGAGGAGACGGCCGAGATCGCGTTCGGCAACGTCGTGCCGGGGGATATTGTCGAAGTGCGACCGGGCGAACGTGTTCCGGTCGACGGCGAGGTGATCGATGGCGACAGCTACGTCGATGAGTCCATGATCACCGGCGAGCCGGTGCCGGTGGCAAAGACCGCCGGCAGCGCGGTGGTCGGCGGTACGGTCAACCAGAACGGCGCGCTGGCTTTCCGTGCAACCGCGGTAGGCGAGGCCACGGTACTCTCCCGGATCATCCGCATGGTGGAGGAAGCGCAGGGCTCCAAGCTGCCGATCCAGGCACTGGTCGACAAGGTGACGTTGTGGTTCGTCCCGGTCGTGATCGGTGTGGCGCTGCTGACGTTCCTCGTCTGGCTCGCCTTCGGCCCGGCACCGGCGCTGACGTTCGCGCTGGTCAATGCCGTCGCCGTGCTGATCATCGCTTGTCCCTGCGCCATGGGGCTGGCCACGCCCACGTCGATCATGGTCGGCACCGGGCGCGGCGCCGAAATGGGCGTGTTGTTCCGCAAGGGCGAAGCCTTGCAGTGGCTCAAGGATGCGAAGGTCATCGCACTGGACAAGACCGGCACGCTGACCGAAGGCCGGCCGGTGCTCACCGATCTGGAACTGGCCGAAGGCTTCGATCGCGCGCAGGTACTGGCGCGGATCGCGGCCGTCGAGGCGAAGTCGGAACACCCCGTCGGCCATGCCATCGTAGAAGCCGCCCAAGCCCAAGGCCTGACCTTGCCGGCGGTCGCTGGCTTCAGGTCCGAGACCGGGTTCGGCGTCGAGGCGATGGTGGACGGAGTGAGTATCCAGATCGGCGCCGACCGTTACATGCACCGGCTGGGCCTGGATGTGGCCACCTTTTCCGGTATCGCGGAGCGGCTGGGCGACGAGGGCAAGTCGCCGCTCTACGCCGCGATCGACGGAAAGCTCGCGGCCGTCATCGCCGTTGCCGATCCGATCAAGGACACCACGCCCGAGGCCATCGCCGCGCTGCACGCGCTGGGCCTCAAGGTCGCCATGATCACCGGCGACAATCGGCGCACAGCCGAGGCCATCGCCCGCCGTCTCGGCATCTACGAGGTGGTCGCCGAGGTGCTTCCGAAAGGCAAGATCGAGACGGTGCGCCGTCTCAGGGCCGTTCACGGCCATCTGGTGTTCGTGGGTGACGGCATCAATGATGCGCCGGCCCTGGCCGAGGCCGACGTGGGAATCGCCATCGGCACGGGCACCGACATCGCGATCGAGGCGGCCGACGTGGTGCTGATGTCGGGCAGCCTCAAGGGCGTGCCCAACGCCATCGCCCTGTCGAAGGGGACGATCCGCAACATCCGGCAGAATCTGTTCTGGGCGTTCGGCTACAACGCCGCCCTGATCCCGGTCGCCGCTGGCGTGCTCTATCCGGCCTACGGCGTCCTGCTCTCGCCAGTGTTGGCGGCAGGCGCCATGGCGTTGTCGAGCGTCTTCGTCCTCGGCAACGCCCTCAGGCTGCGGCGGTTCCATCCGCCCGTGGCGTCCGCGGTGACTGGCCGGCCCGATGTTTCGGGAGAGGCCGTCGCGTCCGCCGGCCACGGTGCGACCGGGTCGGTCGAAAGGAGGATGACGTGAACATCGGTCAAGCAGCGAACGCTTCAGGGGTATCGGCCAAGATGATCCGCTACTACGAGGCGACCGGTTTGATCCCGGCGGCCAGCCGCACGGACGCAGGCTACCGGAACTACACAGAGAACGACGTGCACGTACTGCGCTTCGTGCGGCGGGCGCGGGATCTGGGGTTTTCCGTCGCCGAGATCGATGGCCTGCTGCAGCTCTGGCGGAACCGCCGCCGGCGCAGTGCGGACGTCAAGCGCATCGCCCTGGGCCATATCGAAGATCTGCGGCAACGGATCGCGGACATGCAGGAGATGGCTGGCACGCTCCAGCAACTGGTGATGGGCTGCTCGGGAGACGATCGGCCCGATTGCCCGATCCTGGCCGATCTGGAACAGCCATCGGCAGCGGCGGCGGGAGAACCCAAACGCCGACGTGGCGCGGTCGATGAGCCTGGGGTCCGGAAGCGCAAGACCCCGCGCAGGTAGAACGGACCCGCGATAGGTCTTGCGACCCGCTGGCCGAGCGGGAATGACATTGCAATGACGGGAATGTAATGGACGGGTCATCCCGGCGAAAGTGACCTCCTCCTAAGCTGGCCGTGATGACGCGAGTTTCATGGCCATGTGCTCGATCCCGACCGTTGCATGATTCCTGAGTCCCTTATCCATTGGGAATTCCGGCCACTGCCGCGGCGCTCGTCTTGCGCACGCTGAACGGCATCCGTCCCCACGATGGCGTCTCCGGCGTCGCGGGTTCCCATCGCCTGGATCGTGGCGATGAACCGGGCGCCCTTGCGGCCAGCCCCTACCGATCATAGGAGATCATGCATGCGATCCAGACCTTCAGGTGCGAACGTCGAAGAACAACGCCTGCTTTCCCGAAGGCAGTTCGTTCAAGGGTTGGCGGCGGGGGGTGCGGTGCTGGGCCTGGGGCTGTGGCCGAAGCAAAGCTGGGCACTACGCTCTCCGGGCCAGCTCGAAGTTCTCGCCGGCACGCAGTTTGACCTGAGCGTGGGCGAGACCGCGGTCAACTACACGGGCAAGACGCGGCCCGCCATCACCGTCAACGGTTCGGTGCCCGCACCGATCCTGCGCTGGCGCGAAGGCACGCGGGTGCAGCTGCGGGTCCGCAACGACCTGCCCCCAGGCTCGATCCACGGTGACTCCACGTCGATCCACTGGCACGGCATCCTGCTGCCGGCGAACATGGATGGTGTGCCCGGTCTCAGCTTCGATGGCATCGGCCGCGGCGAGAGCTACCTGTACGAGTTCGATGTTCGCCAGGGCGGCACCTACTGGTACCACAGCCACTCCGGCTTCCAGGAACAGGGCGGCATGTACGGGCCGCTGATCATCGATCCCATCGCACCCGAGCCGTTCTCCTACGACCGCGACTACGTGGTGTTCCTGTCCGACTGGACCGACATGGATCCTGCGCGTCTGTTCGCCCGCCTGAAGAAGTTGTCGGCGTACGACAACTACTACCAGCGGACGGTAGGGGACTTCTTCCGCGACGTAAGCAACGACGGGCTGCGTGCGACCCTGAGCGACCGCGCGGCCTGGGGCCGCATGCGGATGACGCCCACCGACCTGTCGGACGTCAACGCGCACACCTACACCTACCTGATGAACGGCACCACTTCGCTGGGCAACTGGACCGGCCTGTTCCGCAGCGGCGAGAAGATCCGGCTGCGCTTCATCAACGGCTCGGCGATGAGCTACTTCGATGTGCGCATCCCGGGCCTGAAGATGACGGTGGTCGAGGTCGACGGCCAGTACGTCCATCCGCTGACGGTGGACGAGATCCGCATCGCCACCGCCGAGACCTTCGACGTGATCGTCGAACCGACCGGCCAGGACGCCTTCACCCTCTTTGCCCAGGACAGTGCCCGTACCGGCTACGTCAGCGGCACGCTGGCGGTGCGTGAAGGGCTGCGTGCACCGGTGCCGGCGGTCGATCCGCGTCCGCTGCTGACCATGGCCGACATGGGACACGGCGACCACGCCGCGCATTCGGGACACGGCGCGACGCCGGCCGCCGCCGATCCGCATGCCGGGCATGGCGCCACACCGGCTTCGGATCCACACGCTGGCCATGGTGCCGCAGCATCTGTCGATCCACATGCCGGCCACGGCGCCTCGGCCACGGCCATGCAGGGCGCGCCGGCCGGAGGCATGCAGATGCAGGCGCACCCGGCCAGCGAGACCGGCAACCCCCTGGTCGACATGCAGACCATGACGCCGGCGCCGCGACTGTCCGATCCGGGCATCGGCCTGCGCGGGAACGGCCGCAAGGTGGCGACGTATGCCGACCTGAAGAGCCTGTTCCCGGATCCCGACGGGCGCGAGCCTGGCCGCACGGTCGAACTGCACCTGACCGGGCACATGGAGCGTTTCGCCTGGTCGTTCGACGGGATCAAGTTCGCCGATGCCGAGCCGCTGCGCCTCAACTACGGCGAGCGCATGCGCATCGTGCTGGTGAACGACACCATGATGGCGCATCCGATTCACCTGCACGGCCTGTGGAGCGACCTGGAAGACGAACAGGGCAACTTCCATCTGCGCAAGCACACCGTGGACATGCCTCCGGGCACGAAGCGCAGCTACCGAGTCCGGGCCGATGCGCTCGGGCGTTGGGCCTACCACTGCCATCTCTTCTTCCACATGGAATCGGGCATGTTCCGGGAAGTGAGGGTCGAAGAATGAGGAGCCCAACGAAAACGATGCTGTGGGCTGGGCTGGCCGTCGTCCTGTCGCTCCCTGTCGGCGCCTACGCGCAGCACGCCGGACATGGCCAGCCTGCGACGTCAAGTGCGACGACGGACCGGCAGGAAGAAGATGCGACGACGCAGCCTCCCCATGCCGGCATGGATCATTCGAAGCGTTCGCAGGAGACCCATTCCGAGCACGCCGGCAGTGGTGACGACCACGCGCAGATGGATCATGGACAACAGGACCGTCCGCAGGTCGACCACTCCCAGATGGACCATTCCGAGATGGACCATTCCGAGATGGGGAACCCCGCCCTGCCACGCGAACCCATCCCTCCTCTCACCGATGCCGATCGCTCGGCGGCGTTCCCGTTGCTGAAGGATTACCACAAGCACGGCACCAGCCTGAACTCGTTCTGGCTCATGGACCAGTTGGAAGGGGCGAACACGGATGAAGGCAGGGAGATCGCCTGGGAGGGGATCGGTTGGGTCGGCAGCGACCTCAACCGCCTCTGGTTGCGAACCAAGGGTCACGCGCTGGACGAAAGCCTGCAGCGCGGGCGGATTGAAGCCTTGTACGGCCGCGCGATCCGTCCCTGGTGGGATGCCGTGGTCGGCGTGCGCCGGGATTTAGGTGACTTCGGTGGAGGCGGAACGCCGCGCAACTGGGCCGCGTTCGGCGTCCAGGGTCTGGCGCCCTACAAGTTCGAGGTCTCGGCAACGGGCTACGTCGGAGAGGGCGGCGAGACGGCGGCCATCGTCGAGGTCGAGTATGAGATGTTGTTCACCAACCGGTTGATCGCCAATTGGGGGCTCGAAGCCAATTGGTTCGGGCAGACCGATCCGGAGGAAGTCATCGGTGCGGGCCTGAGTACCGTGGAGGGAGGCGTCCGCTTGCGTTACGAGATCACGCGGCAGTTCGCGCCCTACGTGGGACTCGAGCGCGAATGGAGTTTCGGCAAGACGTCGGACCTGCGCGGGCTTAGCAGTCATTCCAGAACCGACAACCGGTGGGTGATCGGCCTGCGCTTCTGGTTCTGACGAAGCTCTCGGGGCTGGAAAGATGGCAGGGGTGGGGCCAAGCGCTACCTTCTTCTAGGATCGCTTCTGCGACAGGCGAGCCGTCCGAGGCGATCCGGTCGACCACGACGTCCGTGTTGTGGCGTGCGAGATAGGTGGCGATGTCCGAGCCGGGTTCCGACCCATGCCGTCGTGGATGCCGGTCGGCATCCACGATCAGGACGGTCACGGATTCGGCATTGGAGATGAAAGCCATGCCCGTATTCTTCCCGGCGATGATGCCCCGGCATCGTCTGCCGCCACCCACTGCCGGCCATCGAAACGCCGTCACCGCCACTCCGCGACGGCCTGGCGGCGACGCCGGCCCTTCAGATCAGAGGCCGGTCATCTTGAGCGCTGCTTCCGGCAGGCGCTCGCCTTCCACCTTGATCTGCCCGCAGCGCGCTTCGTTGAACGGGTCCGGGTTTCACGTGGGCGCATCTTCGCCTCCAATGGAAGTACTGCAGCAACGTCTCAAGTCGCGATCTCGATGATGTCCGGGTTCCGGGACGCGTACTCCATGGCATAGGCCAGTTCACCCACGGTGTCGGCGTGCAACCGAAGCAGCGGCTGTCCGCTGGCGACTTCGTCCCCGAGCATGACGTCCATGGTCACGCCGGCGGCCTTGGCCTCCGGCGCACCGGCCAGCTTGGCGAGCTGGGAGATCTTGCGGTTGTTGATCTGGACGATTCGCCCTGCACGCCCGGCGGTCAGAGGCCGCACGTGCAAGGCCCTGGGCGGCTCGCGCATGCCTCCCTGGGCCTGGCAGATGCGCTGGAATTTCGTCCACGCCCGCCCGTCGGCCAAGGTAGCCAAGGCCAGGGCATGGCCTGCTCCCGCCTCTGCCGCGCCGCCGATCTCGAGCGCGGCACCGGCGAGCACGGCGGCCCGGTTCCGCAAATCGGCGGGCATATCGGCCGGTTCTGCAGGACGGCGAGAATGTCGTGCGCTTCGAGCGCAGGACCGATGCCCCGGCCAACCGGTTGGCTGCCATCGGTGCGGATGCACGTCGCGGCCAGGCCAAAGTGCGCGGCGACCGCGACCAGCCGATCCCCCAGCCGGCGTGCGGCTTCCTCGGTGCGGACTTTGGCGGTCGGTCCGACCGGGATGTCGAGCACGACGTGGCTGGACCCTGCCGCGATCTTCTTGGACAGCACGGAGGCGATCAGCTGCCCCTCGGTGTCCACGTCCAGTTCCCGCTCCACCCGCACGAAGATGTCGTCGGCAGGACTGAGATGCACGGCGCCGCCCCAGACGATGCAGCCGCCTTCCTGGTCCACCACGCGCTGGATCGTGGCCAGGTCGAGATCGACGGGTGCCAGTGTCTCCATGGTGTCCGCGGTGCCGGCCGGCGAGGTGATGGCGCGCGAGGACGTCTTGGGCATCACCAGACCGTTGGCTGCGACGATCGCGACCACGATAGGCGTGGTCCGGTTGCCCGGCAGTCCACCAATGCAGTGCTTGTCCACGACCACCGGCACGTTCCACGCCAGGCGGTCCCCGACGTCGACCATCGCTGCGGTCAGGTCGACGGTCTCCTGCTCATCCAGCGGCAGGGCCGCACTGGCGGTCAGGAATGCGGCCAGGTGCACGTCCGTGTAGCGTCCCGCGGTGACGTCCTCGACGACCGCCTGCAGGGCGGCCGCATCGAGCCGGTGGCCATAGATGCGTCGTCGCACGTTTGCCAGGGAGTCCAGGCTCGGCGCATGGGAGACCTTGATGGGCGTGCCCTCCGCGACGCCCAAGCGTTCCCACGCGGACTCGGACAGCGCCGCCTCGCCGGGCGCCACCAGATCGCCATCGGCCTGATAAAGCATCGCCAGGACCTGTCGCCCCCCCGCCGAGAGCAGGACCTGGGAGCGGGAGCTCAGACCTTCGGCGCGGCAGACATGGCAATCGGTTCGCATGACCGCGATCGCTTGGTGCTGGGAATGCAGGCCCAGGCGCCGGGCGCGCAGGGTCGGCGGCGCATTGGCGGTCTGGTCGGCAGTCCCGGTCACAGCTCGAACACCTGACCAAGCCGGGGGACCGATACGGGCCAGCCGGTTTCCTTGTCGATGCGCACGCGCAGCGCCTCGGAGGCATCCGGTTCCCCGTGCACGACGAAGACGCGCGAGGGCGCGTGCCGGAAGCCGGAGAGCCAGCGCATCAGTTCATTGGCGTCGGCGTGTGCGGACAGTTCCGGCAGGTTGACGACCTGCGCATTCACCGGCACCCATTGCCCGTGGATCCTGACCTCGCGCGCGCCCTGCAGCATGGCTTGGCCGCGAGTCCCGGCAGCCTGATAGCCGGCGAACAGGATGGTGTTCTCGCGTTTCGGCGCGAAGGCGGCGAGGTGGTGAAGCACGCGACCGCCGGTCGCCATGCCGCTGGCTGAGATGACGACCTTGGGGAATTGACTGGCGGTGATCCGCTTGGATTCCTCCACCTCGCGGGTGTAGGTGGCGATCCCGCAGGCGGCATGGCAGATCTCCGCAGGCAATCGGTGGTCGGCCAGATGGTCGCACAGCAGTTCGCTGGCGTTGATCGCCATCGGACTGTCCAGATAGATGGGCACCGAACCCAGGCGTCCGGCCTGGCGCAGCTTCCACAGGTAGTAGAGCAGGAGTTGCGCGCGGCCCACCGCGAAGGCGGGAATGACCACCGTGCCGCCGCGGCCGACCGTCTTTTCGATGACGGCCCCGAGGGCTTCGGCCGCGTCGCTCGGCGCATGGGTCCGGTTGCCGTAGGTGGACTCGATCACCACGTAGTCGGCTTCGGCCACGGGCTGCGGATCGAACAGCATCGGGTCGTCGTAGCGACCCAAGTCGCCGGAGAACACGATGCGCTTGCCACGCCAGTCGATCTCCGCCGTGGCGGCGCCCAGGATATGTCCGGCATAGCGGAAAGTCAGTGTCGCGCCGTCGGCAAGCGAGACCGGCTTGCCGAATGGTACGTTGGAGAACTGCTTGAGCGCGCGCTCGGCATCCTGCACTGTATACAGTGGCAGCGCGGGCTTGTGCTTGCTGAAACCCTTTCGATTGGCGTACTCGGCATCCTTTTCCTGCAGGTGGCCGCTGTCCTTGAGGATCAGTTCGGCCAGGTCGCGGGTTGCGGCGGTGGCGTAGATGCGTCCGCGAAAGCCATCACGCACGAGCTTGGGCAGGTAGCCGGAGTGGTCCAGGTGCGCGTGCGTCAATACCACCGCGTCGAGTGCCTTCGGCGCGACCGGCAATGGCTCCCAGTTCAGCTCGCGCAGGTTCTTCAGGCCCTGGAACAGGCCGCAGTCGACCAGGATGTGCTTTCCATTGTGGCTCAGCAGATGCTTGGAGCCGGTGACGGTGCCGGCACCGCCGAATGAGGTGAGCTTCAAGATCGGAATCCTCAGGGTGTGAATGCAGCGATGTCGGCCGGGGGGCCATCGAAGCGACGCATCAAGTGTGGCCGCTCGTCCAGGCGGGAGGATCGCTGGCCGGGAAAGAATCGATACTCGCCCGGTCCACCTCGTCGAGCGGCTCGGGCGAGCGACGATGACGCACCAGGTTCGTCGCGCCCTCCTTGTCCGCGGCCAGCGCAAGCGCGATCAGTGGCGCCAGCGCGATCGCATTGCTCTCATGCCGCACGGCATCGGTGGAGACGATACGGCTGCACAGCGGCGTGAGCTGCTGGTAGGCGTCTTCGGCGAAGATGGCATGCACCACGGCAACGATGGGCGCCACAAAGCCCTGCTGAGGCAACTGCCGGGCGGCTTCGACCAGCGTGCGGCCGGAGGAGGCAATGTCATCGACCAGCACCGGTTGACGACCATGCCAGGCGGACAGGTCGGACACCGCGACCTCGACGTTGCGATCGCCGTGGCGGATCTTGCGCAGGACCGCGTGGGGGGCGCCGATGCGCTGGGCAATGGCGGCCACCCATTGCTCGCTTTCTTCGTCCGGACCGATCACCAAAGGGCTCTCCACCTCGGCGGCGATCCAGTCGGCCAGTAGCGGCGCGGCGTGCAGTGTGTCGGCTGGCACGGTGTAGAGTGCCGACAGCGCCGGGTAGCGATGTAGATGGGGATCGACCGTGACCAGGCGGTCGAAGCTCGACGACACGAGACGGGCGAAGCTGCGGGACGTAATCGCTTCTCCCGGGTGGAACCGGCGATCTTGCCGCATGTAGGCCAGGTAAGGCGCCACCAGGGTCACCTCGCGGGCACCCAGGTCACGGGCGGCATCGGCCGCAAACACCAGCGACAGGAAGCCGGGATCCGGCTGCGCCAGTGTCTGCACGAGAACCACGGACTTGTCCGCCACGTCGGCGGCGATGCGCACGTAGCTTTCGCCGTCGGGAAACCGGCGGGTTTCCAGCGTCCCCAGTTCCCACTTTCCGGCGGCGGCCAGTTGGCGGGCGAATGCGTCGTTGCCCGGAAGCGGCAAGATCAGTCGATCGGAGGACGCCATCGCGGTCATGCGTGCCGCCTGTAGAAACGAAGGAGTTGGGCATTGATGGCGACGATCACCGTGCTGGCCGACATGAAGACGGCAGCGATGGCGGGCGTCATCAGGAAGCCCGTCCCGAAGGTGATGCCGGCGGCCATCGGCACCGCGATGGTGTTGTAGCCGGTCGCCCAGATCAGGTTCTGCACCATCTTGCGGTAGGTGGCGCGCGACAGGCCGAGGATCGCGCCCACGTCGCGCGGATCGCTGCGCACGAGCACGACGTCGGCCGACTCCACGGCCACGTCCGTGCCCGCGCCGATGGCCACGCCCAGGTCGGCCTGGACCAGTGCCGGGGCATCGTTCACGCCGTCGCCCACCATGGCCACCGACAGGCCGCGTGCCTGCAGCTCCCGGATCTTCTCGGATTTCTGGTCGGGCAGCACCTCGGCGAAGTACTCGGAGATCCCGAGTTCCTTGGACACCGATTCGGCCACGCCCCGTGCATCGCCCGTCAGCATCACCGAGCGAATCCCCAACCGGGTCAATTCCGCGATGGCCTCCTTGGACTCCGGCCGTACGATATCGGCGAGCGCGAAGAGCGCGCGCGCCTGGCCGTCGCGTTCGAGCACGACGACGGTCTTTCCCGCGGATTCGAGCTGTCCAAGCCGCTCGTGGGTGATGGCGTTGCCCTGGCGGGCCAGGTGGCCCGGGCTGACGATGCGCACGCGCACATCGCCGACGACGGCGACGATGCCTTCGCCGGTGATGTTGCTCACTTCACTGGCCTTGGGGATGGCGATGTCGCGGCGCTTGGCCTCGGCCACGATGCCATGGGCGATGGGGTGCTCCGACTGGCTCTCCGCCGCCGCGGCGAAGGCCAGCTCCTGACGCTCGTCGCCCTCCTGCAGCAACACGATGTCGCTGACCCCGAAGCGCCCCTCGGTCAGCGTGCCCGTCTTGTCGAACACGACGGCATCCAGTCGGCGCGCGCGCTCGAACGCCGCCCGGTCACGGATCAGCAGGCCGTTGCTCGCGCTCAGCGACGTGCTGACCGCGACCACCAGGGGCACCGCCAGTCCCAGCGCGTGCGGGCAGGCGACGACCATGACGGTGACCATGCGCTCGATGGCGAAATTGAGCGGCGCGTCGAGCACCAGCCACCAGACCAGCAGCGTACCGACGCCCACGGCCAGGGCGATGTAGGTCAGCCAGGCCGCGGCGCGGTTGGCGATGTCCTGCGTGCGCGATCGGGTCTGCTGCGCCTTCTTGACCAGCTCGATCACCTGCGACAGATACGTCGCATCGCCCGTGGCCGTGACGCGGATGGTGACGGCGTTCGCGCCGTTGATGGCCCCGCCGATCGCGGTGGCACCGACGCTTTTGGTGACCGGGCGGGATTCGCCGGTGAGCATGGCTTCGTTGAAGCCCGAGGAACCCTCGGTGATCTCGCCGTCCACCGGCACCTTGGCGCCGGGACGAACGATCACGCGGTCGCCCGGCTGCAGCGCACTGATCGGCACGTCGCGCAGGCTGCCATCGGCGTCGATGCGGGTGGCGCTGTCGGGCAGCAGTTTGACCAGCTCCTCCAGGGCGCGCGACGCGCCCATGACCGAGCGCATCTCGACCCAGTGGCCCAGCAGCATGATTGCGATCAGCGTCACCAGCTCCCAGTAGAACTCCTGGCCCGGAAAGCCGAAGGTCACGGCCACCGAGAAGACGTAGGCCGCCGAGATGGCCAACGCGATCAGCGTCATCATGCCGGGCTGGCGCTTGCGCAGTTCGGAGACGACGCCGACCAGGAACGGCCAGCCGCCATAGAGATAGGCCACGGTCGACAAGGCGAACAGGACGTAACGATCGCCGCGGAAGGCCAGCACCTCGCCCAGGCCCAGGGCGTGCTGGATCATGGGCGACAGCGCGAGGACGAACGGAGTCAGCAGCAGCGTGACCCAGAAGCGCCTGCGGAAGTCGGCGACCATGGCACCGTGGTCGTGGCCGGCATGCCCGGAATGTCCGGCGTGAGTGGAGCCCGCAGCGCTCACCACGGCTTTGGCCGGCGGCGACGGAGAATGGGCGTGATTGCCGTGATCGTGATGATGCTGCGCGTGCGGATCATGGGGATTCATTCGATCTGGCCTTCTTTGGTTTTGAACAGGCGACCGAGCCGCGGCAGGAAGGCCGGCACATCGCTCGCGTAGCGTCGATACTGATCCCCGAACGCCGTCTCGATCTCGCGTTCCTCCTGCTTGGCGAGCCGCCAGTACATGACGAGCAGGATCGGCAGCATCACGCCCGTCACCAGGGTGGGCCACTGCAGGAAAAATCCGATCAGCACAAGGACGAAGCCCACGTACTGCGGATGTCGCACGTGGGCGTAGGGCCCGGTCGTGGCAAGGGCGCCGGCGCGCTGAGCCTCGTGCAGCACTCGCCAGGCGGAGGCGATCAGCCAGAATCCGGCACCGATCAGGACATAGCTCAACAGGTGGAATGGATTGAGGTGGGGATCTCCGGACCAGCCGAAAAGTGCGGGCCAGATATGGCCCGCGTCGTGGGACAGGGGGTCCAGCCCGGGAAAGCGATTGCCCAGCCAGCCCGCCAGCAGGTAGAGCGTCAGCGGGAAACCGTACATCTCCACGAACAGCGCGACGATGAAGGCCGAGAAGGCACCAAGCGAGCGCCAGTCGCGGGCCGTCGCCGGCTTGAAGAAGCTCAGGGCAAACAGGATGAAGATGCCGGCGTTCACCAGGGCCAGGAACCAGAGCCCATAGGCAGGCGGGTCACCGACCATCGCGATCGCCCTCCTTGCGATGGTCATCGTGCGCGCCATGACCGCCATGACCGCGGTGCATGAAGAAATGCATGCCGACGCAGATCAGCAGAGGCAGCAAAAGGGGGAGCGCCCCGAGCAGGTGCGCCCGATGCTCCAGCCACAGGAAGAGCCCCGCAATGAAGAGAAAGACGCACAGGGTGAGGACAGCCGGGCTGCGCCACGCTCCTCGCTTCCGACCAGGGATTCCGCTCATCTCGACGCTCCAGAGGGTGTGTTTGACGGTCGATGGGACGGCCATGACGACATGCCGATCGTAGGAATGGCGCGCTGTCGGGCCAGTTACGCGTCGATTACAATCATGTAATTTTTCAGTCACCTTCGTGGCAGCTTTGCCTCGCTACAGTGAAGGGCAATCTCAGGAACCGCGTCCTGACGGGCCAGAGGCGCCGAACCGGCGCATGCGTGGACTTACGATGAAACTTCTGGTTGTCGAAGACGAGCACAAGACTGCGGACTACGTACGCCAAGGGCTTACCGAGGCCGGGTTCGTTGTCGACTTGGCGCGCGATGGGCCCGATGGCCTGCACTTGGCCACGACCGAGCACTACGACCTGATCGTGCTCGACGTCATGCTCCCGGGCATTGATGGGCGGAAGGTCCTGCAGTCCATTCGCGCCACCGGCAACCAGGTTCCGGTGCTTTTCCTGACCGCCCGCAGCAGTGTCGACGATCGCGTCCAAGGGCTGGAACTGGGGGCCGATGACTACCTGATCAAACCATTCGCGTTCTCGGAGCTGCTTGCACGCGTGCGGACCCTGTTGCGCAGGGGAGGCTCGCCCGCGCCTCACGACCGCATTCAGATCGCCGATCTGGAGCTGGACCTTGCGCGCCGGCGCGCCATCCGGGCCGGGCACCGTATCACCCTGACCAGCAAGGAATTCGCCTTGCTCGAACTACTGGCACGACGCCAAGGTGAAGTGCTGCCGCGTTCGCTGATCGCCTCGCAAGTCTGGGACATGAATTTCGACAGCGACACCAATGTCATCGACGTCGCAATCCGGCGGTTGCGCGCCAAGATAGACGACAGCTACGAGCCCAAGCTCATCCAGACCGTGCGCGGCATGGGGTACACGCTGGACATCCCGGATGCCTGACAGGCTCGCATTTCTTCGCCGCCCGGCGTCGCTCTCGTCGCGGGTGACCGGGCTGGTCGGCATCGCGATGGTGGTGGTGTTCCTGATCTTCAACTGGATCAGCGTGCGATCGCTGGAGCGGCATTTCGCCGAGATGGACGAGGAGGAACTGGGCGTGATCTCCAGTTCGGTCATCCGGGCATTGGGAGAGGTGCGCGACGGAAGCGATGAACAGGCCCTGCGCCGTGCCGTTCGAGGGCATCACGGCGTTTACTACTTTGTCGCCGACGCCGCCGGAAAGACGCTCTATGCCCCGAAGGATGGCCCGGACATGGCGAGCTTCGCCCAGCGCGTGCCTCCCGTCCCTCTCAGGGGAAAGCACAGCATGACGATCTGGGAGGAGGACGGCAAATCCTATCGTGGTGGCGTTGTTGTTGCTGGCGGCGACGCCGACCTGGGCGAGGTCTACACGATTGCGGTGGCCATGGATATCGGCGGCCATCTCGACTTCATCAAGAGCTTCCAGCGCATCCAATGGTGGACCATTTGCGTGGTCATGTGCATCGCGATCCTGGTGGCCTGGTTCGCTGTCCGATGGGGGCTCATTCCGATCCGCAGGGCCAATGAAAAGATTCGCGCCATCACCTCCTCGAAACTGTATCTGCGGTTGGATCCCAAGTCCGTCCCGATCGAGCTGGAGGAAACCATCGCCTCGTTCAACGACATGTTGGGGCGCATCGAAGACGGTTTCGAACAGTTGGCGAATTTCTCCGCCGACATCGCCCACGAGTTGCGCACGCCCGTCACCAACTTGATGACGCAAACGGAGGTGGTGCTCGGCCAGGCCCGATCGGCCGATGAGTATCGGGAGATTCTCTACTCCAACCTGGAAGAGTTCGGGCGGCTGAACCGCACGATCAACGACATGCTCTTCCTTGCGCAGACCGAGAACGATCCGGGAAACCTGAATCTGGAGAGCGTGAACTTGAAGGACGCCATCCAGGGGTTGTTCGAGTACTTCGAGGCCCTGGTCGAGGAACGGGGCGTGAAACTCGAGGTTCGCGGTCAGAGCGTTCCGGTTCGTGGCGACCGGGAGATGCTGCGTCGGGCCCTCAGCAACCTGATCTCCAATGCGATCCGATATACACCCAACGGCCGAACGATCACGGTGAGATTCATGCAGAACGATCGGGACGTCGTGATCAGCGTGGAGAACCCCGGTGAGAAGATCCCGACCGAGGAGCTCTCGCGAATATTCAATCGCTTCTATCGGGTGGATCATGCCGCGCACAGGAAGGGTGAAGGCGCCGGCCTGGGGTTGGCCATCGTCAAGTCCATCGTCGAGGCGCATGGCGGGTCGGTCAGCGTATTGTCCGACGAGAGGATGACCAAGTTCATCATCCTTTTGCCGCTGGCCGATGGTTGAGACGCACGCCCTTCATCGGCACGTATAAGCGGCCTGCTTGATTATTGGGAAGGCTTGATGCCGCATCGCCTCCTTCAGACTTCGCCATATCGAGGGCTGCCGCTGCGCCCTGCCGAAGCCAATCCATGCCGCGCGTTCCCAACTGACTCGCCAAGGATCAATGGCGAGGACAACTGCAGAATCGGGCACCTCGTTCTGGCCAGAGTCGTGAAAGGCCGAGTGTCATCATGAGCGAAGACAGGGCCAGTGCCCAGACGATGACAAACTGCCTGTCCGCGCTGATGACGGCGACGGCGAGCGGTGCCAGTGCCGGTCCCAGGCTGGTAGCCGATTGCTGCAGACCGAGCCTCGCTCCGGAAGGTGTTCCTTCGCCACCGATCCAGAGGCTGGTTAACAGCCGCAGGCTGGCGCCGGCCCAGCCGGCCATTGCAACAAGAACCGCAATTGCGACCGGGCTCCTTGCCATCGGAAACAAGAGCAGGGAGGTGCTGAACAGCGTCAGCATCAGGAAGGCCAGCGCTCTAGGGCTCGCAATCAACCAGGGAAAGTAGACGTGGAAGAGTTGGGCGGCGAGCATCGCAAAACCACAAAGAGCAAGCATCCCTGCCACGTGCTCTCGCGAGAGAATGAGTTGACTGCCAGGCACGAGCAATACCATATGAAGAACGGCGAGGCCGCTCGTGCCCAGCAGCGTGAGGGTTAGCAGTCCAAGCGCTCCGGCTGGTGTCGGCCGGTTCCCGCAGGCCTCGGCGCGATAGCCCGTCGAGCGTGGTGGCAGGCAAGCAAAAAGCATTAACCCTGCGGTGAGTCCGATGATCAAAGCGACCATCGCCAGAGGCAGGGTTGGCAGGAAGCGCGTCGAAAGCTCACCGAACAGTGGACCCAACATGTCGCCTAGAAAGACGAAGGCTGTCAGCCAGGTGAATCTTCTCGCTTGAGTGCCCCTATCGCCGGCACCGAGACTGGCTGCAAGTAGCGCCAAAGGGATGATGGCAGCGGAGCAGGCGCCAGCCAGCGCGCGCAGCACATACAACCATGCCAGTGGTGTTGCTCCGGTCGCGGTTGTCGCCAGCGCGAGGATGACGAGCGTGGTGCGCAGCAGGATGCGATAGTCGTAGCGGTCAGCAAGCCAGCCCCACAATGGCGCCAGCAGCAAGGCACCCACGGGATGAGCGGCTGCCAGTCCGGCAGTGTGGAAGCCTTGTGAATCGACAGTTGATTCACCGAGGCCCTCCCGGACGAGATCAGGAAGAAAGGCAAGGACGCCCGTCTGACTGGCCCCGGCGGCGGCCACGGCGATGAGGAGTAGCGCGAAATCGCTTGGTCCCGATTCCCCTTGGCGCGAACGGGTCAGCGACTTGCCTGAGCGCTCTCCTTGTCGTGCGTAGGCGTATCGATGACTCGTGTCCATGCATAAACGATGCTTGATGATCGAGAAGGGTTCGAGGCGTCCAACGTCGCCGCACCCTCGCCGACGACGACCTGAGAGGCGCCGAGGCGACTGAAAATGGTTCGGGACGGCCGCCCGCTCCCCGGTTATCAGCCGAGATCGAGCACGATCCTTCCTTCGATATCGCCCTCGTGCATGCGTGCGAAAATGTCGTTGATCTTCTCAAGCTTCTCTGTATGCACGGTGGCATGAACCTTCCCTTCCCCAGCGAAGGCGAGAGCCTCTTGGAGATCGAGACGGGTTCCAACGATTGATCCCCGGATGGTGATCCCGTTGAGTACGGTATCGAAGATCGATATCGGGAAATCTCCAGGGGGGAGTCCGTTGAGCGTCACCACGCCTCCACGACGGACCATGCCCAGGGCCTGTTGGAATGCCTTGGTCGAGACCGCCGTGACGAGAACTCCTTGGGCGCCGCCGATCTCCTTGCGGATGCGAGCGCCGGGATCTTCGTTGCGAGCATTGACCGTGAACGTCGCACCCAGTCTTGAGGCCAGCGCAAGCTTGCGGTCGTCGATATCGACCGCGACGACATTCAGCCCCATCGCCTTAGCGAACTGCACCGCCATGTGGCCCAAGCCACCGATGCCGGAGATGGCGACCCAGTCGCCTGGCTTGGTCTTGGTCACCTTGAGGGCCTTGTACACCGTCACTCCGGCGCATAGCACGGGGGCGATCTCGACGAAGCCGACGTTCGCCGGCAAGAGGCCCACATAGTTGGCGTCCGCAAGGACATACTCTGCGAAGCTGCCGTTGATGGAATAGCCGGTATTGATCTGTTGTTCGCAGAGCGTTTCCCAGCCTCCGAGGCAGTGCACGCAGTGTCCACAGGCACTGTAGAGCCAGGGCACTCCCACTCGATCGCCTTCCCGAAGGTGGCCGACTCCGGGGCCGACCGCCACCACGTCCCCCACGCCCTCATGTCCCGGAATGAACGGCGGTGTCGGCTTGATGGGCCAGTCACCCTCGGCGGCATGGAGATCGGTATGGCATACACCAGACGCCGCGATCTTCACGAGAATCTGTCCGCGGCCGACGGATGGCACTGGGGTTTCCTCGATGACGAGGGGCTCCCCAAATGCGCGGACCACTGCAGCTTTCATGGTTTTTTGCATGACGTCCTCGCCTAAGTTGTTGGATTCATGGCTAGAGAATGGCGATCAAGCGATTCTCAATCGCCGGGTGCTCAAGCTTCGTTCGATATGGATGGCGGTTCGTGAGGTCCAAGCCGCATTCGCACACGAGCGCCCCTCAGCAATCTCCGCGCAAAGCGGGCGAAGTCTGAGTGATTCATCGGTCTTGGGCAGTGCGTGAAGGCCGCTCGGGGTAGCGGTTTCACGTTAAGAGGGCAAATCTGTCGGAGACATGACCCGAGTATTACGGTATGGAAATCACCAAGTCATGTAGGCAGCGTTGATATCGAATGTGCCGTGAAGCGAAAGAGCGAGTTCTTCCTGTGGCAGACATCCGTTAGCTCTTAAGGAGTGAGAGATAGGGATTGTTCGGGGGAAGCTGCTCGAAAAATCCATGTGGATTGTCGAGCAGGTAGCCATGCAGTCGCCGCGACTTGCGTTGGCCCGTGACCTCGCATGTCCAGATGTTCAGGCCACTGTCCTGCTTGCGATGGAGTTGCAGCTTCTCGAACCGCTTCTGCAGCCACCGCCAATCAGCCATGCCCTCCTGCTTGGCGAGAAGGGCCGTCTGCGGATGCTCCTGCGCGTAGCGCTGGAATACCCCGGGGCTGACCAGGTATGCGGTGTCCGCAACGGTATGTACCAGCGCCTTCGCGTCATTGATGATGAGCTTGCGCGATCGGATGGCCCGGATGAGCCATTCGATGAAGTGCTCGCCCGAGGGTTCTTGCGCGTGACCGCTCGCCTCGGGGGCGGCGTGCGTCGGAGTCAGCGTCTTGGCGGCGGTCTGGCCGGCTGGCTTCGCGAAGGCCGACGCCATGGCATCGGTGGCGGTAGGCTCAGAAGCGGCGAACAGTTCGAGTAGCGCATCCACTCCGTCCGCGGCGGTCGGCTCGGCAGGCGGATCCCTTGCCGTTGACCCACTGGTGGCAGGCGGCGACAAATGCACGGGGGTCTCAATACGCATGCCTGCCACGCCCGGCGCGTCGGCCGTGGCGCTGGCCGGTTCCGGTGCGGTGTCCTGCTCCACTTGGACCGTACCGTCGTAGGGTGCGGGCCGTTCGGCCGATTCCCAGATCAGAGCGGGCGACAGCTTGAGGAAGGTGAAGCTGTGCGACCAGCCTGTGTCGCTGGTGACGGTCGCCTTCCAGATGGCCTTGCCATCGGCCGTCGCTTGCGCGATCCCGTGATCCTGCAGCACATTGAACACCGACGTGTTGTTGGCCGGGATGCCGTCCACGCCTTGTGCCAGCAGATGGGCGCGCAGCTTGTCGCTGACCGTCTTGCTGACCAACCACAAAGCATCCTGCGTCAACCACCCGTCCGAGGCCTGGGGCTGGTTGAGCTTGAACTCCTCCTTGAGCAGGTAGCGCAGGCCATCCAATAGTTTGCGCTGGAGCGCGTGGCGCGGCGCGGCCAGCGCCTTGCTGGGATCGCCGCCCAGCTCTTGCGCCACCGAGGCCTGGTCGGCCAGCCGCACCAGCTCGCCCAGCGTGCCGGCGTGCTCGTACTGGCCGGCCAGCACGTACAGCAGCGCGGCCCACAGGTCCGGATACCCGCTGAGCCAGTCGAGGATGTACCGGTCGAGCAGCTGGGTGTAGAGCAGCCCGGTGGCGGCGCTGTGCAGCCGGTACTCGCGCTCCTTGCGATACCGGAAGCGATATGGGCGTTTCAGCGGCCCGTGCCACGGATGCCAGGCGGTTCCGTCTGCGTACTCGACGTACAGGTCGACTGCCACCTTGCCGATGTCGTGCAGCAAGGCGGCGTAGGCGGCTCCGGCGGTCCACGCCTCGGCCTGCGCGGCCTGGATCTCGGGCGGTGCGCCCGCGGGCAGCAGATGGGACTGCCGCAGCTTCAAGGCATAGGCCACGATTTCCAGCCCGTGGTCGAGCATGCCACCCGGGTAGGCGTGGTGATGGCTTTCGGAGGCGGGAAAGGCTTGCACCAGCTCGGCGTATCGTTCCAGTGGCGCCAGGTACAGCGACGCGAACTGCTTGCGCGAGAGCGAGGTTCGCTGCCAGATGTGTTCCAGCAGTCGCTGCCGGCGCGAGGTCGCCAGCAGCGACGCGGCCGACGCCGGCCGCGTTAGCCCTTTGGGAGGCTCGCTGACGGGCGTAGGCGACGGGCCGGTGGTCGGGTGAGTCCGTTTGCGCTGGAACAAGGAGAGCATGCTGAAACCCGAGTGATGGGCCGACAGGGAGAACCTTTTCGCCTTTTTGGGTAGGGCCTTTCCCCTTGACCCCGTTCCCTTCGCCCCTTGCCGGCCCTTTGGCCTTGACCCTTTGCGTATAGGGCAGCGACGGTTCGGATGCCTGGATCAAAGCGATACCCGGCAGCCCGGCATCTTGGGCGGTCACGCCGAGGGTCGATTGACGTGGTAAGGAAATTTCCTTACCATGCAACCGTTGAAACAGGAACCCGACCATGCCGACCGTCCGCGAGCAGGCCACCATCACCTCCAAGGGGCAGATCACCCTCCCCAAGCCGATCCGGCAGGCGCTGGGTGTCGACGCTGGCGGCAAGGTGGACTTCGAGCTGCGCGAGGACGGCCAGGTCGTGGTCAGCCGCGCCGAGGCGGAGCACGAGGATCCGGCCATTGGGGCCTTCCTGGGCCTGCTGGCCGAGGACATCCAGGCCGGGCGACACATCCGCGGCCTGCCCGACGAACTGGCGCGGGCCATGCTGGCGCAAGTCGGTCGCGACGACGGCCTGGGTGAGGAGATCGAAGGCGAAGTGGCGCTCTGATGCAGCGGCACGGCTGGACGCTGCTGTTCCACGCGTGCGTGGTCGAGCAGTTGCAGAAGCTCCACGCCGCCGCGCAGCGCGCCGAGCAGAACGAACCGGAGGGGTTCGAGTCGAACGCCAACGTCAAGCTGTTCCGGGGGTTGAGCCAGTTGATGCTGGAGACCGTGCCGACTGATCCGGCTCGGGACGAGTATCGCCAGGGCAACACCCTGGGACCAGCCCACCGCCACTGGCGGCGGGCCAAGATCGGAAGACGGTTCCGGCTGTTCTTCCGGTACGACTCCAAGGCGAAGGTGATCGTCTACGCCTGGGTCAACGACGAAACGACGCTGCGGTCGTCGGGCAGCAAGTCCGATCCGTATGCGGTCTTCAAAAAAGATGCTGGGCCGCGGAAATCCGCCCGACGACTGGAACGCATTGGTGGCCGTAGCCCGACAGGATTGGAGCAAACTGGAGTAGCCATCCCACGCATGTAGCAGGTGACGACGATGGGCACGAAAACCCGCATCAGCAACGCAGAGCGCTTCGGCCGCTGGGCCGGCGGGATGTGGCGTGGCGGCGTCCGTCGCGAGCGCCGGCTCGCCGGCCGGTTGGTAGCGCGCGGTCTGCCCCCAGGCGCGGCGACGGCGCTGCTGTGGCTCGTGAAGCTGGCCGTGCTGGGAGTACTGCTGTACGCCGCGTTCTGGCTGGCGCTCCTGCTGGTATTCGCGGTCGCCGCCGCCTGGGCCATGCAGCACGGCACCGCGGACCAGGAAGAACCCGACCTGCTGAATCGCCAGGCCGAGGAACGCGATCACCGCGAAGGCCTCTTCTACCACCCCGCATCCTACAACGACGATCCCGATCCTCGATTCGAGGACGACTGATCCCGGTCGCGCTACTTCTTGCCGGGACTCGCCGCACTGATCAGGATGCCTGAGCCCCTGCCTCCCGCCTGCGCCGCATCCCTGGTGCCCGCGGCCAGTCCCTGCAAGAAGTTGCCGGCCCGGATGCCCGTCCAGGCCAGTGCCGTCACCCAGAACGCGGGGAGCACCAGGAACATCGTTGCGAGCACGTAGTTGAGCAACATGTCGCCGAATGCGTTGTTCAGCCCGATCAATGGATCGAAATTGCTGTGCGGCCGATTCCAGCCGAATCCCCAGCCATAGAGCGCATCCAAAATGGTCGAGTCGATCCACCTGGCCAACTGGAACCAGAAGTCCACGAAGAAGAGCGCGAACTGCACCACGCTGACGGTCACCAAGGTCTTGAGGTCATAGGTGCCAACCAGGAGCGCGAGCGGAATGCAGATCACCAACGCCATCTTCAGCAGCGCCAGCACCATCGGCAGTGCTTGCCGCATCACGTCCATCGCAGGAAAGAAGCCCAGCGCACCGACCGTCATGCCGACGTCGCTCGCAGCGCGCGTGACGATGTTCGGCAACGTCATCTCGATCTGCCCGCCGTAGTCGGAATAGACCGCACCCTGGTTCAACTTCTGCTGCCGCGGCGACGCGATCGCGCGGATCACAGAGTCATCCACCTGATCCCGACTCAGGAAGCCGGCCCACCCCGCAACACGCGTCAGCAAGCTGGGGTCCACCTGTTGCAGTAGCCGCGAGCGCAGCCCATTGCCGTCCGACCACCACTGCCGGCAGGTTGGATAGCCGGCGCCGCTGGGCACCTCGGCCAGGCCGGCATCGCGATTGCTGTCGTAGGGCCAACCCTCGCGGGGGGACCTGGAACGATAGGTGTCGTAGAAGCCCGGCGTGTCCACGAAGAAGCGCGAGCCGATCCAGGTGACGTCGTGCATCTGCTCCTCGGTGAGATCGGGACGGTCCATGAACAGCCGCGCACGCGCAGGCCCGTAGCAGTTGTGGGTGAAGTCGGCCACCTCCTGGGCCAGCACCGGGTCGGCGATGCGCGTGTTGTCGATGTCCATGCGGATCTGTCGCAGGTCCGTCCCACACGGAATGGCCGCGACGGATGCGCCCGTCACCGCGCGCGAGATCGCGTGCATGAAGAACCACCACACCGGCACCCGCGCCGACTGATTGTTGAGCGTGCTGAACGACTGCGACCAGCCCGTCTCCGAAGGCTCCGGCACGTTGACCTGGCATTGCGCCGAGCGTGAGCGATCGAACTGCAGCGTGGTGAAATCGACGTCGATGAACGGGATGCCCGCGAACATGATGACGACGATCGCGACGAAGACGCGGTTCTCGATACGGGCCGAACTCAGCACGCCCTTGTTACCTTCGTCCGCGCCTTCGGCTCGTGCCTTGAGCCATTCCTGGATCACGATCGCCAGGAAGGGAATCGCGAACACGCCGCTGGCGACCAGCACGTTCCAGACGCCGTTGTGGACAATCCACGAAACCAGCGTCAGGTAGTACTCCAGGTAGTCGGTCGTGTAGAGGGTCATGGGGGACTCCGGCTCATCCGGCCTGCATGAATTGGCTGACTTCCAGCGCGACGACCGCGAGCACCGCGGCCACCTCCACGCGCAGCAGGCGCTGGCGCGCGCCGCCTTCCGGCTCCCGTGCGTGCAGGCGCCGGCGCATCCACAGCCAGCCGTAGACCGTGACGGCATAGAGCAGCAACCGCCAGACCAGGAACCAGCCCGCGTGCGCATCCATCCACTGTCGCCAGCCGTCGATGCCGCCGGCCATGCGGATGCCGACCAGGTTGACCACGGCGGCGGCGATCAGCACCAGGACCAGTACCAGCAACGCCAGCAGCGCGCGGGCACTGTAGCGGCGGACGGCGACCCAGCTCACGGGTTGTTCCCGCTCGGTGGTCGTTGCAACTCGTCGATCCGGTTGCGGGTCGGATCGCCCTCGTAGATGCCGCGCGAGCCGGTCGAGCGCGTGCTGTGCCGCTGGATGATGGCGGTCGGCGAGTTGCTCGCCAGTTCGCGGCGCAGTTCGAGCTCCGTCTTCAGGTTGAGGATCTCGCGGTCAAGGATGTCGCTCTCGTGGGAGACGGCCTTCTGCGCCAGTTCGTTGGCAGAGACGTTGGGCTCCTTGCGCCCGGTCAACAGCGTGCGCTGCAGTAGCAGTGCCTTCTCCAGCACGCTCGCCAGCGCCACCTCCGACGCGAGGCGCCTGGCCAGGATGTCTTGGTCGGGCTCGTCGCGCAGCGCTTCGATCACGCCGCGCGTGATCGGCAGGGACGCGGCGCTGGCGTCCTGCAGATTGGCGAAGCTGGTCGGCCGGCTGCCGGCCACCAGTTCCTGTAGCGCTTGCAGCTTGGCTTCGTACTCCTCCTGGATCAGCGGCGTCAGGCCGACGCCCGGCGTGGTCGTCGTCTTGGTGCAGGACTCGCAGGTGCGCTGCTCCTGCTCGCCCAGCACGCGCACGGCCCAGGCGGCCGCGTCGTCGGGCGAGCGCCAGGTCTCGCAGGCCAGGTTACCGTTGCAACTGCCGGGGTCGATGCTGCCGGTGGCGGCGACGTCGCGGCCGTTGAGCAGGTTGTAGCCGGCGCGGGTCACGTCGCCGACCACGCGCACCGGGCGCTGGCCCTGGCCGCCGGCGTTGCTGCCGCCCACCCAGGGCACGCCGTTGTTGCCGCGGTTGGCTTCGGCCTCGTCGATGGCGGACACCGCATCGGTGCTGGCGACGGCCTGCGTGAGCGCCATGCCCTCGGCGATCTGGTCCCAGCCGAGTTGGCCGCCGGCCGCGTCCGCCATGCGGTTGGCGATGGCGCGGCAGGTCATCTTGCTGCGGTCGAAATCCAACCGCGCCTGCAGCACGCCGTTGGTGAGCAGGTTGTAGAGGCCGGGGTCGGCGCGCTGGATGATCAGCGCCGGCAGCGAGGCGACCGCGGCGGTGGCGTTCTGGATCACCGACGACATGATGGTCTGGAAGCCGTTGGTGAGCCCGTTGAGCTGGTTCTGGATCGTGGTCGAGAGCGACATGTCCCCGCAGATCAGGTTGCTGTTCCAGCCGATGCCGACGCCGATCGAACGCATGTTGGCCGCGCCGCTCATCGAGACGGCGCGGCCGCCGCCGATGCTGTAGAGCACGTCGTCGCCGATCACGCTGCCCTGGTGCTGCACGCCGTATTCGTTGACGCTGGTCTGCGCGCGCACGTCGAGGCCGGTCAGCAGCAGCGCGACGACGAGCGCGGCCATCTGCAGGCGATGGGAGGGACGGGAGGGAATGTGGGCGGTCATGGCGTGCCTCAGTCGAAGTCGGTGCTGCCCAGGAAGACCTGGCCGCGCCGCTCGCAGCAGCTGTACGGCCGCCAGAGCGCCCAGGCGTAGTCGCCCTGCTGGGCCTGCACGCGGGTGTTGGTGTGGGGGAAGACGGCGCAGCTGTTGGAGAGCGTGGGCGTCAGCTCCTGCCACTTGCCGGTGCTGGCGTCGCTTTCCATCAGCTCGCCGGCCGGCCAGTAGCCGTCGCGCGCCTCGGCCAGCAGCGACTGGTAGACGTGGATCTGCCCGCGGCGGGTCACGATGTCGCCGGCGCGCTGGGCGACGACGGCGCCGGACTTGTAGTCGTCGGTCTGGTGCAGGAAGCCGCCGCGCGGGTAGACGTTGCCCCACAGGTTCAGGCCGGTCCGAGTGCCGACCTCGCGCCGGCCCGGGATCAGCGATTCGGGGTACACCATCTCGGGCACGTTGTAGCGCCAGGCGAGCGTGTCGAGCGTGCTCAGCAGGTACGGCATGAAGGCCGTGCCCGCGCCCTCGCAGGCGTAGCCGGAGGCGCTGGCGAACTGGCTGAATACCTGGCCCCCAGGGTGGCCGATCACGTCGGCGTTTTTGAACTTGGCGAGGTTGTTCTCGTTGTCGTGGTTGGTGGTGCCGTCGCCGCCGTCCTCGGCCGTCGGATTGGGCGGGCTCATGAACCGCACTTCGGTCCACGGGTTCTCGCCGGTGTTGCTGTAGCTCGACACCACGGCGTCGGGAACGTAGTGGCGCACCTTCACCGAGGTGCGCACGGTGCAGCCGGTCCAGGTGCAGTAGAGCCAGTAGCAGATGCCGACGACGCGGTATTCGAGGCAGTCCGGCGAGAGCGTCGAGGCGACGATCGTGCCGGTGTTGATGGCGTAGGACGAGCCGGCGGCCGCGAGCATGACGGCGGCCGCGCCGTTGCGCATGCGGCGCGAGAGCTTCATGGCCGGCTCCTGCGGTGGGCGTCGATGCGGGCGACGGCCTTGGCCACGTCGGGTTCGCCGTAGACCACGTAGCGCTGGTCCACGACCACGGCGGGGATGGTGGTGACGCCGAGGCTCCAGGCGTCGACCACACCCTGATAGGCGGTGGCGAGGCGCGTCTGCAGCGGGGCGCCGCCGTCCTTGAGGCGCTGCCGGACGAGCGCGGCGCCGCGGGCGGGATCGCTCGGCAGGTCGGCGGCCAACTCGGCCTCGATGCGCGCGGCTTGGTCCAGCAGGATGACGCGCGCGCCGGCCGGCGCCTGGACGGGATGGCGGCTGTCGGTCACGACGATCAGATCGTCGTTCGCGTGGGCCGCCGCGCCGGCCAGCGCGGCGAGCAGCGCGACGGCCATCAGGCCGCGCCGCCACGCCGGCGAATGAAGGGACGAAGTGGGCATGTTGGAACCGCCGTGGATGGGTGATGGCGATAGTCCACTCCAGCCGGCGGGCGGGCACGACAAACAAACTGGCAGCGCCGTGTCCCGATTTACCGGGCAGGCCGGCGCGCGGCAACGCGGCGCCGTAGCCTCGAAGACCTCGGCTACCTGGGCATGTCGCCATCGGGGATGGTGGACAGTTCGGGCGTCCCGGCCGGGGAGGCCGGCGATTCGTTGGACGTGAGCAGGTCCAGCGCGGACAGCAGCGCGTCGGCTTCGACCGGGCCGGGCAGCAGCAGGGACTGGCCGGTGGTCTCGTCGCGCATGCGCACGGTCGGCGTGGCGACGATGCCGTCGCGGCTGCTTTCGCGCGCCTGGACCTGGACGCGCGCCAGCGCGCGCTCGCTGTCCACGCAGCGTTGCAGCGCGGCGGACTGGCCAGGAAAGCGGGCCTGCTCGGGCAGGCCCTGGCCGTCGCCGCGGGTGTGCTGGTAGATCCAGGTCACGGCCTGCCAGAAGGCGGCCGGGCCGCCGGTCTCGCCGGCGCACTCGGCCAGGCTGGCGAGCCGGGAGGCCGCTGGTTCATGCGCCGGTAGCGGCAGGTGGTGCCATTGCAGGCGGGTGTCCGGGTGCTGCTCGATCCAGGCCAGCACCTCGGGGAAGTAGGTCTTGCAGTGCGGGCACTCCAGGTCGGCGTACAGGACCAGCGTGAAGCGGGCGTTGG
Organism: Hydrocarboniphaga sp. FW305-C-57; assembly: GCF_058783045.1. Taxonomy (NCBI): domain Bacteria; kingdom Pseudomonadati; phylum Pseudomonadota; class Gammaproteobacteria; order Nevskiales; family Nevskiaceae; genus Hydrocarboniphaga; species Hydrocarboniphaga sp. FW305-C-57. The sequence continues at coordinate 295,261 of NZ_JBYSYG010000001.1, read as the reverse complement.
CGGCGCCGTGGTGCCAGGGCGGCCCGGCCGGCCGGGCCGGTGCCGGCGCCTGGTCGCCATCCGACAGGATGGGCGCTGGCGTCGGGGCGTCGGGCGCCGATGGCCCCGACAGGCGCCAGGCCAGCAGCAACAGGAGCACCAGCGCCCCGGCGGCGGCGAGCCAGACAAGGCGGCGCCGGGCGCCGCGGGAGGAAGGAACGGTCGGTCGCATCGCTGTCGCTGTGGTCGGGTCCGGGGCGGGTTGCCGTGGTCCGAGTCGAGCACGAGGGCGTTCGCGCATGGTTCAACAATCCGGCATGGCCGGCGTCCCGTTGTCGGGAAGCCTGTGACGAAACCTCGGCGGTAATAGGCGCTTGGCCGAGGAAACGTCACATCGGCGATTGCCGGATGGTTGTAGCGATTCCTAGTCAGTTATTGACAAATGCCTAGTAATCGCTACATTACCCCGCATGCCTCAACGACCAGACATGAGCCTCGAAGATGCCGCCCTCGTGCTGGCCAGGCGCCAGCCGCTGCTGCGCGCGCGCGATCTGACCCAGCGCGGCCTGTCGACGGTGATCCTTGGCCGGCTGGTGGCGGCCGGCAAGCTGGAACGGGTCGCACGCGGCGTCTACAGCCTGCCGGGACGTGGCCTCAGCGAGCACCGCTCACTGGCCGAGGCGGCGCTGCGCGTGCCCAAGGGCGTGGTCTGCCTGCTGTCGGCGCTGCGCGTGCATGGCATCGGCACGCAGGCGCCGCACGAGGTCTGGATGGCGATCCCGCACAACTCGCCATCGCCGAGCCTGGACCAGCCGGCGCTGCGCGTGGTGCGCATGTCGGGCGCGGCGCTGACCGAAGGCATCGCGCCGGTGGCGATCGATGGCGTATCGGTGCCCGTGTTCGATCCGAACAAGACCGTGGCCGACTGCTTCAAATACCGCAACAAGATCGGGCTGGACGTGGCCCTGGAGGCGCTGCACGACGGGTGGTCGCAGGGCAAGCTGTCGATGGATGCACTCTGGCGCTACGCGACGGTGGATCGCGTGGCCACGGTGATGCGCCCCTATCTGGAAAGCGTGACCGCGTGAGCCGAACCAATCTACCCGCTTCGATCCGTGCCCGCCTGAAACAGCGCGCGGACGCGCCGCGCCAGGACTTCAACCTGACGCTGACCCATTACGGCCTGGAACGGCTGCTGTACCGGCTGTCGATCTCCCAATATGCCGATCGCTACCTGCTCAAGGGCGCGCTGCTGTTTTCGCTGTGGTACGACCAGCCGCATCGGCCGACGCGCGATGTGGACCTGCTCGGCTATGGGCCGGACGACGTGGAGACGGCCGTGGCCACGTTCCGCGAGATCAGCCAGATCGCGGTGGACGACGGCATCGTGTTCGACCCCGCTTCGGTCGCGGGGTCGGTGATTCGCAAGGAAGCCGGCTACGGAGGCGTGCGGGTCGATCTGCGGGCGACACTGGACGGTGCGCGCATCGCCTTGCAGGTGGACATCGGTTTCGGCGATGTGGTGACGCCGGCGCCGGAGCCGATCCACTATCCGGTGCTGCTCGACGATCTGCCCGCACCACGACTGCGCGCCTATCCCAAGTACACGGTGGTTGCGGAGAAGCTCCATGCCATCTGCCTGCTGGGCATGACGAACAGCCGCATGAAGGACTACTTCGACCTGTGGGTGCTGCTGACCGAGGAGGACCTGGCGCCGGACGAACTGCGTCGAGCGGTCGAGGCGACCTTCGCGCGGCGGCGGCTGGCGATGCCGGCCGACCTTCCCATTGGCCTGAGCGACGCTTTCGCGCAGGATCCGATCAAGCAGCGACAGTGGGCGGCGTTCTTCAAGAAGAACGGACTGGCGCCGCGGGAACTGGCCGAGGTCGTCGCACGGCTGCGCGATGTCTTCCTGGCGCTGCAGTCGGCGTGACGCGAGTGGTTCCGGCGGAACCTCAACCCGACACGGTGAGCAGGTCGCCGTTGGCGTTCATCGCCAGCGGTTCGATGCCGCGTGCGCGGTCGATCATCTCGGCGACCTTGAATGCCGCGTCCAGCTCGCCGATGCCGAATTCCTGCATCAGCCGGTAGCGTTCGGCCTTCTCCTCGGGCTCGGTCTGCGCGAGCGCCAGATAAAGACTCGGCGGCACTGCGCGGAACAGCAGTTCCATGCTCCTGGAGAGGATGACACCCTCGGTGTACTTGCCCGCTTCCTTGCGCGCCGAGAGCATCAGCGCCTTCTGCGCCGGCGTGAGTTCGCGGAAGCGGGCGATCTTCTCGACTTCATCGGGCGGCATGCTGAGGCAAATCCACCATTCGATCATGTTCAGCATCGGCTCGGCCGCCTTCGGCAGGTCGTCGAGGTTCTGCGTGGCGAGCCAGAACCAGGCGCCGAGCTTGCGCCACATCTTCGTGATCTTGACCACGTAGGGCGCCAGCAGCGGGTTCTTGGTAATGATATGGCCCTCGTCCGTGACGTTGATGATCGGCCGGCCCAGGAACTGGTCGCGTTCGGCGATGTTGTTGACCGTGTTGATCAGCGACGTGTAGGCGATCGAGAGCTGCGCGTTGTAGCCCTCCCTCGCGTAGGTCGCGAGGTCGACGATGGTGATGTCCGCTTCGGGCCATGGCGTACCCGGCCGGTCGAACATTTCGCCGTCCGCGCCCTGGCAGAACATGTCCATGGCGTCGGCCATTTCCAGCAGCCGCGTACGCCGGGTTTCCGGGAGCGTGGCATCGCGGCCGCGCTCGCGCAGCGCGTCGCGCACATCGCGCGTGAGTACGGTGCGCTGCTCGGCAACGCAGCGCTGGGCAGCGACGAGGATGCACTGGCGGATCAGGCTGCGGTCGGCGCGCGTCATGCGCGCTTCTTCCTTGTCCTCGCCGCCGGTGATCATCAGCCGGGCGGTGATCTCCAGTTCGCCCAGCACGTCACGCTGCTCGTCGCCGACGTCCTCCTCGCCCCCCTCCTCGTCGAGCGCATCGGCATCGAGCGTCTGCACCTGGCTGGGGGTCTCGACCAGGCGATGCGCGTCGGCGAACGGGGCCAGGCTCACGCCGGAGCTGGGCGCGAGCTTGACGCGGTGGACGCTGAGCCCGAGCCGTGCGGCGAACTCTCCGAACAATCCGAAGCTGTTGCCGGCTTCGACGATGAACAGCCGCGGCCGGTAGATCGCGGTGACTTGGTTGAGGATGTTGTTGAGGGTGGCCGACTTGCCCGAGCCGGTGGGACCGAACAGGAACAGGTGGGCGTTCATCTGCCGGTCGAGCCGGTTCAGCGGGTCGAACGTAATCGTGCCGCCGCCGCGGTTGAACAGCGTGATGCCGGGATGTCCGGTGCCCTGGCTGCGCCCCCACAGCGGCGCCACGTTGACGCCGTGCTGCACGAACATCAGCTGCGTGTACCACTGGCGCTTGTCCTTGTCCGGGTCGTAGACGCAGGGCAGCCAGCGCAGGTAGGTGTTGAGCGGGGCCACCTCGTCGTCTTCGCGCACGGGCTGCATGCCGGCGTTGAGCAGGACGTTGCCCAACTGCAGGCCGCGCGCATCGAGTTCGGCCTGGTCGCGTCCGCGCAGGTAGAACGTCAGCGCGCCGCGGTACAGCTTGTGCGCGCTGCCGATCAGCCCGCGCGCCTGCTGCACGTCGTGGCGGGCCTGTTCGGACGCCAGGGTCTCGCCGACGGCTTTGCGCGCCAGGTGGTTCAGGTGCGCTTCGAGCACGTCCTGCGGCGTCGCCACGAGCGTCAGGCACAGGGTCGTGTCTTCCGGCATCTGGTCGAACAGCGCGTTGATCGCGTCGCCGCCCTTGCGGGTTTCGCCGGTGATGTGGCCGGTGGCCGGCGGCATCCGCAGGCGGTCGACGCTGATCGCACGGTGCGGCAGGCCGTCGAAGTACCACAGGCCTTCGGCCACGTCGGAGCGCGGCTGGCCGAAGAACAGCCGCTGCGCGAAGTCCGTGCCGCTGGCCAGCTCGATCTCGCCGGGCTCGGCTTCATCGGGATAGCGCGCCAGCGCGTAGAACCGCTCGCGGTCGGCTTCGCTCGGGCCGAGCAGCGTTGGGTTCGGGTTGAACCAGCGCAGTAGCCAGGCATGGATGTCGGTCGCGCCGAGGCGGCGGGCGCGCACGCCGGCGTTGGCCAGCCCGCCGACCAGGCGGTCGCAGACGATGTGCAGCGCCTGCTCGGGCGATTGGCCGCGGCGGGCCGGCGCCTGGCCGACGCGGCGATACACCACCATGCGCGTGCGGCGCGACTGGCCGCGCCAGGGCAAGCGCGTGACGGTGCTGTCCTCGAACAGCCCGCCGGTCTTGACGATCGCGTGCAGGTGGTGGCCGAAGAAGCGCAGGTAGAAGTCGCTAAAGGCGCTGCCGTGTGCGCGCGGCTGCAGGTAGGCGCGCAGGTCCTCCAGATAGCGGTCCCAATTGGTCTCGTCCTGGGCGTAGAGCTGGACGACCCAGGGGTTCTCGTCCAGTTCGTCGAACGAGTCCTGCAGCGCGTTCTCGAGAGTGTCGCGGACCTGGCCCAGCCAGCCCGGCTCGCGGCCTTCGGTGCCGACCGGCTGCAGCTCGAAGAACGCGGCGACCGAGGCGCCGTCCTCCAGCAGCATGCACTGCGACTCGGAAAGGTACTCGGCCCACGGCAGCATGTCCGCGAACGACGGGGCGATGTCGTACAGAGCCTGCTCGTCGGCGACGGTGGCGGGACGGCGCGAGCGCCGGCCGGGGCGACCGGGTTCGGGCAGGCCATGCGTGCGCAGCTCGGCGACGTGGCGCTCCCAGGCATCGGCCGGTGCCGGCGACGCCGCAGCCGGCGCCGGGCGCGGCCGGCGCTTGAGCGAGGGCCACGCCATCGTCAGTAGTCCTCGGTCCGTTCGCCCGGCAGCGCGTACTGGACGCGCTGGTAGAGCGGGAACACCGTCGTGTAGCCGGGCACCGGCACCGGGTCCGAACCGGCCAAGTGCGGGAACACATACATGAGCAGGTCCGGGTTGGGCAGGCGGTGGAACTGGCGGTGGATCTCGTTCTGCGCGGTGCGCGTGTAGCGCGCCTGCTCGGCGGGCGCGGCCTGCACGTCGGCCGGCGTGAGCGGACGGCGCAGCGACTGCCGGGCATCGAGCAGGCCGCGCTCGCTCGGGCCGGCCGCGCCGCCGCCGGTCTCGACGTTCCAGATGTCGAGCATGGTCCGGTCGGAGCGCGGCAGCAGCTCCTCCTTGGTGGTTGCACAACTGGCCAGCGCGAGTGCAACGCCCAGCGCCGCCAGGGCGTCAGTCCAGTTCCTGCGCATGGGTCGCGTCTCCGAGGCGGTGGTCGACGCGGCGGCCGGCCGGGTCGTAGTCGATGCTCAGGGGTTCTTCGAGATGCACGGCGACCTTGGCGCCGGGCTGCACGTACACCGCGGCGAAGGCCTGGCCGTAGAGCTTGTTCACCCAGTCGGCCATGTCGCGGACGCCACCGGCGAGGATCTGGCCCATCGCTTCGTTGCCGGTGATGCCGACGGTGCCGATGGCGCCGTCGGGGCCGACGTAGGACAGGCGGCCGGTGTCCGAGTCGATCAGCGAGGCGACGCCGGCGCCGGCGGCGGTGATCAGCGCCCTGCTGCCGAGGTACTGCTGCGCGTTGGAACGGCGGTCGCCGGTGACGCAGGGAATGCCGTGCGGGTCGCTGATCCAGCCGAGGCCGTCCTGGGTGGTGTTGCCCTGGGCGTTGTCTTGGCGGTTGCCGCCACGCTCGCGATCCTCGGGGATGGTGCGGATGGTCCCGTCGTTGAACACGAAGGTCACGGAGCGAACCTGGCCGCGCACGCACGAGAGCGTCCAGTCGCCCGACGCGGTGCCACTGACGACCGCACCGGCGACGTCGGGGATGTCGATGCCGTTCGCGGTCAGGTTGTCGGGTCCGATCAGGACCTTGAACGGATACGGATCGTTGACCGTCCCGTCGATCGGCACGCGGCCGATCAGCGCCGTCATCGCGACCGATCCCATCAAGGTGGAGTTCGTCGGCACGGTGTAGACGGCCTTCGCAGCCGGCGCACCGGCTGCGCGGCGACCGGCGTCCACCGCCGCACCGGTGGCGTCGCCGATGCTTTCACCGGCTTCCCCGAAGCTCGTGGGGAAGCTGAAGCCGCTTGCGTTGTTGGCGGGCGAACGTCCGCGGCCCTCCTGGCGGGCATCATCCGGCTCGACCCAGCGCATGGTCTCGCCGCTGCCGCCGGTGCTGGCGTTGTCGCCCGGCTCCAGCCCCAGGCCCACCGGCAGGTCGGCGTGGCCGTCGCGGCGGCCGCTCACGCCTTCAAGGCGTTGCTGCAGTTCCTGCAACAGGCCCTGGGTCTGCTGGCGCTCGGCGGCGGCCTGCTCACGATCTTGCCGCAGCTGGTTGCGCTCTCCCTCGATCGCGCTCTGGATGCGCCGGTCGACCGCGCTCTCGCGCTGCCGCAGCCGTTCGTTCTCCTGGCGCTGGGTCCTGTTGTCCGTCAACGCCGTCTGCAACTCGGTGCGCAGTTGCCGGACCTGCGCGACCAGCGTGGCGACGGTATCGCGCGGCGTGTCGCCTTCGATGCCCAGGGCCTTGGCTTCGTCCGCGGTGAGCTGACCGGCCCCCTGCTGCGCGGGTGCGCGGTCGCCGCCGGACAACAGCTTGAAGCCGACGAACACCAGCAGCAGCACCATCGGGATCATCAGCCACTTGAGCAGGCCGTTACTTTTCATCGCGGCCTCCGTCGCGGTCGCTCGGCGCGGCGGGCGCCGGCAGGTTGAGGGAGGCGTCGACGGGTGCGATCGCGGGCAGCAGCGACTGCGGCAAGCCGCGGCCGCGGGTGACGAGGTAGACGACGGTTGTGTCTTCCGGCGTGCCGGCCGGCCCGAGGTCGGGGTGCTGGAACGTCGCGGTCAGGAAGTCGCCTTGCAGCGCGCGCGGATCCAGATCGAACCCGCGCGGCGCGGTGTTGCGCAGGCGCACGGCGCTGACCCACAGGTCGCCCAGGCGCCAGGCAGCCAGTGCCTGCGCCTGGATGGGCAGCGTCGGCAGCAGCGAGTGCAGCGGCAGGTCCCGGCGCACGTTGGCGCGGGTAATGCCCGGCACCGGCTCGACCGTGCGCAGCGGCGCGTAGAGGCTTTGCGCGGCGTAGCGCGTCAGCACCACCGGCACGGGCGTCGGCGGTGCCGGACGGTCGGTGCGCGCGGCGCGTGCCTGTGGATCGTCCTCGGCCGCGACGCCCTGGCCGCCGGCCGGCGCCGCGATGACGATGCGCACCGGCTCCAGCGGCGGCTGTCCTTCCTGCGGCGCTTCGGCGGCAATGTCCAGCAGGATCACCGTGCCGCTGCCGGCATCCTGGAGTTGCAGCCGCGTCGGTTCGATCGGCTCGCTGGCGCGCAGGTAAACGGCGCCGGCCGCGCTCTGCACGCGCAGTCGAGCGCCCACCGACGCGGGGACGCCGACGCGCACGTTGCGGTCGATGAAGATGACCCGCTCCTCGCCGACGACGAGCGGCAGCGCCAGGGGCAGTCGCTCCCAGCGCAGGATCTCGACGGCATGGACGGGGACGGACAGCGCCAGCAGCAACGCGGCGCCGAGCGTGGCGAGAAGACGGTTCATGGCGTGGTTTCCGCGGGAGGGGTCGGCGCGGCGCTGGGTGCCGGGTCGGCAGGCGTGGCGATCCGCTGCGGGGTGCCGTCGTAGCAGTCGATCGCTAGGCCGAAGGGGTTGCGCTGCGGATCGACATCAGCGCGCACGACCTTCAGCGGGTAGCGCACGAACGCGCGCTTGACCTGTTCGGCGCCGTAGTACTCGTCCGCGGTGACGTCGAGCGTCACGACCCAATCGTGGTCGGAGACGGTGCGAACGCGCATGGCGGGGCTGGACCCGTAACCGCGTCCCGGAATCTCGTAGATACCGCGCACGCGCTGACGCAGCTCGCCTGCGTTGCGGCGGTACTCGTAGTCCTGGCGCAGGAAGGCTTGGCAGGCCGGCGTGAAGTACGCAGACAGCGCATGCAGGTTGCGCGGGTAGTCGTCATCGCCGTTGGTCGGCCAGCGCTGCAACTGCTGCCAGACGTAGAAGGTGAAGGCGTAGACGGACTCCGGCGGCACCTCCCACCATTTCCGGGTGCTGCCCGAGCGCAGATCGGGCGGGACGTGGATCGTCAGGTCGCGCGGCGCGCTCCACCAGCCGAGCCCCATCACCAGCGCCAGCGCGACGACCACGCCGGCCCCGATGCGCAAGGTCTTGATGTGCGCCTCCAGGCGCAGGACCTCGTTCTTGAACCGGCTCATGGCGTCCGGCTCCTGCGCGTGGTCCAGTAGCCCGAACGGGTCACCAACTGCCGGCCGCCGACGAAGCGGCCCAGCAGCGGCTGGCGCGAGGTCAGCCGCCATTGCAGCTGGCGGTACAACCAGGTGTCCGGGCGTCCGCGCTTGAGGCGACGCAGCGCGCTGCCGCCGCCGAACACGCCGATGGCGATCGCGACCACGATGGCGGTGGGCAGCAGCGCGATCTTGGAGAACGCCAGCGCCAGCGGCACGCCGGCGCCGAATCCCATTGCCGCCGACAAGCCCGCGCACACCCACAGTTCGTCCGCGGTCAAACCGCGTACCACGACCGGATGACGGTTCAGCCGATGGGGCAGGAACGCAACCGTGCCGTCCGGCCGGATGTCCTGGTCAGCCATGCCGACGGCCTCAGAGGATGCCGGTGGCTTCGGTCAGCAGCCAGATCCCCACGACCAGCAGGATCGCGCCGATGGCGACCGTCAGGCCGAATTGGCCCCACGTGGCGCGACCGTTGTGGATCTCGGCGTAGCGCGAGTAGGCGTGGTAGCACACGCCCACGAACATCGCCGCGACGACCAGCAAGGCCACCAACAGCACAATGTCGTAGCCGTAGTTGCGCAGCGTTTCCATGATGCCGCTGCCCCGGCCGCGCGAGGGGTCTTCGATCGTCGGCAGGCCCTGGGCCTGAACGAGCGGCGCGAGCAGGAAGGCGGCCGGCAATGCGGCCAGTTGCGAGAGGCGCGGAAAGCGAAAGCGACGTGAGAGCGGATTCATGTTGGGTGACCTTTAGGAGAGCAGGAAGAAGGTCAGCACCAGGTACAGCGCGACGAAGCGCACCACGACACCAAGGAACTGACGCTGGGATATCCGCTGCTCGGCCCATCCGACATAGGCGGTCCGCATCGCCCACACGCCCCACACGAGGAGTACGGCGAAGACGGCGCCGATGACGACGACCGAAACGGCGGAAGGGGGAAAGCCACCGTTGGCCTGAAAGGCGGCGGTCTGGGCGGCATTCATGGGGTGGCCTCCGGTTCACAGGAGGCGGCAGCGGTGGACTGGCGGTAGTCACCGAGCAGCACGGCCGGATCGCGCGGCTGCGCGCGCGATGGGGTCAGGTAGTCGCGGATGCCGGCGCGGACGCGCTCAAGGTCGGCGCTCAGGCGGCCATAGTCGAAGTGGTAGCGGGCGCGCTCATCGCGCGGGCGCGTGGCTTCCTGCGCGATCAGCCGGTCGATGGCGTCGAGCTGGCGCAGCGCAGCGGCCAGGCGCGCGTGCTCGGGGCTTGCGTCGTCGGCCTGGGCACGTACCGGGAAACCCAGCACGATGCACAGCGCCAGCAACAGGCCCAGCACGCAGCGCCAGTCGGCGATAGGAGGAACGGTCATCCGCATTTGCCAGCCCGCGAATCACGAGGAATGGCGAAATGCTCTCGACGCAGGCCGATGCGCGCCGCAAACAATCCGGACCTGCGCAGGCCCCGATTGATGGACGGAAATGCGTGGCGGCTAGAGGTACTTCTTGAAGGTGCTCGCGGTGATGCACACGGCGACACCCAGGAGGATCGCGCTGGGCAGCAGGATCAGCAGCGGATGCACGCTGATCGGCAACGCCAGGTAGACGACCCACGGCAACACGATCAGCGGCATCACCGAGGCTTTCGCGCGGTGGTAGACGAAGCCGGACTCGCGGCCGGCACCGAACTTGCGCACGTCGCGCCGCGCCAATCCATCGACGAAGCCGACGAACGCCGCCATCAGGAACAGCGGCAACGTCAGCACCAGCACCAGCAGCCGGACGATGAAGGTAAGCGTGGTGTATGCCGCGGCGATCAGGTAGCTCTCGCTCCAGACGTAGACCTGGCTCACGTAGTAGCGGAAGTCCTTCGTGCCGCCGTGGCTGGGCGCGCGCGCCTGCGCGGCGGCGTTGCTCATCCAGTCGAGCAGGCCGCTCTTGACGAAGATCCATTCGTACGAGCGCTCGACCAGCCAGTGCGCCGTGCGGCCCGGCTCCTGCACGACGGCGCTGCGGGTGAAGTGCGTCGAGAGTTGGTTCAGCTCGAAGTCGAGCATGCCCTGGGCGTGGCGCCAGCCCTGCTCGGGCCAGAAGAAGTGCATGCCGATGCACTCGACCAGGATGCAGAGCAGCAGCGATCCGATCAGCACGCCGAAGAACCGCAGGGGCATCGTCACGATGCTGGCCAGCAGTCCCTGCTGCCGGACCTGCTGGCGCTGGGCGGTGGCGGCCGGGTCCTTCACGGCCGCGCCTCCTCCGCCGCGCCTTCGGTGCCGGCGATGTGGCGGAAGCCTTCGAGCAGGTCGTCCGGCAAAGGCGTGTCCTGCAGGCCCGGCGTGGCGCGGCCCTCCCACCAGTCGCCGGCCTCAGCGTAGTGCTGCCGCATGTAGCCGGCGAGCTGTTGCAGATCCTGCGGCATCACTTCGTCGGGGTCGGGCGCCGGCAGCGGCATGCGCACTTTCCAGAGGTTGCCGCCCTGCATCAGCGCGAAGGCTTGGCCCTTGGGAAGCCCGACGACGTGCGCCGGTTCGATCATCGGGACGCTCGTGCTGGAGATGCGGTCGTGGGTATTGGAGGTGAAGTCGGTCGGGCCGTGGATGTCGGAGCTGTCGGTGGCGCCGCTCATCAAGGTCGTGGCGTAGACCTCGACCTTGGGCAGTTGTCGGGTCAGCAGCTCCGCGGTCGCCGACTCGCGCACGCGCAACATGATCAGGTTGTTGAAATTACCAATCACCTGACCGGCCTTCGCCTTGCTGCCGATTCGTGCCTCGATGTCGCTGAGGGTCTGCGTGTAGGCAGTCATTTGCAGATCCGCGCCGCCGCCCTTGTTGACGAGCGGGATGAATTCGTCGCCCATCAGTTCGTTGAATTCATCCGCGTGAACGTTGATGGGCACCCTCATGCCCGCTGCCGCGCCCGGCAGGCCGTCGTCGATGCCGAACTTGTAGATGTGCCCGGCGACCGACACGAGATCGCTGAACATGCTGTTGCCGACCGCTGCGGCGACTTCGGCATCCGATAGCGCGTCCAGGCCGATGTAGACGACGGCGCGCTTGCGCACGATCTGCATCCAGTCGAAGATCGGACGCGGGTCGTTGAGGTCCGAATAGTCGGGCGCCAGCAGCTGCGCGATCTTGCCGGTGGTCAGCTTCTCCAGCAGCGGCAACAGGCTGGCGACGATCTTGTCGAAGTAGGTACGGTCGTAGCGCACGGCGCTGCGCAGGCCGTCCAGCACCGGGTCGTACACGCGCACCTGCGAGAGGTACTGTTCGAGCGCGACCACGCGCTTCTCGCGGCCGATCATGTTGCGCGGGATGTTCTTATCGTTGAGCCGCGCTTCGAGTTGGACGATCACCTCCCAGGCCTTCGGCTCCGTGCGCGCGAAGAAATGGCTGGCGTACTCGATGAACAGCGCGTCGATGTTGACGACGTGTCGCTGGATCAGCATGTAGTCCGGGCGCTGCCCCAGTTCCACGAGCGCGCGCGCGATGATGTTGACGAACCTCCACGCGAACTCCCGGAAAGCCGCCGAATTGCCTTCGCCAGAAAGCTGACCTGCAATGCGTGTGGCGACTTCGCTGATGCGGCTGAAGCGCCCCACGGCGTTGTAGCGCGCGCTGATTTCAGGCCAGCCCAAATGGAGGATGTAGAACTCGCGTTCGCGGCCGGCGCGCTTGGCCTCGACGTACATGCGCTTGAGCAGGTCCGCGTCGCCCTTGGGATCGAAGACGATGACCACTTCGTGCTCGCCCGCAGCGTTGCGCCGGCGGATGTCCTGCGTGATGAACAGCTCGGCCAGCCGCGTCTTCCCAACGCGCGTGGTGCCCAGGACCAGGGTGTGGCCTACGCGCTCGGGCAGCGGCAGGGACACGTCGACTTCGTTCGGTTCGATGCCGTGCAGCCGCGGCATGCCGCCGACCGGCGGCAGCGGCCGCGCGGGATTGAGCGGGCTGTCCCAGGCCAGTACCTTGGCGAGCCTGGAAACCGGGTAAGGCGCAAACTCCAGTCGCTCCTCGAGCTGGCGCGCGATGCGATAGGTCGCCGTCGGCTCGACGTAGCGCCGGAACTCTGGCCGGTAGGTCTGCATCAGCCGGTGCGTGTGCTGCTGTTCCCAGCGGAAGCCCTTGCCGATGAACAGCCGCTGCTGGCTGACCGGGACGTCGCGGCTGGTCATCACGTAGCGCGGCAGCCGGCGGATGTTGCGCCGGTAGCGCAGGATCACGAGCGCGTCGCGCAGGCGGATGGCGCCGTAGCCGAGGAAGGCCAAGGCGCTGCCCAGGCCCAGCAGCGGACTCAGCGCGAGCGACCACGGTGCCGCCAGGCACACCAGCGCGGCGCCCGCACACACCGCGACGGTGTAAAGCTCCACCGCTGGCCGCAGCAATACCTCGATCGAGTAGCGCTGGGCCATGGCGGGCGCTTCACTGCTCGATGCCCGTGGCCGTCACCAGCACCGGGTAGTGGCGCAGCCCCAGGCGCGCGGCCAGGTCATCGCCTGCCGCGGGCGCGATCGGCACGCCCGGCACCAGCTGGCGCAGCGTGCGGAGGCCCTCGACCGTCTCGACGTTGACGACCAGGCCCATCGCGCCGAGCGCACGCAAGGCGTCGGCACGCTTGCTCAGCCAGGCGCGCGAACGGTCGTCATCGCCGACCAAGAAAATCGGCTTCAGGCCCGGTGCCTGGATCACCCTGCGGCTCACATCGCCGGGTGACAGCCGTGCGGAGCGCACGGGCAGCATGTCGGCCTCGCTGAAGCGCGTCGCCGGCGGCCGCGGAACGTCGATGCGCGGCGTCGGCCGGTCGGTGCGCGGCTGGAGGTTCAGCGCTTCGTAGTACGGCAGCGCCGAGGTGCTACCCCGGTCCTCGACGACGACCAGCGGAGGCGACTGCCCGAACGCGGCCGGCATCGCCAGGGCCGATACCAGGCCATACAGCCAGAAACAGGAGCGAACGTGGCGAAGCGTCATGGCGGCGTGTCCTCAAAGTTGGGGGAAGTGCCTGCCGCCAGCGCGGAGGTGCGTGCAGCAGTGGCTTTGGTGCGGCGCGGTGGCGCCTCGCAGAGGCCGAGGTCGGAGGTGCATCCGCTGCCGGGCTGTTCGTCGAAGAACAGGGCGAACTGCCTGCCGCCGCGCGTCGTGCGGCTCCATGCCACCAGCGCGTCGATGCGGGAATAGGTGCCGGGACGATCAGCGTCGGTCGGATCGGTGACGGCGGGAAAGAAGGTGGCCGAGCGGCGCTTGTTGGCGGCCGATACCACGTCCTCCCATCGCCGGATGCGGTCGATGTGCGCGGAGAAGCGGTCGGCGATGCGGCGGAGCTCGTCCTTCCTGCAGTTGATGCAGGGCATGCAGCCGACGCGCCCCATGCCGAGGGCATACAGCGGGTTCGGGCGCATGCCGTGGCGCCGGTGTTGCGCCCAGACGTCCTCGATGCTCCAGCGGAAGATCGGCCGCCAGAGCATCGAGCCGGACTCGTGGCGGTTGAACCGCGGCTGTCGCGCGCGATGTGCGCTCTCGGCCGCGCGCACGCCCAGCCATTGCAGCACCGGGCCTTGCTTCAGCATCGGCCCGACGATCTGCGTCGTGATCGGGATTTCCTTGAGTTCGCCGGTGCAGAACTGCGCCATCCGCGACGGGAACCGGCCTTTGCTGATGCACAGGTCAAGGAAGGGATTCCCGGTCGGCTCGTGGAGTCGCGCGGCTTCCTGCACGATCTCGTCCGCGATGCCCTGTTTCGGCCATTCGCGCAGCACGTAGTCGCGGTGGACGGCGAGCTGTCGGGAGAAGTCGGCCCTGACGGTCTCGACCCTCGGCCCGCCGGTGCGTTCGTGCAGGCGGGCAAGGTACTCGTGCGTCAGTTCGTGCTCGTTGCCGGTGTCGGCGAAGATGGCGCGGAACGAGCGGCCGGATTCAAGCGCCAGCAGGTAGACGGCGGTCGAGTCCTTGCCGCCGCTGACGTTGACTAGGTGCTGGATCTCGATGCCCGTCGCTGCCGGCTGGGCGCGCAGGGCGACCGTCACGGCAGCACCCTCCGTGTGTCGGCGTCCAGCCGGTGGCGGCCGAGCACGCGCGCGAGGTGTTGGTCGACGCTGCGGCGGTAGCGCGCGGCGGGCGCGCCGCCGGCGGGACGGTGGTAGCGGCCGATCGCGACGAGCCAGTCCTCGCCGGGCGTGTGCTGCTCGCGCAGGATCTCGGCCGCGATGGCGAGGTTGACGTAGGGGTCGAGCAGGTCGCAGGGCTGCCGGTAGCGATGCCGCTGGTAGCCGAGGTTGATCTGTCCGAGGCCGGCGTCGATGCGGGTCGCGGGCACCTGCCGCAGCGCCTGGTGCAGGCCGGTGCAGGCTTCGGCACGGGTGCTGTAGCGCTTCGAGACGCCTGCGACGTTCAGGCTCCACGGCCAGGGGATCAGTCGGCCGTTGAGGCGGGCGCCGCTTTCTTGCAGCGCCACCGCGTAGAGCACGGTGGACGGCACGCCGGCGCGCTGCGCGGCGAGCTGGTAGGCCGGCGGCGGAACCTCCTGCGCTGCGGCGGCGAGCGTTGCCAACCCACACAGCAGGCCCAGTGCGAAGCGGGTTACCGCTGACGCTGCCATTGGCCGCCGACCTGCCGCACGACGGCGGGCAAGTCGCCCTGTACGCCCAGGGAGAGCCACCGGCCGGCATCGTGGTTGAGGGTGATGTGGCCGTTGCGCACCTTCGCCGGGTCGATGCGGGTGCGGCGCGCCCATTCGCGGATGCGCGCGTCGTCGCCGCGGCTGCCGACCACGTAAATGTCGAAGTTCGCGCCTTCGGCCTGCAGGCGCTGGACCGTCTCGTCGCAGCTGGTGCAGGCGTCCTTGACGAACACTGCCGTGCGCGCGCCGGCCTGCGCCATGCCGGGCGCTGCCGCGCCTGCGCCGGGCAGGTTGACCCGCTGCATGCCCGGAGCGAGTCGCTGCCAGGCCGCGTCGTAGGCGCGCTGGTAGGCCAGCAGCTTCTCCACGCGGCGGGCCTCGATCTGCACTTGCAGCTCGGCGAACCTGCGCCGCTCCTCGTCGCTGCGGGCTTCGATGCCCAGTGCGGTCAGCGGGTCGAGGTTGGGCGACGACAGGCCCAGCGGTCCCTGCATCAATTCGCGGTAGCGGGTCCACTCCTCCGGTCGTAGCCCCCAGTCGCGCGCCACGTCCTCATCGCTGCGTGCGATGGGGGCGGGTCGTTCACGGCTGGGAGCCACGTTCGTTGCAGCAGCCTGCGACTGCTGCGCTATGGCGGTCTGCGGCGCGGTGGACAGGAGCGCGGCCAGCAGGCCCAAGGCGGTCGCGGTGTGCCTCATTACCGGCTCCTATCGCGCCGGCACAGGCAGGCGCCGGGTCTCGGTGCCGTGCCGTAACACCGCGACGTCGCCCTCGATGGCGGTCAGGCGCCAGCCGTCCGCCTCCTCGCCCGGCCGCAGCAGACGGACCTGGGCCAAACCACCGCCTTCGGCCGAGAGAATCGACAGGAAGCGCTCGCCGGCGCGTAGTTCGGCGCCGGTGATGCGGAACGCGGGCTCGACCGGCTTCGGCGGGGCGTCGGGCGCGGTGCTGCGAGGCGCTGCGGCGCGCGGTGCCGCCCGCGTGGTCAGCCGCGCCTCCAACTGTTCGATGCGCGTTTGCAGTGGTTGCAGCGCGTCGGCCGCCATGCGCTCTCCCAAAGACTGTTCGAGCGCCGCCAGCCTGCGGTCGAATGCCTGGCGATCGGTGTCGTAGCGCGCCTGCGGCACGGCGGCCGGCTGTTTGCGCGCCTGTTCCGAGTCCTGCGCAAGCTCGGCCAGGTGCTGTTCCAGCGCCGCGACCTGCGTTCTCACGGTGGTGGTCTCGGCCTGATCGGCGAGCTTGGTCAGGGCGACGTGGTTGACCACCACCCCCATGCTGATCAGCAGCACCCAGGTGATGGCGGCGACACGCAGCATCGCCGCCCGCTGCGGTTGCGCGGAGCCCGGCATCGTCATGGCTGGACCTCCGTCGCGAGCGGGAAGGTCTGAACGTCGGCGTCCGGGTCGATCGGCGGCAGGGGTCGGGCTGGTGCCGCGGTGACGTGGCTGAAGCACACCAGTCGCGTGCCGTCGTCCACGTGCAGATCCCAGGCGGGACCGGTCAGGGTCAGCAGGGCATCGCGCAGCAACAGCGGTCCGAGCTGGTAGTGGGCGGCTGGCAGCGGGAGCCGGTCCAGGGAGTCGGTGTCCTGGCCGGTGCAGAGCTGATAGCCCGAGCGCCGCAAGACATGGCGCAGGGCGTCGGCGACAGTGGCATGCAGCGTGTCGGGGGCAGACACCTCCACGACCTGCAGCATCAGATCCTGCTGCGCGGCACTCGGCGCCAACTCGATCAGGGTGTAGCGGCCGTAGCGGACCACCGGGACGAACTCAGGCGGCGGCTCCGGCGAGGCTGAAATCGGCGCGTCGGGTGGCGCCGAGGGCGTGGGAGTCGTCGCGCATCCACCGATCAACGCGGTCCAGAGCAGCGCGAGCACGCCGGGCAGCAGGCGGTGTTCGGGATGGTGAAACCAGGGATGGGATGGGCACATGGCATGGCGTCCTGAAGCGTCGAGCCATCACCATCGCCGCGGCAGCATCTTCCGACAGCAAACAAAGCGAATCCTTTGGCGTCCGATTTGCCGGCGTGGTGGTGTGAAAAAAAGGGGTATCCGGAATCTGGTGTGGGTTCTGGCTCCTTGGGTCTTTGTAGCTATCACTTTCAAAGAATGGATTTTGGTGTTGGACGGCTGAGCGGATGTGCTAGAGTAAAAGTCGGATTTCAGTGTGGGTTCGCCCAAGGTGCTGAGTGACGGACTTTCTCCAGCTGCGAAGCCTGAAGACGCTTGAAATCCTGACCAGCGAGGACAGTTACGTCGTCAAGGCCGAAGGCGTCAATCAGTGGGTGACCTGCCCGCTGTGCAAGACCGGACGCCTGCATGGTCACGGCTCACA
Organism: Hydrocarboniphaga sp. FW305-C-57; assembly: GCF_058783045.1. Classification (NCBI taxonomy): domain Bacteria; kingdom Pseudomonadati; phylum Pseudomonadota; class Gammaproteobacteria; order Nevskiales; family Nevskiaceae; genus Hydrocarboniphaga; species Hydrocarboniphaga sp. FW305-C-57. The sequence goes on along the minus strand of NZ_JBYSYG010000001.1, from coordinate 278,058 downwards.
GGAACAGTCGTTTCAGGACACACCGACGCACGGCAAACCCGTCGTGATCTTCATCCAGCGCCGTCGCTATCGCTGTACAAGCTGCACCAAGACCTTGTTTGAGCCTGTGGCGGACCTTGATGGAAAACGCCAAGCCACGGCGCGTCTGGTGCGTTATATCCGCGACCAGTCCTTCTCCAAGACCTTTGCGGCCCTTGCCCGGGAAGTAGCCGTGGACGAAAAGACGGTCCGCCACGTCTTCGACGATTTCATCGAGGAGGTCGAGGCCAAGACCCAGTTCCGGACGCCGCGGGTGCTGGGTATCGACGAGCTCAAGATCATCGGCCAGTACCGGGCCATGATCACCAACGTCGAGCGCAAGACCGTGTTCGATATCCGCCCCAGCCGGGCCAAAGCCGAGTTGATGCCCTATTTCCGCGACCTGCGGGACAAGGACTCGGTCGAGTGGGTGGCGATGGACATGTACCACGTTTATCGGCAGGTGGTGCGCGCCACGCTGCCACAGGCCCGGATCGTGGTCGATCGATTCCATATCCAGCGCATGGCGAACGACGCGCTGGAGAAGCTGCGCAAGCGCATTCGCAAGGATTTGTCCACCCGGCAGCGCCTCAAACTCAAGGACGAGCGGTTCCTGCTGCTCAAGCGGCAGCACGACCTGACAGGGAGAGATATGGACCGGATGCGGGAATGGTTCCAACAGTTCCCGCTCCTAAGCGAAGCCCACGCGCTCAAGGAAGGATTTCTGTCGATCTGGGATCAGAAGACCCGCCCAGCAGCAGAAGCCGCCTGCGCGAAGTGGCAGGCCAATATTCCGACCGAATTGGCGGCCACGTTCAAGGACCTGACCACCGCCGTGCACAACTGGCACGACGAAATCTTCGCCTACTTCGAGCAGCCGATTACCAATGCCTATACTGAGTCAGTCAACCGAGTGGCCAAAGACATGAACCGCATGGGCAGGGGTTACAGCTTCGAGGTGCTTCGGGCGCGCATGCTCTACGACAAGAAGGCGCGCAAGGATGGCTCGGTTATCGAAACCGTGTTGGTCGATGACGACGACCCAATGACCACGGACTTCGTGTTCCAGCGGATGACCACGGCGGCAACGCGCAAGAAGAAGATCACGCGCGTGGTCGAGTACGGCCCCTATCTCCCGACGCTGGCGCGGCTACTCGAAGAGGGGTATTTCGAATAGTCCTCAGCCCATTGTGCAAGAGGCGGCGCTTCAGCCTGAATTTGTGATTCAGCCGATGAAGCATAGGTAAGAGGCCCAGCCACTACCCCGCGCAACAGGACAGTTGCTTTACGTCCTTGGTGAAGGTTTGTGCCGCGAGTTTCAGCCCCTCGACCATCGTCAGGTAGGGGAATAACTGGTCGGCCAACTCTCGCACCGTCATGCGGTTGCGAATCGCCAGTACTGCGGTTTGGATCAGCTCGCCTGCTTCCGGGGCTACCGCTTGCACGCCGATCAGTCGTCCCGAACCGGCCTCCGAAACCAGCTTGATGAAACCGCGCGTGTCGAAGTTGACCAGCGCCCGGGGCACGTTGTCGAGCGTCAGCGTGCGGCTGTCGGTCTCGATACCGTCGTGGTGCGCTTCGGCTTCGCTGTAGCCCACGGTGGCGACCTGCGGGTCGGTGAACACCACCGCCGGCATCGCCGTCAGATCCAGCGTCGCGTTGCCACCCGTCATGTTGATTGCAGCGCGGGTGCCGGCCGCCGCCGCGACGTAGACGAACTGCGGCTGGTCAGTGCAGTCGCCGGCGGCATAGATGTGCGGCACGGTAGTGCGCATCGCGTGGTCGATGGTGATGGCGCCTTGCGCATTGACCACCACACCGGCCGCGTCGAGGTTGAGCGTGCGGGTGTTTGGGGTGCGGCCGGTGGCGAACAACAGCCGGTCGGCATGCAGTTCGCCGCGTTCGGTGGTGAGCACGAATTCCCCATCCTCATAGGCGACCTGGCTGGCCTGGGTGTGGTCCAGCACTTCGATGCCTTCGGCGCGGAACACGGCCGTGATGGCCTCGCCAATGGCGGGGTCTTCGCGAAAGAACAGTGTGCTGCGCGCCAGCATGGTCACCTTGCTGCCCAGCCGGGCAAAGGCCTGCGCGAGTTCGACGGCCACCACCGACGAGCCGATCACGGCCAGCCGATCGGGGATCGTGTCGCTGGCCAGCGCTTCGGTCGACGTCCAGAAGGGCGTGTCTTTCAAGCCCGGGATCGGTGGAATCGCCGGACTGGCCCCGGTGGCGATGAGGCAGCGGTCGAAACTCACCTCGCGCATCCCGTCGTCAGCGGTTGCCACGGTCAGCGTGTGCGCATCCTTGAATCGGGCATCGCCGCGCAGCACGGTGATGGTCGGGGTGCTCGTCAGGATGCCTTCGTACTTGGCGTGGCGCAGTTCATCGACGCGCCCCTGCTGCTGAGCCAGCAAGCGCTTACGCAGAATCTTCGGCGAGGCGGCGGCAATGCCGTCATCGAACGGACTCTCGCGACGCAGATGCGCAATGTGGGCAGCGCGGATCATGATCTTGGACGGCACACATCCGACGTTGACGCAGGTGCCGCCGAGAGTGCTGCGCTCGATCAGCGTCACACGCGCCCCTTGCTCGACGGCCTTCAACGCCGCCGCCATCGCCGCGCCGCCGCTGCCGATCACGGCCACGTGCAGTGCAGCCTCATCGTCCTCGCGCTTTGGTTCGCCGCCCAGCCGCTCTTGTGCATTGTTCAGCAGGTCGCTGGGTTGCCCCGGCGCATCGGCAAGCTGCGCTCGGTAACCGAGTGCGGATACCGCCGCGACCAGCGAGGTCACGTCCGCGGCGGTACCTACGCTGGCCTCAATCTCGGCCCGGCGCTGTGGGTAGGACACTGAGGCCGAACGCACGCCGGGCACCTTTTCCAAGGTCTGCTTGACGTGCTCGGCGCACGACCCGCAGGTCATGCCATCGATGTGCAGCGTGATCGCCTCGGTCATGAGCGTGTGCTCACTTCTTGACGGTAGACGGGTAGCCGGCGTTCTCGGTGGCTTTGGTCAACGCGGCCGGAGTGGTCTTGGCATCGTCGTAGGTTACCACCGCCTCCTTGGGCTCCCAGGTCACCTTGGCCTCGATGACGCCTTCGACCTTGGTCAGCGCCTTCTTGACCGTGATCGGACAGGTGGCGCAGGTCATGCTCGGCACCGACAGCGTGACGGTTTTGGTGGCGGCCCAGGCGGGAGCGCTGAGGGCAACGGTCAGAGCGAGCAATGCGACGAGTTTCTTCATGGCAATCTCCTTTCAGTAGAACAGGGGCATGAGGTAGGGGAACACGAGCGCGATCAGCACCAGGGCGGTGACGATCCAGAAGATCACCTTGTAGGCCGTCCGCACCTGGGGCACGGCGCATGCGTCGTCCGGCGCGCAGGCGCGAGCCGGCCGGAAGATGCGACGCCACGCGAAGAACAGCGCCACGAGCGCCACGCCAATGAAGATCGGCCGGTACGGTTCCAGCGCGGTCAAGTTGCCGATCCAGGCGCCGGAGAAACCCAGCGTGATCAGCACCAGCGGACCGAGGCAGCAGGTCGAGGCGAGGATGGCGGCGAGGCCACCGGCGGCCAGTGCACCGCGGCCGTTGCTGGGGTCTGCCATGTGAGGGATCTCCTTCCGAGACGTTGCGTGATGCGCTAAGGTTACTTCCGTAGTCAAGTACGGAGTCAAGCGCGATGGTGAACGATCCGCAAACACTGACCATCGGGGCTTTCGCCAAGGCCGCTGGGGTCAACGTGGAGACCATCCGGTTCTATCAGCGCAAGGGGTTATTGCCAGAACCAGGTCGGCCCGTCGGCAGTATTCGCCGCTACGGATCGGCGGACGTGGCGCGGGTGCGTTTCGTGAAATCCGCCCAGCGGCTGGGGTTCAACCTGGACGAAGTCGGCCAACTCCTACAGCTTGAGGACGGCACTCACTGCAGCGAAGCCGCCGAGCTGGCTGCGCTCCAGCTCACCGACGTGCGCACCAAGATGGCGGACCTGACGCGAATCGAAGCGGTGCTGTCACGGTTGGTCAACGAGTGCCATGCGCAGCGAGGCACTGTGTCGTGCCCGCTGATCGATTCTCTGCACGGGAGCTAGGCGCGTGGCTTAACCCGGTTTTCCGTTCCACTGCGCCTCAAACCCCAGTTCGAGCCGGGGGCAAGGTGACCTGCCACTGATTGTTTCCTTGCACCGACATGCGCCAGACAAAGCCCACACTGAAGGCTAAAAGCGCGTAAGCCTTGCGATACCAGAAACCTACCGAACGAGAGCTGTCAGACAAGAAGGGCTAGTGCGGTCTTCCCACACTAAAATCCGGATACCCAAAAAAAGACGGCCCCGAAGGGCCGTCGTGATGCTGGAAATGCGAGGATCAGCCGCGGGCTTTAATCAAGCCCGGATCGGCATCCGCGATCTGGACGTGTGCCCAACAGCGGACCAGCTGACCGTTCTCGCCGACAGGGTGTTCGGCGATGGCTTCGCAGTCCTCGTCGGTATTGCTCTCGTCGTAGCAGATCACCTTGATGCTGCCGGTGTCGCAACACACCGAACGGACGAAACCGTCGGTCATGTCTATCACGACGATCTGGGGAACCAGGTCCAGCGTGTGGGCCGCCGACAGGATGGCGCCCTGTTCGGTGGCATCGAAGCAGACGAAGGGCCGTTTATAACCGGCTTCTGCAGCCAGCACCTCGGCCTTGTCGTAGTGGGCGCCGAGGCGGTACTCGGCCTGCGTCACGCTAACGGTAAAGATGGGCATGTCAGCCATGCCCGAAGCGCTGCGGCACGCGACCGCAATGTGCAGGGGTTTCATGGGATGCTCCTTACCTCGTTGTCGAGGCTATTGAAGGAAGAAAAGAGGTCAGCGGCTCGCATGGGCCATAGGCCAGGCTGGCCTTGGTCAATCACCGTGGCGGGGCGAAGACGTGGCATCCAGGCCCGGGTTCTCAGCGCCTGGCACCAGGTTGAAGTGAGAGACCAGATCGCCTATCGGCAACTGCTCGCTACTGATCTCGATGTCGGTGTGCTTGAGATACGCTGCAAACCAGAAATGGGTATCGGAGACGTTGAGCGTATCTGCTTCCGTGCGAACGAACCGGTCGTCTTCGACCGAGTCGGTCCGATCCAAGGCCTCCTCGTCGCTACACGACAAGTATTGGGCGCGGTAGTCGAACTTCTCGACTTTGTAGAGACCATGTGTCTTCACGACCGCTGAGAGAAGAAGAATCTCGCGCGCGGTAGAGAGGTCGATCGAGAATTCGACGGCGGCCGGCAGATCGGCATACTCGTCGGTGGAGGACACTTCTGTACGAAACAGCTTGTCGTCTTGCATTGATGATTCTCCTTGGCAGGATGAGTGATGAGATAGGGATGCGTCAGAAAGAAGGCGGCCCCCTGAAGGGGCCGCCGGCATGGAGGAGCTAGGCGGCGACCAGTTGCCTGGCCAGCGCCACTTCGACGGAATCCCCGTCTTGGTTCAGGACATCGAGTCCCGACTCGGGCACGTCTCCCGACGTGCTCTGCGACACCATGATCTTGCGGGCCATCAATCCCAGGCAGGTCATCTGCGAGGAATTGGCGTAGCCGAGATAGATCACGCGCACGGGCTGCTTCTGCCCGATGCGCCACGAGCGCCGTGCCGCCTGCTGCAACGAGTAGACGTTGTAGCCGCTCTGCATGAACACGATCGTCGGGAACTCCAACAGATCGAGGCCCGTCTTGACCAGCTCCGGGTTCGTGATCAGGACATCGATCCCGCGATCCAACTGCTCGGCGATCCAGTCTTCCCGGCGGGACGCATCTACGCTCGCGCGCAGCACGGCCACCTTGAAACCTTCTTGCTCCAGCAGCACCTTCAGGCGCGAGGTCGTATCGCGCGTGCCGGTGTAGACCGAGTAGACCAGGGTCTTGCGACCTTCCGCCTTCTCCTGCTTGCAGACGTCGATCAGCTCGCGCTCTTTCGGCGTGATCTCGAACTCGTTGAACTGAGCCGGGACGAACGCCAAGGTGTTGCGCGTGCGCGGATGCACCACCGTTTCCGATCGGAAGCAGCAGTCCGGCCACGCCAGCAGGACATTGAGGACCACACCCAGCAAGGTGGTGTCCCTCCTAGCCAGGGCCTGCTTCAGCTCCTGGGTCAGACGGCTGGACAGACCACGGTAGGCGGTGGCTTGATCCGCCTCCATTGCGACTTCGCGGAACTCCTCGTCGTAGGGTGGCAGCACGTTGCCGCCGATGTCCTTCAACTTGAGGAAGACCGTGAACGGCAGGATGCAACGCAGGACGCCCTTGGGGCCGAAGCCCGGCGCCTTGACGGTGCGCACCGACACCTTCGAGCCCTTGGCCGTCTTGTGTGCGGTGCTCTTGCTCTCGGAGTAGATGTCCTTCAGGACCCCGTGGTCCCTCATGAACGCCATCGCGGCCGACGTCATGCTTCCGCTCTTGGTCGGCCGGTAGCCATCTTCGATCATGCGTCCGGGCAGCGCCCGGAACAGCAGGTGGAACAGGTCGTCGCCGTAGCCGCCCATGAGCGTGCCGGTCAGCAGCACGCATTTGCGCGCCTTCGCTGCGAGCACGCCCATCGCCTGGCCCTGGGCGCTTCCGCCGTTCTTGTACTCGTGCGCCTCGTCGGCGATCAGAAGATCGAACGTACCCTGCGGCAGGTATCGCTTGATGTACTCGCTGGGCTGATAGCCGCCCTCGCCGAAGCCGAACTCCATGTTCGCCATCGCGCGTTCCATCCGGTGCGCCTGGCGGTCCGAGAAGACCAGCTCGCCGTTGCCATCCATGAGGTTGATGAAGTCGGGTAGGGACAAGCCATTGCTGGCCCATCCCCCCCTAAGAACCGCACGTACCAGTTTCCCGGTATGCGGCTCAAGCCTTTCAAAGTCCCCTTGCGGGAACCGGTTTCACTACCTCAATACCGCGGACATGGATCAGGTTGTGACAGTTCTGATGTACCAAGACCAGATTGGAGGGGTTGTCAGAACCCCCATCGACCCTTCGCGTGATGTGATGGACATGCCATCCCGTCTCACTCGTGATCTTTGTTTGACAGATAGGGCAGAACCCTTCCTGATCCAACCATAGTCTCAACAGACGTTGACGGCCCTTCAGTTGACCTACCATCTTGAAGCCCAGACGAGCCTCAAAATAGGTTTCCCATTCGGGATCGAAAGGATTGGCATCGCCTTTGATCATGCTGTGGCGAGCAATCTTTACCTTGCTGGCTAATGCCAGTGTCGGTACTACGCCTGATGTCGGCACATTCGTCCTGTCGGCAAACACCCAGCTACGGAACTTCAATTGGTGAAAGTATCTCTCCTTCACCCACCTTACGCCCCGCTTCGGATGCCTGCGCTTGGCCCAATGCCAGAGATAACGCCATATCTGGTTGTCCACCTTCTGGAACACCTCGCTCGAACATGCGTGCCTGTGGTACATCGCCCAACCCTTGATGACAGGATTGAGTGTCCGTATCAGATCCGCCTGCTTTGATGCCCGATGAGCGGTGACTGCCTCTTTCACCTTGGCCAAAAGCGTGACAACGCTCTTGGTTGAGGGTTTGATGATCAGCTTTCCGCTGTACTTGCGAATGTTTTGGCCGAGGAAGTCAAAGCCTTCACTGATATTGACGATCCGCGTCTTTTCCGGCGAGAGCGAGAGACCCCGCTTAGCCAGAAACTCGATGACTACCGGCATTACTTCGTCACGCAAGAACTCTTGCGTGGCTCCGGTAATCACAAAGTCGTCCGCGTATCGAACCAGATTGAGCTTCGCTCGACGCCCCTGCACTGTTGAGCGCGGAAACGCCTTCTCCAACTCGCGTTGAAGACCATCCAATGCCATGTTCGCAAGCACCGGGGAGATGATGCCGCCTTGCGGCGTTCCAGCTTCTGTCGGAAAGAAGCTGCCATTTTCGATGAAGCCAGACTTCAACCACTTGGATAGAACCTTGCGATCCATGGGGATGGATGCAAGGAGCCAAGAGTGGTCGATGTTGTCAAAGCAACCGGAAATATCGGCGTCCAGAACCCATTCCGCGCAATCCTTTCGGGCGAGTACCTTGAAGCAGTACTCGACGGCATCTGCCGTAGCGCGTCCAGGCCTAAAGCCATAGGAGTTGCGGTCGCCGGTCGTCTCGCTAATCGGTTCCAATGCCAGCAGGTATAACGCCTGCATGGCACGGTCCCTCATAGTCGGGATTCCCAACGGGCGCATCTTCCCGTTCGCCTTGGGGATCATCAACCTCCTGAGCGGCTGCGGCTTGTAGCCGTGCCGGCCAAGTGTTTCGACGGCCCTACCTTTGGCCTCCGGGGTTGACCAAGTCACCTTGTCCACCCCCGGCGTTGCCTTTCCACGATTTTCGGTCACCCGCTTCACGGCCATAGCTTTGCCGCTAAACGAGTGGGTCAGCAGCCATTGCAAGGCTTTCACCTTGCCCCAGCGACCTTCCCGTGTTGCCTTTACGATACGCGCTTGGAGCCTTCGCACTTCACGATGACATTGAGCCCAGTCGATGCTGTGCCATGTGACCGATTCATGTGAGGGCGCACCCGCGCAAATTTCTTGCGTAGTCATCTGCAATTCCCTCTTAGAAAATAAGGTTGATCAAGCAATCTCGTAGAGAAAGACCATGTGGAAGTCTGCTCGCTTTCGCGCGGGATGATGTCGCCTTACGGCTCAATCCCTATCCGACCCGTTACAGGCCGGCGTTCGCTTTTTCCACGTTCCTTTACCCGCATCCCTAACAGCGTTCCTTACGGTTCGCCTGCCCCGAGAGGCAGAGATACGGGCTTACCCTGTTTCGAGTAATTGACAAGAGTGGGTTAGACCCCCGCCTTTCCACCGGCAACTTGAATGTCCGTGCTGCTCCACACGAAAAGAAGCAGTCCAGTTGCGTGCCTTTTGGCTCAAGCCTGTCAGCATCTTTGGCTTGTTCAACATAACGGTGTTTAGATAGCGGTTCACATTTGTTGGTCATACCACCCAGCCTAGCCCCGCACCCGCATTGATGCTCGCAGGCGTGGTCGGTTCTCGCGTTCCGACTTTCCCTTTCGGGCAGGTACATTGTCCCGGCAGCTTCACACAAGACTGTTGCCAGTCCTGCATGTGCCGGTAGGCTACTGATGACGGAACATCAGGTCTCCTGACTACCTTGCGGTAGTTGAGACAATCAATTACGCGACTTCAGGTCGCACCTCGTGGATGTTGTCGCCGAGCATCGAGGCCAGGAAGCCGTCGCCGAAGCGCTTCATCAGCTTCTGTGCGGTGACTTGCCCGATCGTCGGAATGCGCGTCAGCGCCTTTTGAACCGCGGAGGACTGGTCGCTGGCGGATAGGCCCTTGGGACGGATCAGGCTCCACAGCGCGGAGCCGCACTGACCGCACTTGCGGCGCTGCTCCTCGGCTTCGAGGTCGAGTGGGTTGATCGGCTCGCCGTCGAGGTCGGTGATGACCTGGCCGCAGTCGGGGCACGCGCCCACGTCGCCGTGGGGCGTCCGATGCCGGGTGAAGGCGGGCTTCCAGTGGAATCCCATCCGCATCCGGACGCGGCCGAGAACGAAGAACTCCTGGCCCTGCGTCGGCACATTCAGCTGCTCGCGCAGCTTCATGAGTTTGACGAGCGTATCCGGGCCATTGAGCACCCAGACGCGCGCACCGGCGACGGTCTCCTGAATTTCCCGCCGCCACTTGTAGACCAGGTGGGGAGGACTCAGGACCAGCGTGCGCCGATAGCCTTCGGCGTTGAGCACCGCCGCCGTGGCGATGCCCACCGTCGTCTTGCCGCAGCCCATTTCGCCATTGACGATCGCGGCACGCTCGCCGCGATCGATCAACAGCTCGCTGACGGCATGCACGACATCGGCCTGGGCCGGGAACAACTGGCGCTTCAGACTTGCCAGGATCAACTGGCGGTGCGCCTGGGGCCGCCCGGTGTAGACGGGCGGATTGGCGCGATTGAGGGAATCCAGCAGGTCGTCGCCGCATTCGGCGACGAAATCCTGCAAGCTCATCGTGAGCGGGGACGATTCCGCGTCGAGCAGCTCGCCCTGCAAGGACGTGCCTTCCGCGGAGGACGGAACGGTGTCGAGATCGAGAGACATGGTGGTGCTCCAAGTGAATGGGGCACGCACCTCCCCCGCGGGGCGATGACATGCCCCTGGGTGGGATGAATGGCGACGGCTTGCGCCGTCAGGTTTCGATGAAGGCGGCGTTGCGCCGCCCGAGATCAGCGGATCGTCAGAACCTCGCCCCGCGTGGGCGAGTCAGGTGTCATGTCCCAGGCACGAATGACCGGGACGAACTTGTCGGTCAGGATGCGTGTTTCGGCGACGGAGCCGTCGTCACGCTCGGTGTACTCGGTCTGGAGCGTCTTCTCTTTGTGCGTATCGCCCTTGACTGCGAGCACGCGCCCGGTCTTGGACTTCACCACGCCGGAGATCGCGCCCGCGGCCAGCGCCAGGGCGAGATGCCACTGAGACAAGGCCCTGGCCGGCGGTCGCAGCGACTGCTGCGCCGGCCCGAGATGGACATCCAGCGAAGGCCAGAGTCCTTGCAGCCGGCCAACTTCGTCGGCGAACTGCTCGGGCTCCATGGTCACGCGATAGAAGTGCTCCGGCTCGGCGTGGATGCCGGGAACGACATACGGCAGGAACGGCCATTCGGCCGGCAGTTCCTCGGCCTCGGCATCGCCTTGCCCGATCTGCAGGAGCAGACCACGCGTGGCTTTGACCGAATCCGTTGCCTGGTCGCGCTGACGCGCGCGCCGACCGAAGATCACCACCTGCTTGAACTGCGTCTCCACCGCACGGTAGATGCGCAGGCCGGCGAAGTGGCGCGTCAGCCACCCGACCAGCTCGGCGTCGAGGACGTAGCTCGGCACGATGAACACCAGCACGCCGCCGTATTGCAGCAGCGGCAGCGAGCGCTGGTAGAACAGCTTCTCCAGTCGTGCACGGCCTTGGCCCTGGTAGCCGATGTTGCCGTTCGCGTCGTTGGACAGGTCACCGTAAGGCGGGTTAAGCCAGAGCAGGCCGAACGACTGCCTGGAGATCAGCGTGTCCATGAGATCACCATGGATGCAGTGATCGACCATCGTGCGTGCGTGGCGGGCACGCTCGGCGTCGTACTCGACGGCGAACGCGCTGACCTGCTCGCGCCCGAGGGCATGAGCGGCTTCGGCGATGGCCACGCCTTCGCCGGCGCACGGATCGAGAATGCACATCGGCCCGTCGGTGGGCGCCAGTGCGGCGAGTGCTCTTTCGAGCGTGTGTTCGTCGGTAGGGAAGTACCCGTTCTTTGCGAAATTGCGGGCGAGCCGCGGGAACATAAGTGCCATCGGATTCTCCTGGGTAGCGAAGATGAAGGTGAGCGGACGTGCTGGCGCACGTCCGTTCGTGAAGTCCTTACGCTGCTGTTGCGAGCAGTCGTTCGGATGCAGTGCGGGACACGGATGCGTCCGGACCGAGCACGCCGTTGCGGATCAGCGTCCCCAGCGCCTTGGTCAGCGCGGGCACGTCGATGGCGAGTCGATGACCTTCCAGCGGCCCGAGGGCAGCGGGAAGACGGCTCAGCATCGATTGCGTCTGCAACAGCTCCAGCACGGTGTCGCGCCAGTGATCAAGCAAGGGCAGCGGGCAGGTGTCTCGCACCAGCGCCCACAGCCGGTCGGCCCGGTGATCCGAGCCTCGTGGCAGCAGCGCCAGCGCGCTGGCGTTGGCCTTATCGGGCTTCACGCAGCGGCGGTCGAACAGCCACAGGTGGACGAGAGAGCCGAACAGCGTGCGGCGGTATGCACGATTGCTGCACTTGTCCAGCTGCTCGACGTTGCCGACGAAGACCGGGATCGAGCCGCCTTGCTCGGTGAGGATGTGGAACTGGTCCAGTCCTTGCTCGTCGCGCCCGAGGGTCAGGCGAGCAATGAACTCCTGGGTGGCGGTATCGCGTCCCCAGACGGACAGGAAGATCAGGTTGCCTTGCTCGTCGCCGACGAAGCCGTCGGTCATGAGGTCCGGGCATTCGTCGATGCGGTACAGCGTATTGAAGTTGGGCATGGTGATGTCCTCGAAGAAGATGGAGGACAGCACCCGCCCGAGGGCGGATGCCGCCCCTTGGGGTGGAAGGAAGATGCTCAGTCCGGCTCGAACTGCCGGGTGTGCGGGTTGAAATGAAGCGACTCGTCTACCGCGGTGATCGGCGTGAAGCCGGTCAGGTAGATGTTGTTGAGGTACTGGTCGCGGTAGGTCAGTGCTTGCCGCGCCTGTTCCTCGGTGAGGCCGTTGCTGATGAAGTGCTCCAGCATTTCCTCGTCGGATGACACTTCATCGTTGGACAACTGCCCTTCGACAAACGCCAACAACGCGGACGGCAGCGCTGCCAGGATCGGGTCCATGTTGGTTCCTCCTGGCTCAGTACGAACCGCAACCGGCCGGGCAGCAGCCCAGTGTGATGCCGTGCGTGCAGCAGCCGTCTTCAGCGAGCCAGTCCTGGGTTTCCTGCCTTTCGGCAGGTGTTGCGTAGTCCCATTCCTGTGCAATCTGCAGAGCCTGTGCACGCTGGTCTTCGGGCAATCGACCGACTTGCGCGTCGATCTCGGAACTGAAAAGCGTCACGTAGTGCTCGTAAGAAAGGCCGCAACCGCGCTGCGCATGTTCGGCAGCCGTCTTGCAGAGAGCCCGCCACGCGGGTTCATCCAACGCGGAACGGGGGGTATCGAAAGCGACGGTGGACATGATGAAGACCTCCAGAAAGAAAGAATCCGGAGTCCTCCCCCGCGTGGGGAAGGAACCCCGGCGGGTGGTAGGTAAGAAGCCGCGGCTGCGTCTGGCGATCAGGCCGCCTCCAGCACCGGCGTGCGTTGCCACTGCTGAGACGTGGCATCGAAGCTGTAGCCGAGCTTGTTGAGGCGGGCACACTGCAGGCGCAACGTGCGGCGATCGATGGTCGAGTCCAGCTTGAAGGTCTCGGCCAGCGGCCACAGCAGGCCGAACAGCGCAGCATCCTCGGCATCAGGTCCGTCCGCCGCCGTGACGGTGGCGGGCGCGTCCATACCGAAGGGCCGCGTGTCGATCAGAGGATCGTTCGAGCTTGGCGCCGACGCGGCCGTGGGTGTTGCCACCGCGGTCGCCGGCTGGTCCTCGTCGATCGGATCGACTTCCTGGACGTTGAAGTTGCGAGCTTCCTCCCTGCCCAGCTTGTCGATGCCGGAGAGGGTCATGCCGTTGAGGCTGGCGCGGATCTCGACCCTGACGCCGCCCAGGGACACGAAGGACTTGGCGAAGATGCGTCCGATGGCGAACTCGCCGTCGTACTTGCCTTCCTTGTACTGCTCGAACTCCGGGTCTTTGACGACGAACTCGCCCAGGGGGCAAGCGAGCAGTCCGACGTTGAATGGCCCATGACGGCCACGGATGGTGCGCAGCTTGAGTTGGCCGGGGACGATGATGGATTCCAGATGAGCTTGGTTTGCAGCGGTCATGTGACGACTCCTTTGATGGCAGAAAGCAAGGGACCCGACCGGCCGGATGGACGGGGGCGACCTCGTGGGGAAACGGAAACGTGGTGCCGGCCCGCGAGGGACGCAGGACGGTTAGCGAGAGGGACTAGACGGACGCGAAACGCGCTCGGAAAGATCGAGACCAGTGCGGTTAGATGCACCGCAGCCTTGAAGGTCGAGGCTGCCTGGGCACGTTGCCGGCGAGGCCGGCGGACATGGGGGGTAGGTTGCGACCTGTTCTGGCACCAGGGGGAGCAGCAATGCGATTCCGGCCGACCCCCTGTTTTCCGGCACAGCGGCCCGTCTTGCAGGCCCGGCGATGCGTCGCGCAAGCAAAAGCGGACCAAGCCCGCGAGGGTCTGGTCCGCTGGACGCTTACGCTTTCAGTTTCTGCATGCCTTCGGCCAGCAGCCAAAGGGCGCGGTTCAGGCGCACGTTCTGGTCGATGCCTTGCACCGGCCGTGTGTGTTGCCGGCGCCCGTTGGCAGTGCGACCGTCCAGGCCCCCCTTGACCAGGTTCTCCTGCACGCGGTTGAACGTGGACCACAGGTCGGAACCACGGTCTTCGTACCGCCGTGGACGCAGCAGCTGGCTCTCCGTGATCGGCGCCGGCTTGGAACCGTCGTACTTCAGTTCCAGCGCCGAGCGCGCGAACACTTCCGCCTCGCCGCTGTCCAGCGAGATGGCGCGCATCGCCTCGCGGGACTGATCGACGCGCTCGAAGCCGCTTAGGACTTCGTAGGCGCCTTCGATGACGTGGGACGCGACGTCTCCCTTGTGGGGGACGCGCACGTCGGCAGTCATGTCGCCGAACACCAGACCGTTGTGGCAGGCAAAGACGAGGACGCCGGCCAGCATCTGGTAGCTGCTGGTGCCATCGTGCGAGTTGAGCAAGATGATTTCGTTGGCCTCGCTGCCGTTGATCTGACTGGCGTGCCGCAGCCGCAGCATGTGCTTGGTGTACTCGCGGCGATCCTCCTGCCGCACGCGGGTCTGGCACACGAAGAACGGCTCGAAGCCTTCGTCGCGCAGCTTCGTCAGCACGGTGGCCGTGGGGATGTAGCTATAGCGCTCCGACCGGCTCTCGTGCGCGGCCTCGGCGAAGATGGACGGGGCGACGGTGCGGATCTGATCGTCCGACAGCGGGCGATCCGAACGCAGCACGGGAGATCCCGATCCGAAGCGAGATGCGAGTTGCATAGAAGTCTCCTTGAGAAAAAGCGCAAGCCGCCGCGCAGGCCCGAGGCCGGCGAGGATGGTTTGCAGGGATGAAGAACAGCCCGGACGGGCTGCGGGATGAGGGATGAACCGAGGCAACCGCATGCCGCCGACCGAAGTGCCGGCGGCATGGATGCTTGGAGGAACGAACAGAGCCCGGATGGGCCTTGCGGATCAGAACGACGCCGCGAGGGCGGGCTCCTCCTCGGGCACTTCGACTTCCGCTTCCCGCGGGGCGGGCTGTGCGGACACCTCGGTGCCTTCTACGTCCTCGGCCTGGCCGCTTGCTTCGGGCGCGGGAGCGTCCTGGGTCGCGTCAGTCTCGGACCGCGGTGGATACACCTGTTGGCCATCGATCTTGATCAGGCCGATGTGGACCAGCTTCGATTCCAGGCTGGCCGCGGCTTCGCCGGCCTGCTCGCCCTTGGTGCGGATGTACGGATCGGCCTTCATGTCGTTGAGACGAAAAGCGATCAGTACCTTCTTCTCCGCCTCGACGGCCGACATGCAGCGCCGCACGAGATGCTGGGCATCGCGGTTGGCGACTATGGTGTCGATGTACCGGTAGTCCGGGTCATCGACGAGGCCAGCCAGCGCCGCGACAGTGCACGCCAGGAACGGATCGTTGTCCGCCGGCTTCACCATCTTGGGACGGTTGAGATAACCGATGCCGCGGGTGATCAGCTCGTGCTGTTCGATCGTCGCCAGTTCGGCACGATCCAGCAGCTCGGCCTTGAGCAGCCGCGCCTTGAGGCTGGCCGCCGGGTCGCCCTTGCGATCGCCCTTGGGACGGATGAACGGATCGACCCAGAGGTCGCCGAGACGGAAGCGCACGAGCGGACGACGCTTGGGATCGTCGATGCCGATGTAGCGCTGGACCAGCTTCTTGGCCTCTGCGCCGGACACCTTCACATCGAAGTAGCGGAAGGCTGGGTCCTTGGCGGAACCCACGAACGCGGCGATGGTGCAGGCCAGGAACGGCTGCGCCTTGCGGCCGCCGGTGGTCTTCACTTCGCGGGCGCGCTGGATGTAGCCGATGCCCGAGGTGTGAAGGTCGAAGTAGGACTTTGCGTTGGATGCTGTGGTCATGGTGAATCTCCAGACTTGGGATCAAGAATGCGGAGACACACCTGTCCCACGGCGGGGAGGTGCGTAACCCCGCGGTGGGTTGAGGAACATCGAGTGCATCACCACCAGCAGGCCGGTGGTCGTTCGCGCGAGGATGCGATGCGAACTGGTTCGGTCACACGGGCAAGCCGTGCGCAACCTGGAAGACCGAAAGTTGCTGGTTGACGCTGACAACATCAGCGGAACGTATCTGGCAGCGTACGCGCGGGGGCTGCCGATACGAGCAGGAATCGGCACCGGCTGGCGACCGCATTCGGCAGCGGGAAGCGAGCCGCCAAGTCTGCGCAAAGAAAAGCCCCCGGTGACGGGGGCTAGTGGGACGGGCGCTCAGTGATTGGCGGGTGCGGGGTCCACGGTCTGTAGTGACAGGTGCGTTTGGGTCGCCGAGAGTTCGAGGTCGTCCTCGCTGCTCTGGATCCGAGCGAACAGGCGATCCTGCGGATCGAAGTACTCGGCGAAGTCATCTCCGCCCAACTCGACGCGTGCCTGCTCCCACCAGGCGTTGAAGGGATCGACGTCTGGATTGCAGCCGACAGCGTAAGCGACCAGCTTCTGCCGCCCGTCGGGACGCCGCTCTCCGCGCTCGGCTAGGAAGTAGACGCCCTGATCCTTCACCAGGACAACGTGGCACCGGTTGGCCGCGGCTTCAGCGAGCACGGGCCGCAGATTCACGTTCTTGAATCGAAGAGACATGGTGATCTCCTGAAGATGGGAAAAGAGGGAGGCTTCCCGCCGTGGGGCGGGAAGCGAGGCTGTGATCAGTGCCGGACGGCTTTGCGTCCTGACACGCATTGCACGCGGATGAACCGCCAGGAGCCGTCGTCGATCAGCCGCTCCAGTGTTTCGCCAAGATCGTCGAAGTACACCTCGTCGATCCGATCCACGAGCTCGTCGCCGCGGTGAAGCTCCATCACGTAGACGTCGGCGCCGCGGTCGTACAGCACGGTGACCTGTCCCGCGAACTTTCCAGTAGCGACGGTGAAGCCGATCGCCGGGGGCGTCTCGATGATCTTGTCCGGCGTCGGATCGACCCAGGTGAAGTCCTTCGCGCCCGCATCGACCAGCATGTGAGTGATACGCCGAAAGCCGTCGGGAGCCGGCAACCTCTCCAACTGCTCGATCAGGTCACGCAGTTCGGGGCAGTTCGGCTCCGGGATCGGCAGCTTGGCCGGCGCGCTGCCCAGGATGTAGGTCTGCACCGTGTAAGGCACGCCTTCGGCCGTTCGTTCGGTCCGCTCTTCGGGCGTGTCCGCCCGCAGACCGTCGAAGCGACGCCTGGCATACGGTTCGACATGCACCTTGGCTCCCTCGTCGGGGTCGTCGGTCACGAGCGTCCGGTCGAGCACCGCGAACTCGGCGCGTCCGGTCTTGACGACGACGGCCTCGGCGGTCTTGGCGATGACCTTGCCGTCGAATGGCTTGGGATCGAAAGGGAACCCCAGGGCCGAAACCTTGGGCTGGCCATCGAAGATGTTGAACTTGAAGCTGCGGACGTTGGATGGCACGTGGCCCTGAACCAGCGTCGGCATCTGAGCACGAATGGCTTGGGTATCCATGGGAGACTCCTTGTGGAAAGCCAAGGGACTCCCGCCCGCAAGGGAGGAAAGCCCCTTGTGGGTGATGGACGCGACATGCGCCCGGGGATGAGGAACGACCGACGCGGCGAACCGCGTTGCAGTCTTGAAGGTCTCGACTGCCTGGGATGCTGCCGGCAGCGCCAGCAAACATGCAGGGAGCCTGACGGAATGCGTGGTCGGGATCGGCGGGAAATCGGAACTCCGCCGGCACCGGGTTCTGGAAAAGAAAGAGCCCCCGCGTGGGGGGCTCAGGGGTCTACTCTTCTTCGTACAGCTTCAGGCCTTCCAGTATCGGGGCATCGGCGTCGAACACCAGCACGCGAACGTCTGCCAATGCGGCAAGATGAAGCACCTCGACGAGACATTCCGGCATGCCTTTCTTCCGATGTTCCTGGCGCAGTCGTTCGGCGGAAATGCCTTCGACGTGCTGCAGGTTCTCGTCCGACCAAGGTGTGGCAATCAGCTTTACGCCGATCGCCGGGCTGTACGGAATGCGGAAGGCGACGAACAGGAAGCGGCTCGGCGTCGCGAGATCGGCCAGCTCGGCAAGATAGCGACCCGCCTCCTCGGTGATGTGCGCCGAACTGATTTCCCAGCACCGGCTGTAGAAGCCGGTCTCGAACTTCAGGCGTCGCACCACCTCGCGGGCGGTTGCCTCTGAGTAGGTATCGCCTATGTGCACGGGCTGACCGTCGAAGTCGTCCGCCCCGATGGCATAGGCGACGGTGCGTACGATGCCTTCAGTCTGGCACTGGTTCTCCAGCTCTTCGGGCACCTCCTGCCCTTCGGTGATCAGCGCGAAGTCCTTGCCGATGAGGCAAGGAAACAACGCGACTTGGCCGTCGGGAAGATGCGCCTGGCTGGCGTGTAGCGGCCGCCAAACCGGCGGGCAGTCGTCCTCATACGTGATGAGGAGCGTTCGGACAACGCGCGGGTTCTGATAACCGCGGGAAAATGGGTTGTCGATTTTGGACATGGGATTTGCTCCAGCAAAAGTATGGCTGGGTCAATCCCCTGCTGGGGACTGAATCCCCAGCGGGTGAATGAAGTCGCGGCCGATCAGACGGGCGCGGGTGATGACGCGGTGCCGAGCAGTTGCTCGATGACACGCCTACGCAGGCGATCGCGAATCGATTCCTCGCTGACGCCCGCAAGTAGCGACAGCGTTTCCTTGGCGATCCTGGCGGCGGCCTGGTCGAGGTCGTCGGCGAGAATCGCCTGGCGCAGGTCCAGTCCCAGGTCCAGGGCTTGTCTGGATCCGCTGAATACGCTCAGCTCCCGGCTCAGGAAACAGCCCTCGCCGCCGAACTCGAATAGCCGAGGCTTGCTGCAGTGCCAGCAGCCCTCGAACTGGATGGCGGCCAGGTTGTAGCCGTCGTTGAAGCACGAAGCGATCAGCATCAGCGCTTCCAGGTCCGCCGAATCCTCGAACTGATGGTGTTCCACCAGGTTCTGCAGCTCCGGGTTCTGGTCTGTGCCGAAGTGCTTGGCCAGCACTTCGATGATCGTTCCCATCGGATCATTTTCCGAGTCGTCGTCGTCCGGTACAGGCAGGTCGAGCTGGCTGGCCAGATCGGTCAGGGCCTCCAGCACATCGCTCCACTGCGGGTCGCTGGATTCGGAGAGACGAGCGATGTAAGCCTGCCCGTCGCCGGGGTAGGACTCGTCCAGATCGAAACCGCCGAACAGCGCGGTGATGACGGGTGTGACGCGTTCAAGCATCAGGACGCCGGTGGCGTCGTAGTAGTTGTTGGCCATGGTGGCTCCTTTGGGATGAAAGCGCGGAGCCACGCCCCTGCGGACGATGGCATCCGCAGGGAAAAGCCCGAGGCCGCAAGGCTCCGAGCGGTGAAAGGCCAGCGAGGATCAGTCGCCGAAGTCCGTGGGATCGCCCAGGGTCTTCAACAGGTCGATCAAGCCGCCGTTGGCAAGCTGGTACAGCGCGTTGTAGTCGTCGCCGGTCGGCGCCTGTTCCAGGCGGTCGAGCCGGCCGTCCAGGTCGAGGATGCTCTGGCGTACTTCTCGGGCGAGCACCAGCGCCGATGAGGGTTTCTCGTCATCGTCGGTCTCGCCCAACGCCGCAAGCAAGGCTCTGGGTGACAGCGCATCCCGGAGGGATTCGTACACGCTTGGTGTCTCGATGCGGCAGACCGCTTCGGCCGGGTCGTCGCCAATGGAGAAGCGGGTGATCTCGTCGTCGTCGGCACCTTCGGTGTCGTAGTCGACGATCGCGATCCGCGGAAGCGGGATCGCACCGGACCAATCCTGGACGATGATGGCTTGGACGAGGCCGCCTTCAAGGACGACGGCGATAGAGGGAATTCGGGACATGATCGCTCCTGGGAAAAGAAGGAGGGACATGGCCCCGAACGGGGACGCATGTCCCTCGTGGGGTTGGAAAAGGAAAGGTGCTGGATTGCCGGAGGCGGCTCACCAGCCGGTGTAGTGCAGCGTCAGGTCCGCGATGACCTTGCGCCGCTCCAGATCGAGGCCGCCGAGATCGGACAGACCCTCGAAGCCGCAGCGCTTGAGCATCGCACCGCCTTCGCGGGAGTTGTAGAAGCTCACCATGGCGGAGAGGAACATCCGCTGGCCGCTGCTGAGGACGCCCAGGGCGTCATTGAGCATCAGCATGTTGGGACGCAGATCCCACTTGCTGTTGGCCCGCTGCAGGCCTTCGCGCGTGCCATCGCCGAACCATTCGGCACCGGCGATTTCCGCGCCGCGCTTCCAGGCCTCGAAGAAGGCCTTTGGCGCCTCGGCGAAGTGCCGTTCCTCCAGCGCGATCTGATCAAGTACTTCGATGGGAAGAGACAGGTTCATGAGAGTGCTCCGGGGTGGTTGGATTTCAGGGTTCGAGACGCTGTTGCCATCGCCCGGTCGTCAGGGCGTGGTTGGCCGCTTGATGGGAACGGAAGTACTCGACGGACTCTCGGGAAACGGGGCCGTCGTCGTCGGCGGTGCCGATGTAGTGGCCTGCGGCGCTGTGACGTATCTGCAGCAGCAGGCGCTTGCCCGTGTAGGCCAAGGCGAGATAGCCGATGGATTCGGCACGGGCTTGTGCAGCGCTCAATGACGCTGGTGTGGAGGCAAGGGGCATGGCTTCTCCTGGCTGAGGGAGCGGGAGGCCATGTCCTGACGGGCATGGAACTTCCGTGGAGGTGGACAAGAAGGCATCGGCGTCGGGATGGACGCTCGTCCGCAATACGATGCGAAGCGGACTGGTTCGGTCATGCGGGGGAACCGCATCGCAGCCTGGAAGACCGAGGCTGCTGGCATGGTGCTGACAGGAGTCAGCGACGCATGGGCACAGGATTGGGCGTGCGCGCGTGCGCGTCATTCAGCAATCGGGACTGGCTGCCTCCCGATTGCCGGTTCGCAAGAATTCGGTTCGCGCGCCCGCCAGTGGTCGGTCGGGATGGGGTGCACTCGGTGTCGGCCGCTCGACGACAGGGGGCGTGCCAGGTTCGTCGGTCCCGCGTTTCTGGAAGGCAGGAGAAAGGCGCCGAAGGCTTGCGCCTTCGGCGACGGAGGAAGAAACCACCCGTGGGCTGTCGCAGGGACTTGGCCGTCGGTGGAGCCTGTCGCTGCATCAGCAGTCGCACCCGACCCATGTCGTGGCTGGGGTCGAAATTCTTCGGCACACATCCGTGCACAAAGGGAGCCCGTTGTTTCACCGGCGGGCACCGGCACTGATTACCGTCGACCCGAGGGGTCTCCCGACGACTCGCATCACGCTGGAAGCGGCAAGCCTTCGGGGGACCCCTCGCGGTGGACGCAACGACGCCGATCATGGGAACCGCGCAGATGCGATTCGAGGAGCAAGGGCCTTCTCGTCCCGCGGGCCGTGGGGCATGGCGGGACGCGCACACCGTTGCAGAAGGTGACGCGCGCTGGGGAGTCCCGCGGGGTGCGCGGGCGTTGGGCCATGCCGCCGGTGGAACGGCTGGCGCGGCGCGGGGTTCGTGGAGCGTCAGGACGCCTTGGGTGCGGTGCGCCGCTTGCGCGGCGCGCTGCGCTTGCCGCCGGTCGCGGATTCGATGGCCATCGTGCCCTTGCAGTCCGGATAGCGGCTACAGGACCAGAAGGCACCGCTCTTGCCCGTGCGCTGGCGCATCGGCGAGCCGCATTGCGGACAGGCTGGCGCGGGTGGCAGTTGGATGGAGAGCGTTGCGGTGCGGTATTGCTGCACGAGCTGGGCGACCCAGGCGGATTGCTTGGCGATGAAGGCGTCCAGCGTCATCTGCCGCGCTTCGATCATGTCCAGCGCCTGTTCCCACACGGCGGTCGTGCCCGGATCTGCGATCGCTGGCGGCACCGCGTCGATCAGGGTGAAGGCCGCATCGGAAGCCCGGATCGCGCGGCCCTTCTTCAGCAGATAGCCGCGGCCCAGCAGTCCGTTGATGATGTTGGCGCGCGTGGCCTCGGTGCCGATGCCGGTGGTGTCCTTGAGCTTCTGCTTGAGCCGCGGGTCGGTGACCAGCCTGGCGACGCCCTTCATGGCCTTGACCAGCTCGCCCTGCGTGTACGGCTTGGGCGGCAGGGTCTTCAATGCCTTCAGATCGACGGCGCCGATGGGGCATGACAAGCCGGCGTGCAGCGCGGGCAGCACCTGGCTGCGCTGTGCGTCCTCGTCCGGTTCGTCCGGTGCCGGCGCCGCCAGCACCTGGCGCCAGCCGGTCACGACAATCTGCTTGCCGACCGCGGTGAGCGACTGGCCGGCGCACGCGAACTGCGCCACGGTGCGGTCGAACTCGTGATGCGGCAGGAACTGTGCGAGGTAGTGGGCGCGGATCAGTCGGTAGACGGCCAGCTCCTTGTCGTTCAGGGCCGATAGGTTCGCCGGTTCGAGCGTTGGAATGATGCCGTGGTGCGCCGTGACCTTGGCGTCGTTCCATGCGCGCGAGCGCTGATGGGGATCGAGCTTGGCGACCAGCGGGCGAAGGCTTGGATCGGTCTTGACCAGGCTGTCGAGTACGGTCGGCACTTCGGCCAGCATGTTCTCGGGCAGATAGCCCGAATCCGAGCGAGGATAGGTCGTGGCCTTGTGCGTCTCGTAGAGGGACTGCGCGATGTCCAGCGTCTCCTGCACGTCCAGCCCAAGCTGCTTGGAACACACTTCCTGAAGCGTTCCCAGGTCGAACGGCAGCGGCGGTCCCTCGCGCATGCGCTCGGTCTCGACGGACACCACTTGCGCGCTGACGGCCGCGCGCATGCGTTCGTCCGCCTGCTGCGCGACGGGCTGCTGCAGGCAGCGCCCGGCGTCGTCGGTGCAACCCGCCGGAGGCGTCCAGTTGGCCACGAAGGACTGGCCGGCATGAGCCAGCAACACCTCGATCGTCCAGAACGGCACGGAGACGAAGCGCGCGATCTCGCGGTCGCGGTCCACGACGAGCTTCAGCGTCGGCGTCTGCACGCGACCGACCGACAGCACGCCGGAATAGCCGGCCTGGCGCCCGAGCACAGTGAATAGCCGGCTCAGGTTCATGCCGATCAGCCAGTCGGCGCGCGAGCGCGCCAGGGCCGAGTAGTACAGCGGCAACGTCTCGCCGGACGGCTTGAGCGCGCCGAGTGCCTTGCGGATCGACGCATCGTTGAGCGCGGACAACCACAGCCGTTGGATCGGGCCGCGGTAGCCGCAGTAGTCGATCAGCTCGCGGGCGATCATCTCGCCCTCGCGATCGGCGTCGGTCGCGATCACCAGATCGGTGGCCTGTGCCAGCAGCTGCTTGACGACCTTGAACTGCGTGGCGGTCTTGGCCTTGACCACGACCTGCCAGTGCTGGGGAATGATGGGCAGCGGTTCCAGCGCCCATCGCTTGTACTGCTCACCGTAGGCTTCCGGGGGAGCGGTCTCGATCAGATGGCCGATGCCCCAGGTCACGCCGAGGCCAGAGCCGGTGTAGCAGCCGTTGCCTCGCTGCGTGGCGCCCAGGACGCGGGCGATGTCCTTGCCCTGGGAAGGCTTCTCGCACAGAACCACGCGCATGAAGCCTCCTGATGTGCGTGAGGGTCATTGAATGACCGTCAGCATTCCCCGGCAGCCGCGAATGTGGCAGCAAACAACACGGCAGCGGGGGATCCCAGGTTCTGCTGGCGCAAGCGCGCCGTCATCCAGGCTGCGGCCGCAGTGCACGGGCCTGCACGGTCCGGAAGCGTCTGCTTCGGCGCTGGCGCAGCGCTCCATGGACGCCAGTGGAACTATCCCCTGGGGATAGGGCGCGTCCGGGCGCTGCGAGGAAGTGGAGCAGCTCTCCGCGAGCGCGGCGCTGCTCCACCGGGTTTCACGTGGCGTCCGGGTCCGGATCGGTGCTGGCCGGCTTGGCGCTGAGCTTCACGGACTCCACGCGGAACGGCAGGATGCCGACGCGGCGCGCTTCGATCTTGAACGTGGTGCGCTCGTTCTCCTCGGCATCTTCCCACTCGTCCTTGACCGTGCGGCCCTCGACCAGCACCCGCATCCCCTTCTGATACAGGGTCTGCCAATGCTCGGCATCGCGATGCCACAGTTCGACCGGCGCCCAATAGCCGCCGCGGTCCTCGTAGCCGTCCTTGGTCGGGACGGGGTTGTCGAAGTAGACGTTCAGGCGCAGCAGCCTGCGCGGCTCCTCGTTGCCGTGGGGGAACTCCCGGAAATCCGGCGCAGAACCGATGTTGCCTTCGCCGACGAAATGCGTGCTCATGTGTGGACTCCTGTGGTGGTGGGAATGACCTGCGCTACCGTGGTTGGCGCAGTGGCTGGGGGTCGAAGTCGGTCAGGTGTGCGCTGCGCCGTTCGACGCGGGCTGGGATGCAGCGGTCCCGCTGCGGCGCTGGTAGACCGCATGCGCCTGGTCGAGCTTGCTGGCGCAGTCGACGGCTTGCCGGCCCAGGGTATGCAGCAGGCTGATCTGCATGTTCAGCACGACGCGCTGGACCTCCATCGCGAACAGGTCGTCGATCAGGGTGTCCGGCGTGGCGGGGCTCTCCATCAGCTCCTGCCACAGGGCCACGCCCATCGCGGAGCGGTCCTGCCTGCGCCAGCGCAGGAAGACGGTGCCTGCGCCAGTGGTTTGCTGGGCCAGTTGAATGGGCAGCAGGCGGAAGGGATAGGTGCCGGCCTGCGCCAGCACGCGCCGCTGCGCCAGTTCGATCAGCCCGTCCCGCAGCGCGTGGCACTGGCCGGCCCAGTCCTGAAGGGTCCTCTTACCCTTAAAGGGTCTTAAAAGGCCTTTTAGAGAGGCTGCGTGTTCCAGTTGCTGGAAGTCCGCCTGTTCCAGATTGAAGAAGCGCCGGGGAGCGCTCGCGTCGAGGGAGGGCTTCATGCTGGCTCACCCCCATCGGCTTCTGACGGCGTTGCCCCCGGTTCGGCGCGGTCATCCTCGTTCGATTCGTGCTCGTCCACCGCCGCCGAGCGGCGCGATGGCGACGACGACAGTGGGGAGCGACGCGCGATGGGAGGGGCGTAGCGCGAACGGCGCGTGCCTTCGAGAACGTCCTGTGGCAGCTCTCCATACTTCTCGACTGCGGCACGCGCGGCGGCGTTCTTGGCGGCGAAGTCATCGCGCGTGCAGCCGGAATAGCGGTACTGCTGCGCCAGCGAGAACAGGCTGCGCAGCGCATGGGCGCCCTCATTGAGCCAGCGCTCCAGCGTCGAGCGATCGATCAGCGCGGTGTGATGGGCCAGGATCAGCTTCCGCGCCAGGTCGTCGTAGTCCGCCAGCAGGTAGACGGCCATGAAGCCGAGCTGGGCGTTGACGAACAAGGGCAGCTTGACCGGCTGTACGTTGAGGTTCTCACCCAGCGACAGCGCTGGCGGCACGTCCGAGAGCGCTTGGTCGACCTGCTCGCGCAGCGTCTGCAAGCTGGCTTTGGTTTGCGCGAGCTTGTCTTCGATCCGAAGCATCCACCAGTCGCTATACGGATCGTCCTGCTCGGCGCCGCGCTTCATTTTGTTCATGACGGCGATGTAGCCGTTGAGGCCGACGATGCCGGGCCGGCCTTCTGCAGCAGCGCGGCCGTGCCAGATGCGCGAGGCATGATGGGTGTGCAGCGTCAGTGACATCGCACTGCGCAGCGACCCGAGATTGAGTTGCAAGGGTTCGTTGGCCATGGAGACGACTCACAGTTGGTGAACGAGTTGCGAGCATCCCGGCGAGCAGGAAGGCCGTCAGTCAACAAAGCGCACTAGCGCCCCGCCAGTTTCCGGTCGCGGAAGGCAAGCTGTTCCAACTATCCCCAGGGGATAGCTCCAGGGAGAGCCAAGGCGGTCTGATCACGCGGACGAAACGCCGTCACGACTTGCTCAACAACGATCGCAGCTCCGACAGGCGGGCCTGGACGACTTCGGGACTCGCCGGTTTGGCGGCGGGTGCGGGATTGCCGGCGTGCTTGGCGGCGCCGGATTCGGCGTCTGATTGGCCTGCCCACGCCTTGAACTCCCCGCGGATCGCCTTCTGGATGATGCCGAACAGGTAGCCCGCAGGATTGCGCACCGTGCTGCCCCGGCAGCGCGCATTCCATTCGTCGAGCACGGACTGGCGCAGGTCGGCGTCGACCTGCTGCAGGGCCACCAGCGCGCCGGCCTGCTGCTCGTGTTTCAGGTGCCCGAAGCGTTCGGGCAGGCGGAGGTTCTGCAACGCGCGCGGTACTGTACGTACTTCATTTATACGACTACTCAGTACTTCAGTACGGTCCTGCTTCGGATTCCGAAGAGAGGCGGATTCGCCGGGTTTCCCGCCTGCTTCGGAATCGGAAGACGGCTGCGATCGGTTCCGAAGAGGGGGTGCGGCGCCTTCTTCGGATTCCTGGTCCGCTTGATCCTGTGGATAAGTCTCTTGCTCGTCGGCGGGCTGTCGGGCCATGCGCTGTGCCAGCACTTGGAGACGTGTTGGCAGCACGCGGCCGTTGAGCAAGGGATCATCGGTCAGTTCGCGCAGCGC
Source organism: Hydrocarboniphaga sp. FW305-C-57 (assembly GCF_058783045.1). NCBI lineage: Bacteria > Pseudomonadati > Pseudomonadota > Gammaproteobacteria > Nevskiales > Nevskiaceae > Hydrocarboniphaga > Hydrocarboniphaga sp. FW305-C-57. Next base: position 251,708 of record NZ_JBYSYG010000001.1, on the reverse strand, counting down.
CTGCTGTCCTACGCGCTGAACGGCCTTGCTCGCATGGGTCAGGGCCTGGCTGATCAGCTCCAGGTAGCCCGAGTCGAGCTGCATGGCCTCGAACGGGCTCAACGGTTCGTCGTGCAGCACGTACAGGTTGCCGAGGATGCGACCGCTTCTGGCGTCGCGCCGCCGGCGCACCAGGCTGAACCAGCGCGTGAGCCGCAACACCGTCAAGGCGCGTGCGACGGTTTCGTGGGACGCTTTCGGCACGCAGGGCATCGAGGTCAGCCATGGGCGCAGTTGCTCGTAGGTCGGCCACGCAGTCAGGCCGTCGTCGTTGAGCATCAAGCGACACACCTGCCAGGCGTTGCGCTCCAATGGCGTGAGCCGTCGATCGAAGAACAAGGCTCGCGGCACCGCCTCGTGGCGATTGCCACTGAACAGAAAGCCGTCTTGGGGGCCGCTGTCGCGGGTGCGCGCAGCTTCCAGGCGCTGCAAGGCGCCGTCGAGGATGGTCGATAGCGAAACGGGGCCAGTCGCGTCAGAGCGTGGCGTCGTCATGGGCCTACACCAGCCCTTGATCGATCCAGCTCCGTATCGCGGCCCAGAGCACCGACATGGGCAAGGACAGCGACTCGGCCAGGTCCATCGTCAACGTCAGCATCGCGCTTTCGTCATCCAGTGCGATGCCGCGCTCCGCGATGGCGGGCTTCCAGCGATGCCACAGGGCAGTCTCCTGCTCCTCGTTCAGCACCGGGTGCCGACCCTTGCGCTTCGGTAGCCCCAGGATCTCGCGCCGCAAGGCGACTTCCTGGTGGGTGAGTCCATAGAACTTGCTGACCATCTCGGTACTGGCACCGAGTCTGAGCATGCGATCGACCGTGCTGATCTCGTGCTCAATGTCGTGCATCTGGCTGACCAGCCGCCACAGCATGTCTTGGTTCACCTTGACCGTGCACCAGGGCACGCGCGCGTTGGCCAACAGCGCGACCAACGCCGGCTGCTTGAGCACGTCCAGCTCGCGCTCTCCGAACCCCATCGCCAGGCAGCGGCGCAGTTGGCCGTTGCGCAGGTCGTGCAGGGCCTGGGCGACAACAGCTTGGTTCAAGGGATGGGGTGCCGTCATCATCGCCTCCGATCCGATCAGCCCGAGGATGCGTCGCTGGCGTCTGCTTCCAGGTCCAACAGGCGACGCGCCAGCCGCAACAGGCGAAAGAGCTTGACCAGCCCGGTATCGCTGAGGCGAGGCATGGTGGCGGGCGCGCTTCCCAGCAGCAGCGTGCCGAGCGCCGTTTCCAGGGGGAACGGGTCGCGCCGCGCGCCGGCAGGTGGTTCAGCGCCATGGCCCATGGCCTGCAGCAGGGCCAGCACCGCCCGGCCGAACGGCGGCAGCGCGGCCGTGCGGGGAGCGAGGCATACGAAACCGAGACCGGCGTCCGACGCGCCGATGCAGTCGGCCAGCTGCGCCTCCTCGGCGATCTCGCGGGCAAACTGCGCGATGTGCGTGCGCAATCCTTCGGGCGTGTCCAGTCCCGGCTCGATGTACCAAACGTCGGTGATGGGAAAGAGACCGCCGGCCTGGACTGGAATGGCGCGCAGCACGTTATCGCGGAAGTCCGGCCGGTCTTCGCCGGTGTGCTCGGCGACCAGCTGTTGAATCGCCTGCAGCCGTTCGGTGCTGGTCGCCGGCGAGACGATGTGGTCTTGCAGCCGCTGGTTCTCTTCGTCCTCGGGTGCTGCCTGTGCCGGAGGAAGCATCGGCGGCGCTTCGGGTGGCGGCGCCTGCTTGGCTGCTGGCCTCGGCTGGCTCTCCTTCGAGGCTTCGCCTGTCTGCCGGCTTGGCGGCGCTGCCGCTGTCCCGGGTGGTGGTGCCGACGCGGGTAGTTGAGACGCAGATGCAGGATTCGATGACGACGGTGGCGCCGGTGTTTCCGCCGGCAACGTCGGCGGGCTGTTCACCGCGCGCTGTCGGCCTTCGACGTTGACGATATCCAGTTCCAGCGCGTTGTAATCGATGCCGAGCAGGTCCGACATCTGGCCGATCAATTCGTCCTGAACGCGCTGTGCGGTGAAATCGTCGGGCTGTGCGTCGAACTGCGCCAGGACCTCGTGGAACAGCGTGTCGAAGTCGGTCGGCTGCACCTTGCCGTGTACGCGCGTCTCCCAGGCCCACTCGGCGGCCTTGCGCAGGACCGCCAGCCGCTCGACCTGATGCCGGCCAAGTCCGCCGTAGAGCACATTGGGGATCGCGGGCAGCAGGTAGCGCACAGTGTCCTGCATCCGGCTGATGTGCGACTGCTGGATCGGATAGCCGTCTGCGGCAAGACGGCGGGCGAGTTCGGACTGCGACAGCGGCTTGCCGACTTCCTGTTCGTACAGCTCGCGCGCCTTCTCGATGCCAAGGGCACGTTCGATGAACGTGAGGCCGCCATGCAGTTCGTTCTCGGCCAGGTGGCCGGTCAGCGCGATGATCTCGCCGCGTTCAGGCCAGGGCCTGAACAGGCACGAGATGCGGAAGAAGCGCTCGTCCTTCGTCTCCGACCACAGCTCGCGCAGGATCGCCAGCCGCGTGTTGCCGCCATTGCGGATGATGTAGTGGTCGGCGTCGGGCCGCCGGGTGATCGGTGGCGGCGCGTCCAGGCCGCGCTCACGGATCGACGCCTTGATTTCGTCGTAAAGCGGATTGCGGGTGATGCGTGGATCCAGCTCGTAGGAGCGCAGTTCGTCGAGCGTCACGACCATCGGCGTGTCCGCGATGGGATCGCTCAATGCCCGCGCGACGGGGCTTTGTCGTTGGAAGCCCTCGGCCAGGAGCTTCGAGGCCATGTCGGCTGGCGTCAGGTCAGCCATGGCCGTCTCCTGGCGCGCTTGCCTGCCGATCGGCACGTCGGAGCTGGGCGCGCGCGTTGCGCGCGGCGCGGTGGTCGCTTGCGGTGGAGCCGGTATAGATCGGCGGCAGGCCCGGCTTCGTGAATTTCAGATGGCCGCCGGGCGTCCGCACGACGTCCCAGCCCTCGCGCAGCGCGAAGTCGATCAGGCCGCGAAGCTGCTTGTGCCCACGCGTCAGGTCATGGGCGCTGGACACGGCCTGTCTCCTTCGGCGTTTTCCCGTCGACCTGGCTGAAAGCCTCCCGCCATTGGGGGAGCAGCTCGCAGGCAACCGCCCGGATCGTCTCCAGCGCGGAAGGCGCGCTGCGTCCGGTGGGGCGCCGGTTCTCTACGCGATGGACGGGCAAGCCCTGCGTCGCCGCGCGCGGATAGGCTTCGATCGCCGGAATGGCCGTGTCCAGCACGCGCACGTCGCTGCGTCCCTCGAATATCTGGCGCAATGCCTGCTGGATCACGCGGGCGTTGGCCGATACCGGATGCACGCGGTTGATCAGCAGGTTCAGCGGGGGCGGCTTGATGCCCAGGTGCCGGTAGGGGGCGATGTCCTCGATCAGTTGCAATGTCCCCCGGCGCAGCTCGCGCGCCGCGAGAATCTCGGGTGTCACTGGCGACAGCGCCACGTCCGAGGCCAGCACGGCCATCTCCAGCAGCGCACTGCGCGCGCCCTGCGTGTCGAGCAGCACCAGGTCGTAGCTCGCCTGGAATGCGGGCAGCAGATGCCGCAGGCGCAGGCGCCCATCGGGCGCGTGCAGCAGCAGCGTGTTCAACTGCCCCCTGTCGTCGTTGGAGAGCACCAAGCTGAGGCCGTCGATGCAGGTATGGGAGACGAGCCGCTCCAGGTTCTGTTCGTTGAACGCGAGCAGTTCGTAGATCCCACAGGGCGCCCGATGCATAAGCGGGTAGTAGCTCGATAGCGTGGGTTGCACGTCAAGGTCGAGCAACAGGACGCGCAGGCCAGCGTCCGCGGCGAAACCGCCCAGATTCGCGGTCGTCGTGGTCTTGCCAACGCCGCCCTTGGTGGAAATGATGGAGATGACTAACATCGTCTCGCTCCTCGTCGTATGGGTGAAGGGCGAGTTCAGACGCGCTGTTTTCGGCGCTCGGCGATCCACTGCTCTACTTCGAGTGAATCCCAACCGACGGCACGAATCCCGAGGCGAATGGCTTTCGGGAACTTGCCGGCTCTCATCAGGTTGTAGAGGTGCGCGCGCTTGAATCCAGTCTTGGCTTCAACTTCGTCGCGACGCAGGATGCGATGCTCGACCGCGGGGAGCGGGAGGGGTGTTTCCTCCGACATGGAGTCACTCCTTAGCGCTCAGGAGCGCTTGTTAGGGTGACTCGTAATTGAATAGACCAAGACGAGGATAACCACCGCAAATGCGGTTTCCGCGACCGCAGATACGGGCTTGCATTGCTGTCAGTTGGCCGATCGCAGCTTCCGGCGTGCCTGAGCAAACTTGGCTTGCAGCGTCCGCTCGGCGATGCCCATGAGATTCCCGTGGTGCGCGATCAGGGCGCTGATCACCGCTTCCTGGCTGGTGAAGCGGGAGTAAGGAGTTCCAGACGGCGTGTGCCCGAGCATCACTTCCAGCAATGCGCCGACGATGTTCAAATAGGTCGCCTCGGCTCGATCGCTGAGCGGACAAAGCGCGCAGGAGGCAGTAGGCGCGTCCTGCTTCTTCAGTTGGTCTTGCAGCGCCTGCACTTGGTGCCGGCACAGATCCAGTTGAGACTTCAGAGCCTCGCGCTCCACCAGGAGGGCCTGGCCGGCCTCGACCGTGATGACCGGATGGACAACTCGCTCGGCACGGGAGAAGAGAAATGCTGGTCGTTGGCCCGGATAGGTGTGAGCCATCCAGCGCTTGAGGTCGACATGGCGAATGGTGAGGTCGGGCGAATCCCATAAGGACTCGTCGTGCATCGTGATGCCGTTTTGCCCGTAGGGCAATTCGCCATGAATGATCGCATCGTAGATGCGATCGGTGCACAGGCGTAGCTCGTTGCAACGAGGGCAATCCAGAGTCGCTGGCAACCTCCGTGATCGTACGGTTGCCAGGATCTCGTCCCTAAACCGGAACAGCCCGGCCCATCGGATAGCAGCGTCGATGGGCCGGTAGTACACGGCCGACAATGAAGTACTTTGCATGTCGCTGTCTCCCAGCCGCCGCTACCTCATCGAAGACTCCTCAGTGCCCAGCCATCGGGCGGTGCGTAGAAGATCGCAACTCGACGTGGTTCGATGTCGAGCCACGCTGCCGGACGGATCGCGATCAACCGCGCCGAAGGGGTTGCACTCAACCCCGCTGGCAGTAGGATGTGAATTGCCTACGACCGAGCCATTGCCAGGGCTGGCGGGGGCTGGCCGCTATGGTGGATGCTGGCGCTGAGCCCCAGGAGCGACAGGCGGCCAGTCACACCACTGTCATGTACGCGAGGGTCATGTCGGCGGCGAGCCGTGACAAGACCCGTTACGCATGCGTTGTTCTCTTGCCGGTCTATCAGGTCAGTTACACAGTCCCGTTCGTCTTGAGCGGAGGCTCGGAACTGGGCCAAATTCGGATGAGCAGACTTGCCCAGTCTGCTGATAGACCAAATGGGAATTGTGTTGAGGGCAGACGTGGAACAAGTAACGCTTTACTCTGCAGCCAGTAGCAGAGCTTCTAAGAGGGGCTTCGGCATGAAGCCAGCGACGCTCGGCAGGTGTCGTCGAGCCTGTGTCGAACATAGCTGTCTGTCGCCGTGGCTAGTTCTCGCCGGACGAGTGCGTTGCCCGGTTTTTGGCAGGTGGTTTAAACTAGTCCAGTCGATAGTCCATATCGAGCGCGGGTACTCAAGAGAATCGTTTTAACTCAACCACTTAGGGGTCAAATTCGATTCCCGTCACCCGCTCCACTGCATCCAGCTCGGAACCGCGCCGACGAGACCAGATGAACATCGTGCTCAACGGCCAGTCATTCATGGCGGCAGACGGATGCAGCGTCGCGGCGCTGGCCGATCAGCTGCATCTCGCGGGCAAGCGCTACGCCGTCGAAATCAACGGCGACATCGTGCCGCGCTCCATCCATCACGAAACCCGGCTGCACGAAGGCGATCGCGTCGAGATCGTGCAGGCCATCGGCGGCGGCTGAGCCGCCCCGCATCAGGAGTCCATCAATGGCTGATTCCGTCTCTCCGACCACGGCGGGCGATCCGCTGATCATCGCCGGCATGAGCTACGCCTCGCGCCTGCTCGTCGGCACCGGCAAGTACAAGGATCTCGAACAGACGCGCCTGGCCAGCGAGGCCAGCGGTGCGCAGATCGTCACGGTGGCCGTGCGTCGCACCAACATCGGCCAGAACCCCAACGAGCCGAACCTGCTCGACGTGCTGCCACCGTCGAGGTACACGCTGCTGCCGAACACGGCCGGCTGCTATACGGCCGAGGACGCGGTGCGCACCTGCCGGCTCGCGCGCGAGCTGCTCGACGGCCACAAGCTCGTGAAGCTCGAAGTGCTCGGCGACGCCAAGACGCTCTACCCGGACGTTCCGGCCACGCTCGAAGCGGCCAGGACCCTGGTCAAGGACGGCTTCGACGTGATGGTCTACACGAGCGACGACCCGATCATCTGCAAGCGGCTCGAAGAGATCGGCTGCGTCGCGGTGATGCCGCTGGCGGCACCGATCGGCTCGGGCCTCGGCATCCAGAATCGCTACAACATCCTGTCGATCGTCGAGAACGCCAAGGTGCCGATCATCGTCGACGCTGGCGTCGGCACCGCGAGCGACGCCGCGATCGCGATGGAGCTCGGCTGCGACGGCGTGCTCATGAACACCGCGATCGCCGAAGCGCGCGACCCGGTTTTGATGGCCAGCGCGATGCGGCACGGCATCATCGCGGGCCGCGAAGCCTTCCGCGCGGGCCGCATGCCGATGCGCCGCTACGCGAGCGCCTCGTCGCCGATCAGCGGCGTCATCGGCGGCGGCGCTTGAGCGCCACGCCGCCCGAATCGCCGCACCGGCGCATCCGCTCGTTCGTGCGCCGCGAAGGGCGCATGACCGACGGCCAGCGCGTCGCGCTCGAATCGCTGTGGCCGGCCTATGGCTTCGATGCGCCGGAGCAGCCGCTGGCGCCGTCCGTGCTGTTCGGTCGCGAGGCGCCGGTGGTGTTCGAGATCGGCTTCGGCAACGGCGATCACCTGCTGTCGCGGGCGGCGGGTGAGCCGCAGCACGATTTCATCGGCGTCGAGGTGCATCGCCCGGGCTGCGGCCGCGTGATGATGCTGGCCGAGAAGCAGGGCTCGACCAATTTGCGCGTGGCCTGCCACGACGCCGTCGAGGTGCTGCGCGACTGGCTGGTTCCGGGTTCGCTGTCCGAGGTCGTCATCTATTTCCCCGATCCCTGGCACAAGAAGCGCCACAACAAGCGCCGCCTCGTGCAGCCCGAATTCCTCGCCCTGATCGTCAAGGCGCTCAAGCCCGGCGGGCTGCTGCGCATGGCGACCGACTGGGCGCCGTACGCCGCGCACATGCTCGAATCGGTGCGCGCCACGCCCGAACTCCTCAATCTGGCGCCCGGCGGCGGGTATGCCGAACGCGCGGAAACGCGGCCCAAGACGCGCTTCGAGGCGCGCGGCGAACGGCTCGGCCACGAGGTCTTCGACCTGCTGCTGCAGAAGCGCTGACGAGCCTGCGGGCTCGGTTAAGACGCGGTGAGGTCGACCACGTCATGCTCGACGTGGTAATTGACTGTTCTGGGAAGGCACTCGAGGGAAAGCCTTAGCGCTACTCCGAGTTTATTCGTCCAACTCCGCCGAATAGTTCTATTTTTCATCACATGTCCGTCAGACATCCGATCGTAGGCGTCACCGGATCGAGCGGTGCCGGCACCAGCACGGCGCTGCGGGCGTTCGAACGCATGTGCCGGCGGCTGAGCCTGAAGCCCGCGATCGTCGAGGGCGACGCCTTCCACGCCTACGACCGCGACGGCAATCGCAAGGCGATTGCGCGGGCGCGCATTCGCGGCGAGCACTTTTCGCTGCTCGGCCCGACCGCGAATCTGCTGTCCCGGCTCGAGACGCTGCTGCGCGATTTCGGCGAACGCGGCACCGGCATCAGCCGGCGCTACCTGCACACCGAGATCGAGGGCGCCGAAGCGGGCCAGGCGGCCGGAACCTTCACGCCCTGGGAGCCGCTACCCGCGAACAGCGACGTGCTGTTCTACGAGGGCCTGCACGGCGGTTATGTGGGCGAGGACGCCAACATCGTCCAGCACATGGACCTGCTCGTTGGCGTGGTGCCGATCATCAACCTCGAGTGGATCCAGAAGCTGCGCCGCGACACCGACGAGCGCGGCAGCGCGCCCGAGGAAGTCACGAGCACCATCCTGCGCCGCATGCCGGACTACGTGAACCACATCGCCCCGCAGTTCTCGCGCACCGACGTGAACTTCCAGCGCGTGCCGCTCGTGGATACGTCCAATCCCTTCGTCGTGCGCGAAATTCCGGGCAACGAGGAAAGCCTCGTGGTGATCCATTTCAACGATCACAGCCGGCTGTCGTCCGACCTCGACCAGTACGAGCAGCAGATCTTCGGCGCCTTCAAGTCCAACGCCAACACGCTCGTGGTGCCGGGCGACCAGATGGAAACCGCGATGGAAGCCATTCTGCTGCCGGCGCTCGAAAAGCTGATCCAGCGGCGCGACGCCGCGTTCGCCTCGCTGCACCCGTCGCAGCCTCCCGAAGCGGCTTGAAGCCGTGCGCCAAGCGGCGTAGAAGTACGGTGTCGCCGACTCGTCGCGGCGACGCACGGGAGGCCGATCATGGCGCAATGGCTACAAGGTCTTTCCGTCGGCGAGTGGTTCGAAGCCGGCGGTAGCTCCTTCGAGATCGTGGGCGTGGACCCCGAGACCGAAATCGTGCTGGTGCAGCATTTCGATGGCTCGCTCGAAGAGATCGAATTCGAAGCCTGGATGGAACTGGCCGCGCAGCCTTGCGCCGCGCCGGAAGACTATTCGGGCGCGCTCGATCTGGATCGCGAGGACTTCGATCTCGATGCGGTGCCTCCCTCTCGCGACGAAGCGCTCCGACGACTCGACGATCACGACCACTACGCTTGACCCGCCGGACGCGGCGGAAAAGGAAAACCGCCGATGGCGCTGTTCGACAGGTATCGCGTGCCGCGGCTGCGGCGCGAGTTCAAGTTCCGGCTCGACGAGGGCACGCCCGTGCAGGTGCGTCCGCTACGCCCGGAAGACGGAGCCCGGCTCAAGGCCGGCTTCGAACAGATGTCGCAGCTCGCGCGCCGGCGCCGCTTTCTCGAAGACGTCTCGCAGCTCACCGACGAGATGATCGACAAGCTCACGAACCTCGACCAGGTGGACCGTGCCGGCTGGGGCTGCATGAACCGCGAGCGCCCGCAGGAGCCCGGCGTCGGGCTCGCGCGCTACCAGCGCATCAACGGCGACCGCAGGAGCGCGGACGCGGCGATCGTCGTGCTGGAGCCCTATCAGGGCCGCGGCGCCGGCATGCTGCTGCACGCCTGCCTGCACCTGACCGCGCACCGCGCCGGCATCCGCCGCTTCTATTACGACGTGACCAGCGACAACGCCCGCTTCATCGCGCAGATCAAGGCGCTCGGCGGGCAGTTCGAAGGCCGCGCCGAGAACGTCGACCGGCTGTCGCTGCCGGTCTACAACCGGCCGTTCCTGGTACCGGACCAGACCAGCGTCGGCCGGCGCTTCGCCGAGATCCTGCTCAAGCTCGGACGCGCGCCGGCCGCCTGAACTCCCTCTCCCGCCGGGAGAGGGATGCGAAGCAAGTGGCGCACAGCTTCCCTACCATGCACGCATGACCACTTCCGCCTCCTGGCGCGACCGGCTGCCGTCGGTCGTGCGTCCCTATGCCGAGCCGGCCGCGCTCGCCGCGCTCGCGCTGGGTGTTTCCTCGGGCTTTCCGTACGCGATGATCGGGGCGACGCTGACCACGCGGCTCGCGCAGGACGGCATCGACAAGCGCAGCGTCACCGCATTTTCGCTCGCGTTCCTGGTCTACAACTTCAAGTTCCTGTGGGCGCCCGCGATCGACCGGCTGCGCCTGCCTGGCTTGTCGCGCTTCGGCCAGCGCGTGTCCTGGCTGTGGCTGGCGAGCCTGCTCGCGATCGCGGCGGTCTGCTTTCTGGGTTCGGTCAGGCCCGAACACGGGCTCGGCGTGGTCGCGCTCGCGGCGGTGCTGATGGGCGTCGCAGGCGCGACCTTCGATATCGTCATCGACGCCTATCGCATCGAGCTGCTCGAGCCGCACCAGCTCGGCGTCGGCTCGGGCATGTCGCAGTACGGCTGGCGCATCGGCTCGGTGCTCGCGGCCGCGCTCGCCTTGCTGGTGTCGGCCAGGCTGGGCTGGAGCGCGGCCTATGCGAGCTGCGCGATCTTCGCGCTGCCCGCGGCGCTCACCGGCCTGCTGATGGGCGAGCCCGTGCGGCGGCAGGTGGTCGCGCCGAGTCGCGGCTGGGGCGAGCTCTACGACGCGGTCGCCGGACCGCTCGTGGAATTCTTCCGCCGTCGCGGCGCGTTCCTGGTGCTGCTGTTCGTGCTGCTGCACAAGATCGGCGACACGCTCGCCAACCTGACGCTGCGCCTGCTGCTCAACGACCTCGGCTTTTCGAACGAGGAGATCGCGACGTATGACGTCGGTTTCGGCTTCTTCGCGTATCTGGCGGGCATCTTCATCGGCGGCATCGTCTACGCGCGCCTGAGCCTGCAGCGCTCGGTCATGCTGAGCCTCGTGCTCATGGCGGTCTCGAACCTGAGCTTCGCGCTGCTCGCGACGGCCGGGCACAGCAATGCGCTGCTGGCCGGGGCGATCTGTTTCGAGAACATCGCCAGCGGCATCGGCGGCGTGGTGGTGGTGGCCTACCTGTCGGCGCTGTGCAACCTCAACTTCACGGCGACGCAGTTCGCGCTGCTGTCGGCGGCCGCTTCGGTGGTCGGGCGCTTCCTCACGGGTTCGACCGCCGGACGGCTCATCGAGGCGATGGGCTACGTGAACTTCTACCTGCTGACGACCGTGGCCGCGTTGCCCGGCATCGTGCTGTACGCCTGGCTCTGGCGCTCGGGACTCGCGGCGCAGTCGATCCCGCAGACGCCGCAAAGCGCCGCCGCCGACTGAGCCCGACGACGTCGGCTCAGACGTCGTAGTCCATGATCAGCGGCGCGTGATCGGAGAAACGCGTGGTCTTGTAGACGCTCGCCGCCCGCAGCTTGTCGCGCAGGCTCGGGCTGACGATCTGGTAATCGATGCGCCACCCCACGTTGTTGGCCCAGGCCTGGCCGCGATTCGACCACCAGGTGTAGGCCTCGCCTTCGGTATCGGGATGCAGCACGCGATAGCCATCGACCCAGCCGACCTGGCCGAACAGCACATCGAGCCAGGCGCGCTCGTGCGGCAGAAAGCCCGAGTTCTTCTGGTTGCTGCGCCAGTTCTTGAGGTCCTTGTTGGTGTGCGCGATGTTCCAGTCGCCGCAAATCACGTAGTCGCGGCCTTCGCCCATGAACTCGCGCATCTTCGGCAGGAAGAATTCGAGGAAGCGGTCCTTCGAAGCCTGCCGCTCGGGCCCGGACGAGCCCGACGGCAGATATAGCGACACCACCGACAGATCGCCGAAGCGCGTCTCGAGATAGCGGCCCTCGTCGTCGAACTCCGGCGCGCCGAGCGTATTGAGCACGGCGTTGGGCTTCTCGCGCGAATAGATCGCGGTGCCGCTGTAGCCCTTGCGCAGCGCGCTGTTGAAATGCGCGTGCCAGCCCTTGGGCGCGAAGGTGTCGAGGCCCGCGAGATCGTCGGGCTGGGCCTTGGTTTCCTGCAGGCAGAGCACGTCGGCGTTCTGCTGTTCGAGCCAGTCGAACAGGCCTTTCTTGGCGGCGGAGCGGATGCCGTTGCAGTTGAGCGAGATGATGCGTTTCATCAAGCGAGTTTGCCGCAAAACCGTTCGGGCCTGCGAAGGGCGCTCAAGGACTGAGCGATAATGTTTCGTCCGAAGAAACTTTAGTCAGCCCATGCTCGCTCACCAGACCGCCTTCCTCGAACTCGCCCTCGAACATGAGGTGCTCAAGTTCGGCTCATTCACGCTCAAGTCCGGCCGCGTGAGCCCGTACTTCTTCAACCTCGGCAAAATCGCGGGCGGCGCCGGACTGCGCCGGCTCGCGCACGCCTACGCCGATGCGCTGCTCGGTTCGGGCCTGGAATTCGACCTGCTGTTCGGACCGGCCTACAAGGGCATTCCGCTGGTCGCGGCGATCGCCTGCGCGCTCGCCGAACGTGGCCGCGACGTTCCGTTCGCCTACAACCGCAAGGAAGCCAAGGATCACGGCGAAGGCGGCGTGCTGGTCGGCGCCGACGTGAAGGGCAAACGCGTGGTGATCGTCGACGACGTGCTCACGGCCGGCACCGCGCTGCGCCAGTCGTTCGCGCTGCTGAAGGATTCCGGCGCCACGCCGGTCGCCGCGATGACCGCACTCGACCGCCAGGAAGTCGGCCCCAACGGCCGCTCGGCCGTGCAGGAACTGACCGAATCGGGCCTGCCCGTGAAGCCACTCGTCACCGTGCGCGACTTGCTCGCCTATCTGACGAGCAACGGCGGCGACGCGAGCACGATCGAGGCGATCCGCGCTTATCAGGCGCAGTACGGCGTGAAGGACTGAACTTCAGACGGCGATGACGCCATGCCCGTAGCGGGCGACCGTGGCGTCGCTCGTGAGCAGGTGCAGAGGCTCGAAGCGGGCCTGGGCGATCAGCAGGCGATCGAACGGATCGCCATGCAGCAGCTCCAGCTGGTCGACCGCCGCCGCATGTTCGGGGCGCACGTCCAGAAAGCGGAAATCCGCGTCGAGCAGCGCACGCAAGGCCTCGGTGCCCGAGAACGGGATGTCGCCCGCTCCGCCGGTGCGGCCGAGCTTTTGCTGGATCGCGAACTTCACCGCGATCTCCCAGATGCTGACCGCGCTGACGAAGACCTGGTCGGCCTCCGAGAGCAGTTGCCTCGCCCTAGGGCTCAACCGCGAATCACCGGTCAGCACCCAGACCGCGATGTGGGTATCGACGAGGAGCCGGCCGCTCACTCCTCGACACCGAAGAGCCTGGCGACCTCGCCATTGAGGGCATCGAAATCGTCCGGCGCCTGGTATTTACCCGCGAGTGTGCCGAACTTGATGCGCTGCGGCTTTTCGATCGCCACGAGGCGGGCGACCGGCTTGCCGTTGCGGGCGATCACGATCTCGGACTGTTCCCCGCTCTCGATCGCCGCGACGAGACGCGACAGCGAGGTCTTGGCTTCGAGGATGTTGATGGCGTCGCCCATGACGGCCTCCCGCGTTAAGGTCTGGCCAGACTAGACCAGGCTCGCCGGGCGATCAAGCTCAAGCCTTGATCAGCGTGCCGATGCCCTCGTCGGTGAACAGCTCGAGCAGCACCGAGTGGTCGAGGCGGCCGTCGATGATGACCGCGGTCTTCACGCCGCTGGCGACCGCGTCGAGCGCGCACTGGATCTTCGGCAGCATGCCGCCGTAGATGGTGCCGTCGGCGATCAGGCCTTCGACCTGCGGAACGGTCAGGCCGGTCAGCACCTTGCCGGCCTTGTCCATCAGGCCCGGCGCATTGGTCAGCAGCATGAGCTTCTCGGCCTGCAGCACCGAGGCCATCTTGCCGGCGACGAGGTCGGCGTTGATGTTGAAGGCCTCACCCTTGGCGCCGACGCCGACCGGCGCGATGACCGGAATGAAGCCGCCGGCTTCGAGGTGCTTGACCACGCGCGGATCGATCGCCTCGACCTCGCCGACCTGGCCGATGTCCTGGCCCTTGATCGTGAGCCGGCGCGCGCGGATCAGGCCGCCGTCCTTGCCGGTCAGGCCCACGGCCTGGCCGCCCTGCTGCTGGATCGCCGAGACGATGGCCTTGTTGACGAGGCCGCCGAGCATCATCTCGACCACGTCCATGGTCTCGTCGTCGGTGACGCGCATGCCCTCGATGAACTTCGATTCCTTGCCGAGCTTCTCGAGGTGCGAGCCGATCTGCGGGCCGCCGCCGTGCACGACCACCGGGTGCATGCCGACGCGCTTCATGAGCACGATGTCGCGCGCGAAGCTCGCGATCATGTCGTCGTCCTTCATCGCGTTGCCGCCGTATTTCACGACGAAGGTCTTGCCCGAGAAGCGGCGGATGTAGGGCAGCGCTTCGGTCAGGACGCGGGCGGTGGTCTGGGCGCTGGAGAGGTCGATGGGCATGCGGCTTTTTCGTGACTAAATATCGAACTGCTTACTTTTGTAAAACAGAAAATCAATGCCGGCCGGTATGACCGAAGCCGCCGGCCCCGCGCTCGCTGGCGATGAAATCGCTCACGAGCTCGAAGTCCGCACGCACCACCGGCACCAGCACGAGCTGGGCGATGCGCTCGCCCGGGGCGATCTCGAATGCAGTCTGGCCGCGATTCCAGCAGCTCACCATGAGCTCGCCCTGGTAGTCGGAATCGATCAGCCCGACGAGGTTGCCGAGCACGATGCCGTGCTTATGGCCGAGCCCCGAGCGCGGCAGGATCACCGCCGCCAGGCCCGGATCGCCGATGTAGATCGCCATGCCGGTCTTGATCAGCGTGGTCTCGCCCGGAGCCAGCGTCAGCGGCTCGTCGAGCATCGCGCGCAGATCGAGACCGGCCGAGCCTTCGGTGGCGTACGAGGGAATCGGGTAATCGCGGCCCAGGCGCGCGTCGAGCAGCTTGAGCTGAATCTTCTGTGACATTTGATCTTCTTTTGAAGCGTTATTGAATTTATTAGCTCATGCACGCGACAGGCGCGCGGCGATCAGGCCCGCGAGCTCGCGCGCGACCTCGGCCTTCGACGCCGAAGCGATCGTGTGCGCGCTGCCGTCCTTGCCGAACACCGTCAGACTGTTGTCTTCCTGATCGAAAGCCTTGCCCTCGCCGACCCAGTTCGCGGCGATCAGGTCGAGCCCCTTGCGCGCGAGCTTGCCGCGCGCATGCTCCTCGAGCTTTTCGGTCTCGGCCGCGAAGCCGACCAGGAACAGCTGCGGAAACGCGGCGCGCACGCGCGCGAGCACGTCTTCGGTGCGGGCGAGCGCGAGGCTCAGCTCGGCATCGTTCTTCTTGATCTTCTGCCCGGCGATCTGCGCGGCCTTGTAGTCAGCCACCGCCGCGGCGGCGACGAACACCTCGGCCTGCGCCGCCGCGGCGAGCGAGGCTTCGAGCATCTGCTGCGCGGTTTCGATGTCGACGCGCCGCACGCCGGCCGGCGCAGCCAGATTCGTCGGCCCGGAGATCAGCGTCACGCTCGCGCCAAGGTCGCGCAGAGCGGCGGCGACCGCATAGCCCTGCTTGCCCGAGCTGCGATTGGTCAAAAAGCGCACCGGATCGAGTGGTTCGCGCGTCGGCCCGGCGGTGACCACGGCGCGCACGCCGGACAGCGGGCCGGACGACAGCAGGCGGGCGACATCGGCGCGCAGCTCGAGCGGCTCGCGCATGCGGCCCTCGCCGGTTTCGCCGCAGGCCTGGAAGCCCGCGCCCGGGCCGAGAATCGCGACGCCGCGACGCTGCAGCGTCAGCACGTTGTCCTGCGTCGCCGGGTTGGCCCACATGAGCCGGTTCATCGCCGGTGCAACCGCGATCGGCTTGTCGGTCGCCAGGCACAGGGTCGACAGCAGATCGTCAGCCGCACCGACCGCGAGCTTGGAAATGAAATTGGCGGTCGCCGGCGCGACCAGGATCAGGTCGGGCCAGCGCGCGAGCTCGATGTGCCCCATCGCCGCCTCGGCCGCCTCGTCCCAGAGCGAGCTGCGCACCGCCTTGCCCGACAGCGCCTGGAACGTCGTCGCGCCGACGAAATGCTGCGCCGAGGCCGTCATCACCACCTGCACCTCGGCGCCGACTTCCATGAGCCGGCGCGTCAGGTCGGCCGCCTTGTAGGCGGCGATACCGCCCGTGACGCCGAGCAGGATGCGGCGACCGTGCAAAGCAGGAGCGAGGTTCTGTGACATGGCGCGGATTCTACTGTTACGCGCGCCGATAAATTCAGCGCTCCGTTCCCGACAGAGCCCCGACATGAGTATTCGCGACTGGCCCGCCAGCGACCGACCCCGCGAAAAGCTGCTGATGCGCGGCGCCGCCGTCCTCACCGACGCCGAGTTGCTCGCCATCTTCCTGCGCACCGGCCTGCCCGGGCGCAGCGCGGTCGATCTGGCGCGCGAACTGCTGACACGCTTCGGCAGCCTGCGCGGCCTGCTCGCGGCCTCGCAGCGCGAGTTCTGCGCCGCCGACGGGCTCGGCCAGGCCAAGTACGCGCAATTGCAGGCGGTGCTCGAAATGGGCCGCCGCCATCTCGACGAAGATCTGCGCGAGCGCGATTCGCTGAGCGACCCGCCCACCGTGCGTCGCTACCTGCAGGCCCGGCTGCGCGGGCTCGATCACGAGGTGTTCGCGGCGTTGTTCCTCGACAGCCAGCACCGGCTGATCGCCTACGAGGCGATCACGCACGGCACCATCGACGGTGCTTCGATCTACCCGCGTGAAGTCGTCAAGGCGGCGCTGAGGCTCGGTGCCGCGGCGATCATCTTCGCCCACAACCATCCGAGCGGCGTCGCCGAGCCGTCCGCCGCCGATCGCATCCTGACCGACCGCCTGCGCGAGGCGCTCCAGCTCGTCGACGTGCGCGTGCTCGATCATTTCGTCGTCGGCGAAGGCCGGCCGGTGTCGTTCGCCGAACGTGGCTGGCTCTAGCTGCTGACAACAGGCTGTCAGCAGCTCCCGCGCAGACTGGCGCTCCCTTCATCGAAACAAGGAGCAACCCCATGTTGATCGGCCTGCGCACCGCCATTTACCCGACTCCCGACATCGCCGCCGGCAAGGCCTGGTACGCAAAAGTGCTCGGGGTTCAGCCCTATTACGACCAGCCCTACTACGTCGGCTTCGAAGTCGGCGGCTTCGAGCTCGGGCTGATTTCCGAGCGCAAGCCCGGCGTCGATGGCAGCGAGGTCTACTGGGGCGTCGAGAACGCCGACGCCGAATACGAACGCCTGCTCTCGCTCGGCGCCCAGCCGTTCGACGCCGTGCGCGACGTCGGTGACGGCGTGCGCGTGGGCTCGGTGCTCGATCCGTTCGGCAACCGGCTCAGCGTGATCGAGAACCCGGCCTTCGATCTCGGCAAGGTGCGCTGAAAACGGCGCCACGGCCCGTATGCTGAGCGCATGCGCCGCGCCGACCGCCTGTTCCGCATCGTCCAGTACCTGCGAGGCCGCCGGCTCACGACGGCGGCCCAGCTCGCGGACTGGCTGCAGGTTTCGCCGCGCACGGTCTATCGCGACGTACGCGACCTGTCGGCCTCGGGCGTGCCGATCGAGGGCGAGGCCGGTGTCGGCTACCGGCTGCGTCCGGGCTTCGACTTGCCGCCGCTGATGTTCGAGCGGCGCGAGATCGAGGCGCTCGCGGCCGGAGCGCGCATCGTCGAAGTCTGGGCAGGGCCCGAACTCGCGGGCGCGGCCCGTTCGGCGCTCGCCAAGATCGCCGCCGCCCTGCCCGAAGCCGGACGCGTCGATCTCGAACGCACGCGCCTGTTTGCGCCCAATTTCCCCGCACCGGGCTTCGGTCGCGAGGTGCGCGGAGCGCTGTTCGACCGGCTGCACGGCGCCATCGCACGACGCGAGGTCATGCGCCTGCGCTATCGCGACGAACATGGCGCGGCCAGCGAACGCGCGATCTGGCCGCTGGGCTTGTTCTTCTGGGGCGCGGCCTGGACACTCGCGACCTGGTGCGAGCTGCGCGAGCAGTTCCGCCAGTTCCGGCTCGACCGCATCGATTCGCTCGAGGCCCTGGGCCGCGATTTCCCGGACCAGGCCGGACGCCGGCTCGAAGACTTCCTGCGCTGGGTGCGCAGCGACTCCGGCTGAAAGCCCGGGCGCGAGCCGCTCGAAAGTGGTTGCCGAGGACAAACTTCGCTGGTATCTTGCGCGCCCTTTCGGGCTTCTTGGGCCCGGAATCGTCCTTTACCAGATTCATCCCAGGGGTTGCGTCATGTCCAAAGTCTGTCAGGTCACCGGCAAGAAGCCGATGGTCGGCAACACGGTTTCCCACGCTAACAACAAGCGTCGTCGCCGTTTCGAGCCGAATCTGCACACTCACCGCTTCTGGGTCGAGGCCGAAAAGCAATTCGTCTCGCTGCGCGTGTCCAACCACGGCCTGCGCATCATCGACAAGAAGGGCATCGACGTGGTGCTCGCCGAAATCCGCAAGTCCGGCGTGAAGGTCTAAGGCCATGGCAAAGAAGAAAGAACGCGAAAAGATCAAGCTGGTGTCGACCGCCGACACGGGCTTCTTCTACACCACCACGAAGAACAAGAAGAACACGCCGGACAAGTTCGAGTTCAAGAAGTACGACCCGATCGTCCGCAAGCACGTGGTCTTCAAGGAAGCCAAGATCAAGTGAGCGAAACCCACGCTCCATAAGCTGGAGCGAAGTTTTGTTCGATGCGAGGCGCCACCTTTTGCGGTGGCGTTTTCGCTTCTGGTGACTTGAAGCCCGCCTCGCGCGGGCTTCGTCATTTGTTGTTCCGCCTCGCTGCGTAGGATCACGCCCATGATCGAGCCAGCCGACACCAGCGCACAGCGGCCGCACTACCGGCATCTGGAGCAGGCGCGTGCGCAGGTGATCGAGCTGCTGTCGCGGCAGGCCGTCGAGCGCGAGCTGTTGCAGCGCCAGGGCACGGACACCACGCGGCGCCAGGACGTGGTCTCGCAGCTCGTCGAGCGCCAGCATCAGGCCGCGCTCGAAGCGCGTCTCGCGAGCTTCCATCCGGCCGACATCGCCTTCGTGCTCGAGTCGCTGGAGCCCGATGCGCGCGATCTGGCCTGGTCGCTGGTGCGTGCGGACCGTCGCGGTGCGGTGCTGCTCGAAACCTCGGACAACGTGCGCCGGGCGCTGGTCGCCAACATGGCGCCCGAGGACATCGCGGCCGTCGTCGCCCCGCTCGATTCCGACGACATCGCCGACCTCGTCAGCAGCCTGCCCGAGGACGTCGGCCAGCAGGTCGTCGCCAGGCTCGACAATGCCGACCAGGCCGAAGTGCGGTCGATGCTGTCCTTCCCCGAAGGATCGGTCGGCGCGCTGATGGACATGGAGTTCATCTCGGTCCGCGAGGACGCCTCGCTCGAAGCCGTGCAGCGCCTGCTGCGCCGGCTCAAGACGCTGCCGCCGCACACGAGCGAGATCTTCGTCGTCGATCGCAGCAACCGCCTGCAGGGCCTGCTGTCGCTGTCGCGGCTCGTGCTCGGCGACCCCGAGGCGCCGGTGTCGGCCGAGATGACGCGCGATGTGGTGTTCTTCTTCACCGACGATCGCATGCGCGACGCGGTCGATGCCTTCGAGCGCTACGACCTCGTCTCCGCGCCGGTCGTGAACCTGCACGATCAGGTCGTCGGCCGGCTTACGGTCGACGACGTCGTCGACGAAATGCGCGAACGCGCGAACAGCGAAGGCCTGCGCCAGGTCGGCCTCTCCGATGAGCAGGATCTGTTTGCGCCGGTGCTCAAGAGCGCCCGCGCGCGCTGGCCCTGGCTCGGCATCAACCTGGTCACGGCGTTCATGGCCTCGCGCGTGATCGGCGCGTTCGAGCCGATCATCGAAGTGCTCGTCGCGCTCGCCGCGCTGATGCCGATCGTCGCGAGCATCGGCGGCAACTCGGGCAACCAGAGCGCCGCGCTGGTGATCCGCGGGCTCGCGCTGAACCAGCTCGGCTCGCACCAGCTCTGGCGCATGCTCGAAAAGGAGCTGCGCATCGCCGCGTTCAACGGCCTGCTGTGCGGCCTGATCCTCGGCATCACGACGATCGTGCTGTATCACGACCTCGCGCTGGCCGCGGTCATCACCGTCGCGCTCGTGCTGAACCTGCTGACCGCGAGCCTGATCGGGGTCTGCGCGCCGGTGCTGCTGCATCGCTTCGGCCGCGATCCGGTCATGGGCTCGAGCATCATCCTGACCGCGACCACCGACAGCATGGGCTTCTTCTATTTCCTCGGCCTGGCCGCACTGTTCCTGGTCTGAGTACATCACCCGATCTTCTTGCGGTTTACGCGACAAATTCACGTTCGCCGCGCACAATTCGCCGCTAGCCCGCCAGGCCGCTGTCGCCCCCGAACGCGATTGCGGCTGTCACAAACCATCCCGTACAGTGCGCCCCCTTTTTTCGAGCCCCCGACCGTGAGCCTGGAGATTTCGCGCCCCGCCCGCGACATGATCGCCGCGGGCCAGCTGTTCCATCAGCGGGGCTGGGTGCCGGCGACCGGCGGAAACTTTTCGGCCCGCCTGTCGTCAGACCGCATGCTGATCACGGCGTCCGGCTGGCACAAGGGCGAGCTCGACGACAGCGCCTTCCTGGTCGCCGATCTCGACGGCGTTCCGGAAGACCGCAGCCGCAAGGCCTCGTACGAGACCCTGCTGCATTGCCAGGTCTATCGCTTCGACGAGAGCGTGGGTTCGGTGCTGCATACGCATTCGGTCGCCAACACGCTGCTGTCGCGGCGCTACGAGTCGATCCGCCTGGCTGGCTACGAGCTGCTCAAGCTGCTGCCGGGCATCACGACTCATGACGCTGCGGTGGAAATTCCGGTTTTCGAGAACGATCAGGACATTCAGCGGCTGGCCTCGCGCGTGAATGACCATATGAAGAAGGTAGCCGTGCCCGCATATCTGATCGCCGGGCATGGTTTGTACGCTTGGGGCAGCACGGTGACGCAAGCACGCCACCGCGTGGAAGCCCTCGAGTTCATGTTCGAGTGCGAGTTGAGGGAATTGGAGAACAAACGATGAGCGAGCTGCGCATTTATTCCGACGGCGATCCCAACAAGGCGCTGTCCGTCCACAAGAGCTTCGAAGACATTCGCGACCAGCTCGCGAAGATCGACGTTTCGTTCGAGCGCTGGGAAGCCTCGGCCGAGCTCGACCGCGAAGCGACCCAGGACGAGATCATTGCCGCCTACCGCGAGCCGATCGACCGCCTCATGAAGGCCTACGGCTTCAAGAGCGTCGACGTGATCAGCCTGTATTCCGATCATCCGCAGCGCGCCGCGATGCGCGACAAGTTCCTGCACGAGCACACCCACGACGACTTCGAAGTGCGCTTCTTCGTCGAGGGCGAAGGCCTGTTCAACCTGCGCGCGGGCGGCAAGGTCTACGCGATCCGCTGCAAGCAGGGCGACCTGCTCAACGTGCCGGCCGGCATCACGCACTGGTTCGACCTCGGCCCGGAGCCGCAGCTCAAGGCGATCCGCCTGTTCACCACGCCCGAGGGCTGGGTGGCGACCTTCACGGGCGACAAGATCGCCGATCGCTTCCCGCGCCTCGAAGCGCCGCACTATCCGGATCTGGCGAAGACACTGGCGGCTTGATGGTCATCAAAGCGATCCTGACCGATATCGAGGGGCGAGCCGGAAAAAAGACAAGGTCCGGTGGACCTTGTCTCCGGCGAGCGCCCGGCCATGGATGGCCGGGCCGGAACACTGCGCCCTGGATGGCTTCGGAGTCACCATGCTGAAGGCCATCGTGACCGACATCGAAGGGACTACCTCCTCGATCGAGTTCGTCCACCAGACGCTGTTCCCGTACGCCAAGGCGCACTTGCGGCGCTTCCTGCGCGAGCATGCGGGCGAAGCGCAGATCCAGTCGCTCATCGACGACGTCGAGGCCGTGGTCGGCTGGGATCTGTCGATCGACGAGGCGGCCGATACGCTCGAACAGTGGATAGCCGAGGATCGCAAGGTCACGCCGCTGAAGACCTTGCAGGGCCTGATCTGGAAGACCGGCTACGAGGCCGGTGAGCTCAAAGGCCACGTCTACGCCGACACGCCCGAGTTCCTGCGCCGCTGGCATGCGCAGGGGCTCGCGCTATACGTCTATTCGTCGGGTTCGGTGGAGGCGCAGAAGCTCATCTTCGGCCACACCGAATACGGCGATCTGACGCCGCTGTTCTCGGGCTATTTCGATACCCGCGTCGGCGGCAAGCGCGAAGCAGCCTCGTATAAAAAGATCCTCAAGCAGATCGGGCTCGCGGGCAGCGAGATGCTGTTTCTGTCCGACGTCGGCGAAGAGCTCGACGCCGCCCGCGAAGCCGGCCTGCAGACCGTCCAGCTGTTGCGGGACGACAGCGCCAAGCCGTTCGAAGCGCACCCGCAGGCACGCGATTTTTCGCAGGTGTCGCTGAGCTAAAAGTGCCGCTGTGCCTAGCCGCGCGGCCGAGGCTGGCAGCACCAATGCCAGGGCTCGTAGAGATAGCCCTGCGCATTGTTCCGCGGATAACTCATCACGAATCCGAAGCGCTCCGCGTTGGCCGTGAGCCAGGCGAACGCGGGCGTGTTCTCGAAGGCCTCGTCGAGCGCTCCGACCTCCGCGCTGCCGATGTCGACCGCTAGACCGGTGTGGTGCTCGCTGTAACCAGGCGGCGCATTCACGCGCAGGATGTCCTCGATCGTCATGCCGCGGGCGAGCTTGGCCCGGATCAACTGCATCTGATAATCGACGCTGCGAAACGCGGAGATCAGCAGCAGCTCGATGCCCTCGCCCGCCGCGGCCTCGCGCATCGAATGCCAGGCGCGCGCCGCGAACGGACGCAGCAGCTTGTCGCGACCGTCGGTGCCGAGCCCGACCGGCGTCAGCGTGCGCGCCTGCGCGTAGCGTTTGAGCCCGCGGCGACGCAGCGCGGCCGGCGTCACGCCGAGTTCGCGCAGCAGCTCGGCGACGCTGGCACTCAAGGGCCGATGCTCGTGAGCACCGCGTCCCAGTCGGCCGACGGATCGCCGATCACGGCGAACAGCGGATTGATCAGCGAGGCCTTCTCGTTGTAGCCCAGGCGCGTGCGCTCGGGCAGGCGCAGCACCTGCGCGCCAGCCTGCTCGGCGACGCACTGGCCGGCGCCCGAATCCCACTCCGAAATCGGCCCGGTGCGCGGATACAGATCGGCGAGTCCTTCGGCGATCAGGCAGAACTTGAGCGAAGAGCCGCGGCTCACGGCCTCGTGCTTCGGCGCGCTCGCGAGAAAGCGGGCGAGCGCCGGATTCCGGTGCGACTGGCTCACGACGAAGACCGGCAGCTCGGGCTTGCGCCGGGTCGAAAGCCGGCGCCGCTCGCCGTTCTCGATGCGCCAGCAGCCCGCCCCCTCGGCCGCGATCCAGCTGATGCCGAGCGCCGGCGCGACCACCACGCCGAGCTGCGGATAGCCGTCGACGATCAGCGCGATGTTGACGGTGAAATCCCGATTGCGGCGGATGAACTCGCGCGTGCCGTCGAGCGGATCGACGAGCCAGTAGCGCGTCCAGCTGCGGCGCGTGGAATACGGAATGTCCGCATCTTCTTCCGACAGCAGCGGAATGGCCGGCGCGAGCCTGGCGAGCTCGTCGGCGATGTGCCGGTGCGCCGCGAGATCGGCCTGCGTGAGCGGCGAATCGTCGCCCTTGTGGGTGACGGTGAAATCGCCCGTGCGCCAGATCTCCATGATGCGTTCGCCGGCTTGCGTGGCGATGCGCAGCGCGGGCTCGAGCAGGTCGGCGGGGGTCATGCGCTTATCATAGGCCCATGAAGAAAGCGCAACCCGACTGGAGCCGCATCGACCACGTGCTGCTCGACATGGACGGCACGATTCTCGACCTGGCCTTCGACAACTATTTCTGGATGGACCTCGTGCCGCAGCGCTATGCGCAGGCGCGCGGGCTCACACTGGAGGCGGCGCACGAAGAACTGCTGCCGAAGTTCCGCGCGATCGAGCACACGCTGCCCTGGTACAGCACCGATTACTGGAGCGAAGTCACGGGCCTCAACCTCAAGCAGCTCAAGCACGAGATTCGCGAGCGCGTCGCCTTCATCGGCAACAGCCTGGCGTTTCTCGAAGCGGTCAAAGCCTCGGGCCGGCAGCTCTGGCTCGTCACCAACGCGCATCCGGACGCCTGGCAGATCAAGCTCGATCAGGTGGGGTTACGCCCGATGTTCGACGTGATCGCCTCCTCGCATCAGTTCGGCGCGCCCAAGGAACACCCCGCGTTCTGGGAAGCGCTGCAGGCCCGGCACGCGTTCCCGCGGCAAAGCTCGCTGTTCGCCGACGACAGCCTGCCGGTGCTGCGCGCGGCCAGGGCCTATGGCGTCGGCCAGATCGTCGCGATGCGGCGGCCCGACTCGACGCGGCCACCGCGGCAGCTCACCGAAGCCGAAGGCCGCGAGTTCGCCTGGAGCGACGGCCTCGGCGATCTGCTGCCGCTGTAGCCCGCCGGCCTAGCCCGCGTTGTTGCGCCGTTCTTCGCGGCGCAGCAGCTCGAGCATGGACTGGAAATCTTCCGGCGGCTCGGCCGAAAAGTGCATGAGCTCGCCGCTGATCGGATGCTCGAGATGCAATTCGCGCGCATGCAGCGCCTGACGCGGAAACGCGAGCAGGGCCGAACGCAGCTTCTCGCTCATGCCGACGCCGCGCGCGATGCGTCCGCCGTAGAGCGAATCGCCGACGATCGGCCATTTCAGATGCGCCAGATGCACGCGAATCTGGTGCGTGCGCCCGGTTTCGAGCTTCACGCGCAGCAGCGTGTGATGCTTGAATCGCTCCTGCACGCGGTAATGCGTCACCGCGCGGCGGCCCGCCGTGGTCACCGCCATCTTCAGGCGATCGCGCGGATGCCGGCCGATATGGGCGTCGATGGTGCTGCCGGCGACGATCGCGCCGGTCACCAGCGCATCGTATTCGCGGCCGATGTCGCGATCGGCCAGCGCCTCCACGAGCCGCGTATGCGCGATCGGCGTCAGCGCCACCACGAGCAGGCCCGAGGTGTCCTTGTCGAGCCGGTGCACGATGCCCGCGCGCGGCACGTTGAGGGTCTGGGGGAAGTGATGCAGTAGCGCGTTCTGCAGCGTACCGTTGCGCTGGCCGGCGCCCGGATGCACGGTGAGCCCGGCCGGCTTGCGGATGATCGCGATCGCATCGTCGGCATAGGCCACGTCGATCGGCAGATCCTGCGGCGTCACGTCGTAGTTGGCTTCGGGCGCATCGGCCAGCAGCTCGAGCCTGTCGCCGGTGCGGGCGAGATCGCGCAGGCGCTTCACGGGCGCGCCGTTGACGAGCAGGCTGCCCTCCTCCATCCACTGCTGGATGCGCGAGCGGGAATGGCCTTCGAACAGCCGGGCGGCGGCCGCGTCGAGGCGCAGGCCGTCGAGCTCGGGCGTCACCTCGGCGGTCGGGCGCCCGCTGTCCTGCGGAACTGAACCGCCGTTTTCGAGGTCATCCAAGTCATCCGGTGCCTCAGTGCTCATGGGCTATACTCCGCCACTGCTGTCTCCAAGACCGCGTAGCGGCCGCTCACTCGTCTGTGCTCGCAGCACGATTGCCTTCCTCGTCATCCCGAGAATGAAGAACTACCCGCGTTTCCTGGCGGCGGCCCTCGTGGTCGCTCTCGCATTGGGCGTCACGGCCTGCAGCAACGAGAAGAAGAAGGGACCGGCCTTCGACACGAGCGAGAAGAGCGAGGCTCAACTCAAGGCCGAAGCGGCCGCATTGTACAGACTGGCCCGCAAGGACCTGGACTCGAGCCAGTGGCAGTCCGCCATCGGCTACTACGAGGACTTGTCCAAGC
Organism: Hydrocarboniphaga sp. FW305-C-57; assembly: GCF_058783045.1. Taxonomy (NCBI): domain Bacteria; kingdom Pseudomonadati; phylum Pseudomonadota; class Gammaproteobacteria; order Nevskiales; family Nevskiaceae; genus Hydrocarboniphaga; species Hydrocarboniphaga sp. FW305-C-57. The sequence continues at coordinate 226,220 of NZ_JBYSYG010000001.1, read as the reverse complement.
GCTATCCGTTCACCGAGATCGCCACCCAGGGCGAGATCGAGCGCATCTACGCGCTGTACCGCAATTCCGATAGCGACCGCGCGCTGTCGGCGGCCGACAAGTTCATGCGCGAGCACCCGCGCAACGGTCACATCGACTACGTGCTGTACCTCAAGGGCCTGACCGAGTTCTATCGCGATCCCTCGTTCAGCAGCATGCTCGGCGTGCAGAGCTACCTCGGCGACGTCTCGGCCGACCGCCGCGCCTTCGACAACTTCTCGATGCTGATCCAGCGCTTCCCGGACAGCCGCTACCGCAGCGATGCGCGCGAGCGCATGGTCTACCTGCGCAACAAGATCGCCCTGCACGAAGTCGGCGTGGTGCGCTTCTACGTCAAGCGCGGGGCCTACATCGCCGCGGCCAAGCGCGCCGAGCAGGTGATCGCGCAGTATCCGGGTGCCCCGGCGACTTTCGAGGCGCTCGAACTCATGGAAACGGCGTATCGCCGCGCCGGCCTCAACGATCAGGCCGACGACGCCGCCCGCCTGCTAGCCGGCCAGCCCAATCCGGGCGCCGCCGTGCTCGACCTCGGCGGCACCGAGAAGGCGCCGTGGTGGAAGCGCATGCTCGGCGGCGGCAGCAATTCGGACGTGCCCGATTCGACCGAGGCGCCGACCACGGAAGAAACCGCGCCGCCCCCCACCGAACCCGCCGCTCCGCAGCCCTGAGCGCGGCCGGGTCGGCCACGGCTCGGCGCCGGTTCAGCGCGCCGCGTCAGTCTGTAGAACGCAAAGCGTAGAATCGCAAAGCTTCGACGAGCGATCTCATGGCTGACACAGAAGAGTTCCTGTCCCTGTACCGGCGCGGTTTCGCGCGTGTGGCAGCCTGCACGTTCGAAGTCGCGCTGGCCGATCCGCAGGCCAACGCCGCATCCATCGCGCGCCTCGCCGCGAACGCCGGCGAACAGGGCGCGGCGCTGCTGGTATTTCCGGAGCTCGCGCTGTCGGCCTATTCGATCGACGACCTGCTGCTGCAGGACGCCCTGCTCGACGCGGTCGAAACGCAGATCGAGCGCCTCGTCGCCTATTCCGCTGACTGGCTGCCGCTGCTGCTCGTCGGCGCTCCGGTACGCCATCGCGGCCGGCTCTACAACGCGGCGCTCGCGATCCATCGCGGCAAGCTGCTCGGCGTGGTGCCGAAGATGCACCTACCGAATTACCGCGAGTTCTACGAGCGCCGGCATTTCGCGAGCGGGCACGACTGCGAGACGCAGGAGATCCGCATCGGCCGCCTGCAGGCCCCGTTCGGCAGCGACCTGCTGTTCACCGCGAGCGACCTGCCGGGCCTGGTCGTCCACGCCGAAATCTGCGAAGACCTGTGGGTGCCGATTCCGCCGAGCGCGACCGCCGCGCTGGCCGGCGCGACCGTGCTCGCGAACCTGTCGGCGAGCAACATCACGATCGGCAAGGCCGACACGCGCAGCCTGCTGTGCCAGTCGCAATCGGCGCGCTGCCTCGCGGCCTACGTCTACGCGGCCGCGGGTTCGGGCGAATCGACCACCGATCTGGCCTGGGACGGCCAGGCCGAAATCTTCGAATGCGGCGCCCGGCTCGAAACCACCGACCGCTTCCCGCGCGGCGACCGCATGGCGATCGCCGATCTCGACCTGGACCTGATCCGCCAGGAACGCCTGCGCATCGGCACCTTCGACGACAACGCACGCCTGCAGCCGCGCAGTGCGAGCTTCCGCCGCATCGAGTTCGAACTCGCCCCGCCGATCCGCAACCTCGGCCTGCTGCGCAGCGTCGACCGCTATCCATTCGTGCCGAACGACGAGCAGCGGCTCACGCAGGATTGCTACGAGGCCTACAACATCCAGGTCAGCGGCCTGGCCCAGCGCATGCGCGCCACCGGCAGCCGCCGCGCGGTGATCGGCGTTTCGGGCGGGCTCGATTCGACGCAGGCGCTGCTCGTGACCGCGCAGGCCTTCGATCGGCTCGGCCTGCCGCGTTCGGACATCCGCGCCTACACGATGCCGGGCTTCGGCACCGGCGACGACACCAAGCGCAATGCCATCGCGCTCATGCAGGCGCTCGGCGTGAGCTACGCCGAACTCGACATCAAGCCGGCCGCGAACCAGATGCTCGCCGACCTCGATCATCCGTATGCCAGGGGCGAGCGCGGCGAGGCGGTCTACGACGTGACCTTCGAGAACGTGCAGGCCGGGCTGCGCACGGATTACCTGTTCCGGCTCGCGAACCGGCACAACGGCTTCGTCGTCGGCACGGGCGACCTCTCCGAGCTCGCGCTCGGCTGGTGCACTTACGGCGTCGGCGACCAGATGTCGCATTACAACGTCAACGCGGGCGTGCCGAAGACCTTGCTGCAGCACCTGATCCGCTGGGTCATCGCGAGCGGACAGTTCAGCAGCGACGTCGGTCCGACCTTGCAGCGCATCCTCGACACCGAGATCTCGCCCGAGCTGATCCCGGCCGACGCCGGCGGGGCGATGCAGAGCACCGAGCAGAAGATCGGCCCATACGCACTGCAGGACTTCAACCTGTTCTACACGCTGCGCTACGGCTTCAAGCCGAGCAAGATCGCGTTCCTGGCCCTGCACGCCTGGGGCGACGCAAAGCGCGGCCACTGGCCCGCGCATCTGCCCGAGGCCAAGCAGCTCGCCTACGAGCTGCCGGTGATCCGCCGCTGGCTCGAGGTGTTCGTGCGGCGTTTCTTCGGCTTCAGCCAGTTCAAGCGCTCGGCGATGCCGAACGGCCCCAAGGTCGTCGCGGGCGGCTCGCTGTCGCCGCGCGGCGACTGGCGCGCGCCGTCGGACGGCAATGCGCAGGTCTGGCTGCGCGAACTCGACGAGCAGGTGCCGAAATCCTGACCGCTGCGCTGATCGCCGGCAGCAACGAAAAGGCCCGCTTGCGCGGGCCTTTTCATGCAGCTCGATGAAAGCTCGGGCTTACTTCTTGAGCAGCGACAGCATCGCCGCGCCGAGATCGGCCGGCGAACGCACCGTCTTCACGCCGGCCGCTTCGAGCGCCGCGAACTTCTCGTCCGCCGTGCCCTTGCCGCCCGCGATGATCGCGCCGGCGTGGCCCATGCGCTTGCCCGGAGGCGCCGTCACGCCCGCGATGTAGGCGACCACCGGCTTCTTCACGTTGGCCTTGATGTACTCGGCCGCTTCTTCTTCCGAAGAGCCGCCGATTTCGCCGACCATGATGATGCCTTCGGTCGCCGGGTCCTTCTCGAACAGGCTGATCACGTCGATGAAGCCGAGGCCGCGAACCGGGTCGCCGCCGATGCCAACGCAGGTCGACTGACCCAGGCCGTTCTGCGTGGTCTGGTGCACGGTTTCATAGGTCAGCGTGCCCGAGCGGCTGACGACGCCGATCTTGCCCGGCTTGTGGATATGGCCCGGCATGATGCCGATCTTGCATTCGCCCGGCGTGATCACGCCCGGGCAGTTCGGTCCGACCAGCACGCTGTTCGGGTACTGCGCGCGCAGCGTGGCCTTGACCTTGATCATGTCCGTCACCGGGATGCCTTCGGTGATGCAGATGATGACCTTGATGCCCGCGTCGGCCGCTTCGAGGATCGCGTCGGCCGCGCCGGGCGCCGGAACGTAGATCATCGTCGCATCGGCGCCGGTGTCCTTGACGGCGTCATGCGCGGTGTTGAACACCGGCAGGTTCAGGTGCTTGCCGCCGCCCTTGCCGGGCGACACGCCGCCGACCATCTTGGTGCCGTAGGCGATCGCCTGTTCAGAGTGGAAAGTGCCCTGCTTGCCCGTGAAGCCCTGGCAGATGACCTTGGTGTCTTTGTTGATCAGGATCGACATTGCTTACTTCCCCTGCGCCAGACGAACGACCGTCTGCGCCGCTTCGGTGAGATCGGAGACCGGCGTGACCGCCAGGCCGGATTCGCGCAGCAGCGCCTGGCCTTTCTCCATGTTGGTGCCCTGCAGGCGCGCGACGACCGGAATCTTCAGGCCGACCTGCTTGACCGCAGCGATGATGCCTTCGGCGATCAGGTCGCAGCGCACGATGCCGCCGAAGATGTTGATGAAGATCGCCTTCACTTCCGGCGAACTCGTGATGAGCTTGAACGCCTCGGTGACCTTCTCGGCCGTGGTGCCGCCACCGACGTCGAGGAAGTTGGCCGGCTGGCCGCCGTGCAGCTTGACGATGTCCATCGTCGCCATCGCAAGACCGGCGCCGTTGACCATGCAGCCGATGTTGCCTTCGAGCGTGACGTAGTTGAGGTCGTACTTGGACGCCAGGCGCTCACGCTCGTCTTCCTGCGAAGGATCGCGCTGGCTGGCGATCTCCTTCTGGCGGAACAGCGCGTTGTCGTCGAAGTTGAGCTTGCCGTCGAGCGCGAAGATGTTGCCTTCCTTCGTCACGATCAGCGGGTTGATCTCGACGAGGCTGGCGTCGCGCTCGGTGAAGATGTGGTACAGGCCCGTCAGCACCTTGGTGAACTGGTCGGTCTGTTCCTTGTTCAGGCCCAGGAAGAAGCCGAGCTCGCGCGCCTGGTAGGGCTGCAGGCCGGCGGTCGGGGACACGAACACATGCTTGATGCGTTCCGGCGTGTTGTGGGCCACTTCCTCGATGTCCATGCCGCCGTCCGGCGAGGCCATGAACACGATCTTTTCCTGCGTGCGGTCGACCAGGGCCGACAGGTACAGCTCGCGCGCGATGTTCGACGGCTTCTCGACGTAGACCGAGTTGACCGGAAGGCCCTTGGCGTCGGTCTGGATCGTGACGAGGTTCTTGCCGAGCAGGTTCTTGGCCACTTCTTCGGCGGCCTCGGGGCTGTCGACCAGCTTCACGCCACCGGCCTTGCCACGCGCACCGGCGTGGACCTGGGCCTTCACCACTACCTTCTCGGTGCCCAGCTGTTTGGCCGCAGCGCGAGCCGCTTCGGGGCTCTCGGCCAGAATGCCCTCGGGCACTGGAATGCCATAGCGCGCGAACAACGCCTTGGCCTGATATTCGTGCAGGTTCATATCGTCTCTCTTCGGCGGATTAAGCCTGTCGATTTTCTACTAAATAGTAGGTACGCGATAGTAGGCTCTTGCAAAACGCCCGTCGGCTGACACCTCCGTCGATTCCAGGCGCGGGCTAGACTCGCCGCTCCTGCAATCTGGATCCTGGAATGCTCACTCGACTGCTGATCTTGGCCGGCCTCGTCTGGCTCGGCTGGACGCTCTGGAAACAATGGAGCGGACAGCGGCGGCCGCCCGTCGGCCGCCATCGGCATGACCCGCAAGCCGGTGCCGAGCGTTTCGAACCGATGTCGCGCTGCCCGCAATGCGGCACCTACCTGCCCACCTCCACGCTGTCCCGCAGCGGCCGCTGCGGTCGGTGCTCCGATTGATCGACCCCGCTTCGCCGGCAGCTCTGTCCTTACCGGCGAGGAACGAGGAATGGCGCGTCCTGCGCCTGCTGTCGCTGTACCGGCTGCTGCTGGTGTCGGCGCTCATTTTCATCTTCGAAAGCGACTACGCCGATCAGCTGTTCCCGGCGGTCCATACCGAATCGTTCCGTAGCACCTGCATCCTCTACGGCGCCTCCGCTCTGGCCCTGATGGGCCTGCTGCCGCGGCGCCAGCCCGAGCTCGCGGTGCAGGCCCAGCTGCAGGTGGGCATCGACATCGCCAGCCTGACCTTGCTGCTGCTGACCTGCGGCGGCATCGGCACCGGGCTCGGCACGCTGCTGGTCACGCCGGTGGTGGCCGCGGCGCTGGTGATGTCGCGGCGCATGGCGATGCTGCAGGCTGCCATCGCCACGCTGGCGGTGTTCGGAGTCGAGATTCTGCGCGGACTCGAGCACCAGACGCAGTCGAGCGATTTCACCGCCGCCGGCGTGCTCGGGCTGATGCTGTTCGGCTCGGGGCTCGCGGCCAATACGGTGGCCCGACGCGCGCGGGCGAGCGAAGCCCTGGCCGAGCAGGTCGGCAGCGAGTTCGAGAGCCTGTCCGAGCTCAACGAAAGCATCGTCGCGAGCATGCAGAGCGGCGTGCTGGTGGTCGACGACGAGGGCTACATCCGCAGCTACAACGCGTCCGCGGCGCAGCTGCTCGGCTTCACCGACGACCTGCACGGGGCGCGGCTCGAACAGCATGCCCTGCCCATCGCCCGCCAGCTGCGGCACTGGCGCGAAAGCGGGCATTCCGATGCCACGCCGCTGAGCCTGCATGCCGGTGGCGCCGAGATCATTCCGCGCATCTCGCGCCTGGGCCGGCATTACGATGGCCACGGCGCCGCGCTGATCGTGCTCGACGACGCCGCGCGCCTGCGCGAACAGGCGCAGCAGATGAAGCTCGCGGCGCTCGGCCGGCTGTCGGCGAACATCGCGCACGAGATTCGCAACCCGCTGTCGGCTATCCATCACGCCACCGAGCTGCTCGCCGAATCCGAGGTCTTCACGCGCGACGATCACGCGCAGGACAAGCGCCTGCTCGAGATGATCCGCCGCCACGGTGAGCGCATCGAGAAGATCGTGCGCGACGTGCTCGCGATGTCGCGCCGCGAGCCCGCCAACCCGCAGACACTCGCGCTCAAGAGCTGCCTCGTGCGCTTCGCCGGTCACTATCAGGAAGGCTTTCCGGATCAGCCACGGCCGATCGAGCTGCTCGACGTTCCGGCGAACCTGTCGGTGCGCTTCGACCCCGATCACCTGCAGCAGATCCTGTTCAACCTCTGGAACAACGCGTTCAGCCACGGCGCGAGCGAAAGCTCGTCGGTGATGGTGCTGCTCTCGGCCGGCATCGATGAACTCGGCAGGCCCTGGCTCGAAGTCACCGACAACGGAGCCGGCATTCCCGAAACCCTGCGCGAACGCATGTTCGAACCCTTCTTCACGACCGCTCATCAGGGAACCGGACTCGGGCTTTTCCTGGCGCGCGAACTCTGTGAATACAATCAGGCGCGCATCGCCTATCGCGGCGCCGAGTCGCCGAACGAAGTCGTCGGGGCTCGCTTTCGCATCAGCTTCGCGAGTCCCGCATAAGCCGCGCAACCCCTATGACCCGCGCATCCGCCAAGCCCGCCGCGCCCGCAACGGCTCTGATCGTCGACGACGAGGCGGACATTCGCGAGCTCATCGAGATCACGCTCTCGCGCATGGGCGTGAAGACCGAATCCGCCGCCACGCTCGCCGAAGCGCGCGGCTGGCTCGCCGAACGCAGCTTCGATTTCTGCTTCACCGACATGCGGCTGCCCGACGGGCTCGGCCTGGAACTCGTCGAGTTCGTGCAAAAGCGTCACTGCGGCATGCCGATCGCGGTGATCACCGCCTACGGCAACACCCAGGCCGCGGTCGAAAGCCTCAAGGCCGGGGCTTTCGATTTCGTGTCCAAGCCGGTCGATCTCGCGGCCCTGCGCAAGCTCGTCGAAACCGGCTTGCGGCTCAGGAGCACGACGGCGGCGAACGCGCCGGCGAAGACCGAAGCCGATGAAGACGAAGGCGGCTTGCTCGGCCGCGATCCGGCGATGCAGCAATTGCGCGGGCTCATCGAACGCCTTGCACGCAGCCAGGCGCCCGTGCACATCCATGGCGAATCGGGCACCGGCAAGGAACTCGTCGCAAGGCTCATCCACGAGCGCGGCCCGCGCGGCAGCGGGCCGTTCGTGCCGGTCAACTGCGGCGCGATTCCGAACGAGCTCATGGAGAGCGAGTTCTTCGGCCATCTCAAAGGCAGCTTCACGGGCGCGCTGCGCGACAAGAACGGGCTGTTCCAGTCCGCCGAGGGCGGCACGCTGTTTCTCGATGAAGTCGCCGACCTGCCGCTGCACATGCAGGTGAAGTTGCTGCGCGCGCTGCAGGAGCGGCGCGTGCGCCCGGTCGGCAGCGAAACCGAACTCGCGGTCAACGTGCGCATCATCTCGGCCACGCATCGCGACCTGTCCGCGCTCGTCGCGAGCGGCGCGTTCAGGCAGGACTTGTACTACCGGCTCAACGTGATCGAAGTGCGCACGCCCGCGCTGCGCGAACGTCGCGGCGACATCGCCCTGCTCGCCCACAGCATCCTGCAGCGCCTGACATCCGAAGCCGGCATGGCGTCGGTGCCGACGCTCGACACCGCCGCGCTGCAGCGGCTCGCGAGCTACGACTTCCCGGGCAACGTGCGCGAGCTCGAAAACCTGCTCGAACGCGCGATCACGCTCTGCGACGGCGAGCGCATCGAAGCCGGCGATCTGCAACTGCGCGGCGGTGCCGGTGAATCCCCGTCGGCGGCGGCCCGTGGCGGCGCCGCGCCCGCGCTCGACGAGCAGATCGAAGAGATCGAGAAGCAGGCGATCCGCGATGCGCTCGAAAAGGCGCGCTACAACAAGACCCGCGCGGCCGAGCTGCTCGGCATGAGCTTTCGCCAGCTGCGCTATAGACTCAAGAAACTGGGCATGGATTGAGACCGCGATCGCGCGGTGCTTTCCGCCAGCCCGACACCAAAGGTTCGAGCATGAGCATTGCCAGACTCGCGCGGATTTCCGCGGCATCCGTGCTGTTGCTGGTCGCAGGCTGCGACAACAAGGCGCCCGATGGTGCGCGCCCGGCCATCGCGGCCGATTCCACCGCGGCCCTGCATGCGCTGTTCCAGCAGGACTGGGAACGCAACCTGCAGGAAAGCCCGCTGCTCGCGACGTATCTGGGCGATGCGCGCTTCAACGATCGCTGGGACGATCTGTCGCCCGAGGCCATTGCCCGGCATCGTGCGGGCAACAGCCAGGCGCTGCAGAAGCTCGCGACGATCGATCGCGGCAAGCTCGATGTCGACGATCAGCTCAACTACGACCTGTTCCGCCAGCTCATGGAGGACAGCGAGGAGTTCTACGAGCACGGAGGCCACCTGCGCCCGATCGAGCAGCGCAACGGCCTGCAGACGGCGAACGAAGTGCTCGAAGCGCTGCGCTTCGACAGCGTGAAGGATTACGACAACTGGATCGCGCGCCTGCGCGCCTTCGGCACCTACACCGATCAAACCATCGCGCTGATGAAGACCGGCATCGCGCAGGGCCGCGGCTATCCGCAGGTGATCATGCGCCGCGTGTCGAGCCAGATCGCGCAGCAGCTCGTCGACGATCCGAAGCTGTCGGCCTACTACGCGCCGTTCAGGACGATCGACGCGTCATTGCCCGCCAGCGAAGCCGAGCGCCTGCGCGGCGAAGGCGAAGCCGCGGTGCGCGATGTCGTGCTGCCCGCCTATCGGCGCCTGCAAGCGTATTTCGACACCGAATACCTGCCGCAGTCGCCCGAAGCCGTCGGGCTTTCCGCGCAGCCCGGCGGAGCCGAGTTCTACGCCTGGCTCGTGCGCTCGCACACCACCACGTCGCTGACACCCGACCGGATTCACGAGATCGGCCTCGCGGAAGTCGCGCGCATACGCGAGGCGATGGAAAAGATTCGCGGGCAGGTTGGTTTCAAGGGTGATCTGAACGCCTTCTTCCAGTTCCTGCGCAGCGATCCGCAGTTCTTCTACAAGAACCCGAACGATTTGCTGACCGGCTACACGCTGATCGCCAAGCGCATCGAGCCCGAGTTGCTGCGGCTGTTCGGCAAGCTGCCCAGAACGCCGTACGGCGTTCGTGCGATCCCGGACATTTCGGCGCCCGACACCACCACCGCCTACTACTATCCGCCGTCGGCCGAAGGCGGCGGACGCGCCGGCTATTACTACGTGAATCTCTACAAGCCCGAGACGCGGCCCAAGTGGGAGATGGAAGCGTTGACCTCGCACGAAGCGGTGCCCGGACATCACCTGCAGCTCGCGCTGCAGCAGGAGCTCGGCGAGATGCCGTCCTTCCGCAAGTACGGCAACGGCTTCACCGCTTATGTCGAAGGCTGGGGCCTGTACTCCGAATCGCTAGGCGGCGAACTGGGCCTGTACCGCGATCCGTACTCGCGCTTTGGCCAGCTCAGCTACGAGATGTGGCGCGCGGTGCGCCTGGTCGTCGACACCGGCCTGCATGCCAAGGGCTGGACGCGCGAGCAGGCGATCGACTACTTCAAGGCCAATTGCCCGAAGACCGAACTCGACATCGTCAACGAGATCGATCGCTACATCGCGATGCCCGGGCAGGCGACCGCATACAAGATCGGCGAACTCAAGATCAAGGAGCTGCGCTCGCGCGCCGAAAGCGAGCTCGGCGACAGCTTCGACATCCGCGCCTTCCACGATGCGGTGCTCGCCTCGGGCGCGGTGCCGCTGAACATTCTCGAAGCGCGCATGGACGCCTGGATCAAGAGCCGCAAGCCGGCTCCGGCGAAGCAATGAAACTGTCGTGACGGGCTTTGCCTGAAGCGTCGAGCGGACGACGGCTCAAACAGCCGTTTCAGGTCGACTTCCGGAACGTGGACTACCGCCGCCAGGCCACGTGGAAAGCGCCTGCTCGGCGACGGCTTCGAGCATGTCGCGACTGAAACCGGCCTTGGCTTGAACCGCCATGCCATGGAGCACGGCGCACACGAATGCGGCCAGCGCGGCACAGTTCACCGTCTCTGGCAGATCCCCGTCCCGCTGGGCCCGTTCGAACCGGTCACGCAGCGATGCTTCTCCGTTCGCACGCGCCTGGATCAAGGCGCATCGGATCGCTTCGGCATCATCCGAGACCGCCAAGGCGCCGTGGACCCCAAGACAGCCGGGGCGATCCGGGTAACGCGTATTCAATTCAGCCGCTCCGTGGAGGATGCGCGCAGCCACCTCCCGCGCGGTCGGCTGCTCCAGTGCCGCCGGAAAGAAATCCAGATAGTCCTTGTAATAGCGTTCGAGCGCTCGGCGGAACAAAGACTCCTTGTTGCCGAATGCCGAATAAAGCGCGGGCCGTTCGACGCCGGTGGCTTCGGCCAGGTCGGAGTACGACGCGCCCTCGTAGCCTTTGCGCCAGAACACGCCGAGTGCCGCGTCCAGGGCCTGATCGACATCGAACTCGCGCTGACGGCCCATTTAGATCGCTTCGCCCTTTTTCATAAGGCTCGATATTAAACCCTTGACACTGCTCGTCAAAATTCAATAACGTTCGTTACGTTAACGATCGTTACAGAATCATTCACCGGACGAGTACCTTCGTTCCAGCAAAGGGGTTTCAATGAAGAAGTCGTTGAAGGGCAAAGTGGCGCTCGTGACCGGAGGGTCGCGTGGGCTCGGAGCAGCCACCGCCGAAGCGCTCGCCGAGGAAGGCGCCGATGTCGTCATCACCTACGTGGCCGCGGCGCATAAAGCGGAGGCGGTAGTCGAGAAACTGAAGGCGAAGGGCGTTCGAGCGCTCGCGATCCGGAGCGATCAGGCCGACACGGCTGCGGCCAAGCCGCTGATCGACAAGGTGATGGCGCACTTCGGCAAGCTCGACATCCTCGTCAACAACGCGGCGATCGCGGTGCAGGGCAAGACGGTCGACGATCCCGCTCTCCAGACCGCCGATCTCGACCGCCAGTGGCAGATCAACGTGCTCGGTGCGGTCGCGACCACGCGCGCGGCGGCGCCGGTACTGTCGGATGGCGGCCGGATCATCTTCATCGGCTCTCTGCTGGGAGGCCACGTTCCGTTCGCGGGCGCCGCCGACTACGCGGGCACCAAGGCGGCGATCGCCGGCTATGCGAAGGGCGTCGCCCGCGATCTCGGCGGACGCAATATCACGGTCAATACCGTCCAGCCCGGCGTGATGCCGACCGACATGTCGGTGGAAGTGCTCGGCAACGGCGTCCCCGACGCGCTGCTGGACCTGCATCCGATCCGCCGGATCGCGACGCTCGAGGAGGTCTCGGCCCTGGTCGTTTTTCTGGCGGGGCCGAACGCGGGCTACATCACCGGCGGTGTGATCGACGTAGCCGGCGGCCTGGCCATCTGACGACTTCCGTGCAGGCGCTCGCGAGAGCGCCTGCACGGTCGTGCGCAGTGCAGCCGCCGCTCAGCTGCGACCGAAATTGCCGCTCTGATAATCGGCCAGCGCCTGCTCGATCTGCTCGCGCGTGTTCATCACGAACGGACCGTACTGCACCACCGGCTCGTGCAGCGGCTTGCCCGCGATCAGCAGCAGGCGCGCACCGCCCTCGCCTGCACGCACGGCCAGCACATCGCCATCCGACAGCAAGGCCGCGCCGCGCAGGGCGATCGGACGTTCGTCGATGCTCGCGCTGCCTTCGTAGAGATAGACGAAGGCGTTGTGACCCGAAGTCACCGGCACGCGCACCTGCGCATTCGCGTCGAGATGCAGATCGAAGTACAACGGATCGGTGGTTCCGCCCGAGACCGGGCCGACGGTGACGCCGGAATCCTGCACCAGCCTGCCGGCGATCACGCGCGCGCTGCCGCCGCCATCGAGCGTCGCGCTCGGAATCTGCGCCGACGGAATGTCGCGATACGACGCCGGCTTCATCTTCTCGGCGGCCGGCAGGTTGAGCCAGAGCTGGAAGCCACGCATGCGGCCTTCGGTCTGCTGCGGCATTTCCGAATGGATGATGCCCCGCGCGGCCGTCATCCACTGCACGTCGCCGGGCTTCAGGTCACCGGTGTTACCGAGGTGATCCTTGTGCTGCAGGTGCCCGTCGAGCATGTAGGTGACGGTTTCGAAACCGCGATGCGGATGCGCCGGAAAGCCCGCCAGATAATCGCTCGGCTGATCGGTGTAGAACTCGTCGAGCATCAGGAACGGGTCCACGCGCAGCCCCGGCATCGCCCCGATCGAGCGCGACAGCTTGACGCCGGCCCCGTCGGAAGTCGGCTGGCCCGGAATGGTTTGTCTGAGTTGGCGCGTGGTGTTCATGAAATGCTCCTAAATACCGGTGGTAAGGCTAGTAAATCCTTGTCAGGCGTAGCGAGCGAAGGCAGGTCGGGTGAGGACGGAGCGCAGGAACCGGAGCGTACGGGTAGTACGTGAGGGTGAGGGCTGGTTCGGACGAAGCAAAGCTTCGCCAAGCTCGAACGAGCACCGCCCTCGCCCGAGATGCCGAGCGCAGTAGCCTGGCGAGGATTTACGCCGCGAGGCGGTCGATCTGCTCGCCCGCTGCTTCCAGCGCGCGCGCCTTGCTCGCCGCGTCGATGTTGAGGCCTTCGGCGTAGACGAACTCGATGTCGCGAATGCCGATGAAGTTGAAGAAGCTGGTCACGAAGCCGGTCTGCGTGTCGGCCGGCAGATCCTTGTAGATGCCGCCGCGAGCGGCCATCACGTAGAGCTTGCGATCACCGACCAGGCCCTCCGGACCGTTGGCGGTATAGCGGAAGGTCACGCCTGCGCGCGCCACGTGGTCGAGGTAGGACTTGAGCTGGGACGGCACGCCGAAGTTGTACATCGGCAGGCCGAGCACGATGACGTCGGCCGACTTGAGCTCTGCGATCAGCGCATCGGATTCGGCGACCACCGCGTTCTGCTCGGGAGTGCGCTGGTCGGCCGGCGTGAACAGGGCCGCCGCGCGAGCACCGTCGAGATGCGGAACCGGCGTGCGCGACAGATCGCGCAGGATCACGCGGCCGTTCGGGTGGCTCTTGCGCCATTCGCTCACGAAGCGCTCGGACAGCGCGCTCGAATTGCCGCTTTCGGCGAACAGGCTGGTGTTGATCTGCAGCAGGGTCGGTTCGGTGGTGGTGGTCATGGCGCTCTCCGTTCGTTTGATGCGTCGGTGATGCCGAAGCATCGGGGAGCTCTATTTAAATATTGCCTGGCTCGATAAAAAAGCAAAATAATTCGGCCAAACCCTTCGAATTATTCGATTCATGCAGCCCAAAATCTCCCTGGAACAATGGCGCGCCCTGGTCACCGTGGTCGAAGCCGGCGGCTACGCCCAGGCCGCCGAGACGCTGCACAAGACCCAGTCCAGCGTCAGCTACCTGGTCGGCAAGCTGGAGTCCCTGCTCGACCTCAAGGTGTTCGAGATCGAAGGCCGCAAGGCCAGGCTGACCGCCAACGGCCAGGTGCTGTACCGGCGCGCCAAGGCCCTGCTCGAGGAATCCGAGCGCATCGAATCGGCCGCCTCGACGCTCGCGGCCGGCTGGGAGCCCGAGCTGCGGCTCGCGGTGGAGATCATCTTCCCGACCTGGATGCTGCTGAACACGTTTGCGCGCTTCGCCGAGCAGGCGCCCGGCACGCGCCTGCAGCTGCACGAGACCGTGCTCGGCGGCACCGACGAGGCCCTGCTGCAGCATCGCGTGCACCTGGCGATCAACAGCCACGTGCCGCCGGGCTTCTCGGGCGAGACCCTGCTGACGATGAAGGCGATGGCGGTCGCGAGCGCCGATCATCCGCTGCATCGGCTCGGCCGCGAGATCACGTACGACGACCTGCGCCAGCATCGGCAGATCGTGGTCCGTGACACCGCGCGGCAGGCCCCGCGCGAGTCGGGCGGCTGGCTCGGCGCGGAGCAGCGCTGGACCGTCAGCAACAAGGCCACCGCGATCACCGCAGTAACGATGGGCCTGGGCTTCGCCTGGTATCCGGAAGACATGATCCGCGGCGAGTTGCACAGCGGAGCGCTCAAGCCGTTGCCCCTGCGCGATGGCGCCGACCGCGAGGTGCCGCTCTACCTGATCGTCACCGACGGCGACGCCGCCGGGCCGGCGACCTGCCTGATGGCCGACATCCTGCGCGAAGAAGTGCGCGCCCAGTGCCGGGCGCACGGCCACGTCTATCCGGGCGACGAAGCGCCTCAGACGTAGATCATCTTGCGTGTCATGCCACCGTCGACGACGTAATGCGCGCCGGTGATGAAGCCCGCTTCGTCCGAAGCCAGAAAGCGCACGAGCGCTGCGACGTCGGGCGGCTCGCCGACGCGACCGGCCGGATGCTGCGCGTGGTCGGCTTTGCTCAGCTGCGGCTTGCGTCGCCTGTCGGAGCGTTGCCACTCGCTGGTCTCGATCCAGCCCGGACTCACGCAGTTCACGCGCACTTTCGGCCCCAGGCTCACGGAGAGCGCATGCGACAGCGCGACGAGTCCGCCCTTGGTCGCCGCATAGGCTTCGGTATCGGGCTCCGATTGCAGCGAGCGGCTCGAGGCGATCAAGGTGATCGAGGCGCCCTTGGTTTTGCGCAGCAGCGGCGCCGCTTGCTTGGCGAGCAGGAACGCGGCCGTGAGATTCACCGACAGCACGCGGTTCCATTCGGCGAGCGAGAGCTTGTCGACCGGCTTGCGAATCATGATGCCGGCGTTCGACACCACGCTGCGCAGGCGCCCGAGCCTGCCGGCGGCCTTGACCGCTTCGGCGATGAAAGCCGCATCGGCGACGTCGCCTTTCAAGAACTGCGCGCGATCACCGAAAGATTTCGCCGCCTCGCGACCGGCCTTGCCGTCGGTATCGACGATCAGCACGCGCGAGCCGGCGTCGACGAAAGCCTTGCTGCAGGCCAGCCCGATGCCTTGAGCTCCCGCGGTGACGAGGGCGACGCGATCTTCCATGACGATTCTCCGGTGGCTCAGCTCGAACACACACGGTAGCGCGCGACAGCTGACCGTAGACTATGCCGATGCAATGCCGTTCCCACTGCGCCGCCTGCTGCATCGCCCCTTCGATCACGAGCCCGATCCCGGGCATGCCGAACGGCAAGCCGGCCGGTGTCGCCTGCGTGCAGCTCGATGAGCAATTGCGCTGCAAACTGTTCGGCGATCCGCGGCGTCCGGCGTTCTGCGGCAGCCTCAAGGCGAGCGCGGAAATGTGCGGCACGACGCGCAACCAAGCCCTGCTTTTTCTGGGCGAACTCGAGCGACTCACGCAACCTTTCACTTAGCGCGACCCACTTTTTGTCATTCCCGCCTTCGCAGGAATGACAGCAGTGCCTGCGACTCGAGCCTCAAACCCCCGCCTGCTCTCCGCGCAAGATCCGCTCGACCGCTTCGCGCGCGATCGGGTGATAGCCCGGCGCCGCTTTCGCGTAGACCTGCTTGGCGAACGCGAGACCTTCGGGGGTCTTGGCGAGCGCGCGATACAGCGGCGTGATCAGGCGCATGCGGCCCGCGCCGAGCAGATAGGTTTCCGCGGCCGGCCAGGCGCTCTTGTCGCCCGCGGCCAGGCGCAGGCGCAGCCAGCTCGAACCGAGAATCTGGTTGCTCGTTCCGGTGAGCTTGAAGCGCGCGTCGAGTTGTTGCAGCTGTTCCAGCGTCACGCGTTCCGGCATCGAATCGAGGAACAGCTGCCATTGCTGCACGGCCCAGTTTTTCGCCGGCAGCTGCGCGGTGCCGAGCTTGCCGGAGAGCCAGCGCTCGCGCTGCTGCTCGACTTCGGTCAGCGCTGACGAGGTCGGCAGCACCGCCGAATCCGGCAGCACCGGAAGCTTGAGCCAGGCGTCGAGCTGCACCGCGCTGACCTTGCCGGGCTGCCGGGCGAGCAGCTTGGCCTGCAGATAGGCGATGAACTGCGCGGTGGTGGCGCTCTTGAACGCATGATCGTCGAACCAGCCGCGCAGGAAGGCATCGAAAGCCTCGCGGCCGAAGCGCTGTTCGAGCCAGACCAGGAACAGTTCGCCACGCTCGTACGGAATCGAGCTGAAGACTTCGTCCGGATCGGCCGCGGGCGTCTCGCGGATCAGCGAGCGATCGGCCACGTCGGCGCGCTCCATCGAATCGAGCAGGTCGTGATAGCCGAGCACGCGCTCCATGTCGCCGAAAGCCTGGCCGTACTGCGCTTCGGTCAGTCGATACGTCAGGTAGGTCGTGAAACCCTCGTTGAGCCAGAAATCGCTCCAGGTCGCGTTGGTGACGAGGTTGCCCGACCAGCTGTGGGCGAGCTCGTGCGCGATCAGCGAGACCAGCTTGCGATCGCCCGTGATGACCGACGGCGTGACGAACGTGAGCCGCGGGTTCTCCATGCCGCCGTACGGAAAGCTCGGCGGCAGCACGAGCAGATCGTAGCGGCCCCAGCGATACGGACCGTAAGTCTTCTCGGCGAGCTGGATGGTCTGCTCGGTCTCGGCGAACTCGTAGGCCGCGCGCGCGAGCACCGCCGGCTCGGCATAGACGCCGGTGCGCGGGCCGGTGCTCTTGAACTGCAGATCACCGACGGCGAGCGCGATCAGGTAGCTCGGAATCGGCTGCGGCATGTCGAACCGCCAGCGGCCTTCGGCATCCGGCTGGTCGTGCATCTCGGCGCTCATGACCGCGCGCAGGCCCTTGGGCGTCTTGATGCGCGCGCGATACGGAGCGCGCACGAGCGGCGTGTCCTGCAGCGGAATCCAGCTGCGCGCGTGAATCGCCTGCGATTGCGTGAACAGGAACGGATGCCGCTTGCCGGCGGTCTGCTCGGGCGTGAGCCATTGCAGCCCCGAGGCCTCGGGCGCCGTCGAATACCGCACGCGCACGCGCTGCGCATCGCCGGGCACCGCGATGCTGAGCCTGGAACCGAGCACGCGATCGGCAGCGGCGAGCTTGAATTCGGCGGTCTTCCAATCGCCTGCGTCCGCGCGCGTCTGCACCTGCTCGATGTCCAGCGCACGCGTGTCGAGCAGCAGCTCGCGGGCTTTCGGATCGACATGCTCGATGGCCAGGTCGACGGTTCCGGACAGGCGCTTGCGCTCGAAATCGACCGCCAGATCGAGCGCCACCTCGCGCACGCGAATCTGCTGCGGATTCGCGTAGCTGTGCGGCTCGGTCGCCGGCAGCGGCGGTTCGGCCGCGACGCTCATCGACGAAACCATGCAGACACCGAGCAACTGCAGGCTGCGCATGCAAGCGCCTTTCAGGAAGGAAAACCTCATCGCCATCTCAGGCCTCCTGGCGCGCGATCCGTACGAGGCCTTCCTGCGCCACGCTCGCGACGAGCTTGCCGTCGCGCGTGAAGATGCTGCCGAACGACAGTCCGCGCGAGCTCTGCATGCTCGGCGACTCGAGCGCGTAGAGCAGCCAGTCGTCGACGCGCGCCTGGCGATGGAACCAGATCGCGTGATCGATCGAGGCCATGCGCAGATGTGGATTGGCCGAGCCCACGCCGTGCGGCAGCAGCGTGGTCGCCAGCGGGCCGAAATCGGAGGCGTAGGCGAGCACGCAGCGGTGCACCACCGGATCGTCGGGCAGGCGATCGACGGTGCGGAACCAGAACGCCTCGCGCGGCGGCATCGGCTGGTGCTCGAACAAGTCCACCGGCTGCACGTGGCGGATGTCGAACAGCGTGTCCTGGGTGAGGAACTGGCGCAGCCGCGGCAGCGGATTGTCGATGGTTTCGAGCAGTTTCAAGCGCCGCTCGCGTTCACTCGGAAAGGTCTCCGGCGGCGGCACGTCGGGCATCTGCGCCTGGTGCTCCCAGCCCTCCTCGGGCTTATGGAACGAGACGATCATCGTCAGGATCGCTTGGCCGTGCTGGATCGCCTGCACGCGCCGCGTGGTGAAGCTGCGGCCGTCGCGCACCGGATCGACCTCGTAGATGATCGGGTGATTCATGTCGCCGGGACGCAGGAAGTACGCATGCAGCGAATGCACGTCGCCCTCGGCGACGGTGCGGCTGCCGGCGACCAGCGCCTGGCTCACCACCTGTCCGCCGTAGACGCTGCGCCCACCGAGATCGCGCGAGAGCCCGCGGAACAGATTGTCGTCGATGACTTCGAGGTCGAGCAGATCGACCAATTCCTGAATGCGGCTCATCGCCAGGGCCTCGCCGGAAAAGATGGAGATCGCGACTGTAGCAAGCCGGCGCGACCCGACGCTGAGGCCCGCCGGGCGCACGGAGCAGGCTCTGCGAGCCGGCGCGCGCATGTCGTATGCTCGACCGGCGTCCGGGGGGCGTTTCACTCATTCGAACGAGGAACACGTGTGCTCTGGCTGTCGCTGAGCTTGATACTGACCGTCGCGCTGGCCTATCACCGCAGTGGCCTCAAGACCGCGCTGACCGCTTATGCCGCGCTGTTGCTGGCCTACGGCGTGTTCGGTCATTCGCCGGGTCTGTTCGGACTCTGGCTGCTCGTCTACGTCGGCATCGCGGTTCCGCTCTCGGTCTCGGCGCTGCGCGAGGAATGGCTCACGCGGCCGGCGCTCGACGCGGTGCAACGCTACCTGCTGCCGGCGCGCCCGGGCCTGCGCGATCTGCAACCGCCGTCCAGCCAGGCCACGCCCGAGCAGCGCCTGCTCGGCGACGCCGAGCTGCCGAGCTACGTGGCCGCCGCCGATGCGCCCGCCGACGCCGGGGCGGACGACGACGACTGGGCCGCCGCCGTCCAGAACCTCGCCCCGCGTCTGGCCGAGCAGCCCGATGCGCTGTCGCCCGCCGCGCTCGCGGCGCTGCGCCAGTCCGGCCTGTTCGGGCTCGACCTGCCGCTCGAATTCGACGGCCTGAACCTGCACCCGGCCGAGCGCAACCACGTGCTGCAGGCGATCGCCGCGCTCGACGGCGGCGGCCCGGCCGTGGCCCTGCTCGCGGTCACCGGAGCGGCTACGAGCACGATCCGGGCGCATGGCAGCGACTTCCAGCAGCGGCTGTTCCTGCCGCGCTTCGGCAGCGGCGAAAAGCTCGGCACGCTCGCCCATCGCTCGCCCTGGGCCAACGACGCGCGCCACTCGCCCGACCGCGCGCTGGTCCGCCGCGGCCTCTGGAAGGGGCGCGAGAACCTCGGCCTGGAACTGCGCTTCGAGAAGAGCGCCGTTCCGATGGCCGACGAATTCCTGCTGAGCCTGCCGCTGCACGATCCCGACAACCTGCTCGGCGCCGAGTCCGCGTCCGGAGCGCGCAGCGCCGCGATCCTGGTTCCGCGCGACATCGAGGGCCTGGAACTGCTCGCCCCGTCCACCGACGA
Organism: Hydrocarboniphaga sp. FW305-C-57; assembly: GCF_058783045.1. Taxonomy (NCBI): domain Bacteria; kingdom Pseudomonadati; phylum Pseudomonadota; class Gammaproteobacteria; order Nevskiales; family Nevskiaceae; genus Hydrocarboniphaga; species Hydrocarboniphaga sp. FW305-C-57. The sequence goes on along the minus strand of NZ_JBYSYG010000001.1, from coordinate 206,533 downwards.
CCTGCTGCTGCCGCTCGTGGGCCTGCGCGCGAACGCGGTGTTCGTGCCGGTGGAGCGCCTGCTCGGCAGCGCGGCCGACGCCGGCGACGGCCGCGCCCAGCTCGACACCGGCTTGATCGCCCTGTGCCGGGCGCATGCGGCGATCGCCTCGGGTGAGGCGATGCGCGCGCTGCGCCGGGCGGCGACGCAGTCGCGCATCCTGGCCCATCACCGCATTCCGACGCCGCGCCCCGCCGCCCGCGACCGCGCGCTCAGCGATGCCGCACTCGACAGCTACGGCCTCGACCTCGTCCAGCGCCTGCTCGCCGGCAGCGCGGACGAGCTGTCGCCGGCGCTCGCCGCCCTGGCCGCCTCGCTGGCCGACCAGCTGCACGAGAGCGTGATGCACCAGCTCGCCCCGCTGTCGCCACGCCGGGGCCCCGGCGACGGCAGCCGCAGCCTGTCCCCGCTGCTGCCGAGGCCGCGCCTGGAGCCGCTGCTGCTCGCGAGCTTCCCAGCCCTGCAGGGGCTGCTGGCGGCCGCGGGCTCCCAGCCTTACGGACTCGCGCTGGCCCGCTTCGACGCCGCGCTGTGGCCGCTACTCGGCGACCTCGCGCATCACCAGGCGCGCAGCCTGCTGCTGGCCCTGACCAACGGCCGTCTGGCGCGCGTCCCGGAAACCGGCATGCAGCGGCACTGGCAGCGCCTCGCGCGCTACCGTGCCGCGCTGGCCTGCGCGGCCGACGCCTGGATCCTCGGGCGCAATCGCGGCCCGGCCGACGGCGGCGCCGAAGCGAGCCTCATGAATGCGCTCGCCGCGATGCTCGGGCTCACCGCCGCGCTTCACGACGCCTCGCGCCAGAGCGCCGGGCGCGACGAGCTGCCGCTGCTCGACGCCTGGTGCGAGCGCAGCTGCCGGCGCATCGAAGCCGGGCTCGACGATTTCATCTTCCAGCAGCCGTCCAAGCGGCACATGGCGGTGCTGCGCTTGCTGTTGCTGCCGGCCGGCCGGCTCACGCCGATGCATTCCGACGCCGAGGCCGCGCGCATCGTGCACTGGCTGCAGGCACCCGGCCCGATGCGCCAGCGCCTGTTCTGCGCGCTGCCGAACGCCACCGCGCCGGGTACCGTCGACAAGCTGCTCGACCGCATCGACGTGGCGCTCGAAGCCGCCGCCCCGGCCCAGCAGAAGCTGCACCAGGCGATCGACGACGGCCGCATCGAACCGGCCTTCCCGCTCGACCAGATCGCCCAGGCCTCGCGCCTCGGCATCATCGACGGCGCCGACGTGGATCGCCTGCGCAATGCCTACAACCTCTGCGAGGACTGGCAGCACTGGCGTGACCGCGGGGAAGCGTGACCGCGCAGGCATAGCCCTTGGAGCAGATGTTTCTGGTCGATATTCCGCAAGCTGACATCAAAGGACTCCGATGTATCTCGGCGTAAACGAGGTAATCCGGCGCAGCGACCAAGGAGCCACCCGGCCGTTCCTGATTAGGGCCGACGATGACAATCTTTACTTCGCTAAAGGCCGAGGCGCAGGCCGGCGAGATCTGATTTGCGAGTTCGTCGGCACCTCGCTTGCCCGGGAGTTCGGCTTACCGGTAGCACGGCACGCAATCCTGAACGTCCCCGAAGCATTGATCGATATCGATCGCGCTGGCCTACGCGACTTGGGGGTAGGCCCGGTATTCGGCTCTCAACATCAAACCGACGTGGGCGACTTGCTTCCATCCCAAACCACGCTGGTGCCTGCCAACGTGCAAAGGCAACTTGCAGTTTTTGACATTTGGATAGGAAATGCTGATCGGACCCTTAGCGAGCAGGGAGGCAACCCCAACCTGCTATGGCACCAAGAAACAAAGGCCGTAGTCGTCATTGATCACAATCAAGCATTTGATTGCGAATGCAAAGTCGGCGACTTCATGGGGCAGCACGTATTCCGCGATCGTTACGCGGAGCTAGCTGCCAACCCTGGGGCTCGCGGGGAATTGTTTGCGCGCTGCCGGCAAGCCTTAGCGGTTTTTGACAGCGCCTGCGACAATATTCCCCCGGAGTGGTGGTTTATCGATGATGAGCTCACCATTCCCACACCTTTCAACCGAGACAAAGTCAAGCTCTTCCTCGAACGTTTCAAGGAAGAAAGCTTTTGGAGCTTCACGTGACCGCCCTGGCTTGCCGTTACGCCATTCTGCAGTTCATGCCTTATGCCGAAACCGGGGAGTTTGCGAACGTCGGCGTAGTCATGCTGTGCCCGGCCGGACGCTTCTTCGATTTCCGTCTCACTCACCGACACGCACGCATCACAAACTTCTTCCCAGAATTGGATGCGAGAATCGTACGCGCGGCTCTGAAGAGCATGGGCGAAGAACTCATTCGCCTGCGCGCCATTCTCAGCCAAGGTCTGCTGCAGACGGTGGGCGAGCAAGCCACGCAAATTTTCGATGATCTGATTCGTCCTCGCGAAGCCCTGTTGCGTTTTGGAACTGCCCGCGCATTGCTCGCAACCGATCCGAAAGTGAAGCTCGGCGAGTTGTTTGCGCACTACGTCGAAAGAAACTTCGCGACCAAAGAGTATCGGGAAAAAGTAATCGAGAAGAGTGTTCGCGAAATGCTCAAACGGGCCCTTTTGATACAGCAATACGAAAGCGCAAAGATTGGCCCGGAGGACTTCAATGTGCGCTTCCCATTCGTGCACAAAAACGAAGCTGGGAAGCCGACCAAAGCAATCAAGCCACTTAATCTTGCGCACGATCATGCTAGCGATATCCTCGACCACGGCGGCCATTGGGTCGATCGGGTCGGGCGTCTGAAGCGGCGCAACGCACTACCGGGCCAGTTGCTGTTCGTAACCGAGAAGCCTCAAGCCGTTAGCGGCGTTCGTTTAGCCGCATATAAGGAAGTCGAGAACGAACTGATACAGCTCGGCGCAAAGGTTTTCGTAAATAAAGACGAAAATTCGATTCGGCAATTCGCCGAAATTGCGCCGAGCGTGCTCAGCTAAAGCGGACTGCCGCGCTCACGATCAAACCCGCGCGAGCGCGGGCTCCATCGCCGTCCGCGCGGCCTCATCGACGCGCTCGAGCCAGACGAACTCCAGGTCCTCGCGAACCTCCTGCGGGATGTCGTCGTAGTCGCGCTTGTTGCGGGCCGGCAGCATCACCGTCCGGATGCCCGCGCGATGCGCCGCGATGACCTTCTCCTTGATGCCGCCGACCGGCAGCACGAGGCCACGCAGGCTGATTTCGCCGGTCATCGCGACATCCGCGCGCACCTTGCGGCCGGTCAGCAGCGAGGCGAGCGCGATGAACATCGCGACGCCCGCCGACGGTCCGTCCTTCGGCGTCGCGCCGGCCGGAACGTGCACGTGCACGTCGGTCTTGGCGAGCGTTTCGATGTCGAGCCCCAGCTCCTCGTGACGCGACTTCACCAAGGTCAGCGCGGCCTGCGCGCTTTCCTTCATGACGTCGCCGAGCTGGCCAGTCAGCGTCAGATGGCCGCGGCCCGGAGCGCGCTGGGCTTCGATGAACAGGATGTCGCCACCGACCGGCGTCCACGCAAGGCCCGTCGCCACGCCCGGCACACCGGCGCGCTGGGCGACTTCGTTCTCGAAGTGCGCCGCACCGAGAATCTCGGGCAGCTGATCGCGATCGATCTCGACCTTCTGCGCCGTGCCTTCGGCGATCTTCATCGCCGCCGCGCGAAACACCGTGCCGATCTCGCGCTCCAGGTTGCGCACGCCGGATTCGCGCGTGTAGTGCTCGATGATCTCGCGCAATGCGGCCTCGGTGACGCCGGCCTGCTCGGCGCTCAGGCCATTGGCCTTGCGCTGGCGCTCGACCAGATAGCGCTGGGCGATCTGCAGCTTCTCGGCCTCGGTGTAGCCGGCGAGCTGGATGATCTCCATGCGATCGCGCAACGGACCCGGAATGGTGTCGAGCACGTTGGCGGTGGCGATGAACATGACCTTCGACAGATCGAAGGGCACGCCGAGGTAGTTGTCGCGGAAGCTTCCGTTCTGCTCCGGATCGAGCACTTCGAGCAGGGCCGACGACGGATCGCCGTGAAAGCCGCCCGCGCCGAGCTTGTCGATCTCGTCGAGCATGATCACGGCATCGCGCGTGCCGGCCTTCTTGAGCGCCTGGATGATGTTGCCGGGCAGCGAGCCGATGTAGGTGCGACGGTGACCGCGAATCTCGGCCTCGTCGTGCACGCCGCCGAGCGAGACGCGCGCGAACGCGCGGCCCGTGGCCTTGGCGATGCTCTGGCCGAGCGAGGTCTTGCCGACGCCCGGCGGGCCCGAGAAGCACAGGATCGGGCTGCGGCCCTGCGGATTGAGCTTCTGCACCGCGAGGAATTCGAGGATGCGCCGCTTGATCTTGTCGAGCCCGAAATGATCCTCGTCGAGCACCGCACGCGCCTTGGCGATGTCCACGTCGTGGCCGCCGAGCTTGTTCCACGGCAGCTCGACGAGCGTATCCAGATACGTGCGCACCATCGACGATTCGCCGGCGCCGCTGTTGCCCATCGCGCGCAGGCGCTTGAGCTCCTTGCGTGCCTGCTTCTCGACGTCTTCGGGCATGCCGGCCTCGGCGATGGCCTTCTCGAGTTCCTCGAGTTCGGCACCGCCCTCGTCGTCGTCGCCGAGTTCCTTCTGGATCGTCTTGAGCTGTTCGCGCAGCATGAACTCGCGCTGGCGCTTCTCCATCGTCTCCTTGGTCTGCTGGCCGATGTCGCGCGACAGGCGCAGCACTTCGACGCGGTGCGCGAGCAGCCACTGCAGCTTCTGCAGACGCTTGAGCAGATCGAAGGTCTCGAGATATTCCTGCTTCTCGGCCGGCTTGATGTCGAGATAGCCCGCGACGAAGTCGGCGAGCTGTCCGGGCGACTCGATCGCCTGCACGGTCGGCACGAGTTCGGCCGCCGCATCGGGCAGCAATTGCACGGCCTCGACCGCGCGCGTCTTGAGCGCGTGGAACTGGGCTTCGATCTCGGTGCTGCGGGTGTCGTCCTCGACGATGCGCTCGATGCGCGCGGCCGCGAACGGCAAGTCGGTGAGGAATTCGATCACGCGAAAACGCTGCTCGCCCTGCAGCACGAGATGATGACCGCCGTCGCGCGCGGTGACGTAACGCAGGATGTTGGCGACCGTGCCGACGCGATGCAGATCGCCTGCGCCGGGCTTTTCGGTCTGCGGATCCTTCTGCAGCAGGATGCCGATCGGGCGCTGCGTGCGCGCCGCTTCCTGCGCGGCCTCGATGGCCCAGTCGCGGCCCAGCGCCAGCGGCAGCACCATCTGCGGAAACAGCACCATGTTGCGCACGGGCAGCAGGATGATCGCGTCGTCGGGCAGATCGTAGCGCGGCTTCTCGGCGCCACCGGCCGACGAGGGCTTGCCGCCCGCAGCGGCGTTGGCGTTCTCGGCACGCAGCGGCGTCGGCTGTTCGCCCGACAATTGCATGGTGTTCTTGATGTTCATTTACGTTTTGGCTCCAGGCCCTAAAGCTTGCGCAGACCCAGCGTGAGGCAACCGTTTTCGAGCCGGCGTTCGACGAGCTCGAAGCGGCCCTGCAATGCGATGCGGCGTTCGAAGCGGCCGTAAGGCAGCTCCATGCGATGAATGACGGCGCCGCGCAGCTCTCGCGGCGTGGCGCGCAGACCGGCGACGATGAGTTCGTTGCCGTCGATGATCAGCTGCACGTCGGCCGGGGCGACGTCCGGCAGCGCGACGATCACCCAGAGCGCCTCATGGGTTTCGAACACGTCGACCGGCGGCTCCCAGGCGGATTGCGCAGCCCCGCGAACCGGATGAAAGAATTGCCGTTGCAAACGTTCGGCGCGGCCGAGCATCTCGACGGCCTCCGCCCACATCCATTGCGAATCCTTGCGGCTCATCTGCTGCAGTCCCCCGATCGAGTGACCGATTTGTTCCTGGGCTCTATGTGGTGACGGCTGCGCCGCATTCAATCCAGCGCGCGTACCCGCCATGCGGCTCGCAATCCTCCATCTGCGCCCTTGGCGCTTAGAGCCGGCTGAATGCGGCGTGGCCGCCGGCGCGGGAATCGGTGGACAATCCGGCGGGGCCGGCGCGACCGCTTCCATAGAATGGCAAGCCGCGGGCCTTCTGCCGGCGGCACGAACGAGAGAATCGGATGCACACGCAAGCGAACAAGGAAACCCGCCGATGACCGCGCACGAAACCACGGTGCACGGCTTCGATCTCGTGCCGATCGTCGCCCTGCTCGGCGCCGGCGTCATCGCCGCTCCGCTGTTCAAGCGGCTCGGACTGGGCTCGGTGCTCGGCTATCTCGCCGCGGGGCTCGCGATCGGCCCGTTCGGCTTCGGCCTGTTCTCGGACGCGCAGTCGATCCTGCATATCGCCGAGCTCGGCGTGGTGCTGTTCCTGTTCGTCATCGGGCTCGAAATGCAGCCGACGCGGCTGTGGTCGATGCGCGGCGAGATCTTCGGCCTCGGGCTCGCGCAACTGCTGGTCTGCATGGGCCTGCTCTGCGGTGTCGGCGTGGCGCTCGGCTATCCGCTGGCCGCCTCGCTGATCGCCGGCACCGGCTTCGTGCTGACGTCGACCGCGATCGTCATGCAGGTGCTCGAGGAACGGCACACGCTCAATGCGCCGAGCGGCCGCAAGATCGTGGCGATTCTGCTGCTCGAAGATCTCGCCATCGTGCCGCTGCTCGCACTCGTCGCCTTTCTCGCGCCGAGCGCCGGAAGCGTGACGCTGACCGAGCGTTTCACGAGCATCTTCATCGGCCTCGCGGCGATCGGCGCGCTGATCGCGGTCGGGCGCTGGCTGCTCGATCCGCTGTTCCGCCTGCTCGCGAACTCGCGTGCCCGCGAGGTGATGACGGCGGCGGCACTGTTCGTCGTGCTCGGCGCCGCCTTGCTCATGCAGCTCGGCGGTCTGTCGATGGCGATGGGCGCGTTTCTCGCCGGCGTGCTGCTGTCGGAATCCTCGTTCCGCCATCAGCTCGAAGCCGATATCGAGCCGTTCCGCGGCATTCTGCTGGGCCTGTTCTTCCTCGGTGTCGGCATGGCGCTGGATCTGTCGGTGGTCGCGCATCACTGGCGGCTCATCGCGATCTCGGTGGTCGCCTACATGTTGCTCAAGATGCTCGGCATCTACGTGATCGCGCGGCTGTTCAAGAGCGCTCACCGGCAGGCCGTCGAGCGCGCGGTGCTGATGGCGCAAGGCGGCGAATTCGCCTTCGTGCTCTACGCCGCGGCGACCGCGGTCGGCATTCTCGATGCCGAAAGCAGCGCCTTGCTGACGGCGACGATCATCGTCTCGATGGCGCTGACGCCGCTCATGATCATCGCGCACGACCGGCTGATGCCGAAGATCGCCGAATCGCTGGCCGGCGTCGAACACGCCTCCGATCTCGACGCGAGCGTGCTCGTGATCGGCTTCGGCCGTTTCGGCCAGATCGTGAGCCAGCCGCTGATCGCACAGGGCTGCACGGTCTCGCTGATCGAAATCGACGCGCAGAACATCCGCGAATCCACCGACTTCGGCTTCAAGGTCTACTACGGCGACGGCACGCGGCTCGACATCCTGCATGCGGCCGGCGCGCAGCGGGCGCGACTGATCGTCGTCGCCACCGACAACAAGCAGACCACGCTCAAGATCGTCGAGCTGATCAAGGCCGAATTCCCGCTGGTGCCGGTGCTCGCACGCGCCTACGACCGCGAGGAGGCGCTCAAGCTCGTGCATGCGGGCGCCGACTATCACATTCGCGAAACCTTCGAATCCGCGCTCGTGCTCGGCGAGCATGCGCTCGGCGTGCTCGGCAAGACGCCCGAGGAAGCGGCCGAGCTGATCGCCGAATTCCGTTTGCGCGACGCCGACCGCTTCGCGCTCGAACTCGTCGGCGGCCTGTATGCGGGGCGCCCGCTGATTCACGGCAATCTGCATCAGCCCACGCCGGCTCCGGCGCAGGGCACGACATGAGTGCGGCCGCCGACGCTTCGCAGATCCTGCGCTTCTGGACCGAGGCCGGGCCCGATCTCTGGTTCGAAGTCGATGATGCTTTCGACACCGAATTTCGCGAGCGCTTCCTGAGTGCGCATTTCGCCGCGGCCAAGCGCCAGTGCGAAAGCTGGATGCAGTCGGCCGAAGGCGCGCTCGGCCTGTTGCTGCTGCTCGATCAATTCCCGCGCAATGCGTTTCGCGGAAGCGCGCACATGTATGCCACCGATCCGCTCGCGCGCCACTACGCGCGGCGCGCGCTCGATGCGGGCTTCATGGCGCAGGTCGACCGGAATCTGCGCGTGTTCTTCTGCCTGCCGTTCTCGCACGCCGAGTCGCTGGCCGAACAGGAACTCGCAGTGACGCTCAACGAACAGCTCGGTCAGCCATGGCTGTCGCACGCGATCGGCCATCGTGAGGTGGTGCGGCGCTTCGGCCGCTTCCCGCATCGCAACGCCATGCTCGGCCGCGAAACCACCGTCGAGGAACAGGCGTTTCTCGACGGCGGTGGGTTCGCGGGCTGAGTCGGGCGCTCAGGCTCCCATCGCGGTGAGCCGCGCCGCGAGCTTTTCGCGCAGCTGCGGCGTGGCCTGGGCCATCGGCGCCCGGCAACGCGCATCGATGAGCCCCTGGTGCGCGAGCGCGGCCTTGATGCCCGCCGGGTTGGGCTCTTCGAACAGCAACTGGATCAGCGGCCAGAGTCCGTGAAACAGCTCTCGCGCCTCGTTCAAGCGCTGCTCGCGGACGGCGTCGAAAATCGCCGTGTAGCGCTCGGGGAGCATGTGCGCCGCCGCCGAGATCGCACCGACACCGCCGGCGCATAGCGTCGATAGAATATTGCCGTCCTCGCCCGCGAGCACCTGCAGCGGCGTGCGCGTGATCAGATCGAGCGTGAGCGCGGCGCTGCCACCGCAATCCTTCACCGCCAGGATGTTGCCGTGCCGGGCGATGCGTTCGAACGTCGGAAACTCCATCGCAACGCCCGTGCGGTACGGAATGTTGTAGGCGATCAACGGGGCCGTCGCGTGATCGGCGATATCGGCGAAGTAGTCGACGATCGCGGCCTGCGAAGGACGCACGTAATGCGGCGGTGACACCAGCAGGCCGGCCAGCGGGCGTTCGCGCAGCGCGGCGAGTTGCTCGTGCAGGTGCCCACGATGCGGACCGCCGAGGCCCATGACGACGCGTGCACCGGGCACCGCCGCGACTACGCTGTCGAGCACCGCGAGCTGCTCGGCTTCATCGAGCGCATGCGCCTCGCCGGTCGAGCCGCAGACCACGAAGCCGGCCACCTGCGGCGCGAGCGTCGCCGCAAGCGCGCGCAAAGCCGCATGATCGACCGAACCATCCGCCGCGAACGGCGTCACCAGCGGCACCCAGATGCCGGAAAAATCAGCTGCGTTGGAACTGCCCATTTCAAACTCCCAAAGACATGAGGAAACCGACCGAAAGGCCAGGCTCGTGATGGGATTCGAACAATGAGGATCGCTGGTGTGAACTCCCGTCAGTGAGCCTGACGGGACACGCGTCCGGTCAGGAGGACGCGAGTTTTTTGTTTTTCGCGCAGCCGGACACAGCGGCAGCGAGGCCGCGGAACGTGCAGGATCCAAAGAGGCGGGCGAAGAACATGTGCGCAGTATCCCTGCGCTCGCGAGCACGCGTCAATCGAGCGGCGCGCTGCCGCGTGGCATCATGCGCCTCGAATCAATCCATCGATCAATCCATCAAAGCCCGATGAAAATCGCCACCTGGAACGTCAACTCGCTCAACGTGCGGCTGCCGCACCTGCTCGACTGGCTCGCCACCAATCCGGTCGATGCGCTCGGCATGCAGGAGCTCAAGCTCGAGGACCACAAGTTCCCGCATGCGGAGCTCGCGGCGGCCGGCTGGCATGCGGTGACCAATGGGCAGAAGACCTACAACGGCGTCGCGATCCTCGCGCGCAATCCGCCGCAGGACGTTTCGCGCGACATTCCGGGCTTCGACGATCCGCAGAAGCGCGTGATCGCGGCCACCGTCGGCGACGTGCGCGTGATCGATTGCTACGTCGTCAACGGCCAGTCCGTCGGCAGCGAGAAGTACGCATACAAGCTGCGCTGGCTCGCGGCCCTGCACGACTACGTGCGCGAAGAACTCGCCAAGTATCCGAAGCTCGCGGTGGTCGGCGATTTCAACATCGCGCCGGGCGATGCCGACGTCTACGACCCGGTGGCCTGGGCCAACGACGTGCTGTGCTCGCCTCCCGAACGCGAGGCGCTGCGCAATCTGCTATCGCTCGGGCTGGTCGATTGCTTCGAGCAGAAGACGCCCGAAGGCAATCGTTTCACCTGGTGGGATTACCGGCAGATGGCTTTCCGCCGCAAGATGGGCCTGCGCATCGACCACGTGCTCGCCTCGGCCGCGCTCGCGCAGACGCTCACGGCGGTGACGATCGACCTGGCGCCTCGAAGGCTCGAACGGCCATCGGATCACGCGCCGGTGATCGCGGCGTTCGATTGAGACACTGCGCTTCTCTTTACTCGGCATTCCCGCGAAGGCGGGAATCCAGCGACGCTTGGCGCAGGTCTCGAAGCACTGGATTCTCGCCTTCGCTGGAATGACAACCTTGTCTGGTAATCGCGAGCGCTAGGGCGCGCCGACCCATACCGGCACCACGAGTTCGCGCGCGAGCCCGTCCGGTGGCTTCGGCAGCGGAGCAGCGCGGCGCAGCAGATCGAGCGCCTCCTGGTCGAGTGCCGGAACGCCCGAGCTTTTCTGCAGGCGCAATGCCGAAACGCCGCCGTCGGCCGCGACCGTGAACGCCACTTCGCTGCGCGCCGAGGCGAGCACGCCGGGCAGGCTGCGGCGATGGCGATCGAGGTGGCGGCGCAGGTCGGCCAGATAGCCGCCGCGTCCGCCGCCGACGGGGCCGCCGCTTCCGGCGCCGAGCTGCGCGCGTTTGTCGTCCGGTGTCGCGGATGCGGGAGCCGAAGCGGGAGTCCCGAACGGGGCCTGCGGCCTGGCCTGCGCGTCGCGCGGCAGCGATCTGCCGAGTTGCACCGGCTTGCTCGCGAGCGTCAGCACTTCGGAGCTCACGATCTTTTGCGGCGCCTGTTTCGGAAGCGATGCCGCCAGCGGCCGTTCCGCTTCGGAAGCCAGCGGCGCGGCCCGTTCGGGCTTTCCATCGCCGAGACCCTGCCCTTCACCGAACGGCAGTTGCGACCAGCCGCCCGAACCGAGCGCCAGGCCGAGCAGGACCAGCAGATGCGCCGCGATCGCGACGTACAGCGATAGCGCCGTCTTCACGGCTGGCCCTGCCCGTCAGCCGCCGCGCTGCGTCGTCAGCAGCTGCGCGCGGATCACGCCGGCGGCGCGCAGCACTTCGAGTATCGCCACCACGCGCTCGGCCTGCGCTTCGGCATCGGCCTTGACGATCAGCGCCTGATCGCCCGCGCCGGCCTGCCAGCTCTGCGCCTTGAGCAGCAGTTCGTCGGGCTCGACGATCCGGCCTTCGAAGGCGACGCGGCCGCTCGCGTCGATGACGACGGTGTCCGGATCGGCCTGCTGCTGGGCGCTCGCGTTCGAGCGCGGCGGGTTCACGGGCAGCGCGTCGGGCACGGCGATCGCCCCGACCAGGATCACGAAGATCAGCAGCAGGAACGCGAAGTTGATCATCGGCACCATGTCGATGGTGTCCGAGGCGCGCCGCTTGATGGCCGCGAGTTTCACGGAGCCTCGGCCGCGCGGCCGAGCGTGAGTTCGGCGCCCGTGGGCTTGAGCGTGTCGAGCGCATCGACGAGCTGCTGCAGGCTCACGCCGGCGCCCGGCACGAGCACCGCGCGCACCGGGCCGCGGCGCAGGGCGGCGTCGACATCGCGGATCGAGGCCGCCTGCCCGGCCAGCCGGTAGCGGCCTTCGCCGAGCACTTCGACGACCAGCGATTCGCCGCTCGCCGCATCGACCGGATTCGACAGCGCGAGGCTCCAGCTGCGCCAGTCGCCGTAGTTCGACACCAGCATGAAGAAGAACAGCAGCACGAACATCACGTCGACCAGCGAGGTCAGCACGATGGTGTTGCGGCGGCGCGGCGGCCTGGCGGCGAGGCGCACGGGCGAGCTCAGCCGCCGCGCAGCGCCGGACCGGAGGTCAGCAATTGCGTGAGCACGGATTCCATGCGCAATTGCACGCGCTCGACTTGGCGTTCGAGAAAGTTGAACGCGGCGAGCGCGAGGATGGCGATCGCCAGGCCGCCCGCAGTGGTCAGCAGCGCCTCCCACAAGCCGCCCGACAGGATCGCCGGGCTCACGCGGTCACCGGCCGCCTGCAGCTGCTGGAACGCCTGGATCATGCCGGCGACGGTGCCGAGCAGGCCAAGCAGCGGGGCCATCTGCGAGATCACTTCGAGCGGGCGCAGCAGGCTGCGCAGCGAATCGAGGCGCTGCGCCGCGAAGCTCTCGATGCGCTCGCGCGCCTGGGCCTCGCTGAGCGTGTTGTCGACGCGCAGCGAGATCGCCTCGCGCATGACCTCGGCCAGCGGAGACGGCGAAGCCGCGATCGCGGACAGCGCCTGGTCGGCGAATCCGCGCTGCCAGGAATCGAGCACGCGCTGGACGAAGCGCGTGTCCCAGATGCGCTGGTCCCAGAACTCCCAGAGCTTGACGAGCACGATCGTGACGGTGGCCACCGACAGCAGCAGCAACACCACCATGGTCGGACCGCCGAGCCGCAACCATTCCAAAGCCTGTGACATGCAGCACTCCCTCGATGTTGAAAACCCCTCTCCCGCCGGGAGAGGGGATGGGGTGAGGGGCTCTCAGCGAATAGCCAAGCTGGGCTATCACGGCGCATCCCTCATCCGCCCCTGCGGGGCACCTTCTCCCGGAGGGAGAAGGCAAAAAATCAACGCGCCGGAACCACCTTCGCCTGCCCGACCGCCCGCGGGTCCGAGGCGGCGTCGACGACGCCGCTCTTCGGATCCCAGCTCACCGCCTGCAGGTTGCCGTAGGTCCGCGACTGCTTGAGCGTGTAGCCCATGCCGCGCAGCGCCTGCTGCTCTTCGGCACTCAAGGCATTGGGCTCGAACTCGACAACGTCGGGCAGATATTGATGGTGAATGCGCGGCAGCGCCACCAGATGGGCCGCCGAGCCGCCGTCGATCCAGTCGAGCAGGCCGAGCAGCACCATCGTGATGATGCGGCTGCCGCCCGGCGTGCCGAGCACGAGCAGGCCACGCGGGCCTTCGACGAAGGTCGGCGTCATCGACGACAGCGGGCGCTTGCCGGGCGCGACGAGGTTGGCCTTGGAGCCGATCAGGCCGTAGGCGTTGCTCGCGGTCTCGCTGGCTGCGAAGTCGTCCATCTCGTCGTTGAGGAACACGCCGGTGCCGGGCGGCATGTAGCCCGAACCGAACGAGAGGTTGATCGACAGCGTCGCCGCCACCCGATTGCCCTCGGCGTCGAGGATCGAGAAATGCGTGGTGTTGTCGCCTTCCTTGTATGGATTGGCGGGCGGCAATGCGCTGCTCGGCGTGGCCTTGTTCGGCGTCACGCTCGAAGCGAGTTCGCGCGCGTAGCTGCGCGACAGCAGCTCGGCCGTCGGCACTTGCACGAAATCCGGATCGCCGAGGTAAGCCGCGCGATCGCGATAGCCGCGGCGCAGGGTTTCGACGAGCTGGTGCTTGGCGGTGACGCCGCCCTTGCTGAGCCCCTTGAAGTCGAGCAGCTCGAGCTGCTGCAGCACTTCGCCGAGCGTGATGCCGCCGGCCGAGGGCGGCGGCGAGGTGACGATGCGGTAATCGCGGAAATGCAGCTCGACCGGCTTGCGCTCGACCACCGCGTAGCGCTGCAGATCCTCGTCGGTCCAGAGCCCGCGCTCGGCCTTCACGCCGGCCAGCAACAAACGCGCGGTCTCGCCCTTGTAGAAACCGTCGCGACCTTGGGCGGCGAGGCGCTCCAAGGTGAGCGCGAGTTCGGGCTGACGCAGCAGGTCGCCGGTTTTCGGCGGTTGGCCGTCGACCGCGAAGGTCGCCCTGGCGGCTGGCGACAGGCGCTTCCAGCTGTTGCCGAAAGCATCGGCGAGCTTGTCGTCGCAGGCGAAACCCTCGCGCGCATAGCGAATCGCGGGCGCGAGCGATCGGGCCAGCGGCAGCTTGCCGTAGGTCTTGGCGAGATGTTCGAGCGCGGCCGGCTCGCCCGGAATCGCGGCGGCCAGCGCGCCGTCGCGCGAGAGCTTGTCGATGGCCTTGCCCGAGGCGTCCTGGTACATCGTCGCGGTCGCCGCGAGTGGCGCGGTTTCGCGGCCGTCGACGAAGGTTTCGAAATCGTCGACCGCGCGATGCAGCAGCCAGAAACCGCCGCCGCCGATGCCCGAGCCGGTCGGCTCGACCACCGCGATCGCGGCACTGACCGCGACCGCCGCGTCGAAGGCATTGCCGCCTGCGGCGAGCACTTCGAGCCCGGCCTCGGTCGCCAGCGGATGCGCGCTCGCGACGGCGTATGCCTTGGGCTTGGTGGCGGGCTTGTCGGCGGCGTGCACCGACAGCGGCAACAACAGCCACAGCGTCAGCACGAAGATCCGTCTCGTGTCGAAGCGCTTCATGATTCTTCTCCGTTGGATGGCGAGTCGTCGCCGGCCTCGGGCTTGGCCAAGGCGACGAGCCGCTGATACTTGTCGAGCAGCTGCTCTCGCGTCTCTTGGTGCTCGGGATCGAGCGGAATGCAGTTCACCGGGCACACGCGCTGGCACTGCGGTACGTCGAAATGGCCGACGCATTCGGTGCACAGCGTCGGATCGATCTCGTAGATCTCGATGCCCTGGTAGATCGCCTGGTTCGGGCAGACGGGCTCGCAGACATCGCAGTTGATGCACTCGTCGGTGATCTTGAGCGACATGATCCGGTCCTAGCGCGCCGGAACGCCGCTGGCGTTTTGCAACGAACGTGCCGCGTAGCGCTGGGCCATCACCGTGCAGACCATCAGCTGCAGCTGGTGATAGAACATGAGCGGCAGCACGATGAGCCCGAGCGGCGTATCGCCCATGAGCAGCTTGGCCATCGGCACGCCGACCGCGAGGCTCTTCTTCGATCCGCAGAACACGCCGGCGATTTCGTCTTCCCTCGAAAAACCGAAGCGCCGCGCGGCGAAGGTCGTCGCGCTCAGCGCGAGCGCGAGCAGGATCAGCGCGAGCACGCCGGTCTGCAGCAAGGTGATCGCCCCGTACTGCGACCAGATGCCGGCCTGCGTCGAATCGCAGAACGCCGAATAGACGATCAGCAGGATCACGAGCCGGTCCGACTTGCTCACGAGCGCCTTGTTGCGCGCGACCCAGCCGCCGATCCAGCGCCGCGCGACCTGCCCGAGCACCAGCGGCAGGAACAGCTGCGTCGCGATCCTGGTGAACTGCTCGAGCATCGAGCCGCCCGACGCGCCGCCGTCGCCACCCACGTGCAGGAACAGGTTCACGAGCAGCGGCGTGATGACCATGCCGAGCAGGCTCGACAGCGTGGCGTTGAAGATGGCGCCCGAAACATTGCCGCGCGCGAGCGTCGTCATCGCGATCGAGGTCGAGATCGTCGACGGCAGCGCGCACAGGTAGAAGAAGCCGGCGAGCAGGCCTTCGGGCAGCCAGCCGCGGCCAAGCAGCATGAAGGCGATGCCGATGGCCGGGAACACGCCGAAGGTCGACAGCTGCACGAGCAGGTGCAGCCGCCAGTTCGTCACGCCGGCTTTGAGGTTCGCGAACGACAGCCCGGCGCCCGCGAAGAAGAACACCAGCGCGACGCCGAATTCGGTCACCACATCCAGATGCAGCGGACCGTCGCTCGCGCCGATCCACGGCGCCAGCGCGGCGAGCACCACGGTGCCGATCATCAGCAGCACGAAGCCGTCGACCGGCAGGCGATTCAGCAGCGTCTTCACTTCAGGAAAACCGCTCGCGCATCCATCAGCCGCATCAATTGGCAGGCCGGCCGAAGCGCTCGAGCAACGGCTTGATGACGGCCTTCGGCACCAGCTTCTCGACCGGGGCGCCGAGGCTCGCGAGCTCGCGCACGAGGCTCGACGACAGGTGCGCGTATTCGGGCGCCGGCGTCAGCATCACGGTGTCGAGCTGCGGATACAGGTCGCGGTTCATGACCGCCATCTGCTTTTCGTAATCGACGTCGACCACCGTGCGCACGCCGCGCACGAGCACGTTGACGCCGTTGTCGCGCGCGAAATCGACCACCAAGCCCGAGAAGCCCTTGACCTCGACGTTCGGCAGGTCGGACGCCACCTGCTGGATCAGCGCCACGCGCTCTTCGAGCGAGAAGCGCGGGTTCTTGGCGACGTTGTGGCCCACGGCGACGATCAGGCGCGGAAACATGCGCGCGGCGCGATGGATGATGTCGCTGTGGCCCAGCGTCACCGGATCGAAGGTGCCGCTGTAGGCCGCGACGATGGGCGGCAGGCTGTTCACCGTTCGGTCTCCACGGGGTCGGGCGGCCAGTCTACCCGAGCGCCCTCGCCGGGCACCGGATCGGCGGCCGGCGCGCTCCAGCTCGCGAGCCCGAAGCAGACCTGCCCGGCCTGCTTCTCGCGCAGCAGGCTCCAGCCCGCGGCAAGCTGCGGCGGCTTGCCGCGCGGCCATTCGAGGTAGACGCGGTTGTGCGCCTTGAGCCGGGGCGGCAGCAGGGCCAGCGCCTGCGGCAGCAGATCGCTCGCGTACGGTGGATCGAGCAGCACGAGATCGTATTGCTTGGTTTCGCGGGCCAGCAGCGCGAGCGCCTCGTCCTGCCGCACCTGGGCATTGGTCGCGCCGAGCTTTTTGAGCGCCTCGCGGATCGCCTGCGCCTGTTCGGCGCCGCGCTCGCAGAAGCTCACGAAGGCCGCGCCGCGCGACAGCGCCTCGAGCCCGAGCGCGCCCGAGCCGGCGAACAGGTCGAGCACCTCGGCGCCTTCGATGTGCGGGGCGAGCCAGTCGTACAGCGTCTGCCGCACGCGATCGGGCGTCGGCCGCACGCCGTCACCGTCGGCGAATTCGACGATGCGGCTGCGCCACTGGCCGCCAATGATGCGCAGCTTGCCGAGCGGTCGCCGGCTCATGCGCGGGGCCCGGTGGAGACGGATTCAGTGAAGCGGCAGTCGTAGCGAGGCGGAGTCATTCGCCGATTTTGAGGCCTGGCTCGAGACCGCGCACCCAGTGCTCGGCCCGATCGACGAGCGCCGCAAGTGGCTGCGCGCCGACGTCGAGGCTCAGCGCCGGCTCGTCGGGCTGCGGAGGCTCCAGGGTTTCGAACTGGCTGCGTAGCAGCGACACCGCCATGAAGTGATCGCGCCGCCGCGTGAGCCGCTCGCGCAGCAGCGCCTCGTCCGCATGCAGATGGATGAAGCCGACCCGCGCGTGCGCGCCGCGGATGCGATCACGATAGCGCCGCCGCAGCGCCGAGCAGCTCACCACGGCCGATTCCGCGTCGGCGACGCAGGCGTCGATGACGCTCGCGACCGCCGCGAGCCATGGCGCGCGATCCTCGTCGCTGAGCGCCACGCCGGCGCCGAGCTTGGCGAGATTGCCCGGCGTGTGCAGCTCATCGCCTTCGACGAAACGCCAGCCGAGCCGCTCGGCGAGCAGGCGCCCGAGCGTGCTCTTGCCGCTGCCCGAAACGCCCATGCAGACGATCACGCGCGTCGCCGTCATCACAGCACGCGCGAGGCCATCGCCGGCGACTGCTCGATGGCGTCCTCGATGATTTCGAGCGTGTGTCGGCACTCCTCGCGGCTCGCCGGTCCGCCGAGGCAGACGCGCACGGCCTCGGGCGCGGGCCCGGTCACCGTGAACGTATCCGACACCACCACGCCGACACCATGCGCGCGCAGATGCGTGGCGAACTCGATGCGCGTCCACGGCTCGGGCACCTCGAGCCACAGGTGGAAGGCCTCGGGCTGCGAGCGATAGCGCGCCTGGCGCAGCACCTCGCGCGCCAGCTGCTGGCGCAGCCTGGATTCCTCGCGAATCGCAGCCGTCGCCGCCTGCACGGTGCCGTCGCCGATCCAGCGCGTCGCGAGCTTGACCATGAACGACGAGGCCATGACCGTGGTCGTGCGCATCGCCGCCGCGACACGCGCGGCGTAGCGCGCGTTCGGCAAGGTCACGTAGCCGATGCGCAGACCCGCGCCGAGACACTTCGCAAAGCCGGTGACGTAGAACGTGAGCTCGGGCGCGAGCGCGGCGAGCGAGACCGGCGTTTTCGAAGGCAGCATGCCGTAGGGATCGTCCTCGATGATCGGCACGCTGTAGCGCCGCGCGATCTCGGCGATCGCCTCGCGGCGCTCCTGCGACATCGTCGCCGTGGTCGGATTGTTGAAGGTCGGATTCACGTAGAGCGCCTTCGGCAGATCGGAGGCGCACAGCGCGCCGAAGGCTTCCGGGTCGATGCCCTCGTCGTCGGTCGGCAGGCCGATCAGGCGGATGCCGAGCTGGGCCGCGAGCCCCTTGATGCCCGGATAGGTCACGGCCTCGCAGGCGATGCCGTCGCCGGGCCGCGCGAGCACGGTGAACAGCGCGAACAAGGCGCCCTGCACGCCCGGACAGACCAGCACGCGCGAACCGTTGATGCCCGGCACGTTCGGCGCGAGCCAGTGCGCGCCGGCCTCGCGGTCGTCGAAGTGGCCGCCGAATTCCTGGTAGCGCAGCAGCGCGTAGGCGTCGGCCTCGTTCCAGAGCGAGCTCATGCCCTCGCGCAGCCGCGCGAGCAGCGCGCGGTCCTGCGGCTCGGGCGGCATGTTCATGGTCATGTCGACGAGCACGTTCGACGTGGCGCGTCGCACCGGTCCGCTGCGCACGGTTTCGCGCACGAAGGTGCCGCTGCCCGCGCGCGTATCGATGAGCCCGCGCTGCTGGGCCTCGGCATAGCCGCGCGCCACCGTCGTGAAATTGAGCTTGAGCGCGCCGGCGAGCACGCGCAGCGTCGGCAGGCGTTGATTAGCCGCGAGCTTGCCGGACTGGATGTCCTCGGCGAGCGCATCGGCGATGGCGAGATAGGCGGGCTTGTCGCTCGCGCGGATGTGCGCGGACCAGCGGCTGACTTCGTTGGACATTTTTTGGTGAGGGTGAGGCGTGGGTGCTTGATCGCACTATAGCCTCGCGCAAGCGCAAAGTGTTGCTTTTTGATCGCATTTTGATGCGATCAATTTCGGTGCCCGATTGCTCCATCACGGGTCATCCAGGCACTGCCGGAGCGCAGTTGCTCGCTCGGCGTTTCAGCGCTCGTAGCGATGCCCGCATGCGATCAACGCGCAACACTTCCGGTCCTCAAAAATCAGCGCAAAAAATTTTTTCAGCCGCGTCCGCGATGTCTCCCATTGATCGCATCCCGCAGTCATTGATCGTGCGATCAATGGCACATCGGTTGCCCTTGTTCCGGTGCAGCAATCGGCCGGCGCATCACGCGACGGTCCATCAAACCCACCGGAGACCGTCATGCCCGCAGTCAACAGGCCCGCTCACGAGAAAGGCGATTTCTTCGTCGATTACGAAGAAAAGGTGTTCCCCGACGTCAAAGCCGACCCCGGCGAAAAGGCGCTGATCACGTTTCACACCGTCGCCTTCGAAGGCTCCATCGGCCTCGTCAACCTGCTGCAGGCCAAGCGGCTGCAGCGCAAGGGCTTCGAAACCTCGGTGCTGCTCTACGGCCCCGGCGTCACGCTCGGCGTGCAGCGCGGCTTTCCGAAGATCGGCGACGAAGCGTTTCCGGGCCACCAGAACTTCAACAACCAGCTCAAGGCCTTCATGGACGAAGGCGGCAAGGTCTACGCCTGCCGCTTCGCACTGCAGGCGCTCTACGGCCACGGCGAGCCTTCACTGCAGCCGGGCATTCGCCCGATCAATCCGCTCGACGTGCTCGACCTGGTCCTGCTGCATCGCAAGGCCGGCGCTTTCATTCTCGATACCTGGACGCTCTAAGCGCTCCTGCTCAACGCGAGCCGCCGATATGTCCACGCCCGCTTCCGTCACCGTCGCCGCCGTGCAGCTGTCGCCCGTGCTCGGCAGCCGCGAAGGCACCATCGCCAAGGTTTGCGATGCGATCGCGCAAGCCGCCGAACGCGGCGCGACGCTGATCGTGTTTCCCGAAACCGTGGTGCCGTACTACCCGTACTTTTCGTTCATCACGCCGGCCGTGCAGATGGGCCCGGCGCATTTGAAGCTTTACGAAGAGGCGGTGACGGTGCCGAGCGCGGCCACCGATGCGGTGGCGGCTGCGGCACGCAAGCACAAGGCCGTGGTCGTGCTCGGCGTCAACGAGCGCGATCACGGCACGCTCTACAACACGCAGCTGATCTTCGACGCCGACGGCACGCTGGTGCTCAAGCGTCGCAAGATCACGCCGACGTATCACGAGCGCATGGTCTGGGGCATGGGCGACGGCTCGGGCCTCAAGGTCGTCGACACCGCCGTCGGCCGCGTCGGTGCGCTCGCCTGCTGGGAGCACTACAACCCGCTCGCGCGCTACGCGCTGATGACGCAGCACGAGCAAATCCATTGCTCGCAGTTTCCCGGCTCGCTGGTCGGCCCGATCTTCGCCGATCAGATGGAAGTGACCATGCGCCATCACGCGCTCGAATCGGGCTGCTTCGTCGTCAATGCGACGGGCTGGCTGAGCGAACAGCAGATCGCGCAGATCACGCCCGATCCCGCTTTGCAGAAGGCGATGCGCGGCGGCTGCTACAGCGCGGTGATTTCGCCCGAAGGCAAGCACGTGGTCGAGCCCCTGCGCGAAGGCGAAGGCATGGTCGTGGCCACGCTCGACATGGCGCTGGTCACCAAGCGCAAACGCATGATGGATTCGGTCGGCCACTACGCGCGACCGGAGTTGCTGTCGCTGAACCTCGATGCACGCGCCGCCGCACCGCTGCACCTGTCCTCATCCGATTCCCTTTCGCTGCCACGGAGCACGAGCGATGAACCGTCCGCTGCCGAATGACGCTGCTGCCTCGTTGCAGCTCGACGCAGAACCGATCGAGGCATCGATCGGCGCATCGATCAATGAACTGATCACCGAGTTGCAGTCGAAAGGCTTGCGACTCGCCGATCTCGATGCCGGCGCGCCGAGCCGTCGCGGCGGCGCAGGGCCGTCCGATCACAAGGCCGTGACCATCGACGGCCACACGGTGATGATTCCGGTGCATACGGGCGCAGCGGCGGCATCGCCGTTCTATGCCGATGCGCCCGATGCCGAAGGCCGCGTGCGCCTGCATCGCGACGGCGGCAAGCTCGCAACGATCAGCTTTCCGAAGCAACCGAAATTCACCAGGCTGCAAACCGCGGACGGCATTTCGTACGGCAAGATCGCGCAGCTGCACGGCCACGACGTGCTCGCGACCACCGTGCTGCAGACCTGCATCCGCTACGGACGCCGCAGCACGAGCTGCCAGTTCTGCTCGATCGGCGAATCGCTCGCCAACGGCCGCACGATCAATCGCAAGACGCCCGAGCAACTCGCCGAAGTGGCGAAAGCCGCGGTCGAACTCGACGGCGTCAAGCACATGGTGATGACCACCGGCACGCCGAACTTCACCGATCGCGGCGCCGAGATTTTGTGCGAGTCCGCGTTCGCCGTGAAAGCGGCGGTCGATCTGCCGATCCAGGCGCAATGCGAGCCGCCCGATGACCCGATCTGGTTCTCGCGCCTGAAAGCCGCCGGCGTCGACAGCCTGGGCATGCATCTCGAAGCGGTCACGCCCGAAGTGCGCGAGCGCATCATGCCCGGCAAGGCCACGGTAACGATCGAGCAGTACATGACCGCCTTCGTCGACGCGGTGAAAGTGTTCGGTCGCGGCCAGGTCAGCACCTACATTCTGGCGGGCCTCGGCGACACGCGCGAAGCGATACTCGAGATGTGCGCGCAGCTCATCGCGATCGGCGTTTATCCGTTCGTGGTGCCCTTCGTTCCGAACTCGGGCACGCCGCTCGAAAACCATCCTTCGCCCGATCCGATGTTCATGCGGGCCATCGTCGAACCGCTCGGCCGCATGCTCGTCGAGGGCGGCCTGAAGTCGGCCGACATCAAGGCCGGTTGCGGACGCTGCGGCGCCTGCTCGTCCTTGTCCGCCTACGAGAAGAGATAAGCCCATGAACATCGCGCCGACGCCGTTCATTCCGGGCGAATACATCGTCAAGCACGTCGAGAACAGCTGGGAGCGGCGCGGCTGCCTCGCCCTGCGGCGCGCAGTGTTCTGCGCCGAGCAGCAGGTGTTCGAAGGCGATGATCGCGATGCGATCGACGAGCGGGCGATTTCGATCGCGGCGATCGCCTGCGTCGCCGGCATGGCCGAGGACGTGGTCGGCACGGTGCGCATTCATCGCGCTTCCGATGATGGCTTGTGGTATGGATCGCGACTGGCCGTACATGCGCATTATCGCGGCGCGGCCTGGCTCGGAACCCAGCTGATCATTCATGCGGTCAGCACGGCGCATGCGCGGGGTTGTTCGCGATTCTTGGCGACGGTGCAGGTGCAGAACGTGCGGCTGTTCGAGCGCTTGCATTGGCGGTCGCTGGAGGCGGTGGTCGTGCAAGGCAGGCCGCATGTGTTGATGGAGGCGGATCTGGCGGCTGCGATTTATGCGTCGCGGATTGAGACTGAGCTGCGGTTTTATAGCGCGTCTCGGAAGGCGGCTTAGGCAATGGTCGTGGCTTCGCTATTTGGCCTGCGCGACGCTGAGAGTTTTGACCTCGCCGGTCGGGCGTTACTTCTCTTTGCTTGTGCAAAGAGAAGTAACCAAGAGAAAGCACCCCCTGGTGACGCACTTTCGCTGCGCGAAAGTCCCCTGCGCTGCTCACGTGCTCGGGGCATAGCTTCGACGCGACATCCTGTCGCGACGAAGCACGGCGGACATCCTTGCCCGCCGTCCCCTGCGCGCGCTGCGCTGCTCGGTGCGTCACAAGGGAACCCGGTAAAACCAACGGCAAAAGCGAAGCCCAGCTGGTTTATGCAGTCCCCTCTCCCGCGTGCGGGAGAGGGTGGTCCGTCAGGACCGGGAGAGGGGCTTTTGCTTTGGCTTCGATCAACAACAAAAGCCCCTCTCTCCCCTGCTTCGCAGGGACTCTCTCCCGCACGCGGGAGAGAGGACAACAAACCAGCAGCGAAGCGCAGCGAGCCAGTAGCGTTTGACGTTCAACCCCTGGCAGCGCCGGCTGGGGCGGCGCGCGCAGCGGGTCTGGCGGACATGGATGTCCGCCAGAGCTTCGTCGCGACACGACGTCGCGTCGAAGCGACCCCGAGCACGTCGCTTCAGCCGGGGACCCGTTCGTCGCAAGCGACGAACGGGCGCGGACTTCGGGGCGTGCTTTTCTTGCTTACTTCTTTTGCACGAGCAAAAGAAGTAAGGCCCGACCGGCGAGGTCAAAAGCTCTCAGCGCCGAGCAAAACCCGCGCGGAGCCCGCGCCATGAACCTCCACGCACTCATCGAAACCCTGCACGACAGCAAAGGCCTCGCCCACAAACGCGACATCGAAGCCGTCGTCAAAACCTTGAGCCTCGGCGCCCATAGCGAAATCCAGGTCGGCGACGACTGCGCCGCCATCCCCAACCCCAGCGGCGGCTATACGCTGTTCGCGATCGAAGGCTTCCTGCCGGGCTTCGTCGAACGCGATCCCTGGTTCGCCGGCTGGTGCGGCATCATGGTCAACCTGTCGGACATCTACTCGATGGGCGGCAGGCCCACCGCCGTCGTCGACGCGCTCTGGAGCCGCGGCGACGAGGCCATGCAGATGCTGCTCAAGGGCATGGCCGATGCCTCGCGCTGCTACGGCGTGCCGATCGTCGGTGGCCACAGCAACTCGCGCGCGGACAGCGGCCATCTGGCGGTCTCCGTGCTCGGCCACGCCAACAAACTGCTCACGAGCTTCGACGCCGAGCCCGGCGACCTGCTGCTCGCGGCGGTCGATCTGCGCGGCGCCTATCGCGAGCCGTTCCCGCACTGGAACTGCACGACCGGCGCCCCGCCCGAACGCCTGCGCGGCGATCTCGAACTGCTGCCGGCGATCGCCGAAGCCGGCCTCTGCAAGGCCGCCAAGGACATCAGCCAGGCCGGCTGGATCGGCAGCACGATGATGCTGCTCGAATGCTCGGGAGTCGGCGCGAGCCTCGACATCGAGGCGATTCCGAAGCCGCTCGCGGCCGACGCCCAACGCTGGCTGCTCTCGGCGTTTCCGAGCTTCGGCTTCGTGCTCGCGGTGAAGCCGAAGCACGCCGAAGACGTCCTCGCGCGCTTTGGCGCACGCGACCTCGCCTGCGCCGTCGTCGGCGAATGCAACGACAGCCGCAGGCTCGAGTTGCGCAGCGCCGATGCGCGCGCGATCGCCTGGGATTTTTCGCAGCAGGCGCTGATCGGCTGCGGTCCCCGCGTTCAAAGCACCCAAGAGAAAGCCCATGCCTGAAATGCATTTCCGCGTGCGCTGGCCCGACCAGTCGACCACGCTCTGCTACTCGCCCTCGAGTTCGATCCGCGACAACCTGAAGCTCCGGCATCCGTATCCGGTTGCCGAGTTCATCGAAACCAGCAAGGCCGCGCTCGAGTACGCGAGCGAGCGCGTCGCGCAGAAATACGGCTATGGCTGCGGCCACGCGCATGCGCAGATTCGCGAGATCGAAGCGCGCGCCGCGAGCTTTCTCGGCGGCGGTGGAACCGTCGTCGTCGAATCCTTCGAATAGCTTCCAGTTCAAGCCTCACGCAACGCGAGAACGCATCATGACGCAGCAGCAAACCCCACAGCCGCCGCAGCACGTCGAAGTCGCCATCGTCGGTGGCGGGCAGGCCGGACTTTCGATGAGCTGGCATCTCAAGCAGGCCGGTGTTTCGCATCTGGTTTTCGAGCGCAAGCGCTGCTTTTCGGAGTGGCGCGATTCGCGCTGGGACAGCTTCTGCCTCGTCACGCCGAACTGGCAGTGCCGTCTGCCGGGCTTTCATTACGCGAAGGAATACGGCGGCCGCGATCCACACGGTTTCATGCTGCGCGAACAGATCGTCGAGTATCTCGACGCCTATCTCGCGAGCTTCGATCCGCCCGTGATCGAAGCCTGCGAAGTCTCGCGCGTCGAGCCACTGCCCGGCGGCGGCTTCGGCATCGCAACGAGCGCGGGCCATTTCACCGCCGACCAGGTCGTGATCGCGAGCGGCGTCTACCAGAAGCCGGTGATTCCGCGTTCGGCCGAACGCCTGTCCTCATCGATCACGCAGCTGCATTCGTCGAACTATCGCAATCCGCAACAGCTGCCGGCGGGCGCGACACTCGTCGTCGGAAGCGGGCAATCGGGCTGCCAGATCGCCGAAGACCTGCATCTGGCCGGGCGCGAAGTGCACCTGTGCGTCGGCCGCGCGCCGCGTTCTCCGCGCGTTTATCGCGGACGCGAAGTCACCGACTGGCTCACCGACTCGGGCTACTACGACATTCCGTACGAAAGCCATCCGCAGAAGGCGACCGTGCGCGAAAAGACCAATCACTATCTGACCGGCCGCGACGGCGGACGCGAGATCGATCTGCGCAAGCGCGCGCTCGAAGGCATGAAACTCTACGGCTCGTTCAGGGACGTCGATGGCGGCGTGCTGCGCTTCGCGCCGGACCTCACGCGCAATCTCGACGAGGCCGATCGCAGCTACAACAACATCCGCACGCTCGTCGACGACTACATCGCCAGGCAAGGCATTGCGGCGCCGGTCGAAGCGCCTTATCTCGCGCCGTGGAAACCGGACGTCGATCCGACCGAACTCGACCTCGCCGCGCACAACGTCACGAGCATCGTCTGGGCGATCGGCTTCACGGCCGACTACGGCTACGCGCAGCTGCCGGTGTTCGACGGTCGCGGGCACGCGGTGCACAGGCGCGGCATCACGCCGATGCCGGGCGTCTACTTCATGGGCCTGGCCTGGCAGAACACCTGGGGTTCCGGGCGCTTCGCCGATGTCGGCCAGGACGCCGCGTTCCTGCTGCCGACGATTCTCGAATTGCAGCGCGCTCGCCAACAACGCCAGGCGGCCTAGTCGTCGCTTTTTGACGCGCGCAGCGCCTTGATGCGTCCCTGACGCTGCTTGCTCTCGAGCCGCTTGCGCTTCGACGCGGCCGTCGGCTTGGTGGCCTTGCGGGTTTTCGGCGCGACCGAAACCGACAGCAGCAGCACGCGCAGGCGCTCGATGGCCGCTTCGCGATTCATTTCCTGGCTGCGGAACTGCTGCGACTTGATGACGACGAGACCATCATCCGTGATGCGGTGATCGCGCTTGGCGAGCAGGCGCTGTTTCCAGTCCTCGGGCAGCACCGAAGCGCGAATGTCGAAGCGCAGCTGCACGGCCGACGAGGTCTTGTTGACGTGCTGGCCGCCCGCGCCCTGCGCGCGCACGGCGGACAGCTCGATGCTGTCGTCGGGCAGTTCGACGGTGGGCGTGAGCGTGATCATCCATCGATCATCGCAGCCTGGGCGGCGCCAAGTCGATCGGCGCGGGGCGGCTCGCGGGCAGGCGGATCTCGACGCCGAAGCCGCGGCCGTCGAGCCCGACGCCACTGTGCAGGCGCCCGCCATGCGCGGCGACCACGCGCTCGACCAGCGACAGAC
This sequence comes from Hydrocarboniphaga sp. FW305-C-57, assembly GCF_058783045.1. NCBI lineage: Bacteria > Pseudomonadati > Pseudomonadota > Gammaproteobacteria > Nevskiales > Nevskiaceae > Hydrocarboniphaga > Hydrocarboniphaga sp. FW305-C-57. Next base: position 180,009 of record NZ_JBYSYG010000001.1, on the reverse strand, counting down.
CCATGCCGATGCCCTGCGCGCGAAGGCCGTCGCCGGCGCGGTAGAAGCGCTCGAACACGCGCCCGCGATCACCGTCGGCGATGCCCGGACCGTCGTCGGCGACGATCAGCGTCGCCATTCGCGCACCCTCCTCGACCTCGATGCGCGTCTCCACGCGCACGCGCGTGCCCGGGCCGCCGTGGCGCAGCGCGTTGTCGAGCAGGTTGCGCACCAGGATGCCGAGGTCGTCGATGTCGCCGTGCACCGGCGCGTGGCCGGCCTCGACTTCGATCGATTGGCCATTGCGCGCCGCGAGCAGTTCGAATTCGTCGGCGACCATGCCGACGACCAGGGCCAGGTCGACGTCCGCCGCGCGCGCGGAGCTGCCGCCGGCTTCCACTCGCGCGGCATCGAGCAGCTGCTGCGCGAGCCGCGAGGTTCGCTCGATGCCGGCGACGAGGTGGTCGAGCGCCTGGCGGGCTTCGTCACGGTCGCCCGCGTGCTGCAGCACCTGCGCCTGGGCCAGCAGCGCGGCCAGCGGCGTTCGCAATTCGTGCGCGGCCTCGCCGAGAAAGTCGCGCTCGTGCTGCAGCGCTTGCGCGAGCCGCGACATCGAGTGATTGAACGAGCGCAGCAGCGGTGTGAATTCTTCCGGCAAGCCGCGTTCGGGCAACGGCGTCAGGTCCATCGGCGCGCGCCTGGCGAGCGATTCGCTGACCTGCAGCACCGGCCGCAGAGACCAATGGATCACCAGCCAGATCGCGATGCCGATGCCGAGCAGCAGCAGCAGCGCCGTGGTGACGCTGGCCCCGAACCAGCGCCGCAGCTCCGCATGCAGCGCGGCCTGCGGCAGGCCCACCTGCACCTGCACTCGCGCCTGTGCATCGCTGACCGCGAACACCCGCCAGGGCTCGCCCGCGACGGTCGCGTCCGAGTAGCCGTCCGCGAAGTCCGGGACGATCGCGGATTCGGGCGCCGGGCGTGAGGACATCAGCCGTCGCCGGGTGCCGTGCTCCCAGACCTGGAAGCCGAGAGCCGAAAACTTGCCGCGCGTCGGCGAGGCGTCGCCGCCGAGCACGAGCCGCTGCTGGCGGCCCGCGGTGGCGATGTCCTCGGGCAGCGATTGCAGGATCCGTTCGCCGACGTCGCGCAGCATGTTGTCGGCTTCGCCGCACTGCTGCGCCCACATTTCGAGGTACTGGAGCCCGAACCAGCTGCCCCAGGCGACGAAGATCACGGCCGCGAGCGTGACCAGCAGGCGCGTACGCAGCGCGCGCATCAGGCCTCGTCTCCGGCGCGGTAGCCGAAGCCCAGCTCGGTCACCACGACGCCGTCGCCGAGCTTGCGCCGCAGCTGATGCACGTAGACCGCGACGGTGTTGCTGCCGATTTCCGAATCGCTGCCGTAGAGGCGATCCTGCAGCTGATCGCGGCTGAGCACCCGGCCTTTCGACTCGAACAGCGTCAGCAGGATGCGGAATTCGTTCGCGCTGAGACCGACCCGCTTGCCGCCGCGGGTCACCAGCTGCGCCGCGGGGTCGAGCTCGACATCGCGCCAGCGCAGCACCGGCGTCACCGATCCACGACTGCGGCGCAGCACCGCGCGCAGCCGGGCCAGCATCTCGTCGCGCTGGAACGGCTTGACGATGTAATCGTCGGCACCGGCATCGAGCCCGCGGACGCGATCGCTGAGCTGGTCGCGCGCGGTGATGATCAACACGGGCGTCGGATCGTAGCGGCCGCGCATCGTCGCCAGCACCTCGAGCCCGGAGCCGCGCGGCAGGCCCAGGTCGAGCAGCACCGCGACGAAGGCGTGATCGATCAGGGCCGTCCGCGCGCAGGCCGCGTCCTGGCAATGGACGACGCGCCAGCCTTCCTGGCCCAGGGCCGCGGTCAGCGCCTGGCCCAGCATGGGGTCGTCTTCGACGAGAAGGATGGTGTCCATGGCGAGGCCGGCAAGGGGAGCAATCGGCGATCTTCCGCTATCGGAATTAGGATCGCATTAAGCCGATTTTCTATCTCCGATCAATTGGTTACGGCCTCCACGCCTTAAAGGCAATTTAATCGCGGCTGCCCAGACTGCGGTACCGACGGCTCCCTGCGCTGATGCGCACCACGGCCGGCGTCCCTCCACCGCAAGGTTGAACACATGACCCTCTGGACAGCTTCCAACCGCTTTTCCCGATCCGCTTACGCGACGGTCGTCGCCAATCCCGCGACCCCGGATTCCACCGCGCGCCCGGCGTTTCCGCGCTGGCCGGCCTATCTTGCTTCACTCGGGCTACTGGCGATATCCGCCGCGAGCTCCGCCGGCGGTTCGGCCGTCGAGGGCCAGCCCAAGCCGAACTGGAGCCTGGCCGACATGCCCTCGCAACAGGGGCGCGTGTTCGTGGTCACCGGCGGAACCAGCGGCATCGGCTACGAGAGCGCCAAGGCGCTGGCGGCCGCCGGTGCGCAGGTGGTGATCGCGGCACGCAATCCCGAGCGTGGACAGGAAGCGATCGCCAGCATCAGGAAGCAGACGCCCAACGCCCAGGTGCAGTTCGAAGCCTTCGACCTGGCCGACCTCGCATCGGTCCGCGCGCTGAGCGAACGCCTGAACGCGACGCTGCCCCGCCTCGACGGCCTCATCAACAACGCCGGCATCATGGAACCGCCCGAGCGCATCACCTCGGCGGACGGCTTCGAGATGCAGTTCGCCGTCAATTACCTGGGCCACTTCGCGCTGACCGCCGAGCTGCTGCCGCTGCTGCAGAAAGCGGCCGCCCCGCGCGTGATCACGCTGTCGAGCATCGCCGCCCGCCGCGGCAGCCTCCGCTTCGACGACCTTCAATACGAACAGGCCTACGACCCGTTCGCGGCCTATGCGCAGTCCAAGCTGGCCTGCCTGATGTTCGCCCTCGAGCTGCAGCGCCGGAGCGCAGCGGCCGGCTGGGGCGTCCAGAGCATCGCCTCGCATCCAGGCGTTTCGCGCACCGACCTGCTGGTCAATCACGGCGGCCTGGCGGGATTCACGCGCCGCCACCTGCCGTTCCTGTACCAGCCGTCGGCCAACGGTGCCTTGCCGACGCTGTTCGCCGCCACCGCGGCGGAAGCCCGCGGCGGCACCTATTACGGCCCCACCGGGCTGATGGAAACGCGGGGCGACCTGGGCCTGGCCGAAGTGCCGGCGGCCGCGAGTGACGGTCAAGCCTCAGCCCGTCTGTGGACGGTCAGCGAAACGCTCAGCCGCACGCGCTACCCGTCGACCGCCCACTGATCGCCCCGACTCCGCCGCCGCCGCGACGCCGCGGCGCTGACTGCCGCGCCCCGCGATCGCTCGGGCGCCCTGATCCGACCTTTCCCATGAGCCGAACTCCGAAACCCACGCGACAGCGCCCGCGCCTGCCGCTGAACCTGCTGAACCTGCGGCGCGAAGAAACCAAACCGGTCTTGATCGCCTCGCTGTTCTTCTTCTGCGTGCTGACCGCGCTGATGCTGCTGCGACCCGCCCGCGATGCCCTGGGCATGCAGCGCGGCATCGAGAGCATCCGCTGGCTGTTCATCGGCACGGGTCTGCTGACGCTGGCGGTGAACCCGCTGTTCGGCTGGCTCGTGAGCCGGCTGCGGCGGTTGCAGTTCATCGCGGCGACCTACGGATTCTTCGTGCTGAGCCTGATGGGCTTCTGGGCGCTGCTGGTGTTCGCGCCGGGCTCGGTCGGACAGCGCAGCGGCCAGGTGTTCTACGTCTGGTTCAGCGTGTTCAACCTGTTCGTCACGATGGTGTTCTGGGCCTTGCTGGCCGACCGCTTCACCACCGAACAGGGCAAGCGCCTGTTCGCCCTGATCTCGGTGGGCGGCACGCTCGGCGCCATCTTCGGCCCCTGGCTGACCTCGCAACTCGCACGGCCGCTCGGCACGCCGAACCTGCTGCTGGTGGCGAGCGGCTTCTTGCTGCTGGCGCTGGCCGCGGCCCGGCTGCTCGTGCGCGTCGTCCCGGACCACGCCTTGGCCGACCCGCGCGGCACCGGCTCCGCCCTCCCCAGCGAGAACGAGCGCATCGGCGGCAGCGCCTGGGCAGGCCTGCGCGCGGTATTCCGCTCGCCCTACCTGACGGGCATCGCCGGCTACGTCCTGCTCATGAGCACGCTCGGCACCTTCATCTACTTCACGCGCCTGCAGATGGTGGCGACGGTGTCGGACAGCCTGGATGCGCGCGCCGCGCTGCTCGGCAGCATCGACATGTGGACGCAGGTCGCGGTGCTGGCGCTGCAGCTCACGCTGACCGGCAAGCTCATCCAGCGCTTCGGCCTCGGCGTGGCGCTGGCGATCCTGCCGGTCGCCAGCGCGCTCGGCTTCATCGGCCTGGCGGTCTACGGATCGTTCGCCGTGCTGATCCTGCTCGAAGCCACCAACCGCGCCGTGCAGCGCGGCATCACCCGGCCCGCGCGCGAAGCGCTGTTCACGGTGGTCAGCCGGGAAGACAAATACAAGGCCAAGGCCTTCGTCGACACCTTCATCTACCGCAGCGGCGACCTCGTCGGCGCCCAGACCGAGGGCCTGCTCGGGCGGCTCGGGCTGGCCGTGGGCGGCCTGGTCAGCGTCGTCGTCCCGCTGGCGACGGTCTGGGCCGCGCTCGGCATCTGGCTCGGGCGCGAGCAGGTGCGGCAGCCACCACCGGCCAGCACCGCACCCGCTGCCGCGGCGCCGCCGCGAATCGCCCGAATTCCCCCTCCGCCCTCACCGCAAGCGCCACAACAATGAACCTCTCAGCACGAACCCTCGCAATGCTCGCTTTTCTCGCCGTTCCGGCCTCCGCGTTCGGGCAGCAGCCCGCGTCGCCGCCAAGCAACTGGGCCCTCGGGGTCGGTGCGGCGCTCATCGACAGTCCCTATGCCGGCGAAGGCGCGCGGCTGCGGCCTTTTCCGCTGGTCAGTTACGAGGGCGAGCGCGTGTTCCTGCGCGGCATCTCGGCCGGCGTGCATCTGTATGGCTCGCCGCTGTTCAAGCTCGATGCGCTGCTGTCACCGCGGCTCGGCGGCTTCGACATCGACGACCTCGGACGTTCCGAGCTGCTGGCCAACGGCGTGGACCCCGATCTGCTGCGCGATCGCGACGACGCCCTCGACGCCGGCCTGCGGGCGACCTTCGGCTCGAGCTGGGGCTCGATCGCGCTCGAAGCGGTCCACGACGTCTCCAGCGTCCACGAGGGATACGAGATGGGGCTCGATTACCGGTACACGTGGCGATTCGAGCAGACCGCGGTCACGGCCAGCGCCGGGGCCAGCGCCCTGTCGTCCAAACTCGCGGGCTACTACTTCGGGATCCTGGACTCGGAAGTCGCCCGCGGGGTGGCCGCGTACTCGCCGGGCTCGGTGGTGGTCCCGAGAATCGGCCTGACGCTCATGCATTCGATCGGAGCGTCGAACTGGCAGCTGCTCGGATCGATCGAGTACCAGCGCCTGCCCGGCGAACTGCGGCACAGCCCGCTGCTGGAGCCCGACCGCAACGGCATGGGCCGTCTGGTGCTGGGCCTGAGCCGGCGCTTCTGAGCGCCCGCAACGCAGCACCCGCAGCCCGCCTCTTGGCGACACGAACGAACAGCGCTCACCCCCGATACCGCCATGACCCAAATCGTCAGCTCGACCCGCGTCGGCCCCACTTTCCCCGCCTCGCTGCACGGCACGGCGCTGCGCTGGAGCGCGCGACTGCTGGTGGCGACGACCTGGATCGCCGGCGCCGTCTTTGCGGCCTACATCGTCGTTTTCTTCGGCGGCGTCGCCCTGGGCGGCAACGGCGAACGCTGGAACGAATCCCTGCCGGGCCTCTACGACGCCAACGTGCCGGCGGCGATCGTCGCCATCGGCTCGCATTTCGTCGCCGGCAGCGTGCTGCTGCTGCTCGGGCCGATCCAGCTGATCGGCCGCCTGCGGCGCAGCATGCCGGCGCTGCATCGCGGTCTCGGCCGCGTCTACGTGGTCACCGCCGGCCTGGCGGGCCTGGGCGGACTCGCCTTCATCCTCGCCAAGGGCACGGTCGGCGGTACGGTGATGGACCTCGGTTTCGGCCTGTACGGCGCATTGATGGTCTTGTGCGCTTCCATGGCTTTCGCCCATGCCCGCGCCGGGCGCTATGAACGACATCGCGCCTGGGCGATCCGCCTGTTCGCGCTGACGGTCGGCTCCTGGCTTTATCGGATGGAGTACGGCACCTGGTTCCTGCTGTCCGGCGGTCTCGGCACCGGCAGGGGTTTCTCGGGCTGGTTCGACATGGTCATGGCGTTCTTCTTCTACGTCCCCAATCTGATCGTCGCCGAACAGTTCATCCGGGCGCGCCGCAAGCAGCGCGGGGCGTGGGTCCAGCTCGGGTGGGCCGCGCTGCTGCTGGTGGCGAGCGCGTTCGTGATGATGGTGACCTGGACCTTCACCGAGGGTGCCTGGGGCCGAAGGATGGCCAGCGCGCTGGTGCAAGCCTCGCTCTAGGCCGGCCGGCGCACCGCCGCCGGCGTCTGGCAAGCCCACCCATCCATGAACCGAATCGAAACGACCGCGCCCGATCCCCGGGGCATCGGATGGAGCGTGCTCGGGCTTCGTCGCGACGAGAGCGGACCCGTCCTGGTCGCGGCGCTGTTCTTCTTCTGCGTGCTGACCGCGCTGATGCTGCTACGCCCCGCGCGCGATGCCCTGGGCATGGAGCACAGCATCGACAGCCTGCGCTGGCTGATCGTCGCCACCGCATTGGTCACGCTCGCGGTGAACCCGCTGTTCGGCTGGCTGGTGGGCCGCCTGACGCGGCTGCAATTCGTCAGCGCGGCCTATGGTTTCTTCGTTCTGAGTCTGGTGGGCTTCTGGAGCCTCATGAGCTTCGCTCCGGGCGCTGTCGGACGAGCCAGCAGCCAGATGTTCTTCGTCTGGTTCAACGTCTTCAACCTGTTCGTCACGATGGTGTTCTGGGCACTGCTGAGCGAGCGTTTCACGCGCGAACAGGGCCAGCGCCTGTTCGGCCTGATCTCGATCGGCGGCACCTTGGGCGCGATCTTCGGCCCCTGGCTCACCTTGTGGCTGGCCGAACCGCTGGGCACCGCCAACCTGCTGCTGGTCGCCAGCGGCTTCCTGCTGCTGGGACTGCTGGCGGCCTGGCTGCTGCTGCGGATCACGCCCGACCGCGCGGCCGGCGCGAGCGTCGCCACGGCGTTGAATGAAGGCGCGGCCGAGCGCATCGGCGGCGGTGCCTGGGCCGGCATTCGCTCAGTGTTCCGCTCGCCCTATCTCGGCGCGATCGCCTGCTACGTGATGCTGATGGCGGCGATGGCGACCTTCGTGTACTTCACCCGGCTGCAGATGGTCGCCGCGATCGCCGAAGACGTCGATGCACGGGCCGCGGTGCTCGGACACATCGACATGTGGGCCCACATCGCGGTGCTGGTGCTGCAACTCAGCTTGCGCGGACGGCTCGTCGAACGCTTCGGCCTGGGCGTCGCCTTGGCGATCCTGCCCGTGGCGACCGCGATCGGCTTCGTCGGCCTGGCGATCCACGGCTCCGTCGCAGTGCTGGTACTGCTCGAGGCCATCACGCGCGCGGTGCAGCGCGGCATCACCCAGCCGGCGCGCGAAGCGCTGTTCACCGAGGTCGCCCGCGAGGACCAATACAAGGCCAAGGCCTTCATCGACACCTTCATCTATCGCAGCGGCGATGTCGTCGGCGCCCAGACCGAGGGTCTGCTCGGGCGGCTCGGGCTGGCGATGGGCGGCCTGTTGAGCGTCGCGCTGCCGCTGACGCTCGCGTGGGTGCTGCTGGCCCTGTGGCTCGGGCGCACGCGAGCGCCGGTGGTCGATGCCACGGCGGCAACCGGCTCCCCGAGTTTCAGATGCGGCAAACCGACAGCTGGAGTCTTATGAACAAACACAAGCGTAGGTCGGTCATCGGCAGCAGCAGTGACACTCCGGAGGCGTGCGTGGACCTGCGCCGGCGGCGCATGAACACGATGCTGTTGATGGCCGCGCTGTCCCTGCCGCGCGCGGCCATGGGCGAGCAGGCGCCCGAAGACTAGCCTTATCGCGTGATCGACTTCGACTGGACCGACCCGGCCCGTTCGCGCGCGGTGCCCGCGCGCCTGTACTGGCCCGCGGTCGCGGTAACAACAGCCGTGCCGCTGGTGGTGTTCTCGCATGGCATCGGTGGGTCGCGGAACGGATACAGCTACCTCGGAAAGCACTGGTCGGCCCACGGCGTCGCGAGCCTGCATGTGCAACATGTCGGCAGTGACGCGGCGCTTTGGAGAGGCAACCCTTTCGGCGTGGTCGATCGCCTGCAGACCGCCGCGCAGGAATCCGAAGCCCTCGCCCGCGCGGCCGATGTGAGCTTCGCGCTCGACCGCCTGCTTTCGGGCGAATTTTCGAGCCTCGGAATGGTGGTAAACCGCCGGCGCATCGTCGCGGCCGGGCACTCATACGGCGCGAACACCACCTTGCTCGCGATCGGAGCCGAAGTGATCCGGAACGGCCAGGCGATCCACTGTCTCGATCCGCGATTTTCGGCGGCTGTCGTGATCTCCGCCCCGCCGTTTTACGGTGAGCAGAATCTGACGGCCATACTCGCGAAGATTTCGGTCCCGACCATCCACGTCACGTCCACCCACGACGTGATCCGGATTCCGGGCTATTACTCGGGGCTCGAGGATCGGCTGGCGGTGTTCGACGCCATCGCCGCTCCGCAAAAGCTGCTTGCCGTATTCGAGGGAGGCTCGCACAGCATGTTCACGGACCGTCGGAACACCGGCGGTGCAACGACCAACGCCAGGGTGAAGGCCGCAACGGCGGACCTCACCCTGGCGTTCTTCGATTGGATATTCGAAAGCGACGGCGCGGCGCTCGCGCGCTGGCAGGATCGCTGGCGTTTCCTGCTCGCGCGAGCGCCGAGCCTCAAGTCACCGTCGCAGCCGTCCTTCGTCCTCGCGAATCAGGACACCGGAACTTCGCGGCAGCGCTGGCGATAGCTCACTTCCTGATCGGGGAACTTGTTCTTGGCGATCTTGTTGCCCGCATAGGCGCCGCCGACCACGCCGACACCGGTGGCGATGTCCTTGCCGCTGCCGCCACCGATCTGATGGCCCAATGCACCGCCGGCCGCACCGCCGAGCACCGTGCCGACGACCGAGTTCACGCCCCACTCCTTCTTGGTGACGACGCGTTCTTCACTGCATACGGTCTTGGTCGCGACCTCCTGGGGTTTCGCGGCCTCGCTTTCGTTGGAAGAGCGATTGGCGAACACCATGGCGGAAGCACCGACCGCCACGGCGGCGGCGCCGCCGATCAAACCGGCCATTACGTTGTTCATGACGTTCCTACCTTTCTGATGAGAGCGCATCCGTACGCCCAGACTGAACGCTAAATCCGGCCGATGAATTTTTGCTGAGCCCTGCCTGAATCGACGTTCAGCTTGGCGAGGCCCGAGCTTGCGTCGCCGCGGCTGTGCTGGAATGCTGCGGCTACGCCGTCATCATCAACGGCACTGTCGATTCAACGAGGAGATCAACATGATGAACATGGGTGGCAAGCCCGGAGAGGCCTGCCCTTTCGAATTCAACTTCGACCCGGCGACGTTCAAGATCGGTGACACCGTGAGCTATCGCGTACCCCGGCTCGATGGTTTTCCGTTCGTCGCGATCATCAAGGCCGTGCACGAGGATCACATCGAGATCGAAGATCCGGGCGAACCCGGCAAGCTCATGCGCGCCACGCGCGAAAGCCGGCCGATCGTGTCGAACGAAGCCGCCGGGGTCTGAGGCGGGCGGGCCGGCGCTCGGATTTCGTTCGAGCGGCCGGTTCAAGCAGCGCTCACGACCGCGGTCGCATAGTCCGCCCCTCGGCTTTCCGAAGAATTCCTGACGAGGAGCGTTGCGATGAAAAAGAAGGCATCGGCGGTCTGGAAGGGCGGCATCAAAGATGGCGGCGGCGTCATTTCGACCGAGACCGGCGTACTCAAGGACGCGCCCTATGGCTTCAAGGCGCGCTTCGAGAACGGCCCCGGCACCAACCCCGAGGAACTGCTCGGCGCGGCCCACGCAGGCTGCTTTTCAATGGCCTTGTCGCTGCAACTGACCAATGCCGGCATTCCGCCCGAGACGATCGAAACCCACGCCGAAATCACGCTCGACAAGGTCGGCGACGGATTCGCGGTGACCGCGAGCCACCTGATCGTGAAGGCCAGGGTGCCGGGCGCGAGCGCCGAGAAGTTCGCCGAGCTCGCCGAGGCCGCCAAATCGGGCTGCCCGCTCTCCAAGGTGCTCAACGCCAAGATCACCATGGACGCGACGCTCGAAAGCTGATGGGCGTCGAAACCGGCTTCGGATCGTCTCGCGGTCGTCGCAGTCGATCGGAAGCCGGTTCTCGACAGATACCCGCGATAGGCGTAAGGTGCCAGTCGCAGTCGTTTCAAGTATGTGTTCCGTGGTGACCCCGCCGCTTTGCGATTCAGCCTTTTCGGCTCACTCTCGCGGGCAGCTCGATATTCTCCTCGATGCGTTCCTTGATCGTTTGCACCTGTGCAGGCGGGTTGTCCTGTTTTAGCTGTATCCGTTTTAAGGAATGTATCAATGAGCAATGTTTCGACCGGAACCGTGAAGTGGTTCAACGACGCCAAGGGCTTTGGCTTCATCACCCCGTCCGAAGGTGGCGACGATCTGTTCGCCCACTTCAAGGAAATCGAGGGTTCGGGCTTCAAGAGCCTCAAGGAAGGCCAGCGCGTGGAATACGTCGCCAAGCGTGGCCCGAAGGGCATGCAGGCGAGCGCGATTCGCCCGCTCTAAGGAAAAAGCGTCATACAAAAAAGCCGCGGCGAAAGTCGCGGCTTTTTTGTTGCCCGCGGCGCCAGCGCTTCGCACCGCGATTCATCAGGCCCCGTGCATCCGCGTGGGATGATCCGCCCAATCCTCTGACCAGTCCGGCCCAGAAATGACCAGCGACGACCTCACCAAGACGCACCCGATCGGCTCGAACTGGCTGTTCTCGTGGACCGACGAATACCTCGTGACGGTGACCGGCCACGGGCGCCGGGGCATCAAGGTGAGCTATCGCAAACCCGGCTCCAAGGATTCCAAGCACACGCTCAAGGCCGGCATCTTCCAGCCCGAAGAACTCGTGCCGCTGCCGCGACGCGGCAAGTCCGACACCGAGGCGGGCAACGCGCCGCGAAACTGAAGACCGGCCGCATCGACGCGCCGGCCTGCGCGCGGGCCAAAGCCCGCCGCGCCGTTCGCAGCCGACACTGAGCGCCCTCGTCCACTGGCGAATGACGCCCGGATAGCCGATGCGCTCCTCCGATCTGCGCGGCGCGACCCGGCTCGCGGTCAGCGCCACGCTCGCGATCACCGACATCGTCGAGCACATGCACCGCAACATCTCGCACGTGCCGTGGATCTTCGGCACGCTGCCGCCCGGGCGCACGCGCGGCATCACCGGCCTGGTCTACCGCAACATCCGCAGGGTCACCGGCTGGGTCGGCGGCGGGCTCGACCTGGCGATCCGCCAGCTGCAGCCACTGATCGACACCGCCGGCGAAGAAGCCGGCCCGGCCGGGCGCGATGCGGTGATCGCCGTGCTCAACGGCGTGCTCGGCGACCACCTGGAGGCCAGCGCCAACCCGCTCGCGACGACGATGCGTTTCCGCCGCGACGGCCGCGACCTGCCGCGCTGCGAAGGCGGCCGCGTCCTACTGCTGATCCACGGCCTGTGCATGCACGACGGCCAATGGCGGCGCAACGGCCACGATCACGGCGCGGCGCTCGCGGGCGAGTTCGGCTACACACCGATCTACCTGCGCTACAACAGCGGCCGCCACGTCTCGACCAACGGCCGCGAACTCGCCGACACGCTCGAAACCTTCATCGACTCGGCCGAAACGCCGGTCACCGAACTCGCGATTCTCGGCTTCAGCATGGGCGGGCTGCTCGCGCGCAGCGCCTGCCATTACGCGGCGCTGGCGCAGCATCGCTGGCCCTCGCTGCTCAAGCGCCTGATCTTTCTCGGCACGCCGCATCTGGGCGCCCCGCTCGAACGCGGCGGCAACGGGCTGCAGGGGCTCATCGGCATCAGCCCGTACAGCGCCCCGCTCGCGGCGCTCGGCAAGCTGCGCAGCGCCGGCATCACCGACCTGCGCCACGGCAGCCTCGTCGACGAGGACTGGAGCGGGCTCGACCGCTTCGAGCGCGCCGATCGCCTGCCGACCGCGATCGGCCTGCCGCCCGGCGCGCTCGTCTCGGCACTCGCGGGCACCACCGGCTCGCGCATCGGCGATGTCGGCGACCGCCTGTTCGGCGACGGCCTGGTACCGGTGGAAAGCGCGCTCGGCCGCGATCCGAACGGCCATCGCGCCCTGCCGATCGCACCCGAGCGGCAATGGATCGGCACCGGCATCGGCCATCTCGATCTGCTCGACCGTCGCGAAGCCTACGAAGCGCTGCGCCGCCAGTTCCAGTAGCCAGCCGTGCCGCCCGCGCATGCGATCATGCGCGCATGAAAATCTGGGTCGACGCCGACGCCTGTCCGAAGGTCATCAAGGAAATCCTGTTCCGCGCCGCGCAGCGTCGGCAGATCGACCTGATCCTGGTCGCCAACGCGCCGCTCGCGGTGCCGCGTTCGAGCCGCATCCGCAGCGTCGTCGTGCCGCAGGGCATCGACGTGGCCGACCAGGCGATCACCGACTGGGCCGAGCGCGGCGATCTCGTGATCACGGCCGACATTCCGCTCGCGGCGGCCGTCGTCGAAAAAGGCGTGCAGGCGCTCAACCCGCGCGGCGAGCTCTATACCGCCGACAACGTCCGCCAGCACCTGTCGATGCGCAATTTCATGGCCGATCTGCGTGGCGCCGGCGTCGAAACCAGCGGGCCGGCCGCCTTCCATCAGCGCGATCGCCAGGCCTTCGCGAACCAGCTCGACCGGCTGCTCGCGCGCATTCCACCCGCGGCTTCGGCATAACGATGCGTTTCGACGGCTTCGTCGCGATCGACTGGTCCGGCGCGAGCGGGCGTGGCTATCGTGGGATCGCGGTTGCGCGCTGCGAGGCCGGCACCGCGGCACCGCAACTCGTGAAGCCTCCCGGCGCCGAATCTCGCGGACGCTGGACGCGCAGCGCGGTGTTCGACTGGCTCGTCGCCGAGGGCGACCGCGGCCCGCGCCTGCTCGTCGGCATCGACATGGCGTTCGCGCTGCCCGCCCCGTTCGCGGCGCCGCCGCTGCTGTGGGCCGGAATCGAAGCCCGCTGCGCACAGGACGCCGATCTCGCCGGCCATCGCTACGTGGAGGGCGATCCGCGTTTCTGGCGCAGCGGCCGGCAGCCGGCGGACTGGATCGGCCATCAACGTCCGGCCGAGCTGGCCTGCATCGCGCAGGGGCTCGGGCATCCGCAGACGCCGCTCAAGCTCATCGGCCCGAAGCAGGTGGGGCTCGGAACGCTGGCCGGCGCGCGGCTGCTGCACCGGCTGCGCTCGCACCATTGGGCGGTCTGGCCGTTCGACGAGCTCTCCCACCACGACCGGCGCCCGGTCTGCGTCGAAATCTACCCGCGCCTGTTCATCCGCCAGGCCGCGGGCGGCAACGCCAAGCTGCGCTCGGCCCCGGCGCTCGATGCGGCCTTGCGCGCGCTGGACAGCGAGCCGGCGGGCCTGACGCACTTCGACGACCACGAGGCCGACGCCATCGTCGCGGCGGCCGGGCTGCGGCGCGCAGCCAGACACCCGGCTCTATGGCGGGCCGGCGTCGGTCAGGAACGGGGATGGATATTCGGTGTTGCGGCAGCGGCCGAGGCGCCGCAGGCGGGACAGACTTCGGTTCAGACGATGGCTGCGACGGCGATCGAGGTCGCGACCCCGGCGATGAAGCCCCAGAAACCCCAGACCACGCGTGGACGAACGCGGCGCTGATTCACTTCATCGAGATAAAACAGAAAATTGACCCGCATCGTTCTCTCCTCACGCCGAATCGGCCATGTCCCTGGCCGCCAAGCGCCACCAGACTCAACTGTCACAATATCTTAACCGATCAGTATTTCGCGTCGGTAAGAAACCGAACAGCTGCCGTCAAAAGCTGACGCCCGGAACTTGCCGCAGGTAGGTGCGGATCGCCTCGATCGCGTGCCGCACCTTGGCGGGCTGGCCGTCGCGCTGCGGGGTGACCGCGGACATCGGTATCGGCGCGATCTTCCAGTCCTGTAGAACCGGCACCAGCCGCCCCTGGCGCAGGTCGTCCTCGAAATCCGGCCTGACTCCGCGTGCGATGCCGAGCCCGGCGACGCAGAGCTGCTGCACGGTGAACTGGTTGTTGCTCGCCACGCGCGGCTCCAGGTGCACGGTTTCGCGCTCGCCGGCCGGGCCCTGCAGCTCCAGCTCGAAGGCACGCGAATCGCGCGGGACCGCGATCCACTGATGCGCGAGCAGCTCGCCCGGCGTCTCGGGCACGCCCATGCGCGCGAGATAGGACGGAGCCGCGCACAGCAGCCAGTGCACGTAGCCGAGCGGCTGCGCGACCCAGGACGAATCGGGCAGCGGGCCGCCGCGGATCGCCAGGTCGATGCGCTCGTCGATCAGGTCGATCAGGGCGTCATCGACGTGCAGGTTCAGGCGCAGCGCCGGATAGCGGGCGAGCAGCGAGGCGAGCGCCGGCGCGATGTGGCGAGCAAAGCCCACCGGAGCGGCCACGCGCAGCTCGCCTTCGGGGGCGTCGCGAGCGAGCAGCAGCTGGGCCCTTGCCCGGTCGGCCGCCTCGACCATCGCCCGGCAATGCTCGGCGAAGCGCAGGCCGGTCTCGGTCAGCGCGAGCTTGCGCGTCGAGCGGTGCAGCAGGGTCACGCCATGCGCCTGCTCGAGCTGGCGCAGCTGCTGGCTCACGGCCGACGTGCTGATGCGCAGATACCGTGCCGCGGCACTCATCGAGCCGCTGCGGACGACCTCGGCGAACAGGGCATAGCGCTTGAGATCGTCCAAGCCTTCACCTTGAAGCAGGAGTTAATGGTCTTGTCTTGAATAGCAGACTTCTGCGCATCTGGTGAAGCTTCTATTGTCATCCCACACTCTTTCACTGGAATCCGACATGAGCAAGACCCTCCACATCGCCCTGATCGGCCCGACCGGCTTCGTCGGCGCCGCCGTGCTCGACGAGCTGCTGAGCCGCGGCCACCGCGTCACCGCCCTCGCCCGCAACCCGGCCAAGCTCGCGGCCCGCGAGGGACTCACCGTGGTCCAGGGCGACGCCACCGACGCGGCCCAGGTCGCCCGCGCGGTGGCCGGTACCGACGCTGTCGTCAACGCCTACAACCCGGGCTGGGACCACCCCGATCTGTATGCCGAGTTCCGCCGTGGCACCGATGCGATCCTGGCCGGCGTGAAGCAGTCCGGGGTCCGGCGCGTGCTCGTGGTCGGCGGCGCCGGCAGCCTGTTCGTGGCCCCGGGCGTGCAGCTCGTCGACACCCCGGCGTTCGCCGAAGCCGTGCCGCCGAACATCATCCCGGGCGCCCGGGCGGCCCGCGATGCACTGACCGAGCTGCGCAAGGAAACCGGGCTCGAATGGAGCTTCGTCTCGCCGCCCGCCCTGCTCGCCCCGGGCGAGCGCCTGGGGCGCTACCGCCTCGGTGGCGAAGATCTGCTCATGGACGGCGACCATCCGGCCGGCATTTCGGTGGCCGACCTCGCGGTGGCGATCGTCGACGAGCTCGAAACGCCGAGGCATGTCCGCCAGCGCTTCACGGTCGCGCGCTGAGCCGGGTTCGCGAGGCGTGAGGCATCAGGGCCCGGTTGCCTGCGCCGCGAGCAGCGCATTGCGCGCCTCGCGCCGGATCGCGAGCGAAGGGCCGATGTAGCGAAAGGTATATTCGGGCTCGCGGCCGATGGCGTCGGCCGCGAAGGCCGGACCACGCGAGGTCGCGGTCTTGCCGATTCGGTAGTTCAAGCTCGTGAAAGCAAAGCACGGACGGTCCGGCACGGCGCCCGCGCCGTCCTTGAACTGCAGCCGCTGCAACCATGCGATGGCGGCCTGCTCGAACACGCGCATGCTCGATTGCCTCACGGTCACGACCCGAATCGAGCCGCCGACCTCGACGTCGAAGATCACATCCACCCAGCCTTCGATACGGCGGCTCGCCGCCGCTTTCGGGTAGTCGGCCTGCCACATCCTGGGCTTGTCGCCCGGTCCGACACCCCGGCACCACCCTGGCGCACTGTCGTCCCCCAAGGCATGCATATGAGCGAGCGCATAGCGATCGAGCACGTTGGTGCGCGGCATCGTGCGCAGACGCCGATACTGTTCCATCGCCTCCTCACGGCGTCCGAGCGCTTCGAGCGTGCGGCCGCGCGCAAACGCCACCCAGGCGCGATCGAAATCGTTCGTCATCGCGGCTGCCGGCAAGGCGTCGAGCGCGCGCAAGCCGGCCTCGTCGGCACGCTTCAGGTCGTCGGCGGAAAGCTTGACCTTGGGTTGCGTCGCATCGCCTTCCCATTCGGGCACGGTGCTTTACGCCGATCGATCGACACCTGTGCAAAGAGCGCATCGCCTCGCTCGAACACGGCTCGATCTACACGCCGCCGAGCCTGAAGGGCACGGTGCTGTTTCCGGGCGCCGCCGGCGGCGCCGATTGGGGTGGCGGCGCCTATGATCCCGATAGCAAGTTGATGATCGTGCCCACCAATCGCGTTGCCATGGTGATGACGCTCATTCCGCGCGAGACGGTCACGCTCGACAAGGATCAAGCCATCGAAGCTGGCAAGCCGATGATCTTCCCGAACGAAGGCGTGCCGTATGTGACCAAGATGGAACCCCTGCTCTCGCCTTTGGGCACGCCTTGCACGGTACCGCCGTGGGCAGCGCTCACGGCCGTCGATATGGTCAGCGGGACGATTCGGTGGGAAGTGCCACTCGGCAGCATCGAGAAGCTGGCGAAGCTGCCGTTCTCGTGGGAGCTGGGCACGCCAGGGGCTGGCGGGCCGTTAGTCACGGCGGGCGGACTGGTGTTCATCGGCTACACGCTCGACGACCAGTTCCGGGCGTTCGACTTGAAAACCGGTAAGACGCTCTGGAAGGCCGAGCTGCCCGACGCCGGCATGGCAACGCCGATGAGCTATGAAGTCGGCGGCGAGCAGTACGTGGTGATCCCGGCGGGCGGACACAGCATGTACGGTTCAACCAAAGGCGACTCGGTCATGGCGTACAAGCTCAAGCGCTAAGTCTCAGCGCGCCGTCTGTGCTTCGATGCGGCCATCGCGTGATGCTGCGTGGTGGCCGCTTTTCATTGCACTGGAGCTGCAACGTCGGATTGCGACTTCGCCTTCTCAGGACGCAGCCGCAGCGCACGCCGGGCCAGCCCGGCGATGCCGTCCCAATCTGCCGCTTCGATCCGGGCTTTTGGTGTCAGCCAGGAGCCGCCTACGCAGGCGACGTTCGGCAACGCCAGGAAGCCCGGCGCGGTTTCGACGCTGATGCCGCCGGTCGGGCAGAAGCGTAGTCCCGGGAACGGCCCGCCCAAAGCCTTGAGCATGTCGATGCCGCCGGCCTGAACCGCCGGGAACAATTTGAGCGCGCTGCAGCCGAGCGCCTGGGCGCGCATCACCTCGCTCGGCGTCATCACGCCGGGGAGAAACGGCCAGCCGAGGCGGTTCGCCTGCTCGACCACTTCGGGCAGCAGGCCGGGGCTCACGCCAAACTGCGCACCGGCATCCATCGCAGCAAGCAGATCGGCATTCGTCAGCACAGTACCGGCGCCGACGATCGCCTCCGGCAGCGCACGGCGCACCGCGCGCACGGCCTCGATGCCGGCCGGCGTCCTGAGCGTGATTTCGAACACCTTGATGCCGCCGGTGAACAGCGCCGTGGCCATCGGTACGGCGACGCATGCGTCGTCGAGCACGATCACCGGAATCACCGGGCCGGCGTCCAGCACCTCTTCAATCTTCAAGCGGCTCTCCAGTCAGAATTCTTCAGTGCAACATTCAGCCAGCGGCGCGCATCCCCGGCGATGCGAGGTTTCGACTGGGCCGAGGTTGACGATCAGCTGGCTGAAGTTCGGAGTGCGTCGCGGCGACGCTCAGGCGTTAATGCCTTGCAGCCGCTCAGCGGCCTGAACGAGCGCGCGCCGCTCGGGCTCGCTGGCCTGCCAGTTCTGCGCGAACATCCCGCCACGACCGAACAGTGCATCGACTGTCCCGGTGAGCCCTTGGGATTGCCACAGCGCTTGCAGCTGCGCGGCCATCGGATCCTCCACCTTACGCGTGTCGCCGCGCACGTGCAGCAGCCAGGCCGCGAGTGCTTGCAGCGTCGCCAGGCTCGTGTGTCCTTTGTCGCGATTGACAGCCAGCGGCCTGAGCCAGCGTTGGGGAATCTTCTGAGAACCGTCCATCGCGATCTGCGCAAGCCGGTGCTGCAGTGCCGGGTTGGCGAAACGCTGCAATAGCGCATCGGCGTAGCGGCCGGCATCGAATCCCGGCATCGCATCGAGCGAACGCGCGGCCTCTTCGCGCATGAGCGTCTCGACCAGCGGCCCGATCTGCGCATCGGCGATTGCCTGATGCACATACTCATGCCCCCGCATCAAACCCAGATACGCGAGCGCCGAATGCGCTCCGTTGAGCATGCGCAACTTTGCGGTTTCGAACGCGCGCACATCGACCACCAACTGCGCCCCACCGGTTTCCCAGCGCGGACGCGCGGTGACGAAGCGATCTTCGATCACCCATTGGCGAAACGGCTCGGTGACGACCGCCGCCTCATCGCGATAGCCGAACTGCTCCACGAGCGCGTCGCGATCCGCATTCGTAGTCGCCGGCACGATGCGATCGACCATCGTCGAGGGGCAGCTGCAATGCTCACCGAACCAGCGGGCGAGTGCCGGATCGATCTGATCGAGAAACGCCACCAGCGCACGCTGCAGCCGCGCGCCGTTGTCGGCCAGGTTGTCGCAGCTGAGCAGGCTCAGGCCTGCGCGACCGGCCTGCATGCGCAGCGACAGCGCACGCGCGATGAAACCGTAGAGCGTGCGCGGCGGCGCCTGCGCGGATAGATCATGCGCGATGTCGGCGGCCGCGAGATCGAGCGCGCCGTCTGGACGCAGCCCATAGCCTTTTTCCGTCACCGTCAGGCTGACGATCTGCGTATCCGCCGAGGCCAGCGCTTCGATCACCGCGGTGGGCTGCTCGGGCGCCACGATCACGCGTTGCACCGCGCCGATGATGCGCGGCACGCTGCCTTGCGCATCTCGCTGAACCACGCTGTAGAGCCCTTGCTGCGGCGCGAGCTGATCGCGAACCTCGGGCGAGCGTAGCGACACGCCGACGATGCTCCAATTGCGATCGCCCGCATTCATCGCATCGTCGGTGTAGACCGCCTGATGCGCCCGATGAAACGCGCCAATGCCCAGGTGCACGATGCCGCTGCGCTGTGCACCGCGGTTGTATTGCGGCCTGGCCACCGATGCCGGCAGCGCACCGAACATTCCCTGGGACAGCCTCACAGCTTGTACGCCCGCTTGGCGAGCGAATATGACAGCTCCACCGCGAGTTCTTCGGCTTCCCAGTCGGCAATGCGATGCTCGGCTACCAGCTGCGCCAGAAAGCCGCAGTCGATGCGCCGCGCGACGTCGTGTCGCGCCGGTATCGACAGAAACGCGCGCGTGTCATCGTTGAAGCCGACGGTGTTGTAGAAGCCCGCGGTTTCGGTCATCGACAGGCGAAAGCGCCGCATGCCTTCGGGGCTGTCGTGGAACCACCAGGCGGGCCCTAGTTTGAGCGCAGGGTAATGCCCGGCCAGCGGCGCGAGTTCGCGCGAATACACTGTCTCGTCGAGCGTGAACACGATGATGGTCAGATCGCGCTCGTTGCCATAACGGCTCAGCAGCGGACGCAGCGCCTGTACGTACTCGGTCGCCAGCGGAATGTCCGCGCCCTTGTCGCGGCCGAAGCGCGCGTGGATCAGCGGATTGTGGTTGCGAAACGCGCCCGGATGAATCTGCATGACCAGCCCGTCTTCCAGGCTCATGCCGGCCATCACCGTGAGCATGTGTGCGCGGAACAGCTCGGCATCCGCGGGCTCGCACTGGGCGTGCGTCACGCGTGCGAACAGCGCTTCGGCTTGCGCTTGCGACAAATCTGCCGTCGCGGCGGTCGGGTGGCCGTGATCGGTCGAAGTCGCTCCCAGGCTCGCGAAGAACGCGCGACGCTTGCGATGCGCGGCCAGATAGCCGGCATAGCTCAAAGCGTCTTCGCCAGTGAGTTCAGCGAAGCGCCGCAGATTGGAATGAAAGCCTTCGAATTCCGGATCGACCACCGGATCGGGGCGATACGCGGTGATGACGCGGCCTTTCCAGCCGCTGTCACGAATCTTGGCATGATGGTCGAGCGTGTCGAGCGGCGATTCGGTGGTGGCGATCACCTCGATGTTGTAGCGCTCGAACAAGGCTCGCGGACGAAATGCATCGGTCGCGAGCGCGGCGGTGATGCGGTCGTAGTAATGATCCGAGCTGTCGGCATCAAGCAGCACGTCGAAGCCGAAGACCGCGGAGAACACCCAATCGAGCCACATGCGCGACGGCGTGCCGCGGAACAGGTGATAGCGGCTCGCGAACAAGCGCCAGGCTTGCCGCGGATCGATCGTGGACACCGCGCTGCCATCGATCGGCGACAGCCCGAGCGCTTCCATCGGCACGCCCTGGCTGTAGAGCATGCGGAACACGTAGTGATCGGGTTTGAGCAGTAGTTCGGTGGCGTTTTCGAACGCGGCGTTGTCCGCGAACCATTGCGGATCGGTGTGGCCGTGAGGGCTGATGATCGGTAGCCGAGCGACACGCTCGTACAACTGCCGCGTCAGCGAACGCAGGCCAGCGTCGCTCGGGAACAAACGATCCGGATGAAGGTGTAGAGGTCGCATCGCGCTGTCAGCTTCCCACTCAAAGCTTGGATGCGCGCGCATACCGTGCACGCTTGAGTTCGACCGAGCGTCGCGCTTCGGCCAGCGCCTGCTCTTCGATCGCGAACAGCAGGTGATCGATCACCGCATGCAGATGCGCTCGCATCGCCGTGCGGGCGGCAACGCCATCGCGCTTGCGCAGCGCATCGAGAATGGCGGAATGCTCGGCAACCACCGGCAGGACGTTGGCAGTGCGCGCCTTCTGTAGCAGCAGCGCGCATTCGGGCGAAGTCGAACGCAGGTGCCAGAGTTCTTCCACCACGTTGAGCACCGCGGCGTTGCGCGTGGACTTGGCGATCAGGCGATGGAAGGCATGATCGGCGTTGTCGGCGCCATCTTCGCGACGGTTCTCGTCCGCGATCTGCTCGACCAGCGATTCGAGTTCCTTGAGCTCCTCGTCGGTGATGTGCGTGGCGGCCAGCGCAGCGGCCTCGCCTTCGAACAGCACGCGTGCTTCCATGAGTTCGAAGGCGGTGACGTTGAAGCCTGGGCGATCTTCGCGGCCCGGGACACTCAGTACATAAGCACCCGAGCCCACGCGCACGTCGATGAGTCCCTGTACTTCGAGCGCGATCATCGCCTCGCGGACCGCTGGACGGCTGACGTTGTGTTCGAGCGCAAGTTCACGCTCCGCCGGCAGGCGATCGCCGATCGCGTACTTGCCGGCGGCGATTTCCTCGAACAGCTTGCTCGCCACCTTCTGGTACAGCCGGCTGGTCCCGGCGGTCTTTACCGCCTCGCCACCTACAGCCTTCATTCGCTGCTCTCGTTTCATCTCGCCTGTCTCACGGGTACTGGTTGGCCCGAATTAATTGGCAATACCACTTTATACGAATTGGCCAATCCGGATAACATGCCGAGACGATAACACGAAGGCGCCACCCGCCCGAGGAGAAACACAGCATGAAAATCATCTCGGCAGCGGTCATCGTGACCTGCCCTGGCCGCAATTTCGTGACCTTGAAGGTCGTCACCGATCAGGGGGTGTACGGCATCGGCGACGCCACGCTCAATGGCCGCGAACTGGCGGTGGCGTCTTACCTGCAAGACCACGTCGTGCCCTGCCTGATCGGGCGCGACCCCAGGCAGATCGAAGACATTTGGCAATACCTCTACCGCGGCGCCTACTGGCGGCGTGGGCCGGTGACGATGTCGGCGATCTCGGCCGTGGACACCGCGCTGTGGGACATCAAGGCCAAGATGGCCAATATGCCGCTCTACGATCTGCTCGGCGGCAAGAGCCGTGAAGGCGTGATGGTTTACGGCCATGCCAATGGCAGCGACCTGTCGGAAACCGTCGAAGCGGTCGGCCACTACATCAGCCTCGGCTACAAGGCGATCCGCGCCCAGAGCGGCGTGCCGGGGATCAAGGACAACTACGGCGTGGGTCGCGGCAAGTTGTTCTACGAGCCCGCCGATGCCGCGCTGCCGAGCGAAACCGGCTGGGACACGCGCAAGGCGCTTAACTTCGTGCCCAAGCTGTTCGACACGCTGCGTTCAACTTACGGTTTCGACCATCACCTGCTGCACGACGGCCACCACCGCTATTCGCCGATGGAAGCCGCCACGCTCGGCAAGCTGCTGGAGCCTTACCAATTGTTCTGGCTGGAGGACATGACGCCGGCCGAAAACCAGGAGGCGTTCAAGCTGATCCGCCAGCACACCACCACGCCGCTGGCGGTGGGTGAAATCTTCAACACCATCTGGGATTGCAAGGATCTGATCCAGAACCAGCTGATCGACTACATCCGCTGCACGGTAGTGCGCGCCGGCGGCATCACCCATCTGCGGCGCATCGCCGACCTGGCCTCGCTGTACCAGATTCGCACCGGCAGCCACGGAGCGACGGATCTGTCGCCGGTGACGATGGGCGCGGCGCTGCACTTCGATAGCTGGGTGCCGAACTTCGGCATTCAGGAATACATGCGCCACACGCCTGAAACCGATGCGGTATTCCCGCACGCCTATCACTTCGAGCAGGGCTACCTGTACCCGGGCGATGCGATCGGCCACGGCGTGGACATCGACGAGGCCGAAGCTGCGAAGTATCCGTACAAGCCTGCGTACCTGCCGGTGGCGCGACTCGAAGACGGCACCATGTGGAACTGGTAGCGGCAGGCCAACTCGCGAGGAGCCATGAATAGCGCAATCCGTTCGCTGACGCTGCTGGCATCGCTGTGCTGTGTTTTTTCCTCAGGCGCTGCGTCGCCTGCGGCTGCAGACAAGCCGCGCCTGATCGTCATCACCGACATCGGCACCGAGCCCGACGACGTGCAATCCGTGGTGCGCCTGCTGACCTATGCCAACGATCTGGAGATCGAGGGCTTGATCGCCTCGATCTCGCGGCATCTGCCCAACCAGGTGCATCCGGAATTCATCCAGCGACGCGTCGAGGCCTACCGCGAGGCGCTGCCGAACTTGCGCGTGCATGACGCGCGCTATCCGGACGCGGATGTGCTGGCCAAGCGCATACGCGCCGCCGATCCGATCTACGGCCTGCAGGGCGTCGGCAAGCAGAACCAGCATGCGGCGGCCGCGCGCCTGCGGACGGCAAGGGCGCACGCTATTCCACAGCGCAGGCCTCGATCGGCGAACTGCTCAGCGATCCGGGCGCCAAGGCCATCATCGAGCGCCATCTGCCGATGCTCGCGAAAAGAGCCGCGGCCTCCGAGCAGGCGCGCAAGATGACGTTGACCGCCGTGCGCCACTTCGATCCCAGCATCACCGACGCGCTTCTAGAAGGTATCGATGCAGAACTCGCGGCGTTGCCGTCCAAGCCTTGAGTCATCCATGCGCGTGATCCTTGTCGGCGAAGGCATGTTGGAGCTGTCGCAGTCGTGCGACGGTAAGGGCTGGCAGCTCGGCTACGGCGGTGACACGCTCAACACCGCGCTGCATCTGGCGCGCTACGGACGCGATGTTGCCTATGCGAGCGCGATCGGCAACGACGCTTTCAGCGCTCAGCTGTGCGAGCGCTGGGCTGCCGAGGGGCTCGATACCTCACTCGTGCTGCGCGATGCGACGCGCTCCACCGGGCTCTATGCGATCAGCACCGACGGACACGGCGAACGCAGTTTCAGTTACTGGCGCAGCGACAGCGCGGCGCGGCGGCTGTTCGAGCACGCGGATTCATTTCGGATGATCGATTCGGCCGCGCAAGCCGATCTGTTGTGCTTCTCACTGATTAGCCTCGCGATCCTGCCTACATCGGGGCGCGAAGCGCTGCTGCGGCTTGCGCGCCGCGTGCGCGACAACGGTGGGCGCGTGGTCTTCGATGGCAACTATCGCCCTCGTCTGTGGGCCAGCCTCGACGAGACGCGCGCAGCGCACGAAGCCGCCCTCGGTTGCTGCGACATCGGCCTGCCAACGCTGGACGACGAGCAACAACTGTTCGGTCATGTCAATGCCGACGCCGTTGCGCAGCACTGGCAAGCACGTGGCGTGCACGAAGTGATCGTCAAGCTCGGCGAACGCGGTTGCCGCATTGCCGACGGCCGCATCGTACCGCCGCCCGCCGTGATCACGCCGACAGATACCAGCGGCGCCGGTGATGCCTTCAATGCCGGCTATCTGCATGCCCGACTGGCCGGCGAAGCGCCGGCCCAAGCGGCGTTGATCGCGCATCGTCTGGCCGGCTGGGTGGTCACTCAGCGTGGGGCGATTCCGCCACGCACGGCGCAAGCGCCTTACTAAAAACGCGGATGTTCGCTGGCTCGGCAATACTCCGAGCCAGCGAACAAGGCATCAGCGACGTGCCACCGGCTTGCGCATCAGTTGACGCAAGCCAGCGAAGCTCAGCATCAACACCAGCGCCATCGGCGACCAGGCGCCGCTGCCGTTATCGTTCTCTTCTTCCGGCGTCGGCGCCGCTTTCACCACCACGCGAATACGCGCGAGGTTCTGCACCTGCCCATACGGCGAACTCGTTTCGTCATTGCGCTGCGCAGTGACTCGCGCCACCGGAAAATAGGTGCCGGGCTCGGTGAAAGTGATCGATTGCTGCGCGGACACATCGGGCGCGGCATCACCGAGCAGCGACAGGCTCAGCGGGAACGTGCCCGTCGTACCCTTCAAGTCCCATTCGACGCGCGTGATCTTCGCAGCGCTCGGCGGCACCGTGGCTTTCAAGGTCAGGGCGACGGGTTCGCCGACGGTTGCATTGATCGTCGCACCCGCAGCGCCACCAGCGCCCGACAGGCTCGCGACGGGTTGCACGCCGAAGCGCGTCGCCGCAGTGCCCGCGAGCTGCACCTGGTTGTTCGCGTCGATGGTGTAGCTGGAGTTCGCCGGCGGCGCAGTGCCGCTCTCGACCCAGGCATCCAGATACAGCAGCGCCTGCTGCAAAGCTGAGTCGTACGCGACGGTGTGGTGCTCGGCCATCGGCACGGTCAGACGCTCGTGATCGGCGTTGTCCATGTACCAAAGCCGGAAGCTGTCTTCGTACTGCGCGGCCTTCTCGACCTTGGCGCGCTTGAGATACCAGTCGGCCGACCACGGGTAGGCCTGCACGTCGAGCACCGAGGCGAGCATGATCATCTTGCCGTTGAACTTGCCGGTCGCCACCGAACCGCCCGACGAAGCCGCAAGCAGATTGCCGATCAGCAGCGGACGCTGCGGATGGATCATGTTGCCGCCCGCATCGCGATACTGGCTCCAGCCGTATTGCTCCGCATCCGGCACCTGATAGCGCGGAAAATACTGCAGCGCGAGCAGCCAGGAGTTGTCGATGCGCACCGCGCTGCCGGCGGCCACGCCGATCGCATTGCTGAGCCGCAGCGTGTTGCCGGAGACGCCGACGATGGTCGCGGAATTACCTGCGCCTGGGCCACTGGTGACGGTGAGATCGGCATTGAGCACCGCGCCGGACGGCACGTTCTGCAGCACGAGCTGCTGCGCGCTCTCGACGGCGACGGCGCTGCTGTCGTGCTGCAGGCGCGCGGCCGCAACCGACGGATTGCTGCCTTCGTAACCGGCCTTGGTCCAGAAGTCCTGCACGTAGGCTGGGTCGATGGCTTTGACCGCACCCGCCACAGCCGCGTAAGCGCCGCCGGTGAGCGTTGCATGCTGCCACCAGCCGCGCAGCGGAAAGCCGAGCTTGGTCACTTCGCTGAGCACTGCTCTCTGCTCGGCATTGAGCCCGGCGAACGGATCGCCGCTGCCACCCGGCGACATCGCCTCGGCGATCTGCGGCAGCACGCCATTGAGCACGCGCAGGGCAAGCAATTGCGAGACCTGGAAGCTCGGAATCGCATTTGGAACGCCCGGCACCATCGGCACGGAGCCATCCCAGACGCCTTGCGTATTTTCGGCCGCACCGAGCGTCTGATACGCGCCGCCGCTGGCGCCGTAGATGTAGCCACGCGGGCGGCTCGACGCGCCGTAGACGCGCTCGGCCTGCACGCGTGAATACTTCGCCGCCGCTGCATTGGCGCGATATGCCGCCAGCGCCCCGCCGGCCGGAACACCGCCGGCATTGTTGCTCGACACCACGTAAGCACCGTGGGAAATCGCGAACGCGATGGTGCTCGCGGAAGCGCCTTCGGTGGTCGTGGTCGGATAGGTCGATTCGAAGAAGCGCCCTTTGTAGATATCGGCTGCTGGGAAGTAGTACGCAAAGCGGACATTGGTATCGGTGAAGCCGCCATGCACGTAACGGTAGCTCACGTTGACACCAGTTCGCGCGTCGATCACCGACTCCTGCCGATCGATGTCTATGTAGGGCTGGTTCAGCACCGGATCGTCGCAGGTGTCGGTAATGAATATCGGAGTACCCGGCCCACTTGCTTCGCAGTTCGCGGCGCTTGCGGGCTGCGCTACAAACAACGCAGCGGCGGCGAGCGCGGACAGCGCCCCTCCGGCGTGCATCACTTTTCTGCTCGCATGCGCTCGTGAGCTTGCACGCGCTGCATGCGTGGATTGAATCGCTTTCACCCTTCCTTCTCCTCTTTGTTTTAGTGACGGTTGTCTTGGCGATGCGGGCACGGCCCGACCGGCTCTCGATCAAGCGAAATTGATCAAACGCGAAATCGATTCACCTGCCGGCGGATGCACGGGCACACAGCAGCGCCGCTGCACTCATGAGGCGGTGAACGTAGAAAGCCGACTGAAGCCGAACGCTGCGCGGGACGATCGGCAGCAAGCCGGGCGCGCGCAGCTGAAATTCGATCAGTGGATCGTTGCCGTCATAGAAGGGCCGAGCCCGACCATCGAAGCCAAGCTTCGACGGTGCTTCGCCCGTTGGGGCTGATCACGCATGCATCCATGTCTCCTCCGCACTTTTTCTGTGCTTTTCTTGCGCATTTCATGTTCATCGCTGCACGCGGGTATGAACCTGGGGCGTGATGCGATGAGCCGGTGATGTGTCGGTATGGCTCATGATTCGACGCCTATGACCGCGCTGTCAATTGGTTTCTGACGGCGCCGTTCGTAACGGTCTGGAAGGCAATGAATTTCGACTTGCAACGGCCCGCATTAAGATGCGCAGCCCATCAACGCATTGAACGCGGAGCCATCTTGCCTACCTCGATCAGCATCGACGATGTCGCTCGCGCCGCTGGCGTTTCGCGCAAGACCGTCTCGCGCGTACTCAATGGCGAGGCCTACGTTCGCGAAGAGAAGAAAGACGCGGTGCTCAAGGCGATCACGGCGCTCGGCTACACGCCGAACCCGGCCGCGCGTTCGCTCGCTGCAGGTCGCAGTTACTTGATCGGCCTGCTGACTCCGCGCGTGGAATGGTTTCAGTATTACTTCCACGAGCTGCATCGCCAGACCATTCGTGCTGCGCGCGACGCCGGCTTTCACGTGTTGCTTGAAGAAGTGGCCTCGCCCGACGACGAGGCCCTGCAGCGCCTGGAACGCAATCTGGCGCAGATGCGCTTCGATGGCTTGATATTGGCGCCGCCAATATCAAGCTACGCGCCGGTACTCAAACTTCTGAATAACTTGAGCCTTCGCCATGTGCGGCTGCAACCTTCGCAGCCACACGCGAACAGCGACAGCGTTTCGGCGAACGATGTGCAAGGCGCGCAAGCCATCGCCGATCATCTGAGCTCGCTCGGGCATCGCAAGATCGTCATCGGTCACGTGGGACCGAAACGCCACGATCAGCTCAAGGCCGCGCTGATCGGCAAAGGCGTAGCCGAGAAAGGCATTCAATCGATCGCAATCGATTGGAAACTACCGCCGTTCGAAGCTGGGCGCCAGCTGTGCCGGCAGACTCTGGCGTTGAAAAAATCAGCGCGCCCGACTGCGGTGTTCACGCATGCGGACGAAGTGGCTGCGGGCTTCGTCAGCCATGCGCTCGATCAAGGCATCGGCGTTCCGCAACAGCTTGCGGTGATCGGCTACGACGGCAGCCCGATCGCAGAATCCGCCTGGCCGGGAATCACCACCATCCGGCAACCGATCGAAGCAATGGCCAGGCAGGCAATGGCGCTGCTGCTCGATAAAAACACGCGAGCGCCGAGCCAGATCACGCTGCCGGTGGAACTGATCGCGCGAGGATCGACGGCTCGCAACATCGTGCGTTGAAGCGAGCGCCAGAACTTCTGCTCAACTGAATTCGGCCAGGCTCCACTCGTCATGCCAGCCGATCACCGGTCGATCGCCATCGAAGCCGATCGGCAGCCAGACGTAGCGTGACTTCGAGGTATCGACACCCGTCAACGATGCAGCAGGCACGATCGCTTTACGCTCCTCTGGCGTCAGCGTCTGCCTCGGCTTGGCCGTAGCCTTGGTGATTGCGCTGCGCGCCAGGCGTGACATTTCGCCGCTCTGGAATTGCGGATCGGTCCACAGATCCGGCAGCCAGCGATCAGCCATCGCGATATACAGATCTTTGCCCGGAATCTTGAAGATGTCGCTGATCTGCGAGCCGAACGAAGTCTCGCTGCGATCGTTCGCATGCAGCAGGCCCAGGTCGGTGAACGGCCCATGAGGGTCGGCGCTCGCGGCCACGCGCGAAGGGTTGGGAAAGTAGCCCGTCATGCCGGAACTGGTCAGGTACAGCTTGCCCTTGCGGGTGAAGCACGCGATGCCTTCGCAGGTGTTGGGCGCCTGACCCGGCAGGTGCCGAGTGTAGCGATCCGTGAAGCCCAGATAGTCGCTCGTGAGTTCGACGCAGACCACTTCGCGATGCTCGTGCTCGAAGTACATCCAGGCCTTTCCGGTGTCCTCGTCCTGCACCAAATCGAAGTCGCCTGCCGGCATGCCGGCCGGGCGAATGTCCGCATGCACGAGCCGATACGGACCGGTGATCGCATCGGCTTCGAGCACCGTTCTGAACTGCGGTCCGCGGCCGCGAATCTTGATCCAGCAGACGAATCTTCCGGTGGCCGCGTTGAACAGAATATGTGGGCGCTCCGGGAATACTTTTGGGCTCAGCGGCGACGTGGGATCGGTCTGATCGGGCGGGATCAGCGCGCCGAGATCGGTCCAGTTGTAGAGGTCCTGCGATGAGTAGAAACGAATACCCCAGCTTTCAATCCCGCTCTTGCCGTCGGTAAATTCCTTGTTCTCACCGTACCAGTAGAACGTGTTACCGACCGCGATTACCGAGCCGCCATGCGCCTGGATCGGCTTGCCCGCGGTGTCGAGCCACAACTCGCCTGGGTGGAAGCTGCGATAGCGCTTGGACGTCTCCGCCTCGTCGGGTGCCGTGCGGTGTCCTGCGCAGGCTGAGAGCGCCAGACCACTGAGCATGGGCAGTTGCAGGAACAATTTGCGGCGAACGCGATCGATCATGTCTCTAGTTCCTGATGATGGGTGACGCGCTCAGCGCCGGCCGCGCAACAGCGTCCACAGGATGGTCACGCCGATGAAGTCGAACACCGCCAGGCTCACGAACAGCGGGTTGTAGCCGATGGTGTCGGCGAGCGCGCCGACAACGAGTGAGAAGCTCATGCCGCCGATCCACGCGGCCGAACCGGCCATGCCGGTGGCAGTGGCGACGATGCGGCGATCGAATAGATCGGACGACAAGGTCATCAGCGCACCCGACAGCATCTGGTGCGCAAAGCCGCCGACGCAGAACAGCACGATCGCCGCACCTGGACTGCCGGCCAGGCCGATGCACGCGGGGCCGATCATGCAGATCGCGCCGCTCGTCACCACGATCTTGCGCGACGTGAGCAACGAAACCTTGAAGCGGCGCATGAGCCAGGGCGCGTAATAGCCGCCGCAGATCGAGCCTGCATCGGCCGCGAGAAACGGCAGCCAGGCGAAGGCGGCAATGCCTTTCAGATCCATGCCGCGCACTTCGAACAGATACAGCGGGATGAAGAAATTGAAGGTGTGCCAGGCCGGGTCGGCCAGAAAGCGCGGAATCGCGATGCTCCAGAAATCACGCGTGCGCAGCACCGCGCGCCAGCCGAGCACACTGCCATCGGTTGCGGGTGTGTCATCACGCCCCGATTGAATATGCGCGCGTTCTGCCTCGCCGAGCCGTCGATGCTCCGCGGGTGAGCGATAACCCCAGTACCACAGTGCAGCCCACAGCAAGCTCACGCCGCCAGTAACGACGAAGGCCGATTGCCAGCCCCAGATGGCGATGCAGAACACCACCAGCGGCGGCGCGATCATGCCGCCGATCGACGAGCCGATGTTGAACCAGCCCGTCGCCACCGTGCGCTCGCGCGGTGGGAACCATTCGCCAACGACCTTGATGCCGGCCGGAATTGCCGCCGCTTCGGTGGCCCCGAGCAGGCCACGGAAGAACGCGAGGCTATGCCAGCCGGTGGCGAAGGCATGCGCGCAGTTCGACAGCGCCCAGCCGATGGCGAACAGCGTGAATCCCAGGCGCATGCCGATGAGATCGAGCACGTAGCCCGCGATTGGCTGCACGACGGTGTATGCGCCCTGGAAGGCGGCGACGACCCAGCTGTATTGCTGGGTGCTCATGTCGAAGGTTTGCTTGAGCGTGGGGGCTGCGACGGAGAGCGAGGAACGTGCGAGATAGTTCAGCACCGTTCCCAGCGTGACGAGGCTGATGATCCACCAGCGGATGTGGCCGATGCGGGGAGCGGTCACGTGTGAACCCTTTTGCCGTCCCTTCTGGAATGACGAGGAATTGGGATTCGCCGGTTGGGGCCCACTCGGCTCAACGCACGACCTCGATCGCCGAAACCAATGCCGGTCCGCCCTTGGCGGTGAACTCGAGCACGAGCTTGCCGCCCTTCACTTTCACCGGCACCTCGCGAACCACCGCCGTCATTGCGTCACCCGCGGTCTTGCCGATGCTGAAATCACGCAACACCGTCTTGCCACCCGCACTCACATCAAAGGTGCGCGTCTCCAGCTTGCCCTTCTCGGGTTCGAAGAAGTGCAGCTTCAATTTCCACTGCCCATCCGGCACTGGCAGTTCGTAGCGGAAACTGCCGTCGCGATACGACTCGTAGAGTTCCGGCGAGGCCGTACCGGCGACGATTTTCGGCTTGCGATTGGGGATCAGGAACGGCACCACCACACGTCCCTTGCCGCCGATGAAGAAGTTGTCGGAACCATAGCGCGAACCGTCACTCGTCGAGCGGCCCGTGAGTGTTCCGGCCATGACGCGCAGCCCTGCTGCGGGATCGGGCGCCGTCCAGTTCAAGCGGTCGCTGATCGTCTTGCCACCGATGCTCGCGCTCGCTTCGAGTGTATTCTCGCCCTTGGCCAATTTCACTGCAGGCCAGACGCAGATGCGCTGCGCGCACGACACTTCACCCACAGCCTTGCCGTTGAGCGTCAGGCTCGCCTTGTCCGCATTGCTGTACGCGCGCACATCGACCACCGCATACGCGCGATCCACGTAGTGCCGGCCATTGAGATACAGCACCGGCTCGCTGGACCACTGCGCCTTGTAGAAATAGAACGCGTCCTTGCGCTGCTGGTGATCGTGATGCACCAGGCCCTTGTCGTTGATGTCGATGCTCTCGCCTTCGGCACGACCGGTGACGGCGAAATCAAACAGGTTCCAGATCCAGGTCGCGAAAAGGTACGGACGCTGCTCGATCTGCGCCCAGTTCTGCTCGTGATACCAGCTTTGGTATTCCTCTGGATGCGGACGGCCCATCGCATCGGGAGGACCGCCTTCGGGGTTGTCGGTGTGCTGCGAGAACGCACCGCCAGCGCCGTATTCGCTGATGCCGATCGGCTGCTGCGGATGCTTCGCATGAAACTTGTCGAGCATCTTGCCCATGTCCGCCGGCTCGCCGTAGTACCAGCCGAAATAGCGGTTGTAGGCGGTGACGTCGGTGGCGCCGGTGAGCGTCTGCAGACCGGGTTGAGACAAGGGCGAATCTTCGCAGCAATCAGCGTAGGAGGTGACGCGCGAAGGATCTTCGCTATGCGCGAGATCGCTGAGCATTTTCAGGAAGGCATGCGGCTGCGACAGCGGCGTCTTGCCTCCGTTGCGACGTTTCTCCACGAGCGCGCCGACATCGACTTCGTTGCCCATCGCCCAGATCGCGATCGATGGATGGTTGTAGTTCTGGCGAATCAGTTCGATGAGCTGTGACTTGGCATTGGCCACCGTGGCATCCGACGGCAGTGGCGCATGCGTCACCGAAGTCTCGTGCGTGTACGGCAACTCGGCCCAGACGATCATGCCGGCCGCATCCGCCGCGTCCGACCATTCCTGCGCATGTTCGTAATGCGCCTGGCGCACGGTGTTGGCGCCTATCTCGATCATCGTCGCCATGTCCTGCGCGTGATCCTCTGCCGACAGCGCCCAGCCCTTGCCTGCGCGATCCTGGTGGCGCGAGGCGCCATGCAGGCGTAGTGGCTTGCCATTGAGGATGAAGCCGCGGTCTGCATCGAAGGCAAACGTACGCAAGCCCAGCGGCTGCACGACGCGGTCGAGCACACGATCGCCGTCACGCAGTTCCACCGCGACGCGGTAGAGATAGGGATGCTCACGGCCCTGCCAGAGCGTGGGATTGTCGAGTACGAGGTTGCGGCGCGATTCGCTCGTGGTGTTCTTGGCGAGCTTCACCGGCGCGCTGTCACTGGCAACGACTTGGTCATGCGCATCGAGCATGCTCGTTACGAGCGAGAGCTTGCGTTGCTTGCCGCCGAGATTGCGCAGGCGCGTGAGTACCGAAACTTCGGCGCGTTCCGCGCTCACGCTCGGCGTGCTCAGGTAGACGCCAGGGCCGCCGTGATCGAGCACGTCGATCTGCGCGCTGTCCGTGCTCAGCAGCGAAACGCTGCGATAAATGCCGCCATACGGAAAGTAGTCGCCGCCGAGCGGCAACACGTCCTGCGTGCTGCTGCCGGCTTCGGCCTTGCTGTTGTCGGCCTTGACCACGATCAGGTTCTGGCCCGGCTTGAGCAGCGCACTCACGTCGAAGCGAAAGCGCGCGTACGAGCCGCGATGCTCGCCCACGCGCGTGCCGTTGACCCAGACTTCGGCGATCACCGCCACGCCGTCGAACTGCAGGAACTGCCTACGCTTGCCGTCGGGCTTGGGCAGCTCGAACGCGAGCCGGTACCAGCCCACACCGCGCTGCGTGTTCGGCGACGGCGTGCCGTCGTAGGTGCCGACGCGGTTCCAGGTGTGCGGCAGGTTCACAGGCTGCCAGGCGCTGTCGTCGTAGCCGCTCGCGGTGACGGCAGGGGCAGCCTCTCCGAAGTGAAAGCGCCAACCTGCTGCCAGCAACTGCTCGCTACGCGGGCCTTCGACGGCGGTGCTGACGGTCGCGTTCGCGGCGGCTGGTAAGGCCAGCGCGAAACAGGGGAAAGTGTATGCGAAAAGCGCCGCTGCGAAGCGCAGCGTTCTCCTTCCGAGTTCCATTGAGTGGACCTTCGTTTATAGTTGGCTGACCAATAGTGGGTGACTCGGTAAGACCAGTCAACCACAATTACGAGGAGAGCCTCATGCCGTACGACCGTCGCCGCTTTCTGCAGCACAGCGCCCTCAGCCTCGCCGGAGCCTCCCTGCCCGCCTGGGCTCAGCAAGCGCAGGCGCCCGTGAATCTCCCACGCAAATCCTGCGCATCGAGACGCGTGAAACCGTCGGTGCGCTGCCCCACATCTGGGCCGAATGCGCGGGCTCGGATCGTGCGGCAATTACTTTGCGCGAAAGCTGGCGCCGCGACCTCGACCGCTGGCGCAATGAAGCCGGCCTCAAGCGCGTGCGCTTCCACGGCATTTTCAACGATGAGCTTGGCGTCTACGCCAGCTCCATCCTCAATCGCGGCAAGGTCGACGCGCCCAATTGGCAGAACCTGTTCCAGGTCTACGACGGCCTGGTCGAGCGCAGCATGAGCCCATTCGTGGAACTCAGCTTCATGCCCAAGCAGCTCGCCTCGGGCGATCGCAAGTTCGGCTTCTATGGCGGCAACATCACCCCGCCGGCGTCGATGGAAGCCTGGGGCACGTTCATGCGCGACTTCGCCATCGCGCTGATCGAACGCTACGGGCTGGCAACGGTGAAGAGTTGGCCGTTCGAGGTCTGGAACTAACCCAACCTGCCGTTCTTCTGGAGTGGCACGCAGCAGCAGTACTTCGAGATGTACAAGGCCACCGCGCTGGCGCTCAAGAGCGTGGACGACGGCCTGCTCGTCGGCGGCCCGGCCACCGCGCGCGTGGAATGGCTCAGCGAACTCGCCGGCTATTGCAGCGAGAACAATTTGCCGATCGACTTCTTCGCCACTCATGCCTACATCGGCGATCCTCAGGACAAGCTGTTCGGTGATGAGCGCTACCCGCTGTCGGAGATCATTCCCGAAGCCATGCGGCGCGCGCGCCAGCGCATCAACGCCACCGCTTTTGCGGGGCGCCCGCTGTGGCTCAGCGAGTGGAACTGCGACAGCCCGGCAATGATCGCGCAGGTCATCAGCGGCTGCCTCGACACCTGCCACGCGCTGTCGCACTGGGTCTTGAGCGGCACCTATGAAGAGCTCGGCGTATTCGACTACTGGATCAAGGAAGGCAACGCCGGTTTCAGCACCATGATCCAGGGCATCGCCAAGCCCTCGTTAAACACCTACAAGCTGCTGCACGCACTCGGCACGCAGCGCCTGGCCGCGCAAGGCCCGGTGCTCGCCACACGGCGTGCGGACCAATCCACCGCCGCGCTGGTCTGGAACCTTGCACAAGTGGAACAGCCCGGCGGCATTCCCGACCCCAAGAGCATCGAGCGCAAAGTCGAGGTCGAAGCCAAGCGCTTGGAGATCGGATTCGCCGGTGCTCGTGCAGGCCAGCGCGCACAAGTACGCTACGTCGACATGGAGCGCGGCTCGCCGCTGCCAGCCTGGCGTGAGATGGGCTCGCCGCGATACCTGAAACCCGAGCAGCTCGCCACGCTGCGCAAGCGCGCCGACGTGCAGCCGCACGTGACGGTGAAGCTCGATCGCAGGCAGCGACTGAGCTTGGATTTGCCAGCCGAAGGCGTGGCGCTGATCGAGCTGATCTAGCGCCACAAGGCGAGTGATGACAGAAGAACGGCGGGTCAGTTTCGCTAACCTGCCTTCCATCACGCTGGCGGCCGCAGCACCGAAAGCCCTCCGCGGTTACGGCTATTTCTTTGCAGGCAACTTCGCCAAATCCGCTTGCACATCCGCCAAGGCCTTGTCATTCACCATGTCCGGCGCGTACTGCTGCAACGACCGCAAGGTCATCGACCGCGCCATATCGATCTGCTCCTTGCCCGACAAACCCGGAATGTTCTTGTCCAGCACTGCACGCGCAGCCGGATCATCGAGCAAGGTCCCCAGCTCCGTCTCATCGACCGAATACGCTGCCGCAGCAGAGCCGACCACGGGCATGCACAACAGCGAGACCGCGCACACGGAAGCAACAAGAAAAGAACGCATGACGTAACCCCTTTGATCGCAATCGAAGCAAAAACAAACTTTCAGAGTTCCAGCGCATCGAGGTAAGCAAAGCTGCGCCGTGCAGCCTCGATCTCAGGCATCGAATACGGCGGCTCCTGCTCTACGCAGAAATGGCGCATGCCATCGGCCATCGCAGCGCCGACCACCCGTTTCCAGTTGACGATTCCCGCGCCCACTTCCACCGTCGCCGCCTTGAGCGCGGTGTTGACCTGATGTGCCGCCGCCAGATCCTTGACGTGCATGAGTCGAAAGCGGCCCGGGTAGGCCTTGATGAGTTCCACCGGATCATGTCCCGCCGCCACGACCCAGCCAGCGTCCATGTGGAAATGCACAAGCTTCGGATCGGTATGCTCGAGCAGCATGACCAGCCCATTGGTTTCGCCGTGCGGCACGAACTCGGGGTTGTGGTTGTGATACGAGAACTTCACGCCATGACGCTTGAACGCTTCGCCCTTGGCGTTGAGAAATTCCGCCGTGCGCAACCAGTCGTCGCGGTGAATGCTCGAGGACACGCGCTGAAACATCAGTTCGAGGCTTTCGCCCGACTGTGGCCGCATCTGCACGCCGTCGGGCAGCGGGAACAGTGTGCAGCTCAGGTAATCGGCATCGAGCGTGTGCACCGCTTCGGCGATCTTGCCGGTTTCGTCTTCCAGGCTGAGTCCGCCGCGCAGCGCCTTGGGCAACACGTTGAGACTCGAACAGCGCAGCCCCGCGCGATCAAGCCCGGCCTTCACTGTTGTTGCCGCATGCACGTCGAGCGACAACTCGACTTCACGGTAGCCGATCTCGGCGACCGATTTCAGCGTGCCCTCGATATCCTTGCGAAAAGCCCCGGCGAGCACATAGAGATTGAGCCCGAGCGGCAAGCCCTTGCGGCCGAATACACGTTGTGGTGATTTTGCGAGCACCGCGCTCGCACTCGCTGCGAGCGCGAACACGAGAACTGCGCGTCGGCCCATGGTCATCGGCTTCTCCTGCGGGTGCAGCATCCATCGATGCGGCACCCGAAATAGGAAAGCCGACCAAGGCGAAGCCCTGGCCGGCAATGAGGAAAGACGGTTGATCAGCGCAGGCTCAGCGCGCTCCGAACGAGTAGCGGATGCTGGCGCCGACTTCGCGCGGCGCCGTGTAGCGCACGTCATTCATGTACGGACCGGCCATCGAGGTGCCAACGGCGGTCTGGTATGTCGGCGGCTGCAGCTGCTGATAAGGCGTGACAGCCCGACCGTTGCTGACACCCAGCAACTGATTTTCGTCGAGCAGATTCTTGGCGAAGATCGAGAACTCCCAGGCGCCATCGTGGCTGCGCACACCGGTGTACAGATTGAGGATGCCGTAGGCGCTGACGTTGTCGTAAGGGTTGTTCGGATCCTGCGTGTTCTTCGGGTTGTAGGTGTACAGACCGCGCACGAAGCCATCGAGATTGTTCGGCAGTGGCTGCGTGTATTCGGGCTGCAGCACCGCAGTCCAGTACGGCGTGAACGCCAGGCGCTGATTGATGTTGCAAGCTGCTACGACGTCGTTGCCGCCGGCAGCCTGCTTGATCTGATCCACCGTCGGAGCGGGCGGATTCTGGTCCGGCTTGCCGTCGCCGTTGAAGTCGTTGCACGCCACGGTGCCATTGTCGATCTTGCCCTTGGCGTAGCTGAAAGTCGCGCTGATGTTGAAGCGCTCGATCGGCCGCGCTGCAATCTCAAGCTCGGCACCGTTGACCACCGCATCCACGTTCGACACGAAGTTGAAGGTGTTCGGCACTTCACCCGAGCGCCCCAGATCAACGAAGTACACCAGCGGCCCGCGATACAGATAGTCCTTGAAATCCTGACGGAACACCGACGCATTCACGCGCAGGCGACGATCGTAGAAATCGGCCTTGAAGCCGGCTTCGTATGACTTCGAGGTTTCCGGGTCGAGCTGCGTGAACTGCGTGAGACGCGGCGTGAGCGGACGGAAAACACCGACCGCGTCGGCGCCATCGCGCCAAGACTTGCCATGGTTGGCGTAGACCATGAAGCCGTCGGTGAAGCGATGAGACAGCGACAGGTTGTAGATGGTCGGCGTTTCCTTGGTGTGGACGTCGTTGAGCACAGCGCCGTTGACGCGAAGGCCGTTATAGGTCTTGAACTCGATGCGACGCAGGCCGGCGGCCAGTTCGGTCTTTTCGGTGATGTGCGCAGTCAGGTTGGCGAAGAACGACGTCTCGTTGACGCCACCGTCGCGGCGGATCGGCGTGTAGGCGACCGAGGCCGGACGCACCGTGGTCGGACTGGTTTGAATACCGATGAGCGTGGGGTTGACGACGTCGCTCGGCGTATTGGTCTCCAGGTGGAATGCGCCGATGGTGTAGTCGAAGTAGTTGAACACGCGCTCTTCGGACGACAGCCGCAGTTCGTGCGAGGTGTGGTCGAAATGCTGATCCAGCGTCTGGAAGAACTCGTAGTCCGGCGCGATGTCCGCGTGATCGAGCGGTGAGTTCGCATCGACCGCCTGCTCGATGTACGAGCCCACGTAGCTGAGCTTCTGTCCGCGCACCCGCCAGTCGAGCTGAGCAGTGAAGATGTCCTGCTTCTGCGTGGTGTCGCGCGGGGAATCGTAGATGCCCAGGCGATCGCCCGCGCCAATCTCCGGATACTGGTCGTTGTCGACCACCGGAGCCGTCGGATCGGCCAGATGGAACGACTGCACGCCGCTGAATGCTCGCACGTCGCGGCGCAGCGTTTGGTACATCAGGCTCGCGCTGATGAAGTCGGAAGGCTCGAACAGCAGGCTGCCGCGGAAAGCTTCCGTCTGGGCGCTCGGCTTGATGTCGCTGTGAATGCTCTTGATCTGGTCGTAACGGTTGCGATCATCAATGCCGGCGATGCGCACCGCGAGCTTCTCTTTGATGATGGGCATGCTGAAGGCGCCCTGCACGTTGAGACCGTCCAGGTTGCTGCGCGTGACCATGCCGTAGCCGCCGGATTCGAACAGATCCGGCTTCTGCGTGGTGGCGGTGATCGACCCCGACGGCGACGCGCGGCCGCGCAGCGTGCCCTGCGGCCCACGCAGCACTTCGATCTGCCCGAGATCGAACATCGATTGGAACAGGAAATTGGACTGAATCGGTGCGTCGTTGAGATAGAACTCGACCGTCGGCGTGGCACCCGATTCGACCTGGAACGAAGCGCCGCGAATGGTCGCCGAGGTGGTGTAGCCGGTGTTGCCCGAACTCATGGTCAGGCCCGGAACGATGGCCTGCACGTCTTCGAACTTCTGGATGTTGAGCTTTTCGAGGGTTTCGTTGGTGACGGCGTTCACCGTCTGCGGAATATCCTGCAGGCTTTCAGCGCGACGACGCGCGTTGACGATGATTTCTTCGATGCCGACCACTTCCTGATGCGCTTCGGTTGAAGCGGAAGCCGGCGCCGCCGTTGCGGGCTCGGCGCTCGGAACTGCCGGCGTGGCCGCACCATCGGTCAGGCCAGTGTTCGACTCGTCCTGCGCCTGGACTACGCAAGGTGCCACCGTCAGGCTGACGGCAATCAGCCCTGTGCTTACTGCTTTCATTGTCCCCTCCAACGATTTCGTATTTTGTTTTTGATCAACAATGATGATGATTTTGCAGTCTCGACCCTACGACCTGTCAAGCATTTCGTTTGAGATTGGCCTTACCAACTGATTTGGAATCCTGCAGGAGATCCCGCAACTCGTCCACCGTTGATTTTTCTCACGCTCTGACAATCGGGCTCCTGGTCCTGTGCATCGCCGAGGACCGCGTTGGGGCTACAGGACGAAGGTTGCCTTCACTCGTTTCGAGACTCGCATATACGGAATCCAGATCGCGGCGACGACGGTTGCGCGCAGGATGTCGCGGAACATCAGCGGGTCCAATGCCAGCTCGTCTGGCGAAATGCCCAGAACGGCGGCCGCGTCGAAGCACACCACGAACAGGCTCAACACGAGCATCGAACTGTAGAACGAGGGAAGCTGCGCCGCCGCTTGAAGAGCAGGAACGCCGCATAGACCCAGGCGATGCCGAGCGCGAGATTGCCGATCAGCTCGACGATGATCAGCGGGGCCCACATCGGATGATAGATGTCCGTGCCCGGTGTCGTGAGGATGCCCCAGGCCTCGGTTGAGAAGACGTCGCGGTAGGTCTGATAGATCGATTTCAGGCACAGGAACGGGGAGAACACGACCCCGATCGCCACGAGAATCACCAGCCCCCGATTCCCTCGATGTTCTCGAACTTGTTCACCCTGCCCCCTGGCCCGCGTGGGTCGCTTCGGTGACGTTTTCCCTGCCGGTGAGTGTCCGGCAGCGGCCGATCAAACGCGAGTGCTGCCGTCGCATGGCCTTCGGCTGATTTCGATGACGCAAACTGCGTGGCAACACCGCGGCCTCGGTGTCGAAGTTTGGAGCGGTGAGTCGCGGACTGCAGGGGGCGACTTCCCTGCTCAGCTGCGCTTGGCTTTGGCGGCTCTTTTGATGGCGATGGCCTGGCGGATGCCGCGGCGGCGCTCGATTTTCTCCACCGCTTCCGGCCACGAGCGCGTGGCGAACTGCGGATGTTCGATTCGAGCTGGATCGACGAGCGACAGCGGGTCGATGCCGTGCTCGATGAAGACGCTGAGTCCCTGTTCCAGATCGGCGATCTCGGCGATGCGCCAGTAGGCTTTCTTGAGCTGGCCGGAATCATCGAGGCTGGCCAGATAGTGCGCCACGATCTGCAGGGCAACCTGGGCCTGGGCCAAGCCTTCTGGCGTGCGTTTCTCGGCCAGGTCGGCCAGGTTGCAGATGCGGCTCTTGAGGCACAGCAGTGGATGCAGCACGTGGATCGTGCCGCCAGCGACGTCGATCGGGACCGCGAGCGCTCGGATCTCTTCGTTGTTCAGGCCGTGAACCGCGTTGAGGATGTCGATCAGCAGCGACTCGCCGGTCTGAGGCGAGGTGAAGACAATGGTGCCCACGTTGATGGTGTGATCGTCCATCTTCGCGAGCCGCAGTTTTCCGCCAAGCTCTCGGCTGAGGAATTCGGCGGCTTTTTTGTTGGCGAGGAAGTCCGCGTCTTGCGACAGGTACGGCGCCTGGGTCTGCGGCACCTGGATGTCGTAGTACAGCGCCCAGGCGGTGATCGATTGCCCGCCCACCAGCACCGTTTGATCGGCACCGGGCAACGCCTTCAGGTGCTGGACCAGAAAGCGGAAATCGTCGGGGGAGAACCAGCCGTAGTCGGCGGTGGTCGAGCCTACAAGCTCGGCCAATGACGGACCTTCATGTCCGAGGCGGACACGCCCTGGAACAAGCTCGCGTTTGCGATGACCTGGAGAGCCGATTGGCCCGCTTTGCCCATTCGATCCTTGAAGCGAGCCTGACGCTCGGCTTTGGACGCAAGAACCCGACGGCGCGATGCGGAATCGCGCTGTTTGCTGCTCCGCGGTGAGCGGATGGACGGAGACCGGGCCATGGCTGAGCAGAATCTAGGCTTTACTCGTTCGGTCGTCAATAGCGAACGCGAACGCAGAGGGTTCGCAAGCGACTGTTACAGAAAGAAATTTGTCAAAAAGAGACGAAACGATGCGAGCGGGTGTCAAGGACTGATGTTCGATCCGCGCCAGCCCGGCAACCTCGCAGGTTGGCCGGGCCCGGGCTCCATCGCACCTTGCTTCCGTCGAGGCGGAAGTTCTCTCGTCGCGGCGTCCGGTGGGCCGTCGCGATCAGCGGAACCGAGTCTGGCAGCTGGATCCCCGTATGGAATCCCATCGTTCGAT
This sequence comes from Hydrocarboniphaga sp. FW305-C-57, assembly GCF_058783045.1. Lineage (NCBI taxonomy): Bacteria > Pseudomonadati > Pseudomonadota > Gammaproteobacteria > Nevskiales > Nevskiaceae > Hydrocarboniphaga > Hydrocarboniphaga sp. FW305-C-57. Next base: position 138,547 of record NZ_JBYSYG010000001.1, on the reverse strand, counting down.
GGTCGGATAAACCCCTGGGACGTTTTGTCCATTTACTGTTTAGTCAGTCTGCGTATACTGCAACGCAACATGAGTCGCAGAGCGATGGTTCCGGCTCATATCCAGTCTCCTCCAGAAGGGCTACGCGCCCTTCTCGCACCTTGGCCCCCTTCCTTGGGGGCTTCTTTTTGTCCGCGATTCGGCGGTGCCCATCGTTCGCACGCCCGGCTGCGCAAACCGCGGAGCATTTTCCGTGGGATGCATCCGGATTCGATCGACTCCCTGCCCGGTCTCCCCTGTGCGATGCGAGGGGTTCTGAGTCTAAATTGTATAAAGTTTCTATTTTGATTAAAAAATCACAACCTAAAATCTCGTAGCGGGAGTGCCATGGACGAGTTCGCCCTGTGTCATGAATGTGCGGAGGACCAATACGTGGTCGATCACATCCCGCGCCATGCGCGTTAGCGGTGTGTTCGGGCGTAGCAACTGGCTGATCTGCGCAAACCTGAGATGCGCTCGAACTTCGATCTTGCCCCCGTGCCGGTGCATGAGAGCGCGCCGCAAATCGGCGATGGCATGGACTACGTCGTGCAAACGGTGCTGGGTCAGGATCTCGACGAGGATTTTTTGAACGAGGTGGTCGAGGCGATCTGCCGCAACGAGTACAGCGGGCACGATGAGCCGTTCTGGGATGCGGATGGCGGTACTTACGTCGGCGCGCGGATTCATACGCGGTTTCTGCACGACGACTGGTACTACCGGCTCAATGAGCTCAAGCGCAACCACCGGTTCTTCAGCGCCCAGGCCTTGCAGCTGTTCAAGGATTTGTTCGAGGGGGTGCACGCACTGCGGGATGGCAACGCGCCGGTGGTCCGTGAGCTCGACACGAACCAGCGAATTTATCGTGCGCGTGTGACGCCGCTGGAGACTATGCAACGCGTGGTCGATCAGCCCTACATGCAGGTCGGGCCGCCGCCTCATCTGGCGCGTGCGGGCCGGATGAACGCCGAGGGTATCGTGGTGTTCTATGGGGCCTTCGAGCCTGAGACTGCGGTCGCGGAACTGCGGCCGGCCATCGGCCACCAGATCGCCGTGATCGCCGTGATCGCCGTGATCGCCGTGATCGCCGTGATCGCCGTAAGGCCAACGCGGATACTCAGAATCCTGGATTTCTCCCGCCTGGAGCGGGTACGCGCTCCAGGGAAGACGCTGAGCTACTTCGCGCCGGATCGCGACCAGCAGATTAAGCGACACCGGTTCCTGAGCGAGCTGCATCAGCTGATTACCCTGCCGGTGGTACCCGGCAACGAGCCCGACTATGTGATCACCCAAGCCATGGCCGAGTACCTCGACATGTGCATGCCGAGCGCTTCGATGGCGTTTGCTTTCGCTCCGCCCAACATCAGAACGGCACCAACCTCGTGCTGTTCGCCGAGCCCGATACGGTGGAGCCGCGGTCCGAGTTCAATCTGAGTACGTGCCGGAAAGCTTGGAATTTCGGGCAGTGACGTCAATCCGCTACGTCTCCGAAGCTCAGCCCCATGACGTGCTACCAAACGGTCAGCTGTGGTTTCGTGAGTGGGATATCGACGATGAAGACGACGCTTGAAACGCCGCGCCGCCTGAGTCTGGCGCGACGCCGTCGATGATCTCACTCGTGACGAGGCTTGGGGCTACACGGGGTGCGGTCTCGGGAGCCGCTGGCTGATCACGCTCAATCGCCCGCCGCACCCGGTGAAACACCAGAGCCGGGACGCCGAAAGTGAGCGTCAGCTGGGTGAACAACACGAGCCAGGCGCCACCGAGCATCGATAGCGTCATGTAGGCCCGCAAGTTCGTCGGGCCGTGAAACAGTTCCCGCAGCTGGGGCAGGAACACCATCCACGTGACCGAGAACAACAACCAGAGCGCGAACAGCACACCGGCGAGCCGCCTGGATTCCCCCACTAGACGAATCCGAGTGGCATCCACCCGCTGGATATGGTGCTGCACGATGCGCAGCTGCCCCCAGCGTAGCTCCGGATGACGGCTCATAAACGCGATCAGGGTCTCGCGCAGTTCCGATGAGACATGCTTCATTCTCATGCGAGCGCGGAACTGATGATCGTGGAGCCCCTCGGCGTAGAACCATCGCTGCTCGGGTGTGAGTGATTGTCCCAGGGATTGCAGCAGTTGCAGCGTGTGCTCGATATCTTTGCGCTGCGAATCTCGATACGAGACCAGCACCGCGATCAACGCGGCCGAAGGCTGGGGTGGCGTGGTCTGCGTGGTCAGCAGTTCCATGTCGTCGGCCGCCGCAGCGTGCGCCAATCCCCCGAGCATCGCCGCCAGCAACCAACCCGATGCCCGTGCCCCCGATCGCAATGCCCTCATCACGGCTCCCTCGTGTTCACGATGATCCCTGCTCGCCTTGCCCATAATTCCAATGTTTGATCCGGACGACGACTCCAACGGGACAGGTATGGAAGACTGGGTTTTCCGCGCGCTCGAGAAATGGCCCAAGGTGCCAGCGCTGTTCGGCTGGCTGAGCCTGGACCGGCGCGGGCGCTGGTACGTGCGCGGCGAGCTGATCAGCCGGCCGCAGATCATCGACACCATCGGCCGCAACTACGAGGCCGACGAGCTCGGGCGCTGGTATTTCCAGAACGGGCCGCAGCGCGGCTACGTGAGCTGCGAGACCGCGCCGCTCGTGCTGCTCGCCCAGCCCGACGGCAGCCTGCTGACGCACAACGGCCTGCGCGTGCGTGCGCCGCGCCTGGCCTGCCTCGACGAGGAAGGCTCGCTGCTGATCGTCACCGAGCATGGCCCGGCCGCACTCGATGCGAGCGATCTCGATTGGGCGCTCGCGCGCCTGCGCGGCGTCGACGGCGCGGTGACCGAAGACGAGCTGCAAGGCGCGCTCGAGCAGGCCAGCGGCGAGCCGACCGCGCTCACGCTGGTGCTCAGCGTCGATGCGGACGAGCTCACGCTGCCGGTGAAGCGGCTCGATCTCGCGGCCGCGCCGGCCGAACTCGGCTACGTGCGCGATCCTCAGCCCGACGCCGCGGGCTGAGGATCGCGCAGCTTCAAAGCGGCAGGCTGCCGTCGACGGCTTCGCCGTAGACGTTGGCGGGCTCCCGCACTTCGTAGACGCACCAGCGGTAGCGCTCACGAACCTCGTCGGGCACCTCGGGCGAACGCTCGGTCAGCACGCTCATGCCGAGCACGCTGCCGATACGGCCGTCGAGCAACTCCGCATTGAAGTCTTTCTTCGGCGAGAAGTGCAGCTGCTGCCTGAGCGCATCGACGCCCAAGCGCGTCGCGCCCAGGTTGATGTAGAACACCAGATCATCCGGATCGATTTGCGCCCGGTTCCTGCTGTGCTCCATCACCTCGAACTTGCAGTCTTCCACCGTTCTCAACACCAGCTGCTCCGCCATCTCCGATCTCCCTTGTCACCGCCATCGTCGCGACCGCTCGAGCCGTCTCGCTCAAGCCTGCGGATGCACGTCGGCCTGTTGCGGATAGTCCTTGAGCAGGCGGCGCGTCACCCCGTTGGTCCAGCCGAAACCGTCCTGCAAGGGATATTCGCCGCCGCGTCCACCGCCCGGAACCCCGCGGCATTCGCCGCGCAGGCGATATTTCTCGACGAGCTTGTACTGGGTCTTGTAGACGCCGACCACGGTGTCGATCCAGCGCTGCGCGATGTCGCCCGCGAGTTCGTCGTGCCGATAGCGCCTGAAGCCCGCCACCGCGAGCCACTGTAGCGGAGCCCAGCCATTGGGCCGGTCCCATTGTTCGCCCGACTCGTGCTCGGTGGTCGAGAAACCGCCCGCGGACAGCAGGCGCGCGCGCACCGTGCCGGCGAGACGATCGGCCTGCGGCAGGCTCGCGAGGCCCGCGAACAGCGGCGCGACGGTCGCCGCGGTGAGCACTTCGCGCTGCGCTTCCTGGTCCCAGTCGTAATCGAAGAACGCGCCGGCCTGTTCGTTCCACATGAGTCGGTGTGTAGCCTCGCGACGCCGGGCCGCCTGCTCGGCGAAGCTCTGCGCGGCCGCCTGGTCGCCGACCTGCGCGCTGAGTTCGGCGATCGACTGCTCGAGGCGGAACATGAAGCTGTTCAGGTCGACCGGCAGGATCGCCGTCGTGCGCGTGGTGCACAGGCCGCCGTCGTCGACGCACCAGCGCGACGAGAAATCCCAGCCCGAGGCCGCGGCCGCGCGCAGGTCGCGATAGACCACGTGCGAGTTGCGGTCGGATCCGCGCGCGGTGGTCACGTCTTCGCGATACGACTCCTCGCGCGGGGTGTCGCGATCGTCCCAGTAACGATTCAGCAGCCTGCCATCGAGCGTGCGCACCACATGGCGATGCTGCTCGCCCGCACGAATCTCGTCGGCGCCTTCCATCCAGTACGCATGCTCCTTGCGCAGCTGCGGCAGGTAGTCCTCGGCGCGGCCGATGCCGTACTGATGGAACAGGTCCACCATGAACACGAACATCGGCGGATGCGAGCGGCTCAGGTAGTAGGTGCGGTTGGCGTTCGGAACATGGCCATAGGTGTCGATGAGCCAGGCGAAGTTGTCGGCCATCGACTTGATCAGGTCGAGCCGCCCGCTCGCGGCCAGGCCGATCATCGTGAAATACGAATCCCAGTAGTAAAGCTCGGCGAAGCGGCCGCCCGGCACCACGTAGGGATGCGGCAGCGGCAGCAGCGAGGAGCGCCGCGGATGCTGCTCGGGCAGCCGCGTCAGCACGTCCCAGAGGTGGTCGATGTGTTCGCAGAGCGAACGCGAGGGATCGGAGCGATATTCGCCGTCCACCGCCTGCGGCAGCTCGAAATGCTCGAGCACGAAGGCCAGCAGGTCGAAGCCGGGCTGCTGCTTGCGCAGGCGGTAGGCGTCGAGAATGGCGGTCGGATCGAAGCGCGGCGAGCAGTCGACGAAGGTCTTGCCATCTTCGAAGATGCGGTTCAACTGAACGTCGACGAACAGCTCGTGATAACGATCGGCCGGGGTCAGCGTATCGGCCGCCGGCACGTGGCTCAGATCGCGGTCGGCATGCACGAGACTGGCGGCGGTCATTTCGGTCGGAGACAGCATTCACGCTCCTGAGCCGGGCTGCGCGGACCCGGCACTGCTTTCATCACGGGACGCGGCAACAAGCCGCCGCGCGTATCGGGCCATTGTGTCGGCGGTCACGCGACCTTCCCTGAATCGCCACCCGCCGCATCCTAGAGAACATTGCCTACAGCGGCAGCGGCCGGAGCGAATCGCCTGGACATGGCTCGCGACAAAAAACTGTGCAGAAGCAAATCCAGACGGTAGATTCCGGCCAATGCACGCCACCATTCTCGTTCTCACGCTGCTGCTTTGCGTAGCCGCGTCCGCCGTCATTCTTCGAGTCTCCCGCCTGCCGCTGCCGCTCACGCAGATCGCGCTGGGCGCCGCGGTGACGATTCCGGAGCACGGCATCTACGTCGACCTCGAACCGCATCTGTTCCTGCTGCTGTTCGTGCCGCCGCTGCTGTTCGCCGATGGCTGGCGCATGCCCAAGCGCGAGTTCTTCCAGATGCGCGAGCGCATCCTGGGCCTGGCTTTCGGTCTGGTGCTGTTCACCGTCGTTGCGGTCGGCTCGCTGCTGCACTGGATGGTGCCGGGCCTGCCGCTCGCGGCCGCGTTCGCGCTCGCGGCGGTGCTGTCGCCGACCGACGCCGTCGCGGTCGCCGCGGTCGCCGGCCGGGCGGGCATTCCGAAGCGCCTCATGTACGTGCTCGAAGGCGAGGCGCTCATGAACGACGCCTCGGGCCTGACGGCGTTCAAGTTCGCGGTCGCCGCAGCGATGACCGGAGCCTTCTCGCTGTCATCGGCCTCGCTGAACTTCGGCTTCGTCGCCATCGGCGGCCTGCTGCTCGGCATCGCCATGGGCTGGGGCATGGCGCTGTTCCAGAAGTGGCTCGCGAGCTGGAACCAGGTGCAGGCGCAGGGCATCATCGTGATGACCCTGTTGCTGCCGTTCGCCACCTATCTGCTCGCCGAAGAATTCGGCACCTCGGGCATTCTCGCCGCGGTCGCGGCGGGCATGACGCTGAACCTCAAGAGCGACACCGACACCAGCTCGGTTTCGGGCGCCGAAACGCGCATCGCCACCACGCACATGTGGCGGATGATGGAGTACGTCCTCAACGGCGTGATCTTCGTGCTCATGGGCATGCAGTTGCCCGACATCATCGGCGAGGCGCTCACCGATTCGTTCTACGAAGGCGGGCTCAAGGACACCAGCGAACTGCTGATCTACTCGGTGGTCACCTGGCTCGCGCTGTTCGTCACCCGGCTGGCCTGGGTCTGGGGATTGCTGCACGTCACGCATCTGGTCGGCCGTCTGCGCGGCACCGCCACCGGCCCGCGCCAGCGGCCGCGCAAGCGCCTGGTGGTGGCAACCGCGCTCGCCGGCGTACGCGGGGCGATCACGCTCGCGGGCGTGCTGTCGGTTCCGCTGCTGCTCGAAGACGGCTCCGAATTTCCGCAACGCTCGCTGATGATCTTCATCGCCGCGAGCGTGATCCTGATCTCGCTGATCGCCGCCGCCACGGGCCTGCCCTGGCTGCTGCGCGGCATGACTGTCGACGAGGATCCGGAAGAGCAGGAAGAGCAGGCCGCGCGTATCCGCGCCTGCGAAGCGGCGGTCGCGGCCATCGCCAACGCCGCGCGGCAGGACGATCCGAATCACGACGAAGCCTCCAGCGACCCGTCGCCGGTCTCGGCCGCGGCTTCGCGGCTGATCCAGGCCTACCAGTCGCGCATCACCACGCTGCGCGTCGACGAGGCCGCCGCCGAAGGCCTGCTCGAGCGCAGCGCCGCCGATCGCATGCTGCGCCTGGTCGGCGTGCGCGCCGAACGCGAGGAAGTGATGCGCCTGCATCGCGAGGACGAGATCAACGACGTGGTGCTCAACGCCCTGCTCTACGAGATCGACATGCGCGAAACCTCGCTGACCTCGGGCTCGCGCAAGCGCGAGCATTGATGCGCGGCCGGCTTGCGAAGCGCTGTCGTCCGGCGCTGACGGGCGGCCTGCTGGCGATGTGCGCCGCTGCCGCGCAGGCCGAGCCGGCCTTCGATCCGCTCGACGAAGCGCAGGCCCTGCAAGCGGCCCCGGCCAGTGGCGGCGACCTGAGCCTGGGCCTGCTCGCCAATACCGGCAACACGCGCTCGTCCACCTTGACCGCACGCGGCGCGCTCGACCAGCACACGACGCGATACGACAACCGGGTCGATCTGCTCTACGTCGATTCGCATGCGCGCGGCGAACTCGCGGACCGCAAGTTCAGCATCGCCGACAAACTCAAGCTCGAGCTCGGCCGGCGGAACTATGCGTTCGGGCTCGCGCACTACGATCACGACGAGGTCGCCGCGATCCGCGAGCGCGTTTCGCTCGCCGCCGGCCTCGGCCGCCACCTGCTGCGCGGCGCCGACCAGCTCGATCTCGATCTCGGCCTCGGCTGGTCGAACGCGCAGGCGCAGGACGAAGACGGCTTCGAAGGACGCGCGATCGGTGTCGTCGGCGCCGTCTACGTGCATGCCTTCAATGCGCAGTCGCAGTTCCGCCAGACCGTGCAGACCGAGTTCTCGTCGTACAACCTCTACCTGGCGAGCGTCTCGACGCTGAGGCTCAAGCTCAGCAAGCGCTGGTTCGTCTCGCTCGATTACGAGCTGCGCCACAACCGCAAGGCCGCGGCGGGCATCGAGCACACCGACGAGATCCGCTCCGCGAACATCGGCTTCGATTTCGGCAAGGCGCCCGCGCAGCAGCCGGGTTCCGAACCGCTGCTGGAAGCGTTTCCGCAAAACTGAGCGACGGCTAGCGCAGGTTCTCGATCGGCACGGGCTCGATCGCATCGGCCGGCGTGAATCCAAAGACGCGCCCGTAGAAATACAGCTCGGCCGACAAGGCGCGCTGATTCGTCGCCGCCGCGCGAAAGCCATGTCGCTCGTCGGCGAACGCGACGTAGGCCACCGGCAGGCCCTTGCGCTTGACCGCATCGAACATCGCCTGCGCCTGGTTCGGTGGCACCACCGGATCCTTGAGTCCCTGGAACAGGATCAGCGGAGTCGACAGTCGATCGACGTGATGGATCGGCGACCGCTCGACATACACCGAGCGCATCGCCGGATACGGACCGACGAGGCTGTCGAGATAGCGCGATTCGAACTTGTGGGTGTCGCGCGCGAGCGTTTCGAGATCGCCGATGCCGTAGTAGCTCGCGCCGGCCTTGAAGGTATCGCGAAACGTCAGCGCGGCGAGCGCGGTGTAGCCGCCCGCGCTGCCGCCACGGATCGCGAGCTGATCGGCGTTCGCAAGCCCGTGCTCGACCAGATGGCGGGCCGCGTTGACCGCATCGTCGACATCGACGATGCCCCAGCGGCCCTTGAGCCGTTCGCGATATGCACGGCCGTAACCGCTGCTGCCGCCGTAGTTGACGTCGACGACCGCGAAGCCGCGACTCGTCCAGAACTGCGTCGAGGCTTTGAACGTCGGGCTCGCGGCGCTCGTCGGGCCGCCGTGATTGAGCACGAGCAGCGGCGGCGCAAGGCCTTCTGGCGCGTGGAAGTCCTTGTTGCGCGGAGCGTAGTAGAACGCGTGCACGATCTGCCCGCCGGTGGTCGGAAACGTGATCGCCTGCGGAGCCGACAGATAGCCTTCGTCGACGACGAGCGGGTTCGAGCGCCGCAGCACTTGCGACTGCCCGCTGCAGAGGTCGACGCGTACGATCGAGGCGGGCTCGGACGGCGATCCGCCGATGAAGAACACGCCCGCCGCACTGACGCGCAAGGCGCCGATGTCGCGGTACGGCGTCGGAATGTCGCGCTTCTCGCTCGTCACCGGATCGATCAACGCGAGCGAGAAGAAGCCGTCGCTGCTGTAGGCGCAGACGATGCGGCCCTGCGCGTCGAAAGCGTACTGCGAGGCGCCGAAGGTCCATTGCGGCACGCCGAATTCGGCCTGCAGCGGACACAGCGCGTGCGCCTCGCCATCGCGCCAGGCGTAGAGATTCCACCAGCCGCTGCGATCGGACACGAACACGAGTTCGCCGCCCGGCGACCATTCGGGCTGGAAGATCGATTCCTGCTCGCCGCCCGCGATGCGGCGCGCGTTCGCGAGCGAGCCGTCGTCGGCGAAGTCGGCGACCCAGAGCTCGGTGCCATCCCACGGCAGGTTCGGATGCCTCCAGCAGATCCATGCGAGCTGCCGGCCATCGGGACTCGGCCGCGGCGACGAGTAGAAATCCGCGCCCTGCTGCAGCAAGCGCACGGCGTGCGGCGCGCGCAGGTCGATTGCGACGAGCCGGTTGACCGGCTCCTGCCCAGCGTTCTCGTGCGATTCGCGCACCGCGATCAGGCGCTGGCGCTGCGCATCGACGACGAGGTCCGCGTAGCGATGCGGATCGCCCGCGACGATGCGCTCGGGTTCGGCATGTTCTTCGTCGAGCCGCAGGCGATACAGCGCCTGGTCTTCGTCGTTGCAGCCATAGAGCCAGCCATCGTGCAGCGTGATCGCACCGCCGCCGTATTCGTTGGCACGCGTGCGCGGACTGAACTCGGGCGAAGTGAGGTCTTCGATGCGCTCACCGCGCTTGCGCACGAGCACCGAGCGGCCGCCTTCGCTGGCCCGGCTTTCGAGCCAGTAGACGTCGTCTCCGTCGAGATGGATCGCACTGAGCCCCAGCGATTCGCCGAACACCGCTTCGACGCTGATCGGCGAGGCCCAGGCTCCGGGCTTGCGTTCCATGCTCATGTCCGTGACTCCTGTCGAAGGATGAAGATCAGCTGCCGAAATGCACGCGCGATCCGGCGAGCGTCTGCATCGCGAGCGAGCGCGATTCACCGTGCTTGAGCAACCAGAAATCGTCGGCGCCGAGACCATTGTCGGCGAGCGCGATGGCGAGCTTCTGCGGCGGCTCGTCGAGCGCATCGTCGGCGAGCTCGAAGGTTCCCCAGTGGATCGCGATCGAATGCCGGGCCGCGAGTTCGAGATGCATCTGCACGGCCTGCGCCGGATCGATGTGCTGGCCCTTCATGAGCCAGCGCGGCGCGTAGGCGCCGATCGGCAAGGCCACCAGATCGATGCGCCCGCAGCGCTCGACGATCTCGGGCACGCCATGCCAATAGCCGGTGTCGCCCGCGAAATAGAAACCGCGCTGCGCGCCATGCACCGTGAAGCCGCACCAGAGCGTGCGATTGCGATCCCAGGGCGTGCGCGCGCTCCAGTGCTGCGCAGGCGTCGCGCGTATGCGCAAGCCACGAAAATCGAAGGCCTGCCACCAGTCGAGCTCATGCACGTTGTCGACGCCGAAGCTGCGCAGCTTGTCGGCGAGCCCGAGAGGCATGATGAAATGAATCGGCTGCGCCTGCACGCGCGAACGCCGCGCGAGCTGCTGCACGCTGATGCGATCGAGATGGTCGTAATGGCTGTGCGAGATCAGCACGAGATCGATGTCGGGCAGCGCCGCGACGCTCGTCACGCAGGGCAGCTTGCGCGCGGGCCCCACGAACGAAAACGGCGAGGCGCGCCTGGACAGCACCGGATCGGTCAGCACGCGCAGGCCATCGATCTGCAGCAACAGCGTCGAATGGCCTAGCCACCAGATGCGCTCGCCGGCCTGTGCGAAATCCGGCGCCATGCTCCACTCACGAGCGAAGGCCGCATAGCCCGCGGCCGGCGCCTGTGGAACGCCCTGCGCACGGCGCTCGCGCCGCCAGCGCCAGAAATCGCCGCCGACCGGAACCTCCGGCTCCGGATTGACGAAGCCGTCGACGCGATGATGCGCGAGCGCCGGATCGTAGTAGGGGTTGCGCCAGGGCATGGATGTTAGACGCTCATCTTCGTGCAGCAGTGTGGCACGCTCATTTTGGCAAAGCCGCAATCGCTGCGCGCAAATCCTCGATAACTGACTCAATGCTCTTCGATATTTGGAACTCTCGCTCGTAGCCCGAGAAGCCACTTGCGACAACCAATTCGCTGCCTAGCTCGCGCACCTCGTGAATCTGGCGAAGTTGCACCCGCTCCAACGCCGCCATATTCGCCTCCAGAGCGTCCTCAACCTGGATCGCCGTCAGGGCCTTCTCAAGGTAGGCATCGATCGTGAGCTGCATCCGGTGGATAATGTTTTCGTTGCTCATCGAGGCAAGCGTTGGCTTACTGCTTCGGTTCCGGGCGCTTGATCGTCGACTCGAGGTTCGCCTTGAGCTCTCGCGCGTCGAACGAATTCGCCAGGTTCGGCGTGCGCGGATTCTTGTAGACGAGGATGTCGGCCTGGGCCTGGTATGCCGACTTGTTGCCTCCGCCGAACAGCGAGCTCAGGCCGATCGAAACACCCGATCCGAAGTTGCCCGAGCTGCCGCCGATGCCGATGCCGAAGTTGCTGCCGCCGCCCGACAGCTGCGGGTCGACATTGGTCGCGCGATCGGCGATCGCGAACCAGTCGTAGCCGTTCTGCAGCGTGATCTCGGCCGCGCGATACATCAGGTAGTTTTCGACGGTCTCGCGCGAGGTGGCCGAGTTGCCGACCGAGCGGATGCGATAGCGGTTGGTCTCGAGCCGCTGCTCGCTGTAGCCCTCGCCGCTCTTGGCTTGCGGTTGGTAGGGCGTGGCGGTGGCGCAGGCGGCGAGCAACTGGCTCAGGGCCAGCAGGGCGACGGGCGTTCTGAGGGTTTTGGGCGACATGGTGGCGGCCTCTCGTTTTTCGGATCGCGGATGGATGCTGCCCACAGTGTACGGAGTCCGGCCTGACTCGGACGCTGCAGGCAAGGCGTCACGCGAAGGTGGCTCGAACCCGGCTCTTATCCGGGCTAGGCTGCGGGCTCGCGCTCCGACACTTCCGGCATGCTCAGCTCGCTTCCTTCCTCCTGGCTTCAGCTACTGCTCATTTGCATGCTGCTCACGAGCGCCTGCACGCAACGCCTCGACAGCGGCGAAACCCTGCCGGCCGGCGCCAGCGAGCCGCCGCAGTTTCAGCGGCTTTCGCGCATCGAACTGCGCGCGAGCCTGCCGCTGGCGCAGGTCCAGGCCGCGCTCGACGAGGCGCTGCCACGCCAGCAGGACATCGACGAGCGCATCCGGATTCGTGTGCCGCTGTTCGACGATCCGCGCATTCCGTTTCACGGCAGCGTGACCCGCACGCCGCTGCAATTGCGTCCGGCGAGTCCGGCGATCGCGTTCAGCTCGACGCTCGACGGCCACGGCAGCGCACCGACGCGCTGGAGCGTGCACGGTCGCGTCGACGGCCGGATCCAGCCGATGATCGACGGCGCCTACCGCCTGCGCTCACGGCTCGAATCGCGCGTCGACATCGACGAAGCCAGGCTCAAGCTCGATCACCTGCCCGACATTTCCTTGCGCAAGCTGCTGACCGAACGCTACCGCGATGCGCAGCGCGATTGGGCGGCCAGGCTCGATCGCAAGCTCGACGAGCGGCTAGCCCTGCGCGACAAGGCCAGCCGGCTCTGGCGCTCGGCCTACGGCGCGGTGCCGCTGCGTTCGCGTTCGGTGGCGGATTACGAACTCACGCTGCTGCACCAGCCGATGCGCCTGCTGCTCGCCAATCCGGTGGCGACCGCTTCGGGCGATGTAGTGTTCGGGCTCGGGCTCGAAGGCCAGCTGAGCCTCGCGGTCGGCGGTACACCGCGCGCACCGGCGCCGCGCGCCCTGCCGGCTCCGCGCTTCGTCGACACGCTCGGCAATCGCTTCGATCTCGAGCTGCCCATCGCCGTCGATCTGGGCAAACTCGCCCAAGCGCTCGAGCAGCAACTGCACGAAGGCAAGCTCAGATTCGAGCGCCGCAACGTCAAGGTCGAAGGCGTCGGCGCAGGGAGCGACGGCAAGGAGCTGGTGCTGAAACTGCGCATCGAAGCCGGCACCTGGTTCCGGCGCACCAAGGCCGATGTCTTCATGCACGCCGTGCCGTTTCTCGACGAGGCCACGCACGAGCTCGCCCTGCGCGAGCTGCGCTACACGCTGCAGTCCGAAGACCTGCTGCTGCGCGCCGCCTCCTGGCTCACCTCACCCAAGCTGCTCGCCGAACTGCAGGGCAAGGCGCGGCTGCCGCTCGCTCCGCTCGAGGCCCAGGCGCGCGACGCCGCGGCCAAGCTCGCGGCGGATGTCTCGAAACGCTCCGACGGCCTCGCGCAAATCGACGTGCAGCGCGTCTCGGTCGACGCGCTGAGCCTGCATCCGGGCTATCTGCTCGTACTCGTGTCGGCGGGCGGCGAGGTGCATGCGGATTTGGCGGCGCTGCTGCGGTGAAGACGGAAGACATAGCGGCGGAGGGGTGGCGCATCCACTGCATTTGCGTCTCCCATTCCGCGTCTCTCGTCTGCCGGCCGTTCAAGCCGTCAACGCCAGGAACACCGGCGTCGTCAGCGCCGCGAGCGCGGTCGAGTACAGCAGGCTCGCGGCGGTCGCCGCTTCGAGGCTGTGGAATTGCCTGGCCATCTGGTAGACGTTCGCGCCGACCGACATCGAAGCCAGCAGAACCACCACGCGTGTCTCGAGCGACGGCAGGCCGATCAGCAGCGCGAGTGCCCACACCACGAGCGGCTGCACGAGCAGCTTGAGCGCGGTGATCGCGAGGCTTTGCGTGACGTGTTCGCGCCAGCCGTAGCGCGCCAGGCCCATGCCGAGCGCGATCAGCGCCACGGTCGGCGCGCAGTCGCCGAGCATCTGCAGCGGCACGTCGACCAGCATCGGCAGATGCCAGCCCGTGAGTCCGAACGCGGTGCCCGCGAGCACGCCGACGATGATCGGGTTGCGCATCACGCTGCTCGCGGTGCTGCGAAAGCCGGCCAGCGACAGCGAGCCGCTGCGCGACCATTCGACCGAGGCGGTGCCGAGCGTCCACAGGATCAGCGCGTTGAACACGAGCACGAGCGACACCGCCGGCAGCGCCGCGTCTCCGAGCGTGAGCTTGGCGATCGGCAGGCCGAGCATGACGTTGTTCGAGAACACGCCGCCCATCGCGAAGATCGATTGCCCGGCGCCGTCGAGCGCGAACAGCCTGGCGGCGATGAGCCGTCCGATCGCGAAGGTGACGAAGCAGCCGCCGAAGAACGCGACGAGCAGGCGCGTATCGATCGGCGGCATCTCCGACAGCCGGCTCATGAGCCGGAACAGCAGCGCCGGCAATGCCACCGAGAACACGAACTGCGACAGCGCCGCATCGATGGTCGCCGGCCAGCGCGCCCAGCGCGTCAGCGCGTAGCCCGCGAGCACCAGCACGAACAGCGGCGTCGCGAGCGCGACCTGATGCAGGAAGATCGACATCGGACGCGATCAGATCGGTGGCGGCTGCAATCCGAGCCGGCGATGCGAACGCGCGACGACACCGTCGGCGAGCGCGCGGCGCAGCAGGGGCGCGGCCAGGCTCAGGCTGCGCGCAGCCGCTGCGGCGCGCGCCTTGTGCCGCCGGCTGCGGCCCATCATCCCGGCCGCCCAGTCCGGCAGCAGCACCGCACCGGCGCCGAGAAACACTTCACGGAACAGCACGCCGCCCGGAACCGGCAAGTCGATCGAGCGCAGCACCTGCAGCACCGTGTGCGAACGCTCGTCGAAGCGCAGCTGCGGGCGCACGCGACGGAAATAGGCCTCGACGCCGGCGGCCGACTTCGGCACGCGCTCGGCGCCCATCGCCTCGGCGAGCCGGCTGGTCTCGAGAAAGTAGCGATCGCGATCGGCCGGCGTCAGCACGCTGCCGCCCTGGCGGCTCCGATACCGCTCGTAGCCGGCCAGAAAACTCCACATCTCGGTCACGTGCACCCAGGTCAGCAGGTCGGGATCGGCGGCCGAGTACGGCTGGCCGTCGGGCGTGACGCCGCGCACCTTCTCGTGGATACGGCCGACGAGGGCGATGAGCCGCTCGGCCTCGGCGCGCGGCGCATAGCTGGTGCCCGCGACGAACGCGGTCGTGCGGCGCAGGCGGCCGAGCAGGTCCTGGCGGAAATTGGAGTGATCCCAGACGCCCGCGAGCGCGCGCGGATGCAGCGTCTGCAGCATCAGTGCGCAGACGCCGCCGGCCATCATGCCCGGGAAATCCGCATGCACGCGCCAGGTCATCGTGTCGGGGCCGAAAAGGCCCATATCGCCGGGCGGCGAGTCGAAATCGATCAGCCGCTCGGTCCAGTGATCGCCGTCGGCCTTGGGATCACGCGAGATCAGCCCGACGAGGGCGGCACGCAAGCGGGCCTGGATGGAGACGGGCAATCGGACGGCGGGCATGCGCGTATTGTCCCAGCGACCGCGCCCGGGCGAAACCGTAGTTTCCGCTATGGCCGCATCGCGGGCCTGTTGTCAGGAACGCGAGCCGCGCTCACGCGCGAAGTGATACGTGAACTCGGCCCCGAACAGGAAGATCTGCGCCGAGTAGTAGACCCACACGATCACCACGACGAGCGTGCCGGCCGCGCCGAACGAGGAGCTGATCGCCGCCTTGCCGAGATAGAGGCCGATCAGGAATTTGCCGGCCGAGAACAGCAGCGAGGTCACCGCCGCGCCGATGCCGACGTCGCTCCAGGCGATCGGTACGCTCGGCAGCAGCTTGTAGATCAGCGCGAACAGGCCGGTGATGACCGCGAAGCCGACGAAGAAGTTGAGCACCTGCAGCAGCGTCTCGGTGCCCATGAGCCACTGGTTCCACAAGGTGCCGACCGCCGCGATGGCCGCGCTCGCGACGAGCGAGACGATCAGCATGAAGCCGATGCCGAGAATCATGCCGAACGAGAGCAGGCGCTTGCGCAGGAAGCCCAGCACGCCGCCGTGCTTGGGCGCCGGGGCTTTCCAGATGCGATCGAGGTCGGACTGCAACTCGGCGAACACCGTCGTCGCGCCGATGAACAGGGTCACCAGGCCGATCAGGATCGAAATCAGGCCGCTGCCGAGCTCGCTCGAGCTGATCAGGATCGCCTGGATCGCCTGGGCGCCGTTGTCTCCGACCAGTTCGGCGAGTTCGCCGAACAAGGCTCCGCGCGCGGCCTCTTCGCCGAAGATCAGGCCCGCGGTGGTGATGACGATGAGCAGCAGCGGAGCGAGCGACAGCATCGTGTAGTACGCGATCGCCGCGCCCATGCTGCTCGCGTTGTCGTCGACCCAGCCTTGGGCGGCGAGGCGCCCGATCTGCTTGAGCTGGGCGAAGCTGAGCGGGATGCGGGGCACGGCGGGCTCCAGTCGGCGGTTGGCTAGGCGAGCAAGCCTGAACACCGGCATCCGGCACCGCGCTGAATGCGTGGTGCCCGCTCGTATCGTCAAGACCGACTCGGACAGGCCCGGTACAGCGCAGCGCTCTCATGCTGCGCGCCGCAGCGCATCCACCAGGGGGAATACGATGTCGCTCACGATGCCGCCCAGCGGTCAGGCCGACGGGCCTTTCTACATCGTCTTCAACATCGGTTCCGGCCACGGCGATCCGCAGGCCGCGCGCCGCATCATCGACGAGGCCATGAACGCGGCGCAGCGCCGCTACGAGCTGCTCAGCGTCGACGATCCATCACAACTGCCGGAGCTCGCGCGAGAGGCCGTCGAGAAAGCCCAGCGCGAGAACGGCATCGTCGTCGCCGCGGGCGGAGACGGCACCATCAATTGCGTGGCCGGCGCCGTGCTCGAAAGCGAGCGGCCGTTCGGCGTGCTGCCGCAGGGCACTTTCAATTATTTCGGCCGCGCCCACTCGATCTCGCAGGAGGTTTCCGAGTCCGTGCAGACGCTGCTGACCGGTCGCATCAGGCCCGTACAGGTCGGACTCATGAACGACCGGCTGTTCCTCGTCAACGCGAGCGTCGGCCTGTATCCGCGGCTGCTCGAGGACCGCGAGAAATTCAAGCGCCGCTACGGCCGCCATCGCATCGTCGCGCTGTGGTCGGCCGCCCACACGCTGCTGCGCAGCAAGCGTTACTGGCTGCTGCGGCTCGAGGACGAGCGCGGACGCGAGGCGACGCTGCAGACGCCGACGCTGTTCGTCGGCAACAACGCGCTGCAACTGCATCAGGTCGGCCTGCCCGAAGCCGAGGCGGTCGAAGACGGCCATCTGGCCGGCGTCGCGCTCAAACCCGTGAGCCGCTGGGCGATGGCCGGGCTGCTGTTCAGCGGCGCGCTCGGCAGGCTCGGACGCGCGGAGTCGGTCATCAACTTCGCGTTCCGCGATCTGCAGGTGCAGCCGGTCGTGCAGGGCCGGCGCCATCATCGCGAGCTCAAGGTGGCGATGGACGGCGAAGTCTGCCGGCTCGCGCCGCCGCTGCGTTTTCGTGTCGCACCCAAGCAGCTGCAGCTGATCACGCCGGTCGATCGGACCGAACCCGCATGACAGTGCTGCTGCACGTCTCGGACCCGCATTTCGGTACCGAGCAGCCCGCGGTCGTCGATGCGCTGCGCAGGCTCGCGGGCGACCAGCAACCGCAGGCCGCGATCCTGTCGGGTGACATCACGCAGCGTGCGCGCGCGCACGAATTCGCGGCCGCGCGTCGCTTCGTCGACTCGCTCGCCTTGCCGATGCTGTGCCTGCCGGGCAATCACGACGTTCCCTTGTTCGATCTGTGGTCGCGCCTGCGGCGGCCCTACGCGCGCTATCGCGCCGCCTTCGGCGGGCCGCTCGACCAGCAGATCGAATCGCTGATCGAAACGGCCGATCTGCTCGCGATCGGCGTCAACACCACGCGCTGGTGGCGGCACAAGGACGGCGAGGTTTCGGATGCGCAGATCGAAGCGGTGTCACGGCGCTTGCGTCGCGCATCGGCCAGGCAGCTGCGTATCGTCGTCACGCATCAGCCCGTGCACGTGACCAAGCAGCGCGACGAGAAGAACCGCCTGCATCATCACGAGCCCGCGATTCGCGCCTGGTCGGCCGCGGGCGCAGACCTGATCCTCGGCGGGCACATCCACCTGCCCTATTTCCGCAGCCTGCGCGCGCATTATCTCGATCTTCCGCGCGAGGTCTGGGCGATCCAGGCCGGCACCGCGCTGTCGGCCCGCGTGCGCTTCGAAGCGCCGAACAGCGTCAACCTGATCCGTTACGACGCCGCTGCGAACACGCGCTGTGTGGTCGAGCGCTGGGATTTCCGGCAGGCCGAGCAGCGCTTCGTGCTCAACGACGCGCTCGAGGCGCTGCTCGACCGCTGAGTCGCCCCGCCGCCCCGCGCTCAGGCCGCGGCGAGCACGTCGGCCTGCAGGCTCCAGAGCGAGGCATACAGGCCGCCGGCCTGGCGCAGCTGCTCGGGCGCGCCGTCTTCGACCACGCGACCGTCCTGCAGCACGATGATGCGATCGAAGCCCGCAACCGTCGACAGCCGATGCGCGACCGCGAGCACCGTGCGCCCGCGCATGAGATCGTCGAGCGCGGCCTGGATCTCGATTTCGGAATGCGTGTCGAGCGCCGACGTCGCCTCGTCGAGCACGAGGATCGGCGCGTTCTTGAGGAACGCACGCGCGATGCCGAGCCGCTGGCGCTGTCCGCCCGAGAGCATCACGCCACGCTCGCCGACGAGCGTGGCGTAGCCATCCGGCAGATCGCGGATGAAGGCGTCGCAGTAGGCGTGGCGCGCCGCGTCGCAGACCTCGTCGTCGCTCGCCTCGGGCCGGCCATAGCGGATGTTCTCGAGAATGCTGCGATTGAACAGCGCGATCTCCTGCGGCACCACGGCGATGCGTGCGCGCAGCGAATCCTGCGTCACCGAGCGCAAGTCCTGGCCATCGATTTCGATGCTGCCGCCCTGCACGTCGTCGAGCCGCTGGATCAGCGTGATCAAGGTCGACTTGCCGCCGCCCGAAGGCCCGACGATGCCGACCCGTTGCCCGGCCGGAATCTTCAGATCGAGTCCACGAAACACGTGGCGTTCGCCCGGATACGCATAGCGGACCTGCCGGAACTCGATCGCGCCTTGCAGCGGCTCGAAGCCGCGCGCATCGACCGGATCGACCACCGCGTGCGGCTCGCCGATCACGCGCAGGCTTTCGGCGATGCCGCCGAACTGCTGCGAAGTGTTGATCAGCGCGAAGGCCAGATCACGCGAGCCGTGCAGGATGCGAAAGGTCAGTGCGCTGATGATGACGACGTCGCCCGGCGTGATGCGTCCGCCGCGCCACGACAGGATCGCCCACAGCAGCATCGACCCCGCCATGATCCACAGGCTCAGGTCGTGCAGCACGCGCGTCTTTTCCATGAACATCCAGCTGCGCCGCTGCGCGTTCGCTTCGACACCGAGTTCGCGCTCGAGCCGGTCGCGCTCGCGATCGCGCGCGGCGAAGGCCTTCACGGTCCAGACGTTCGACACCACGTCGACGAGCTGTCCATTGGTGCGCGCGCCTTCTTCGGCGAAGCGCTGATGCAGCGGGCGCCCGCGCGAACCGAACATCAGCACCACGCCGCCGACCACCGCGACGAAGCCGACGAGCGCGAGCGCCATGCGGTAGTCGATCGTGCAGAGCACGACGACGGCGCCGAGAAAATCGACCACCGGCGGCAGGATGCTCCAGGTCAGCGAGCTGAAGATCAGCGTCACCGAGCTTGCGGTCTGGCTGATGCGATTGCCGAGCGCACCCGAGAAATGTTGCGCGAAATAGCGCATCGGGTGGCCGGTCAGGTGATGGAACAGGTCGAGCCGCAGGTCGACGCCCGTCGCGACCACCGTGCGGCAGCCGAGCCAGCCGCCGAGTCTCCAGAGCGTCTGCTCGACAGCGATCAGGCCCAGGAACAGTCCGAGCGGAAACCAGATCGGAGCCGCCATGCGATCGGGCACGGCCATCGCATCGACGATGAGCTTCATGCCGTACTGCACGGCCACCGCACAGCTCGCCGCGCCGGTGATGATCGCGAACAGCAGCGAGAACTGCGCGCGCCTGAGCCTGACGTAGCGCAGCAGGAATGGAACCGGCCTGTTCGGGAAACCCGCCGGGGCCGCAGCGAGCCTCGGGGAATGCACTGCGCTCGTCACGCGAAGGATGCTTAGGCCGGCTCGGCGGCGAGCGACGAGGCGCTCGCCACCACGCTCGCGATGCGCGCCTGCTCCAAGGCGAGCTGCTGCGCGAGGCCCGCATGCGCCGTGCGCTGGCCGTCTGCATCGGCGAAGCCCAACAGGCCGGTTTCGCAATGGCGATCGTTGATCCAGCCTGGATAGTCGAGCACCGGATACAGGCAGACGCCTTCGACCGGAATGTCGCGGTCGAGCGCCTGCAACACCTCGTCGCAGACATAGCGCAGCCACTTGGCGCGAGCGTCGCCTTCGGCGCCGGTCTCGGCGATCAGGATCGGCTTGGCGTAGCGCGAGTGGATCTCGCCGAGCATGTCGGAGAACGGGCGATAGCGCTTGTCGCCGGGCTCGATGGTCTTGCCGCCGAGCACCCATTGATTGTCGCTGTAGTAGTTCACGCCGATGATGTCGACGATGTCGTCATGGCCGCCGAGCTCGGGCTGCTCGCGGCCCGTCAGCAGATCCCAGGCGGCGTACTGCGCGAGGCGTGCGCGCTCGGCATCGGAGCGCCTGTCGGCCGAAGCCGCGACGACGTTGATCGCCGGATCGGCAAACACCGTGCGCACCTGCCGGTCCACACCGCGCAGCGCATCGACCGAGGCGATCGCCGCACGCGCGAGCTGGCGCTTGAGCTCATCGCCGCGCCTCTTGCCGAGCGGCCAGAACTTCGAGGTCTCGCCGCCGGCCCAGGACCAGTACGAGATCTCGTTGACCGGACAGAACAGCGGAGCCGTGATGCCTTCCTCGCGCATCACCGTCGCCGCGGCTTTGGAAAATGCGGCGAAGCGATCGACGAAGGCCGGCGACCAGATGTCGAGATCGTCGGGCCAGCCGTAATGGCACAGATCCCAGATCACCTGAATCCTGTTTTCCCTGGCGGCGCGCAGCATCGGCAGAAAACTGCTCCAGTCGTACTGCCAGGGCCTCTTCTCGATCAGATGCCAGCGCAGGCCATCCCGCACGCTCAACAGGCCGTGTTCGCGCATGCGCCGGTAGTCGGCGGCCGCATTGCGATCGTGCGCGGTGCTCGCAAGCAGGTCGAGCCTGCGGCCGTCTTCGCGCCGGTGCGAGGAGCATTCGAAGCCACCGAGGAAGAAGCTGGACAGCTGCGTCGGTCGATGCATGGGCTACCTCCTTCAAGCGCGGCGCAGGGCGATGCGCGGCTCGTCCTGCGCTTCGTCGTTCTGCGTGTCGATGAGCTTGTTGAACAAGGTGATGGCCTGTCCGACCACTTGGTCCATGTTGTAGTAGCGATAGGTGCCGAGGCGGCCGACGAAGCTGACGTCGGGCGTCTT
This sequence comes from Hydrocarboniphaga sp. FW305-C-57, assembly GCF_058783045.1. Lineage (NCBI taxonomy): Bacteria > Pseudomonadati > Pseudomonadota > Gammaproteobacteria > Nevskiales > Nevskiaceae > Hydrocarboniphaga > Hydrocarboniphaga sp. FW305-C-57. Next base: position 117,297 of record NZ_JBYSYG010000001.1, on the reverse strand, counting down.
GTCGGCCAGCTCGCGATACTGCTTGTAGAGCAGCTGATTTTCTTCGCGCGGAATCGGGTAGTACGGATCGCCCTCGGCCGACGGATATTCGTAGGTCAGGCTGGTCTTGCGGTGCACCTGGCCGGTCAGGTGCTTGTACTCGGTGATGCGCGTGTACGGCACGTCCTGCGACGGATAGTTGACGACGGCGACCGGCTGGAACCATTCCTGATCGAGCGTCTTGTGCTCGAACTGCAGGGAGCGATACGGCAGCTTGCCGAAGCGATAGTCGAAGAATTCGTCGATCGGCCCCGAGTAGATCAGGTGGTCGTAGTGCACGTCGTTGCGGATGTCCTCGAAATCCGTATTGACCATGATGCGGATGTTCGGATGATCGAGCATGTTCTCGAACATGCGCGTGTAGCCGTGCAGCGGCATGAACTGGAAGCTGTCGCCGAAGTAGCGGTCGTCGGTGTTCGTGCGCGTCGGCACGCGCGCGGTGACGGCCTTGTCGAGCTGGCTCGGATCGAGGCCCCACTGTTTTCGCGTGTAGCCGCGGAAGAACTTTTCGTAGAGCTCCTGGCCGACCTGGCTGATGACCACGTCTTCGGAGCTGCGGATGTCGTCGATCGCGGTCGCGCGCGCGGCGAGAAACTGCGCGGCGCCAGCCTCATCGAGATCGAGGCCGTAGAGCTTGTTGATCGTGGTCTGGTTGATCGGAATCGGCACCAGCTGCTGGTCGACGTCGGCGAGCACACGATGCTCGTACGGACGCCAGCGCGTGAACTTCGACAGGTAGTCGAAGATTCGCTGCGCATTGGTATGGAAGATGTGCGGGCCGTAGCGATGCATGAGCACGCCGCCATCGTCGAAGCAGTCGTAGGCGTTGCCACCGATATGCGGGCGGCGGTCGATCACGAGCACACGTTTGTTCGCCTGCGAGGCGAGGCGTTCGGCCAGCACCGAGCCCGCGAAGCCGGCACCGACGATCAGATAATCGAAGCCGGAGCGGCGAGCCGCCGGCATGCTGCGTCCACGACGCGCGGAGTCCATAGACACGGTATGCGATTCTCCAGTGGAGGCCGGCTGCGAGCGACCGCGCGCATCGACCATGAGCTTACCCATCTCGGCACAAGTGCGCTCCCAAGACAGGCCATCGATCGCGGCGTCGGCCTGGGCGAGGAAGTTCTGGCGCTCGGCGCCTTGCCGAAGCGCCGTTTCGATGCCTTTTTCGAAGGCATCGGTGCCATCGGCGATCTGCACCACGCCGCTGTCGCCGTAGTGGCGCACGACGTCGCGAATCGGTGTCGAGACCACCGGACAGCCGCCGGCGAGATATTCGGGCGTCTTGGTCGGGCTGATGAAGCGCGTCGACTCGTTTAGCGCGAACGGCAGCGTCGCCACGTCCCAGCCTTGCAGGTAATGCGGCAGCACGTCGTAGACCTTGGGCCCGAGGTAGTGGATGTTGTCGCGACGCGGCAGCTGGCTCTCGTCGATCTTCACGACCGGGCCGATCAGCACGATCTGCCAGTCGGGCCGGCGCTCGGCGAGTTCGGCGACCAGCTTGAGGTCGAAGCGCTCGTCGATCACGCCGTAGAAGCCCAGGCGCGGATGCGGAATCTCCGATTGATCGCCCGGCTCGAACAGCCTGCCGCGCGCCTTCGCGAAGTGGCCGATGTCGACGCTGCTCGGAAACGGATGCACGTTCGGATGACGCTCGCGCTTGACTTCGAACAGGCTGTAGCCGCCCGTGAAGACGAGGTCGGCGCGCTCGAGCAGTTCCCTTTCGCGCTCGAGCAGTTTCGGCGGCGCACCCATGAAGGCCGAGAGCTCGTCCATGCAGTCGTAGATCGTCAGCGAGCGCCGCAGATGGCGCGTGAAGCTCTGGCTCATCGGCGTGTAGTACCAGAGGATCAACTCGCTCGGCGGCACGCCGGCCGCGGCCAGATGCGCGTCGATCAGTTCACGCTGGATTTCGTCGCTGCGCGCTTCGCTCAGGCCCTTGGGCAGGTGCGGCACCAGGATCTCGACGCCTTCGTCGTAGCGCGTTTCGAGCTGAGGCTCCTGGAGCTCCTCGTGCGTGAGCGGCTCCTCGAAGAACATCACGCGATGATCGCGCGCGAAGCGCGTCATCAGATGCTGCGGGCGCTGGTACACGAACTGCCAGCGCAGATGCGAAAGACACAACAGTACCGGCGCGCGGGCCTGGCTGCGGCCGCTGAAGCGCATCGGTGTCGCGGTGCGACCGACCAGGGATTTGCCGATCTGGATCTGATGGGGAGCCCAGCTCATGATGTCCTCTCGTCCAAGAAGATGGATCCGCAGGCCAAGGACGAGTTCAGATCCTCGCAATTCAGTTGCAGTGCAGCATTTTGCGACGACGGCATGGCCGCCCTCGTCATGGCACGTAAGGGCTGCTACAGGAACGAGCAGGCACCCCGGCTTGCTGGAGCTGAAACCTAGTATTGCGAAGCGCTGTGCTGCCGACGCCGTCCTTGGCATGCGGGCACGGTTCCAAAATGCCGAGGGCAGATGAGTCTCGCCTGAATTCAAGGCTGGCCCGTACGGGCCAGCGCCGGGGCGCAGACGGTTAGTTCGCTTCGCCTTTGCCCGCGATGGCGTCCGCTGCGATCGCGTCCGGAGCGATGACTTCGGGTCGCCGCGCCACGAGCGGGTGCAGGAACACGGCCGACAGCACCACCACCACGCCGAGATAGAAGCGCGGTCCGAGCTCGCGCTGCTCGTTGAAGATCAGCGCGGCGAAGACGATGGTGTAGATCGGTTCGAGATTGATCGTCAGCTGCGCACCGAAAGCCGAAATCCTGCGCAAGGCGACGAGCGACAGCGTGAACGGCAGCAAGGTGCAGGCCACCGCCAGTACGCCGATCCAGAGCACATCGAGACCGGCGGGCGGAACCATCAGCGAAGCGAAGCCGCCCGGCAGCAGCGGTGCCGCGACCGCGATCAGCACGAGGCCGGCACCGAGTTCCAGGCCCGTCACGAGCAGCGAGTCGCCCTGCTCCGCATAGCGCTTGTTGAGTGCGATGAAGAACGAGACGAACAGCGCCGAGCTGACGCCCACCAGCACGCCCAGGCGCATGTCGTCCGGAACGCCTCCGACCACCAGCACGACGCCCGGAACCACCGCGAGCCCGAGCGCGAGTTCGCGCCAGTCGAACGGCCGCCTGGCGACCCAGGGCTCGATGACGGACAAGAACGCCGGTGCCACCGCGAGACAGGTCACCGCGACCGAGGCGTTGGCGAGCTTGATCGCCCCGTAGAAGGTCAGCCAGTGCAGGGTCACGAGCACGCCGATGCCCGCGAAGATCGCGACGAGGCGCCGTGGCGTCTGCCGCAGTGCCCGCCAGACGCGCGGCAGCACGAACAGGCAGGCGACCACGATCAGCAGGCGCCACCAGACCAGCCGCACGGCATCGAGGCTGATGAGCTTGCCGAGAATGGCGGTAAAGGCCCACAGCAGGACGCAGAAATGCAGTTGCCAGCGGGCTTTGGCGACGTCGGTCATGACGGGCGGCTTGCGAACCTAGCGACGGAGCGAGAGGGCGCGCAGCTTGCCTGGGCGCGTCCGATCTGGAAAGAGCTTCCGGCAGGCTTGGGAACGGCCGAGTCGCGGGATTAATCTGCGGTTCCTCACCGCATGCTCTGATGCCCCGAACCGCCTGGAGACTTCCCATGATCCGATTCTCGTCCCCTACCAGCGGCGACGTGCAGATGCTCGACGCCCATGCCAGGCAGCTGCTCGAAGTGATCGGCAAGAGTGCCGGCGAACGCGGCGTCATTGCGGCCGCGGAAATTCCGGGCGCGCTCGCCGCCTTGCGCTCCGCCATCGCCAAGGACGCTCCCCAGCATGCGCACGCGGAAGACGCCGACGACCCGGACGAGCGTGATCGCCAGGCTCAGGACGTCAGCCTCGGCCGCCGGGCTTTCCCGCTCATGGACATGCTCGAGCGTGCGGCGCGCAACGGAAAGGATGTGACCTGGGGCGTCTGAGCCTTCGGCGTCTCAGGCCCGCAGGCCGCCACGCAGGCGGGCCTCCATGCTCAGGTAGACCACGCCGGCCAGCAGCAGCGGCATCAGGTAGTACACCGCCCGATAGGCCAGCAGCGCGGCAAGCAGCGGCGCTTCGTCGACCCGGCCCTTGAGCACGGCCAGGAACACCGCCTCCATGACGCCGAGTCCGGCCGGCACGTGAGTGATGACGCCGGCGATCGCGGCGAGCAGCAGGGCCGCCAGCACGGCCGAATAGTTCACGGCGCCATCGAGCAGCAGATACGGGATGCTCGCGATCACGAGCCAGTTGGTCACGGAGAACGCGAGCTGCAGTGCGGCGAGTCGCCAGTTGGGCAGATCGATCGGAATGCCGCGGACGATCCACTCGCGCCGGCGTGAGGCGATGCAAAGCACGAGATAGGCCGGGGCGGCCGCGAGCAACAAGGCCCCGAATAGGCGCAGGGCATCCTCACCGAGGCGAGCCTGATCGCCCAACTCGAAGGCGCCTCCGACAAAGACGAGCCCGAGCAGCAGCGTGTAGCCGATCCAGTTCCCGATCATCGACATGCCGAGCACGCGCGTGATGACGGCGGTGCGCAGTCCCAGGCGCGAGTACAGCCGGTAACGGAAGCCGACGCCTCCGACGAGCGCTCCGAAATTCAGGTTGAACGCATAGCTGACCATCGCCGTGGACAGCACCGCGCGATGGCTCAGCAAATGCCGCGTATAGCGGCGGCCGATCAGGTCGAATGCGGCATAGAGCAGGTAGCTCGAGGCGACGAGCACTATCGCGAGCGCGAGTTCGGATGCCGTGTACTGGACCAGCGATTCGCCGACCTGCGTCCAGTCCATGTCGCGTGCCCGGCTGTAGAGCAGCCAGGCCAGACCCGCAAAGAAAATGGCCGTGAGCGCTCGACGCGCCCACGGCCACCACGCTCGTTGCTTGGGAGCGACGAGCACGCCGGTATCGGTACCGGTCTCAGAAGCCGAGTTTGGCATTCTCGCCGAAGGCGTCCTTCTTGCCGGTCGCCATCGCCTTGGCGAAGGCGTAGAACCGGGTCACCGTGTTGCTCGGGCCATCCCAATACTCGGCCCGGTTCGGCGTGATCTTGAGCAGGGCCACGTCCGGATCCTGATCACCCTTCGGGAACCAGACATCGATCATCTTGTTCCAGAACGCCTGCTTGAGCGCCTGATCGCGCACGAGCTGGGCGTGGCCGCTCACCGAGACGTATTCCGAATCGCCCTTGTTGGCGTAAGTGAGACACACCTTGCCGTCATGCTCGCTGACTTCACCGGCCTTCGGCGAGCCCGCTCCGATCACGAACCAAAGCGTTCCGTTCTCCTCCACTTCGACGGTATGCAAGGGACGGCTGCGCATTTCCATGTCGCGATCGAGTGTCGTCAGCATGCCGACACGCGCTTTTTCGACCAGCTTGCGAAAGTGCTGCAAATGCTCGGCGTCGGACATGTCCTGGCGGTGCGAATGAGTCAAATCATTCATGGCGATCTCCACTGGATCTTTGTTGGGTCGCGATCCCGCATACACGGAAGCGCTCGAAATCATCGAAGCCGCAGCATGCTCACACCGCACTGAAGCCGCTCTGAACTCGCACGGCGGGCCAACGATGCGATTCGCCCGCGAGCCGCGTGAACAGAGCCATCTGCGGAACAGTTAATGGACTCGTCAGTTCACGGGCGCATGCTGAAAACCGCCAATTCCAGGGACGTCAAGGAGGATGTCATGAGACCCGACACCACGATTCAGGCTTCGGACAAAAGCAAGCAGGAACCCACCGAGAAAAGCTTGCACGATCTGCAGGAGAGTGGCTCGGATTTCGGCAACTTCTTTCCGAAGCATCACGTCCTGCTGGCCTTCGAGCAGGAGCAGCAGGCGAGCGATACCCAGCAAGCGCTGCAGGACGCAGGCTTCGAGGAACTCAAGGCCATCGATGATCGAGAGATGGAATCCGCCTCGCAGAAAGGCCTCGATTCGGCGAGCCCGATCGCCGCGACGGGCTCGTCGCTCAAGATGGTCGAGTTGCACAACAAGCTGGCCAAGGAAGGCTGCCACTTCCTGCTCGTGAAGGCCGAGGGAGACGAACAGACCGAGGCGCTCATGAAGATTGTTCGCCAGCGTCCGTTCCGTCTCGCGCAGAAGTACCACCGGCTCGTGATCGAAGTTCTGCACTGAGCGACGACACCCTGAGCAACAAAAAGCCCGCTCGAAGCGGGCTTTTTGTTGGCGATCAGCTTTTGAGTTCTTCGCCGAAATAACGACGCAGCTTGTCGACCTTCGGCAGCGCCACGCCGGCGATATAGCCCTCGTGAGGATGCAGTGCCGCGTAGTTCTGGTGATAGGCCTCGGCTTCGAAGAAATCTTCGAGCTTGTCGAGCTTTGTCACGATCGGTGCCGAATAGACCTTTGCCGCATCGAGCTGGCGGATGTAGGCCTCGGCGATGCGCTTCTGCTCCTCGTCGGCGTAGAAGATCGCCGAGCGGTACTGCGTGCCGATGTCGTTGCCCTGGCGATTGAGCTGCGTCGGATCGTGCGCCACCGCAAAGAAGATGCGCAGCAGGGCGCCGAAGCTGGTCTGCGACGGGTCGTATTCGATCTGCACCACTTCGGCGTGGTCGGTGCGCCCCGTGCAGACGGCCTTGTAATCGGCGGTTTCGGCGGTTCCGCCCGAATAGCCGTTGACCACGTTGAGCACGCCGGCGATTTCGCGATACACCGCCTCGACGCACCAGAAGCAGCCGCCCGCGAGCACCGCGAGCTTGCGGCCCGGCGCCGAGGCCAAGGGCTCGTCGAGGTCGGCGACCGGGAAATCCTTCGGGCTGATGCGCAGGCTGCTGTTGAAGAAGCTCATGACTGGGTCCTGGAAGTGGTTCGGGGCGCTGCCTCAATAATGGGGCGGAATTTCGTCTTCCAAAGAGCCGCGGGCTGCGCCTTCGGGCGTCGGCGCCGGCAGGCGCTCGGCGAGCGCACGCACGGCGCGCTGCAACTGCTCGATGAGCTGCTGCTGTCGAATGAGCTCCTGGTTCAAGGTCTCGAGCGTCGTCTCCTGATAGGCGAGCTTGGTTTCGAGCTCCATGAGGCGCGCGTCGTGTGAAGGCTCCGACATGATCCGGCTATGCTCCCGCAATGATCGAGGCGCCCTACCCTACACCTTCTGCCGTCGAAGCCGCTGCGCAGCTCGCCGAATTCGTCGAGCGCCATCCGCGTCTGTTCGTGCTCGGCGGTGCCGGCTGCAGCACCGAGTCGGGCATTCCGGACTACCGCGACACCGACGGCGCCTGGAAGCGTCGCCAGCCCGTGACCTACCAGGCCTTCACGCAGGATCCGGCGACACGCTCGCGCTATTGGGCGCGCAGCCTGATCGGCTGGCCGGTGATCGCCGCCGCCAAACCGAACCGGGCGCACCTTGCGTTGGCCGCGCTCGAAGCGCGCGGTCGCTGCGAGACACTGCTCACGCAGAACGTCGACGGCCTGCATCAGGCGGCCGGCAGCCGCCATGTGATCGACCTGCATGGGCGGCTCGATCGCATCGTCTGCCTGGGCTGCGCGGACCTCACCGCACGCTCCGCGTTTCAGGCGCGACTCGGCGCGCTGAATCCGCAATGGGCCGATTTGAGCGCGAGCACCGCGCCCGACGGCGATGCCGATCTCGATGCGGTGGATTTCTCGTCGTTCCAGGTGCCCGACTGCGCGGTCTGCGGCGGCATGCTCAAGCCCGACGTGGTGTTCTTCGGCGAGAACGTTCCGGCCGCGCGCGTCGACGAGGCAATGGATGCACTGGGCGAGGCCGATGCGATGCTCGTCGTCGGCTCCTCGCTGATGGTGTTCTCGGGGTATCGCTTCGCACTGGCGGCGGAGAAGCAGCGCAAGCCGATCGCGGCGATCAATCTCGGCCGCACTCGCGCCGACGATTTGCTGGCATTGAAGATCGAGCAGGGCTGCGGCGAAACGCTGCAGGCCCTGCTCGAGCGGCTCGACCGTTAACGATCAGAGATCGAAGCGGTAGCCGAGCACGAAGGCGACGACCAGCGGATTCAGATCGAGCTTGGTACGGCTGGTCGCCAGGCGCGTGCCGTCTTCGGCGTCGATGGTGATGTTGGCCGTGGTCTTCAGCAGCGTGTACGACACCGAGCCCGACAGGCTCCAGCGATCCGACAACTCCGCAGACACGCCCATGTTGAAGATCGGCGCGAGATCGTCCGCGGCCGCGGCATCGACCGTGGTCGACTGCCCGAGCTTGCCGTTGCCGGCCGCGAGCGTGGCGCCGAAGCGCGTATTCAACGCGTTCTTGAAGTCTTCGTCGGCCTTGATGTCGGTGAACCAGGTGTAGGTAGCGCCGACGCCGACATACGGGCGAATCTTTTCCTGCGCATCGCGGAAGTAGTACTGCAGCAGGATCGCGGGGCTCCACTGCGTGACCTTGGCGAGCGGATTGAAGTCCGGCGAGCCCAGGTCGACGGCCACCGCCGATCCGAGCGGCCCGGTCGGCTGCACCACGCCGCTGCCATAGAGCTTGAATTCCGCCGGAATGCCGCCTTCGAACTTGATCGCGAGATTGTCGGTAAGGAAGTACGAGTAGATCAGCGCGAGCGTATTCGACGAGCCGACCTTGTTGGTGGTGTCGGACGTGAAGTCGCTCTGCACGCCGAGCGCGGCGAGTGCGCCGGGCTGGATGTGGCTGCGCAGCGGCGTGCTGCTGTCCAGCGTATCGACATGGAACACGCCGATCTGCACCAGATGCCGGCCCTTGCTGGCCGGGGCATCGGATTCATCCTGAGCCTGGGCCGCAAAGGACCCAAACACCGCCGCCGCTGCGAGCGACCAGCTGCCGAGAGTACGATTCATGAGTTTCATCCTTCGTTGTAATTTGTGTCGATCATCATCAGCGCGCGCTGCATTGGCGCGCGCCCGAACCTGAGGGGAACCTAGCATGAGCCTGACCCTGTATGACGCCTGCGTGCCGACGCTCACGCGCGCGCTCGAAAACCTCATCGCCGTGCTGAACAAGGGAGCCGCGCACGCCGAGGCTCGCAAGCTCGACGGGCTCGTACTGACGGGCTCCCGGCTGTTTCCGGACATGCTTCCGCTGACGCGCCAGGTGCACATCGCGACCGACATGGCCAAGGGCGCGGTCGCCCGCCTGGCCGGCATCGAGCCTGAGCGATTCGAGGACACCGAGCAGAGCTTCGCCGAACTCGTCGCGCGCGTGGAGAAGACCATCGCCTTGATCCGTCGATTCGAGCCGAGCCAGTTCGAAGGCGCCGAGCTGCGCGACATCGTGCTCAAGTCGCCGCGTGGTGACCGGCATTTCAAAGGGCAGGCTTATCTCCTCGATTTCGTCTTGCCGAATGTCTTTTTTCATTGCACCACGACGTACAACATCCTGCGCCACAACGGCGTGGAATTGGGCAAGCAGGATTTTCTGGGTTCTTTCTGAACCCTTGCAGAACGTCGCTCGAACATACGACGGCGCTTCGCAAGTGAAGCGCCGGGCTTTGAGACGACTAGAAATCGCTGCGCCGACGGCGCCTGCCAGCCCCGAGCCAGGGCAGGATCAAACCGACCAGAATGCCGCCGCCGACGAGCGAGGCGCCGGTGACCAGCGTGCGTCGACGCGCACGCTCGGTGTCATAGCGCGACGCCGCGATCTGGCTCTGCTGTTCGGCCGATTCGAGCGCCTGCTGCAGGCGTTCGTTTTCTCCCGAGAGCTCGAATGCCGGCTTGGCTTTCTCGAGCAGCGCCTTGGCGTCGGCGAGTTCCGCATCGAGCGCCTTGATGCGCGACTGCGCCTCCGCGAGCTGCGATTGCAGTTCCTTGAGCCGCGTCTTGGCCGCCGGTTCCGCGGAAATGTAACGCGCCGTCAGCCAGCCGGTGCGGCCATCGGCCGTCTTCACCTGCGCGAAGCTCTGGGCACCGAGCGTCTGCAGCACCGTCACCTTGTCGCCGCTGTTGACCGCGCCGACCGACGCGGCGTCGTTGCGCGGGGCATCGCGCAAGGTGACGCTGATATCATCGGAAATGTATTGATTGCGTCCCCCTTCCTGCGCAAATGCAGGCGCGGAGGCGAGCGCGAGGCTCAACACCACTAACGTCCTTGTCATAGTGGCCGGAGTCTACCAACGCCCGCCAAGTTTTGAACACCCGTTGAATTGCCGGCGCCTAACTGCGCTTAAACTACGATGGATTCCACCAGAACGACCGCCCGCCGCCCATGAAGCCCATATTCCTGACCCAATTCCTGATCGAAGAACAACGCGCCATGGGCAAGATCACGCCCGATCTGCGCCTGCTGCTCGAGGTCGTCACGCGCGCCTGCAAGCGCATCTCCATCGCGGTGGGCAAGGGCGCGCTCGGCGGCGTGCTCGGCGATGCGGGCACCGGCAATATCCAGGGCGAGGCGCAGAAGAAGCTCGACGTCATCTCCAACGACATCCTGCTCGAAGCCAACGAATGGGGCGGCCACCTCGCCGCGCTCGCCTCCGAGGAAATGGATCACCCGCACCCGATTCCGGAGCAGTACCCGAAGGGCGGCTACCTGCTGCTGTTCGATCCGCTCGATGGCTCGTCGAACATCGACGTCAATGTCTCGGTCGGCACCATCTTCTCGGTGCTGCGCAAGCCCGAAGGCGGCAGCGCCTCGAGCGAAGACGATTTCCTGCAGCCCGGCACGCAACAGGTCGCGGCCGGCTACTGCGTCTACGGCCCGAGCACCACGCTCGTGCTGACGATCGGCAACGGCGTGCATCAGTTCACGCTCGATCGCGAGCTCGGCAGCTTCGTGCTGACCCAGCGCGACATGAAGATTCCGGCCGATACCAAGGAGTTCTCGATCAACATGTCGAACGAGCGCTTCTGGGAAGCGCCGGTCAAGCGCTACATCGACGAATGCGTCGCCGGCAAGGACGGCCCGCGCGGCAAGGACTTCAACATGCGCTGGGTCGCCTCGATGGTGGCCGACGTGCACCGCATCATCACGCGCGGCGGCGTCTTCATGTATCCGCTCGACTCCAAGACCAAGGACCAGGGCGGCAAGCTGCGCCTGATGTACGAGGCCAACCCGATGAGCTTCATCATCGAGCAGGCTGGCGGCGCCGCGACCACGGGCCGCGAACGCATCCTCGACATCACGCCGAGCAAGCTGCACCAGCGTGTGCCGGTGATCATGGGCTCGAAGAACGAGGTCGATCTGGTCAGCTCGTACCACTGAGCCGGCTGCAGTAACGAAAAACCCCGCATGGGTGACCCTGCGGGGTTTCTTTTTGCCCATCCGAAGCGCGAATTACCGGGTTTCGGGCTTCGTTGAATAAGTGGCGGAGAGGAGGAGATTCGAACTCCTGTGCGGGCTTTCACCCACCATCCGATTTCGAGTCGGCGCCGTTATGACCGCTTCGGTACCTCTCCGCAAATACAACCATCGTCGCAGCAAGCGCTTGTTTTAGCAGTGATTAAGCTCCCGTACGGGCTAGCCCTAGTGAACTGCGAATGAACTCAAGCCGCCGTTCCCTGCCTAACGCGCTCCGGCCATTCAGTGTCCCTGGCCCTGATCCGAGCGCTTGTTGGGCGACTCGAAGCATGTGTTAGGGTACGCGGCCCCGCGATGAGGCGCGCATTGTAGATGATTGATGCAGTGAAGCCTACTGCCTTGCGAAAAAAGGGAAGTTGGACGATGGCCGCGCTGTTCAGCGTCGCCGCGGCCTGTTCCCTGACGACCTGCACTCCCTCGGTCACCGCACTGGAAAAAGTGCGCATGACCGGCGTGCTGCGCGTGGCGACGGTCAACAGTCCGACGAGCTATTTCGTCGGTCCCGACGGAGCCACCGGCTTCGACTATGACCTCGCGAGCGGTTTCGCCAAGCAACTCGGTGTCGAATTGCGGATCGAAGTGGTCGCGTCCGCTCCCGATGCGCTCGAGCTCGCGCGCCTGGGCAAGGTGGACATGGCCGCCGCCGGGCTTGCCGTTACGCCTCAGCGCGAGGCCATGGTGAGTTTCTCGCCGCCCGTGCGCAGCGTAGTGCCTCAACTGGTCTACCGCATGGGCCAGAAGCGTCCGAAATCCTGGGAAGAGCTCGACGGCGGCCGCCTGGCCGTGCCGAGCCGCAGCGCGCAGACCGAGCTGCTGGCGACCCGGCGCAAGCAATACAGCGGCCTCAAGTGGGAGGAAGTCGAGGAAGGCGACGCCGAAGACCTGCTCGAGCAGGTGGCCGACGGCAATCTCGACTACACGCTGGTCAATTCGGACCTCGTGTCGATCAACCAGCGCTACTACCCCAAGTTGCGCGTCGCCTTCGCGGGTGCGGAATCGCAGCCGCTGGCCTGGGCGTTTCCGAAATCGCACGACAACAGCCTGACCCAGGCGGCCGCGGACTACATCACCGGCGCCGGCAAGCTCGAACTCGCGCGCCTGCAGGATCGGCACTTCGGGCATATCGAGGCCGTCGATCACGTCGGCGCGGTCGCGCTCGCGACGCATATGCAGACGCGCCTGCCGGCGTATCGCAAGTCGTTCGAGGCCGCGGCTCGCAAATCCAAGCTCGACTGGCGCCTGCTCGCGGCGATCGCGTATCAGGAATCGCATTGGGATTCGGCGGCCGTGAGCCCGACCGGCGTGCGCGGCATCATGCAGCTCACCATGCAGACCGCGCTGCATCTGAAAGTGGACGATCGCGAAGATCCGCTGCAAAGCATTTCGGGTGGCGCGCGCTACATTCGCGGCATTCTCAACCAGCTGCCCGAAGACATCGGCGAACCCGATCGCACCTGGCTCGCGCTGTCGGCGTACAACATGGGCACCGCGCATCTGAACGACGCGCGCAAGCTCACGCAAAAACTCGGTGGCGATCCGAACCGTTGGCTCGACGTGCGCAACAACCTGCCGCTGCTGACGCAGCCGCGCTGGTATCGCCAGACCGAGCATGGTTATGCGCGTGGACGCCAGGCGATGGAATTCGTCAGCAACGTACGCACGTATTACGACATGCTGGTCTGGCTCAGCGAATCCACTTCGCCGCCGCTGCAATCGGCGCAGGCCGAATCGACGCTGCTCGACGAACCGACGATTCCCGCAGGCGGAGCGGTCGCGGCCGAAGTAGCGATTCCCGATCCCAGCGAAGTGCTGCGCATTCGCGCGCCGATTCTTTAGTCGCTCGCTCGCATCGGCAGTTCATCGCGATGCGACGAATCGCCCGGTGTCGTCTTAATCGTCGCTGATCTGCTGACCCGGAAACAGCTCTTCGTTGAAGCCGAAGCGCGTGAAATCACGCACGCGCATCGGATACAGAATGCCGTCGAGATGATCGCATTCGTGCTGCACGACGCGAGCGTGAAAACCATCGACGCTGCGATCGATCACACCACCGTCGAGATCGAAGCCGGTATAGCGCAAGCGCTGATAGCGCGGCACCACACCGCGCAATCCGGGCACCGACAGACAGCCTTCCCAACCGTCTTCCTGCTCGTCGCTCAAGGGCGTGAGCACGGGATTGATCAGGATGGTTTCCGGCACCGCCTGCGCATCCGGATAACGCGGGCTCGATGTGAAGCCGAAGATCACCACGCGCAAGTCGACTCCGATCTGCGGCGCGGCGAGTCCGGCACCGTTGAGCGCCCGCATGGTGTCGAACATGTCGGCGACGAGCTCGCGCAATTGCGGCGTTCCGAATCGCTCGACGGGACGCGAGACGCGCAACAAGCGCGCGTCTCCCATGCGAAGAACCGTGCGGATCATGCAAGCCTCACTTGAGCTTCAGGCGATCGACGATCCGGCCGCCGACGATGTGCGTGTCGATGATCTCGTCGACATCCGCTTCGTTCTCGTAGCCATACCAGATGCCTTGCGGATAAATGACCATGCAGGGCCCGAGTTCGCAGCGCTCCATGCAACCGGCGTTGTTGATGCGCACCGAGCCCGGTCTTGCGAGCTGGAGTTCCTTGATGCGCTTCTTCGCGTGATCGCGCGCCTCGACCGCACCGTGCAGCCCGCAGGAGCGACGCTCACCGGGCTTGCGCACGTTGGTGCAGAAGAACACGTGGTGGCGATAGAACGGACGAGCATCGGAACTCACTTGCTTCTCCTGATCAGATGCGACGCGGCTCAGCCCGGCTTGGCGCCGAACGCATAGCTGAAATTCACCGCCGTGGACGAATCGGTGTGCTTCACGCCGGGGTCGACTTCGCTGTTGTTCTGCACCGTGAAGATCAGCGAGGCGAACAGGTTGCCGATCACGTAGAGCTTGAGCTCCGACACCGATTCCGTGAAGGTGTTCGACGCGCCGCTTTCCACTTTGACGCGCTGGCGAATGCCGCTGGTATCCGACAGCTTCCACTGGTAATCGAGCCCGAAGCGACCGATCAAATCCGAGTCCTTCTCGCGCGATTCCTGCGCTTGCTGCTGGCGCGCACCGGCGCCGAGTTCGATGTCGAGCAGATGACGCGGCCCGGTCAGGAAGTGGCGACCCAGACCGGTCGTCTGCGAGGTGCGCTCGCGAATACCGCCGAACAGATCCTTTTCGAATTCGCCGGCCAGAAAAGCATAGGTCTGCCCGGAGAACGTGTAGTCGACCTTGTCGGTGACCAGATACCGCTCGCCCGAAGTCTCGCCGCTATCCGCCGTATTGATCGCCTGCGCGGTCAGCACGTTGCGCCAGGCGTCCTGCTGATAATTGAGCGCGAACTTGCCGTTGATCGAGCGCGTCTCGCTATTGCCCGAAGTGCTCAGCACGCCGAGCGAAGCTTCGCCCCACCAGGGTGCTGCGCTTGCGACAGCCGGCGCGGCGAACAGATACGGAAGCAGCAGCCATGCATTCCCTTGCATCGAACATTTTCCTTTGTCGTTGGCGAATACGAATTGAAACCGATCGCTAGGAACGAATCGACCGGAACGCCGCGCAGCCCTAGAGAGCCGGCGGCTCCGAGGCAGGAGTGGCCTGCACCGGATCGGCGGGCGCGGGCGACGGAACGACCCGCGCCGGCTCCTGCGGCACCACGGTTTCCTGCCGCGAAAGCAGGGTTTCCACTTTGAGCAGCAAAAGCTCGGCCAAGGCGTCCTGGATAAACTCGCGCAGGCGATCTTCTTCGGCTTCCTTGGCGAGAATCTGCCCTTCGTTGAACGAGTAATCGCGCGTCATGCGCAGGCTGCCGGGCGGCACCAGCACCTGCGTCGCGGTGTGCACCTCGTAGTCCACCGTCGTGACGAGCAGGAACTCCAGCGCCTTGCCGTCCGGCCCCACCGAAAGCACCTGGCGGCCTTCCTTGAGATTGCTGAGCTTGATGGTGGCATGAGCGCTCGCCGCCTCCTTGGTGACTTCGGCGCCCTGGCGCAGCAGCCGCGTGCGCAGCGAAGTCTCGAGCGGCGGTTCCGACACGCGATACGGAGCGACCACCTCGATATAGACCTTCTGCAGGGCCACCGGCAGCGGTCGCGAGCCCGCGGGATGAAAGCCGCAGCCCGCGACCAGAACCAGCAGCGCGCTCGCCGCGATCCAGCGCCATTTCGACACGATGCGCGCAGCGCGGCTGCCGGATGCGTTCACTCAGATCACCAGGTTGACGAGTTTGCCGGTCACCACGATCTGCTTCTTCACAGGCGCCCCGGCGATGAAGCGCTGCACCGCCTCGTCGGCCAGCGCGGCCGCGATGATCGCGTCCTTGCCCGCATCGGCGGCGACGTCGATCTTGCCGCGCAGCTTGCCGTTGACCTGTACGACGAGCGTGATCTGATCGCGGACCATGGCTTCGCTGTCCGCAACGGGCCAGCGCTGATCGAGAATGCCCTCGCTGCCGCGCAGCTCGACCCACAGCGCATGCGCCACGTGCGGGACGACCGGGCTCAGCATCAGCGTGATGCTCTCCCAGACTTCCTGCAGCACCGCGCGCGATTGCGCGCCGTCGTCGTTGTAGCGGCTCACGGTGTTGAGCAGCTCCATGATCGCGGCGATCGCGGTGTTGAAGGTGCGGCGGCGGCCGAAATCGTCGCCGACCTTGGCGATGGTTTCGTGCAGCGCGCGACGCAGGTCTTTCTGCGCATCGCTCAGCGCGCTCTTGTCGAGTGCCGGCGCGGCGCCGAGCTGCACGTGCTGGTGCACCGCGCGCCACAGACGCCGCAGGAAGCGCGCCATGCCTTCGACGCCGTCTTCCTTCCAGTCCAGCGAGGCGTCCGGCGGCGCGGCGAACATCGAATACAGGCGCACGGTGTCGGCGCCGTAGGCATCGATCATGGCCTGCGGATCGACGCCGTTGTTCTTGCTCTTGGACATCTTCTCGATGCCACCGATGGTCACGGGTTCTCCATCGACCGCGTGCCGGGCCGCGATCGGCTGGCCCTTGGCATCGCGCTCGAGCACGACGTCGGACGGATTGATCCAGGTCTTCTTGCCTTCCGCGTTTTCGCGGAAGTAGGTCTCCTTGATCACCATGCCCTGCGTGAGCAGTTGCATGAACGGCTCGTCGCTCTTGACCATGCCTTCGTCGCGCATAAGCTTGTGGAAGAAGCGCGAGTACAGCAGATGCAGGATCGCGTGCTCGATGCCGCCGATGTACTGGTCGACCGGCAGCCAGTAGTCGGCGCGCTCGTCGAGCATCCGGGTGTCGTTGTCCGGGCAGGCGTAGCGCGCGAAGTACCAGCTCGATTCGAAGAAGGTATCGAAGGTGTCGGTCTCGCGCGTCGCGGCGCCACCGCAGTTCGGGCACGTGGTCCTGGCCCAGTTCGGATCGGCCTTGATCGGCGATTGCACGCCGGTGAATTCGACGTCTTCGGGCAGCACCACGGGCAGCTGGTCCTCGGGCACCGGCTGCGCATCGCACTTCTCGCAATAGATGACCGGAATCGGGCAGCCCCAGTAGCGCTGGCGCGAAACGCCCCAGTCGCGCAGGCGGAAGTTCACTCGGCGCGAGCCGGTGCCGGCCTTCTCGAAGCGGTCGGCGATCGCATCGAAAGCCTGCTTGAAATCAAGGCCGTCGTATTCGCCCGAGTTGATGCAGATGCCATGTTCGGCCGAGCACTCGGCGCGGATCGCCTGCAGTTCGCGCAGCAGCGGCTCCTTGACCGAGCCTTCCACCGGATCGTCCTCGTCGGACAGCGAGCCGAGCGTCGCCAGCCGCGCTTCGAGCTCGGCTTCCTTGGCGCTGCGGATGACGCGCTTGATCGGCAGGCCGTACTTGGTCGCGAATTCATGATCGCGCTCGTCGTGCGCCGGCACCGCCATGACCGCGCCGGTGCCATAGCCCATCAGCACGAAGTTGGCGGCCCAGACCGGCACGCGCTCGCCGCTGATCGGGTGGATCGCGTCGATGCCCAGCGGCATGCCGCGCTTTTCCTGCGTCTCGAGTTCGGCCTCGGCGACGCCGCTGCGCGAGGCTTCGGCCAGAAACGCCGCGAGTTCGGCATTGCCCGCACCGGCCTTCTTGGCTAGTGGATGCTCGGCCGCCACGGCCAAGTACGTCACGCCCATCAGCGTGTCCGGGCGCGTCGTGTAGACCGTCAGCGGCTGGTCCTCGCCTTCGATCTGGAATTGGAGTTCCAGGCCCTCGGAGCGGCCGATCCAGTTGCGCTGCATGGTCTTGACCGGCTCGGGCCAGCCCGGCAGCGCGTCGAGATCGTCGAGCAGCTCCTGCGCATACGCGGTGATCTTGAGGAACCACTGCGGAATCGAGCGCCGCTCGACCACCGCGCCCGAGCGCCAGCCGCGGCCATCGATGACCTGCTCGTTGGCGAGCACGGTCTGGTCGATCGGGTCCCAGTTCACCACCGAGTCCTTGCGATAGACCAGGCCCTTCTTCATGAGCCGGGTGAACAGCAGCTGTTCCCAGCGGTAGTAGTTGGGCCGGCAAGTATCGAGCCGGCGCGACCAGTCGTAGGCGAAGCCGAGCCGCTTGAGCTGGGCCACCATGTATTCCATGTTGGCGTAGGTCCACTTCGCCGGCTGCGTGTGGTTGGCGATGGCCGCGTTCTCGGCCGGCAGGCCGAAGGCGTCGAAGCCCATCGGCTGCAGCACGCTCTTGCCGAGCATGCGCTGATAGCGGCTGATGACATCGCCGATCGTGTAATTGCGCACATGACCCATGTGCAGCTTGCCGCTCGGATACGGGAACATCGACAGGCAGTAGTACTTCTCGCGGCTGGGGTCTTCCACCGCCTTGAACGACTGCTCGCGCTCCCAGAAAGCCTGCGCCTGCGCTTCGAGGTCGGCGGGGCTGTATTGCTCCTGCATGGGTTTTTTGAATTCGTGTTGCGGGAAAGCGCGAAGTTTAGCCCAGGCCGGTGCGGGAGCCCCGTTATGACGGGCCTATTTGCAAGTTGAGCTGGCGATTTGTTGTCCGGTTTTGTCAGGAGCTGACAAAAAGTGTCAGTTCCGACCGCGCTGCCCGCTTCGGGGCGCGATGCAAATCTTTGTTTTTCATGGAAATGCAAAAATTTCTCGAGCTGGCACCCGGGTTGCCAGATGAATTCCGGCGGGATCAGTCCCCCAATGTCAGATCCCGAAACGACTTATCGGCACACACCGGAGAGTTTGAAATGAACAAGCAGCAAGGCTTCACCCTGATCGAACTGATGATCGTCGTGGCGATCATCGGCATCCTGGCCGCGATTGCGATTCCGGCGTATGCGAGTTACGTGGCCAAAGCGCAGGCTGCAGAAGCTCTCACGTTAATGGACGGACTGAAGGCGTCGGTTACTCAGGACATCACCAGCAGCGGCGCCGTTACGGGTATCGACAGCGGAACTGGGGAAGTACCAGCCGCAGCAGCAGTAACCGGCAAATACGTCAGTCAAGTAGCTGTGGACGAAGGTGTAATGACGGCCACATTTAAGGCTGCTACCGACGGTGTTAACTCCAATATTGCTGCAAAGACGATTCGGATGTCGCCAACGATCACTAACGGCTCTATCACCTGGGCATGTGCAGGCGGAGCCACAAATCCGGTCCCGGACGCTTATTTGCCTTCTGCTTGCAAATAGGCAGCGAGCGTAGCCCGGGTGCAACCCCGGGAAACCGCCCCACCGAACGCCACCCTCCGGGTGGCGTTCTGCTTTGTGCTCTCCGCCATCTCGGGTTGCACCCGGGCTACACAAGAGCATCGACGTTGAAGTTCAACTGCATCAACGACGCCCCACCGTGAATCACCGTTGATATTCGGGAGTGTCAACCGCGACCCACAACGGAGCGCCGGTGACGCTCACGAGGTATGACGTTGATACACCCGAGCATCGGCGTTGATGCTCGGACGTATCAACGATGAGGGCTCGGCACCTCATCACCGATGCTCTCGGGCATCACCGACGACCCGAAATGAATCACCCGAGATAGCCAAGCCCGTCACCGTTGATGCTCACCAGTATCAACCGCGATGCTCGCGACCCTGGTCGAGGGTTCAAGATGGGCCGCGCACTGGCTTGCGCCTGCGCCAGGTTTGGAGCACGTGCGCGCTACATTCGTCGCGGTCCACGATCAGGAGCGCGCATGACGCGCATCGAGCTGGCGCCAGGATTTACCGAAGATTTCGATCGCTCTCGATCATCGGCTCACGCGCGAAGCACCTTCCTGCACATTGCGCATCGGCGAGATCGTCGAGGCTCTAGCCGGCACGGTTCTGGTACTGGCAATCCGCAGTCACCGTGAAGCCGGATACAAACACCCCTAGACGCGCCATAGACGTCAATTGCCGCTCGCGTTTATTGACGATCCGCCCCAGCCGGACCACCATCGCCTGATCCGTAGTTCAGCCAGGCGATTCGATGCCCCTCAGCGCTCAAAGCCAGACTCCGACAGCTCCCATCGCTCCGCCCCTCGGCGGATTGGCGCGCAAGCTCGTCGCCGACAAGCTGCTGAGCGAGGAGCAGGCGCGGGAGTTTCAGCAGAAGGCGGTCAAATCCGGGCAGACCTTCGTCGCCTTGATCGTCGAGGCCAAGGCGGTGGCGCCGTTGCGTGTAGCCGAGATTGCGAGCGGTGATTTCGGCGCTGCACTGATCGACCTCAACGCGGTCGATGTCGATCCGAACCTGATCAAGGACCTGTCCGAGAAGCTGCTGCGCAAGACGCATACGCTGCCGCTCTACAAGCGCGGCAAGACGCTGTTCGTGGCGGTGTCGGACCCGACCAACCTCGCCGCGCTCGACGAGATCAAGTTCGCCACCGGCTTCAACACCGAAGCCGTGGTCGTCGAGGAAGACAAGCTCACCAAGGCGATCGAAGCCACCTCGCAGAAGATCAGCGCGGCTTCGATGGACCTCGGCGACGCCGATCTCGACAACATCGACATCAGCGACGCTTCGGCCTCCGAGGCCGACATCGCCCGGTCGGATGCCGACGAGGCGCCGATCGTGCGCTACGTCAACAAGATCATGCTCGACGCGATCGGCCAGAACGCCTCGGACATCCATTTCGAGCCCTACGAAAAGCAGTACCGCATCCGCTATCGCAAGGACGGCGAGCTGCGCACCGTCGCGACGCCGCCGGTGGCGACCGCGCTGCGGCTCGCTGCCCGCGTCAAGGTGATGTCGCGGCTGGATCTGGCCGAGCGCCGCATTCCGCAGGACGGGCGCATCAAGCTGAACCTGTCGCGCACCAAGGCGATCGACTTTCGCGTCAGCACCTGCCCGACGCTGTGGGGCGAGAAGATCGTCTGCCGAATCCTCGATCCGAGCAGCGCGCAGCTCGGCATCGACGCGCTGGGCTATCAGCCCGAGCAGAAGCAGGCCTACCTCAACGCGCTCGACAAGCCGCAGGGCATGATCCTGGTGACCGGCCCGACCGGCTCGGGCAAGACAGTGTCGCTGTATACCGGCCTGAACATCCTCAACCGCGACGACATCAACATCTCGACGGCCGAAGACCCGGCCGAAATCAATCTGCCGGGCGTCAATCAGGTCAATGTGAACCCCAAGGTCGGGCTCACGTTCGCGGCCGCGCTCAAGGCCTTCCTGCGCCAGGATCCGGACGTGATCATGGTCGGCGAAATCCGCGACCTGGAAACGGCGGAGATCGCGATCAAGGCCGCGCAGACCGGCCATCTGGTGCTGTCGACGCTGCATACCAACGATGCGCCGCAGACCATCGTGCGCCTCATGAACATGGGCGTGCCGGCCTACAACCTGGCCTCGACGCTGACGCTGATCATCGCCCAGCGGCTCGCGCGCCGGCTCTGCGGCGTCTGCAAGCGGCCGACCAGCATTCCGCGCCAGGAACTCATCCGCGAAGGCTTCACCGAGGCCGAAGTCGATGCCCCGGGTTTCACGCTGTACCAGGCGGTCGGCTGCGATCAGTGCGATCGCGGCTACAAGGGCCGCACGGGCATTTACCAGGTGATGCCATTCTCCGAGGCGATGGGCCGCATCATCATGGAAGGCGGCAGCGCCATGGATCTCGCGGACCAGGCTCAGCGCGAAGGCATCGAGAACCTGCGGCAGTCGGCCCTGCGCAAGGTGCGCGAAGGCGCGATCGACCTGCTCGAGGCAAATCGGGTCACGGTCGGCGATTGAGCCCCGCCGCCGATCGGCCGGATTGGGCGGTGCGTCGAGCTTTGGTGTGTGATGGCGCCGTAAGCTGCTCTGCATTCCTCTCCTCCGGGAAAGGGACCGAGGGTGAGGGACCATCCGGGATGAGCGGGCTTGGCTATCGAGGCGATTCCCTCACCCCTGCCCCTCTCCCGGAGGGAGAGGGGTTCAACGGCTGATCAACGGACTCATGGCACAGGCACTCACCATCAAGGAACACACCTTTCTCTGGGAAGGGCTCGATCGCAAGGGCGCGAAGGTGCGCGGCGAAAGCCGTGGGCCGTCCGAGAGCATGATCAAGACCCAGCTGCGCAAGCAGGGCATCAACCCGACCAAGGTGCGCAAGAAGCTGGAGCTGTTCGGCAACCGCAAGAAGATCAAGAGCGGCGACATCGCCATTTTCAGCCGACAGATGGCGACGATGATGGCGGCCGGCGTTCCGCTCGTGCAGTCGCTCGAACTGATCGGCCGCGGTCACCAGAACCCGGCGATGGCCGAGCTGATCATGGGCGTGAAGACCAGCATCGAGGGCGGCAGCTCGTTCGCCGAATCGCTCGCCAAATATCCGCTGCATTTCGACGACCTGTTCGTCAATCTGGTCGACGCCGGCGAGCGCTCGGGCACGCTCGAAACCCTGCTCGACAAGGTCGCGACGTACAAGGAAAAGACCGAGGCGATCAAGAAGAAGGTCAAGAAGGCCATGACCTACCCGAGCGCGGTGCTCGTGGTGGCCTTCATCGTCACCGGCATCCTGCTGTACTTCGTGGTGCCGCAGTTCGAGGATCTGTTCAAGGGCTTCGGCGCCGACCTGCCGGCCTTCACGGTGATGGTGATCTCGCTGTCGCGCTTCGTGCAGGACCAGTGGTTCTTCATCCTCAGCGTGCTCGGCGGCTCGATCTACGCGTTCTTCTATTTCCACAAGCGCTCGCCGAAGATGCGGCGCTTCATGGATCGCGCGCTGCTCAAGGTGCCGGTGGTCGGCGACATCCTCTACAAGTCGGCCGTCGCGCGCTACGCGCGCACGCTGTCGACCATGTTCGCGGCCGGCGTTCCGCTCGTCGAAGCGCTCGATTCGGTCGCCCGCGCCTCGGGCAACATCGTGTTCCAGGACGCGATCCTGATCATGAAAGACCAGGTCTCCACGGGCCAGCAACTGCAGCTGACGATGCAGCAGAGCGGCATGTTCCCGTCGATGGCGACGCAGATGGTGGCGATCGGCGAGGAATCCGGCTCGCTCGACGAGATGTGCGCCAAGGTCGCCGATTTCTACGAGGCCGAGGTCGACAACCAGGTCGACTCGCTGTCGAGCCTGCTCGAACCGATGATCATGGCCATCCTCGGCGTACTGGTCGGTGGCCTGGTGGTCGCCATGTACCTGCCCATCTTCAAGCTCGGCATGGTGGTCTGATTGAGCCTCTTCGACCCGTTTCTGCTAGCGCTGCAAAACAACTTCGCGTTTCTGATGATCGCCACGCTGCTGCTCGGGCTGTGCATCGGCAGCTTCCTGAACGTGCTCGCTTATCGTCTGCCGCTGCGCATCGAGCAGGATTTCCGCAAGGCCACGTTCGAGAGCTTCGGCGTGCCGGCCGGAGCCGACCGGGAACCGCCGGTCTCGCTGCTGCGCCCGGCCAGCCACTGCCCGGCCTGCAAGACCCCGATCAAGCCCTGGCACAACCTGCCGGTGCTCGGCTGGCTGCTGCTGCGCGGGCGCTGCGCGGCCTGCAAGGCGCCGATCTCGGTGCAATATCCGATCGTCGAGGCCGTCACCGGAGCGCTGTCGATGGTCTGCGTCTGGCGCTTCGGCTATTCGCCCGAACTGCTCGGCGCGCTCGTGCTGACCTGGGCGCTGGTCGCGCTGACGGTCACCGACCTCAAGACCCTGTTCCTGCCCGACGATCTCACCTTGCCGCTGCTCTGGCTCGGCCTGCTCGCAAGTCTGGCCGGCGTGTTCGTCGGTCCGGCGACGGCCATCGTCGGCGCGGCGGCCGGCTACGGCGTGCTCTGGGTCGTGTTCCAGCTGTTCAAGCTCGTCACCGGCAAGGAAGGCATGGGCTATGGCGACTTCAAGCTCATGGGCGCGCTCGGCGCCTGGCTCGGCTGGCAGGCGCTGCCGCAGATCATCATCCTGTCGGCCCTGGTCGGCGCTGCGGTCGGCCTGGCGCTGATGGTGGCCCGGCGCGCCGAATGGAGCACGCGCATTCCGTTCGGCCCCTACATTGCCGGCGCCGGCTGGCTCGCGCTGATCTGGGGAGCGGACATCAACGGCTGGTACCTGAACTTCACCGGGATGCAGTGACGTGTCGAGACTCACGATAGGACTGACCGGCGGCATCGCCAGCGGCAAGACGCTGGTCGGCGACGCCTTCATCGCGCTCGGCGTGCCGGTGCTCGATGCCGACCAGGTCTCGCGCGACGTGGTCGCCCCAGGCGAACCGGCGCTGCTGCAGATCGCCGAAACCTTCGGCGCGGATTTTTTGCAGGCCGACGGCACGCTCGATCGCCGTCGCATGCGCGAGCGCGTGTTCGGCGATCCGGCCGCACTCAAACAGCTCGAGGCGATCACGCATCCGGCGATCGGCGATCGCATGCGGCGCTGGCTCGCCGAGCAGACCACGCCTTACTGCATCCTGTCGGTGGCGATTTTGATCGAAGCGGGGCATCTGCGCGCCCTGGTCGATCGCGTGCTCGTGGTCGACGTGCCCGAGTCCGTGCAGCTCGCGAGGCTGACTTCACGCGACAAGGTCAGCGAAACCCTGGCCCGCCAGATGATGACCGCACAGGCCACGCGCGAGCGTCGGCTCGCGGCGGCGGACGACGTGATCGTCAACGACGCCGCCGTGTCGACGACGCTAGAAGCGGTTTCGCGACTGCATCAGCGCTATCTGCAAATGGCCCGGGAGCGGCCGCCGCACTGAGTTTTCGCGTCGCCAAAGAACCCGAATTCCGGGCTCCGGGCAGCGGCTTGACGGAGTTCGATTTGCATTTGCCGTGACTGGTGCACTGCGTCACAATCCAGCCCACTTTGCTTCAGCCTGTGGCCGTGACTCCAGTACTGGCAGACGGATCTTCCGCCATCATCTTCGAGCAACCGCTCAACGAGCGCGTGCGCACCTTCCTGCGCCTCGAATTCCTGTTCGGCCAGCACGCTCACCATCGCCAGGACTCGTCCAACTACGGCCTGCGCGCCCGTCTGCAGACCCTGCTCGACACGCTCACGGTGCTGTCGCGCTCGGACCTCAAGAAAGACATCCTCAAGGAACTGCTCGAACAGCACTCGCACCTCACGCGGCTCGCCGCGCGCCCGGGTGTCGATCAGTCGCGCCTGTCCGGCGTGCTGCAGGATCTGACGACCTCGGTCACCGGCCTGCAGCAGCTCGCGACGCAGTTCGCCGGCAGCGCTTTGCGCGACAACGAGTTCCTGATCTCGATCCACAACCGTACCTCGATCCCGGGCGGCAGCTGTGCGTTCGACCTGCCCGCATACCACTTCTGGCTCTCGCAGTCGCCCGAGATCGTCAATCGCGACCTCGACGCCTGGTTCGCCGATCTGGCGCCGTTCGAGCGCGCGATCGGCCTGTACCTGAAGCTGCTGCGCGGCAGCACCGAGATCGCCTCGGGCCTCGCGCGCGGCGGCACCTACGTGCATTCGCCGCAAGGTCCGGTGCAGCTGCTGCGCGTGTTCGTTCCGCAGGCCGCGGCCGCGTATCCGGAAATCAGCGCCGGCGCGCACCGCTTCACGATCCGCTTCGTCTCGCTGCGCGACGTCAACCGCCGCAGCACGCAGGTGCATCAGGACGTGGCGTTCGGCATCCAGTGCTGTTCGCTCTGACCTGATGTCGATCAAGCAGGCCCGCTGTCCGCGTTGCGGAGAACCCGCGTCGCTCGAGAAGACGAACCGCTTCCGCCCGTTCTGCAGCGAGCGCTGCAAGCTCATCGACCTGGGCGCCTGGGCCAGCGGCCAGTACGCGATTCCGGCCGCGGACGACGAGTCCGACGCGGAGGAGCCGACCGTCGAGCAGGGCCGCCCGCCGCCGTCCCGCCTGCAGTAGCTGCTAAGCCTTTACGGCCAGTAAGCACCGATACCCGCGCTGCCCTGCCCGCCCGCGGCCCAGATGCGCTCGTGATCGCCCGGGCCGACGCCACCGATCGCATAGACCGGCAGGCCGCATTCCCAGACCGCTGTGGCGAAACCATCCCAGCCGAGCCCGGGCTGGCCCTCGTGCGTGGGCGTGTCGAGCACGTGGCCGAGCACGGCCGCGTCGACGTCGAGCGCCGCGAGGCGCGACAGCTCCGCAGCCGAATGTACCGAGACCGCGAACGGCAGATGCGCCGGAACCGGCCGGCTCGTCAGCGTCGGCCAGACCTTCGAGGTGGCATGCAGTCCGCAACCGAGCTCGCGCGAAAGCCCGGGCTCGCGATCGAGCATCAGCGTGAGCCCGCGCGCCTGGACCTCGGGCTGCAACATGCGGGCAAGCGCGGCATAGCCGAAGTCGTCGAGCTTGGGCAGGCGCAGGCGCAGCAGCGCGCCGGCCGGCAGACGGTCCAGGCCGGCGCGGATCGAAGCGACCGTCGCGTCGGGCCGCGTGAACACGTAATCCGTCGGCAGCCGTAGCGGCTTGAGGATGGGCGCGACCGTCGGCAGCGTCTGCAACCGAGCGATCTCGGCGAGCCCGCACCAGGCCAGCGCCTGCCGCTCGCGCGAAGACGGCTCGCCGTCGAAGCCCGTCACGAGCCAGGTATCGAGCTGCACGATGCGATTGCTGTAGGCGTGCCGCAGCCGGATCAGCGGTCGCGCCTGCGTGACGTTGACGCCGAGTTCCTCGTGCAGCTCACGCGCGAGCGCGCCGGCGACCGATTCGCCGGGCTCGACCTTGCCGCCCGGAAACTCCCAGAACCCCGCCGCGACCTTGCCCTCGGGGCGCTGGGCCAGCAGCAGCTCGCCACGCTCGTTGCGCAGCACGCCGCAGGCGACTTCGAGGATGGGGCGCGGGTCGGTCATCGACACGCTCCACGCTTGTCCCCTCTCCCACTTGTGGGAGAGGGTGGTCCGAAGGACCGGGAGAGGGGAGGCTCGGAAAAGGCGCACCTCTTTTCGAGCCTCCCCTCTCTCCCCTCGCTGCGCGAGGGACTCTCTCCCGCACGCGGGAGAGAGGACAGAAGATCAAGTCCGATATTCGGCATTGATCTTCACGTAGTCGTAGCTGAAATCGCAGGTCCAGACCGTCGCGCTGGCCTCGCCGCTGCCGAGCGCGATGCGGATCGCGAATTCGGGCTGGGCGACCACGGCCGAGCCGCGCTCCTCGCGATAGTCCGGATGCGGCTGGCCGCCGCGCAGCAGGCAGACCTCGTCGAGCCAGAGATCGACCTTCGCCGGGTCGACCGCGACGCCGGACTTGCCGACCGCCATGACGATGCGGCCCCAGTTGGCGTCGGAGGCGAACAGCGCCGTCTTCACGAGCGGCGAATGCGCCACCGCGAGCGCCACCTGGCGCGCCTCGGCGGAGCTAGCGGCCTGGCTCACTTCGATCGTGACGAACTTGGTCGCGCCCTCGCCGTCGCGCACGATCGCATGCGCGAGTTCGCGACAGACCGCTTCGATCGCGTCGGCCACGAGCGCGTAGTCGGCGTCGCCGGTTTCGATCTCGCGCGAGCCGACCTGGCCGGTCGCCATCAGCACGCAGGAGTCGTTCGTCGAGGTATCGCCATCCACGGTCACGCAGTTGAAGCTGCGCGAGACCGCCGATTTCAGCACGGTGTCCGTCGCCGCCTGCGAGAGCCTGGCGTCGGTGGCCACGTAGCCGAGCATGGTCGCCATGTTCGGGTGGATCATGCCGACGCCCTTGGCGATGCCAGTCACGGTGACCTCGCCCTGCGAGGTCGCCACCTTGCGCGAAGCACCCTTGCCGACCGTGTCGGTGGTCATGATCGCGAGCATCGCGGCGATCCATCCATCGGCGCTCAGATCGGACACGGCCTTCGGCGCCGCCGCGACCATGCGCTCGACCGGCAGGCGCTGGCCGATCACGCCGGTCGAGAACGAGAGCACCTGGTTCGGCTCGCAGCCGACGGCCGCAGCGACGGCGGCTGCGACCGCGCGCGCATCGTCGAGCCCGCCCTGGCCGGTCGCGGCGTTGGCATTGCCCGAGTTGACCACCAGCGCGCGCACCGCGGCGCCGCTCGCGAGCACCTCGCGGCACAGCAGCACCGGAGCGGCGGCGAACGAGTTCTGCGTGAACACACCAGCCACGCGCGTGCCCGGCGCGAGTTCGATGACGAGCAGATCGCGGCGGCCCGGCTTCTTGATCGCAGCCTCGGCCACGCCGAGGCGCACGCCGGCGACGGAAGGAAGGGATTCAGGAGCCTGGTAGGCGACGGCCATCGGAGTTCTCTGTCAGGGAGAAACGGGGCCGCGGATTGTAGCGAACGTCATGACGATCGCTGATGACCTGTCCCCTCTCCCACTTGTGGGAGAGGGTGGTCCGAAGGACCGGGAGAGGGGAAGGTGGGAAAGGGCACGCTTTTTTCAGGCCTGCCCTCTCTCCCCTCGCTTCGCGAGGGACTCTCTCCCGCACAGCGGGAGAGAGGACCGTCAACGACAAATCACCAATCAGCGCTCGACGATCGCCGTCACGCCGAGACCACCGGCCGCGCAGATCGAAATCAGGCCGCGACCCGAACCACGCTCTTCGAGCGCCTTGCCGAGCGTGGCGAGAATGCGGCCGCCGGTGGCCGCGAACGGATGCGCGAGCGCGACGCTACCGCCCTTCACGTTCATCTTGCTGCGGTCGATCGAACCGAGCGGCTTGTCGAGACCGAGGCGCTCCTTGCAGAACTTGGGGTCTTCCCAGGCCTTCAGCGTGCACAGCACCTGGGCGGCGAAGGCCTCGTGGATTTCGTAAAAATCGAAGTCCTGCAGGGTCAGACCGGCGCGCGCGAGCATGCGCGGCACCGCGTAGGCCGGGGCCATCAGCAGGCCTTCCTTCTTGATCACAAAATCCACCGCAGCCGTTTCGGCATGGGTGATGAAAGCCTGCGGCTTGAAGCCATGAGCGGCGGCCCATTCTTCACTCGACAGCAGCACGGCCGAAGCACCGTCGCTGAGCGGCGTGGAGTTGCCGGCCGTCAGCGTGCCGCGGCCGGACTTGCGGTCGAACACCGGCTTGAGCGTGGCGAGCTTTTCGAGCGTGCTGTCGGCGCGCAGGTTGTTGTCGCGCTTGATGCCGGCGTATTCGATGATCAGGTCGTCATAGAAACCGGCGTCGTAGGCGGCCGCAGCCTTGCGGTGCGATTCGAACGCGAGCTGGTCCTGGTCTTCGCGCGCGATGTTCCATTCCTGCGCCATCAGCTCGCAGTGCTCGCCCATGCTCTTGCGCGTGCGCGGTTCGCCGTTGCTCGGGATCGCCGGGGCGAGCATGGACGGACGAAACTTGGCGAGCGCGGCCAGGCGCTGGCTGCCGGTCTTGGCGCGATTGAGTTCGAGCAGGATCTTGCGCAGCTTTTCGCCGACCGCGATCGGCGCATCCGAGGCGGTGTCGACGCCGCCCGCGATGCCCGATTCGATCTGCCCGAGCGCGATCTTGTTGCCGACCAGGATCGCCGCTTCGAGGCCCGTGCCGCAGGCCTGCTGCACGTCGTAGGCCGGGGTTTCGGCCGCCAGGCCCGAAGACAGCACGCATTCGCGCGTCAGGTTGAAATCGCGCGAGTGCTTGAGCACGGCGCCGGCCGCCACTTCGCCGAGGCGCTCGCCCTGCAACTGGAACTTGTCGACCACGCCGCGCAGCGTGGCGGTGAGCATGTCCTGGTTGCTCTTGGTCGAATACACCGTGTTCGAGCGGCAGAACGGAATGCGCGAGCCGCCGAGCAGGGCGACGCGACGTCCGATGGGAGGCTTGGCAGTGGTCATGGTTGATCCCAATAGTGAAGAAGAAATTCGGTCGAACCGCCGGGTCCGCTCCGCCAGCTTATCGCCGCAATCCGCGACGATGATGAATGGCGGGGCGTCAGCGCGAATGGCCGCGGCAGTCGCACGGAAGAGTTCCTGGACTCGGTGGCCGCACGGCTCTTGACGCTGGCAGAGTCGCGCCTGAATGCTTCGGACGCCATGGCGGAGCCGACACGATCTTCTGGCGTGCCCGCCACTGGCGGCGCCGTCCCCCGGGCCGCATCTTCTGCGCCCACGAAAGCGACGCCGGAAAGCCGGGCGCCGCGGAGAACGATCTTGCTGCGCATGCTCTGGCTGCTGCTGACCTACCGCTCGCGCGGACCCTTGCCCTTGCTCGGCACGAGTCGCCTGAGCGGACGCGTGTGGCCCAACGATCTCGATTCCAATCTGCACATGAACAACGGCCGCTATTTCACGCTGGCCGATCTCGGGCGCTTCGATCACGGCCTGCGCTCGGACCTGTGGAAGCGGGCCCTCAAGCGCGGCTGGCGACCTGTGGCCGGTGACTGTGGCGGCCGTTTCTCGGCCTCGCTGCAGCCGTTCGCACGCTACGAGCTCGAATCGCGGCTGCTCGGCTGGGACGCCAAATGGTTCTTCATCGAGCATCGCTACAAGCTCGGCGAACGCGTCGCCGCGGTGGTCGCGGTGCGCTATCTGTTCGTCAGCAAGCAGGGCCCGGTGCCGACCGCCAAGACGCTAGACCTGATCGGCCATCGCGAGCCCTCGCCCGAGTTACCCGAGTGGATCGCGCGCTGGCGCGACGCGCAGGACGCGCTGATCGGCCAGCTCAAGCGCGACGCCGGTTTGCGCCGCTGATCGGGCCGATGGACGCAGGCGTGAATCGCCGCCAATTTGGCGCCCGCACGGGCCTCTTATGATGCGCGCTTCCAGCACGGCTGACGGCGCCCAATCCGCCGTCGCCCGAAGCAGCCATGTCCGCAGCGACGGCAGCGCCCCTTTCACCAGCGCCTTAACGCGGTGAAGGACATGCGCGATCACGATCATCCATTGGAGTCTTCGTCATGTCCGCCACTACTGCCTATCCGCACCTGCTCGCCCCGCTCGACCTGGGCTTCACCACGCTGAAAAACCGCGTGCTGATGGGCTCGATGCACACGGGCCTCGAAGATCGTCGCAAGCATCTGCCCAAGCTCGCGGCCTATTTCGCCGAGCGCGCGCGCGGCGGCGTCGGGCTCATGGTCACCGGCGGTTTCGCGCCGAACATCGAAGGCTGGCTCGCGCCGTTCGCGTCCAAGCTCAATAGCAGCGCGTCGGCGCGAGCGCATCGGCAAGTGACCGACGCGGTGCATGCGGAGGGCGGCAAGATCGCGCTGCAGATCCTGCATGCCGGGCGCTACAGCTATCACCCGCTGTCGGTGTCGGCGTCCCGGCTCAAGGCGCCGATCAATCCGTTCACGCCGCGCGAGCTGTCGAGCGGCGGCATCGAGCGGCAGATTCGCGCCTTCGTGCGCTGTGCCGCGCTGGCTCGCGAGGCCGGTTACGACGGCGTCGAGATCATGGGTTCCGAGGGCTATCTGATCAACCAGTTCCTCGCGCCCGGTACCAATCTGCGCGACGACGAATACGGCGGCGATGCGCTGCGCCGCCAGCGCTTCGCGCTCGAGATCGCGCAGCGCACGCGCGAGGCCGTGGGCCGCGATTTCATCATCATCTTCCGCCAGTCGCTGATCGACCTCGTGCCGGGAGGCCAGAGCTGGGACGAGATCGTGCAGCTCGCACGCGGGCTGCAAAACGCCGGCGTGACGATGATCAACACCGGCATCGGCTGGCACGAGGCGCGCGTTCCGACCATCGTCACGAGCGTGCCGCGCGCGGCCTTCGCGTGGGTGACGAAGAAGCTCAAGGAAGAAGCGGGCCTGAGCATTCCGCTGATCACGACCAACCGCATCAACGCGCCCGACGTCGCCGAACGCCTGCTCGCCGACGGCTATGCCGACATGGTCAGCATGGCGCGGCCGCTGCTGGCCGACCCGGAGTTCGTCAACAAGGCGGCGGCGAATCGCGCCGACGAGATCAACACCTGCATCGCCTGCAACCAGGCCTGCCTCGATCATGCGTTCCGCGGCAAGCTCGCAAGCTGCCTCGTGAACCCGCGCGCCGCGCACGAAACCGAGCTGCGCTATGAGCCGACCGCCAAGGCCAAGCGCATCGCCGTGGTCGGCGCCGGGCCTTCTGGCCTGGCCTGCGCCACCGTGCTCGCCGAACGCGGGCACACGGTCGACCTGTACGACGCGGCCGAGGAAATCGGCGGCCAGTTCAACATGGCCAAGCGCATTCCGGGCAAGGAAGAGTTCCACGAGACGCTGCGCTATTTCCGCAAGCGCCTCGCCGTCACCGGCGTGCGCCTGCATCTGAACCGCCGCGTCGATGCCGACGATCTGCTCGCGGGCAACTACGACGACATCGTGCTCGCCACCGGCGTGTCGCCGCGCAATCCGAAGATTCCAGGGCAGGACGCGGGCCTCGCCGACGGGCGCGTGCTCTATTACACCGACGTGCTGCGCGGCAACGCGCCGGTCGGTGCGCGCGTGGCGCTGATCGGCGCCGGCGGCATCGGCTTCGACGTCGCCGAATTCCTCGCCAGCGACGGCCATTCGACGACGCTCGATCTGCCGAGCTGGCAGCGTGAGTGGGGCGTGACCGAAGACCCGAACGCGCGCGGCGGCCTGACGGACGATCGCCAGACCGCGCAGAGCCCGCGCCAGATCTGGCTGCTGCAGCGCAAGGCCGGCAAGCCCGGCGCCGGTCTCGGCAAGACCAGCGGCTGGGTGCATCGCGCCTCGCTGCAGATGAAGCAGGTGACGATGCTCGCCGCGGTCAACTACGAAGCGATCGAACCGCAGGGTTTGCGCGTGAGCTTCGGCGAAAAGCGCGAACGCGGGCAGCTCATCGAAGTGGACCAGGTGGTGATCTGCGCGGGCCAGGAGCCGCAGCGCGAACTGCAGGCCTCGCTCGTCGCGGCCGGCGCCTCGGTGCACCTGATCGGCGGTGCCGACGTAGCGTCCGAGCTCGACGCCAAGCGCGCGATCGACCAGGGATCGCGGCTCGCGGCGAGACTCTGAACCGCTAGGACCGGATCTGCGGCGCCTCGCCGAGCGTCGCGGTGTAGCCCTGCGCGGCGAGCCAGTCGCGCAGTGCGAAGCCGGTGCCGCCGGGCCAGTAGGTGACCTGATCGAAGGCCACGTGCTTCCAGTCGTCGAGCTCCTCGTTGAGCTTGACGGTGCCGCGCGCCGGCACGTGATAGGCGATCAGCAACTGGTTCTTACGGAAGAAGTCGTAGAGCCCGATGAAGTTCGCGCCGAGGGCTTCGAGCCCGAGCTCTTCCTCGACTTCGCGCTGCACGCCGATCTCGGGGCTTTCGCCGCTTTCGAGAAAACCCGTGACGAGCGCGTAGAAGTTGCGCGGCCAGGCGACGTTGCGGGCGAGGATGATCTTGCCCTCGTGCTCGACGACGGCGGCGACCACCGGCACCGGATTGTCCCAGTGCACGAAGCCGCAGCGCGGATCGTCGCAGCAGATGCGGTCGCGCTCGCCGACGAAGGCGAAGGTGAGCGGACGCGCGCATTGCGGGCAGAAGCGGAAGTTCGAGTTCGGGTTCATGGGGGTTTCCTGTGTCCCAAGATTCAGCGACGGAAGACGACGCTCATTCGAGCGCGGCCGCGTAGGTGCCTTTGAGCTGCACGCCGTCCGCGCCGGCCGCGCCGATGCGGGTCAGCAAGTCGATGCGCGCCTTGCCGCGACTGCGCAGCCGTTCGACGAAGGCCGGCCAAGCCTCGTCCGGGCGCAGGGTTTCGGCGACGAGGTCTTCGGCCACCGGCAGGCGATAGTCGATCTCGCTCCTCTGCACGACCAGCCGCGCCTTCAGGCCTTCGGCCCGCAGCGCGACGTGCAGCAAAGCCCAGCCCGAGACGATGCCGACGAGCGCGAGCGAGCCGCCGAATGCGGTCTGGTGATGGTTGCGGTTGACGGCCAGCGGAGCGCTCAGCACCACACGCTGCGGACTCGCGACGAGCGCCTGCACTTCGACGCTCGCCAGAATCGGAATGCTCTGTCGCAGGAACTGCGTGAGCGCCTCGGCGGAGACGAGCGGGTCGGGCGTGGCGACGGAAAGTTCGACTGTCATGACGAGGCGCAGCATAGCGTCTGATCGTCGGCGGCACAGGCGGCTTCGCGAGCCCGATGCCGGCGATCCGGAGCCCGGGCACTGATCTAAACTGCCGACTCATGGACATCCCCACCCTGCTCGCGCAGACCCCGCTGCTGGCCGGCATCGACGGCCCGGCGCTGGCGGCGCTGGCCGAGCGCAGCGTGGTCTGCAGCTTTCGCAGCGGGCAGACCGTGTTCAACATCGGCGCGCTCGCGGATTGCCTCTATATCGTCGGCATCGGCCGCCTGCGCGTCGACAACGCGGACGGCAGCCTGCGCGGCGAAGTCGGCCTGCACGAGTGCGTCGGCGAGATCGCGACGCTCGGCAACCGCACCCACAGCGGCCATGTCTACGCGGTGCGCGACAGCTACCTGTTGCGCATCGATCGCAGCGTACTGCTCGACTTCGTGCAGCGGCATCCGGCGGCCTTGCTGCGGCTCACGCAGGTCATCATCGACCGGCTGCAGATGCGCCATACGCCGGCCTCGCTCGCGCATGCACGCCGGCCGCGCGCGCTCGCGCTGGTGCCGGCGACGCCGGACATCGACATCGCCGATCTCGCGCGCCAGCTGCGCGGCACGCTGAGCGAATGCGGCCACACCGGCATCGTCGACGCGCATCGCGTCGACACCGCGATCGCGCCCGGCATGGCGCAGACGCTGCAGGACGATGCCAACGCCGACCGGCTCACGCGCCTGCTGCACGCGGGCGAAAGCCAGTTCCGCCACCTGCTCTATCTGCCCGATGCGCATCCGAGCACCTGGTCGGCGCGCTGCCTGCGCCAGAGCGATCGCGTGCTCGTGGTGGTGTCCGCAAAGACACCGCCGCACGCGACGCCGATGCTCGACCTGCTGCGCGACCTGCGGCTGCGCGTGCCGATCGAACTGATCGTGCTGCGCCCCGACGGTGCCGAAGCCGAGCACGTGCTGGCCTGGCGCGAGCTCGCCGGCGCGCGGGCGCACTACTTCCTGCGGCCGGGCTACGACGGCGACGCGGCGCGCATCGCCCGCAGCATGACCGGCCGCGCGCTCGGTGTCGTCATGGGCGGCGGCGGCGCGCGCGGCTTCGCCCATATCGGCCTGCTGCGCGCCCTGGAGGAGCTCAAGCTGCCGCTCGACGTGCTCGGCGGCAGCAGCATGGGCGCCTTCGTCGGCGGACTCGCGGCCTGCGGCCTGAACTGGAGGCAGATTCTCGAAGTGGCGCGCGAGACCTTCGTGCGCCGCAAGCTGCTCAACGATTACCTGCTGCCGCGCG
This sequence comes from Hydrocarboniphaga sp. FW305-C-57, assembly GCF_058783045.1. Lineage (NCBI taxonomy): Bacteria > Pseudomonadati > Pseudomonadota > Gammaproteobacteria > Nevskiales > Nevskiaceae > Hydrocarboniphaga > Hydrocarboniphaga sp. FW305-C-57. Next base: position 82,436 of record NZ_JBYSYG010000001.1, on the reverse strand, counting down.
TCTCGCTGATTCGCGGGCGCAAGTTCTATCGCCAGCTCGAGAACGTGTTCGGAGAACAGCAGCTCGAGCAGCTGCGCACGCCGTACTTTTGCGTGAGCACGAACCTCACGCGTGGCCAGAGCGTGGTGCACGAGCGCGGCTCGATGGCGATGTGGATCGCCACGAGCATGGCGGTTCCGGGCGTGGCGCCTCCGGTGGTCTGGCGCGGCGATCTGCTCGTCGATGGCGCCGTCGTCAACAGCCTGCCGACCGACGTCATGCAGGAGCTCGAACGCGGACCGATTCTCGCGTCCGACGTGTCGACCGAAGGCACGCTGACGATGCCCGGCATCGAAGGCCCGGACATCGACGCGGTGCTGCGCTGGACGCCGACCGACGACGAGGCGCGCCGGCCGACGCTGATGTCGATCCTGTTCCGCACCGCCACGCTGACGAGTGAATCGGGCGTACGCCAGCGCGCTCAGCGCGCCGATGCCTACCTGCGCCTGCCGGTCTCGGGCGTCGCCCTGTTCGACTGGAAGCGGCTCGACGAACTCGCGGAACGCGGCTACGAGTTCGCGATGCAGCAGCTGCCCGCGCTGCGCGCGCAGCTGCTGGCCTGCCCGATCTGAGGCGAGCCTCGTTAATGGGCCGTAGCGCCGATGTGCTTTTCGATGAAGGCGAGCAGTTGGGTGTAGAAGGCTTCACGATGCTCGATCTTGTAGAAACCGTGTCCTTCGGTCGGATACGTCAGCCATTCGAACGGATACTGGCGAACCTTCAAAGCATCCCGCAAAGCTTCGGCCTGGGAGAACGGCACCCGCGCGTCCTGTTCGCCGTGCGCGATCATGATCGCGGCCTTGAGCTTGTCGAGATGCGTGATCGGCGACTGTGCCGCCAGCATGGATGGCTCAGAGCCGAGCGCGAACTCCAGATATGCACGTCCGAGCTTGGTTCGCACGGTATCGCTGTCGCGTTTCTGACGAGCTAGATCGTAGGTCCCGGCATAGCCGACAGCGCAGCGATAGAGATCCGGGTAGCGCACCGCAGACATCATCGCAGCGTAGCCGCCGTAGCTCGCGCCATAGATGCAGATGCGCTTCGCGTCGACCATGCCCTGGTCGATCAGATGCTGCGTACCGGCTGCGATGTCATCGATCATGCCGCTGCCCCACTGATCCCGGCCCGCCTGAATGTAGCGGGAGCCATAACCGCTGGAGCCGCGGAAATTGACCTGCAGCACCGCGTAACCGCGGCTCGCGAGCATCTGAGCCTCCGGGTCGAACCGCCAGTGATCGCGCACTCCGAACGGCCCGCCATGCGGCAGCACCACGAGCGGCAACGGGGACTCAGGGCGCGCATTCGGCAGCGTCAGGTAGCCGCGGATTTCCATGCCGTCCTTGGCCTTGAAGCTCAAGGGACGCCGCTCGGCCATCAGTCGAGGATCGAGCCAGCCGCGCGCGGAGAACAAGTGATCGGCCTTGAGCGTTCCACGATCGAATAGAAAGAACTCGCCAGGATTGTGATCGTCATAGACATGCACCACGGCTTTGCTGCCGTCGTCGGACCACGAGGTGATGCGCACGGAATAGCCAGCGAAGCTTTTGACGAGCTGCCGCATGAGCTTGCCGTCGGCATGCTCGTCGAGCACAACGAGCTCCGGTTTGCCAGGCTCGAACTCGACGCCAATCGGCGTGCCGCCGTCGTGCGATAGCGAGTAATCCTGCACAGCAGCCTGCGGATAGCAGGCCAGCGTTTCACGCCGGTTGTCCTCCAGGCGATGTGCAACCAGGCACGGGGCGTCGTTCTGTTCATCCGAAAGCAGATACGCCGTGTCGCGCTCGATCGAAAAGCTGATCGCCTGCAGATTCGCGCCCTTCCGATCGCCGACATTGATCTGCTTCCAGTCCTGCTCGGTCTCGGTTCGCGCGTAGGTATCGATCGACATCAGACTCGAGTAATGCCCGACTGCATAGCGGATGAAACCGTTCGCGTCGGCGAGAAAATCGGTCCACCCGGGCTTGGGCGCGAACCCGACGCGCAGTTTTCCGCCGGTACTGACGTTCATTTTATAGAGCGTCGCCGACCCGAGTTCTCCTCGTTCCGTCCAAGGGAATGCCGCGATCAACACATTCCTCGGATCGTTTCGCAGACTGTCGATCACCGTGGCATGCGCATATTCAGCGTTGGCCTTGTTGATGTGCGATCCAGTGGACACGTCGCCGCGGTAGCCGAACAGGTACTTCGATCCACGCCCACCGACTTCGACACCGATCAACTCGCCGGTGAGGTCGGGCTTCTCGTCATCGCTGAGTTTCTCCGTCAGCGCATAAACCAACCGGTCCGCGCCGACCCAATGGATGTCCGCGATGCCCTGGCGATCGACCAGCCGGATTGCCTTGGCCAACGTTCTATCGTCCGTGCGCACGATGCCCAGCGCGCTGCCGTTGTCGATGCGCAGCTTGACCGCCAGATACTCACCGGTCGGTGACAGAATTGCATCTTCGTATTCGTCGGATCGCGCGAAATCGCGGACCGGAATGACCGATGCCATTGCCGATGGAGTCGAGGTCGTTTCAGCAAACACCGGCTCAGTACCCAATGCGCAGCCGAGCATCACCATGACCGCCAACAGCGGTTTTTCACCTGAAGATCGAGTCATTACCGCCCCCAGCGGTCGAGCCGGAATACCGAAATGAGGCGATTATCCGCACTGAACGTGCCAGTCCGCATGAAGCTTTTATGGCGATCGTCGAGTGGAGTGGTGTGCAAGCCGCTACCATCGGTCATCGCTGCTCGGAGCCTCAGGGATTTTACGTAATGCACTACCTATCCTTCACATTGGGCTTGCTGGCCGCAACGACATCGGCAACACAAGCCGCCCCGCTCACGTATCCACCCTCGCCAGAGGGCGATGTCGTCGACGTCTACCACGACGTCGCCGTTGCCGATCCGTATCGCGGGCTCGAGGATCTCGATTCTCCGCAGACACGCCAGTGGGTCGAGGCGCAGAACGCGCTGACGCTGCCGTTTCTCGCGGCGCTGCCCGAGCGCAAGGGTTTCGCCGAGCGTCTGTCGGTGCTGTGGAATTACGAGCGCTACGAGGTGCCGGAGAAGGTCGGCGATCGCTACTTCTTCGGCCGCAATGATGGGCTGCAGAACCAGAGCGTGCTGTACGTGCAGCAGGGCGACGGCAAGCCGCGCGTGCTGCTCGATCCGAACACGCTGGCTAGCGACGGCACCGTCGCGCTCGCGCAGATCAAGCCTTCGCATGACGGTCGCTGGCTCATGTATTCGACGGCCGTCGCCGGCTCGGACTGGAACGAGTTCCGCATTCGCGATGTGAGCACCGGTGCCGATCAGCCCGAAGTGCTCACGCGCATCAAGTTCTCGGACGCGCAGTGGACGCAGGACAACGCGGGCTTCTTCTACTCGCGCTACCCGGCGCTCGAAAAAGCCGATGCGACGAGCAACCAGGCCGTGTTCGACGGCCTGGCGAACCAGAAGATCTATTACCACCGCCTCGGCACTGAGCAGGCCGAAGACAGGCTCGTGTTCGAGTGGCCGGCCGAGCCGAAATGGTTCGTCGGCGGCGAGCTGACGCCCGATGGCCGCTACCTGTTCATCACGCTGCGTCCAGGCTCGGGCGACGAATGCCGGCTCTATGTGCTCGATCTGCAGGATGCGAAGGCACCGCGCTTCGACGCGCCCGTCGTCAAGCTCGTCGATGATTTCGATCATGCCTGGCAGCTCATCGGCAGCAAGGGGCGCGAAGTGTTCCTGAAGACCAATCTCGATGCGCCGAAGAACCACGTCATCGCGCTCGATCTCGACAGGCCCGACACCCAGAATGCGCGCGTCGTCGTGCCCGAATCGAAGGACACGCTGATCAGCGCCAAGCAGGCCGGCGGGCGCATCGCGGTGCTGAGCCTGCACGATGCGGCGAGTCGTCTCGCGACCTGGTCGTACGAAGGCCGGCATCTCGCCGACATCAAGTTGCCGGGGCTTGGAGCGATCTCCGAAACGCTGCACGGCGATGCGCACGACGACGAGTTGCAGATCGGCTATCAAAGCTACAACCAGCCGCTGACGCCGTATCGTGTCTCGCTCAAAACCGCGAGCGCCAAGCCGCTGCGTTCGGTGAAGCTCGCGTTCGATCCGAAGCAATACGTCACCGAACAGGTGTTCTATCCATCGCTAGACGGCACGCGCGTGCCGATGTTCATCAGCTACAAGAAAGGGCTCACGCGCAACGGCAAGGCGCAGGCCTTCCTGCACGGCTACGGCGGTTTCAACATTCCGAAGACGCCGGCCTTCGATGTCTCGGCGCTCGCCTGGATGGAGAAAGGCGGCGTGTTCGCGGTGGCCAATCTGCGCGGCGGCGGCGAATACGGCGAGCCCTGGCATCGCGCCGGAACGCGCGAGCGCAAGCAGAACGTGTTCGACGATTTCGCCGCGGCGGCGCGCTTTCTCGTCGACCAGCGCTATACCGAATATCCGCGCATCGCCATCTGGGGACGCAGCAACGGCGGCCTGCTCGTCGGCGCGAGCGTGAACCAGCGTCCGCAGCTCTGGGGCGCGGCGGTGGCGACGGTCGGGGTGATGGACATGCTGCGCTTCCACAAATTCACCGTCGGCTACGCCTGGACCGGCGATTACGGCTCGTCGGACGATGCGGACGGCTTTGCCTATCTGCGCCGCTATTCGCCGCTGCACACCACGCAAGCCGGAACGCATTATCCGCCGACGCTCGTGACCACCGGCGATCACGACGATCGCGTGCATCCGGCGCATTCGTACAAGTACACGGCCGCACTGCAGGCCGCGCAGGGCGGCGACGCGCCGGTGCTGATCCGCATCGACACGCGCGCGGGCCATGGCGCCGGCAAGCCGGTCGCCAAGATCATCGACGAGGAAGCCGACAAGCTCGCCTTCATGTGGCACTACACGTCGGCACCGTCGACGCCGAAAGCGCCGCGGCCTTGAACGTTCTCGAACCGCATCTGCTGGGCCTGCTCGAACGCACCAACACGGCGCGGCTCGACAGCGGGACCAACGTGCTGCGCATCGAGCGCAGGCTTACGAGCGCCGCCGAAGACCACGCGCGGTTTCTCGCGGAGGGCGGCTTCCTGTCGCACGGCGGTCGCCACGATTCGACGCCCGCGAGCCGCGCCGAAGCGGTCGGCTACAACTGGTCGCGCGTCGGCGAGAACGTGCTCGCGCGCACTGCGGCCGATGCACACGAAGCGTATCTGCAGTGGTGGAACAGCGAGGGGCACCGCGCCAACCTGCTGGAACCCGCGTTCATCGACTGCGGGCTCGCGCGGGCCTATTCGCCGCGCGTGGATTGCTGGTACTACGTGATGCTGCTGGCAGCACCAGCCTGAGCCGGTGGCTCAGCTCAGGCCGCAGGCCATAAGCCACCGCTCAGGCCACGAATCTCAGACCGAGAACGAAGACCCGCAGCCGCAGGTCGTGCTCGCGTTCGGGTTGCGAATCACGAACTGCGCGCCTTCGACGGTCTCTTTGTAGTCGATCTCGGCGCCGACGAGGTACTGCAGGCTCATCGGATCGACCAGCAGCGTCACGCCGAGCGTCTCGACGCTGGTGTCGTCCTCTTCGGCCTGCTCGTCGAACTTGAAGCCGTACTGGAAGCCCGAGCAGCCGCCGCCCGAGACGAACACGCGCAGCTTCTGGTTCGGGTTCTCCTCCTCTTCGAGCAGCTCGCGCACCTTGCGCGCGGCCGATTCGGTGAACACCACGCCGTCGCTCGGCGGAGCCACGGCAGCGGCGGAAGGCGTATAGGTGGACGGTTCGGTACTCATGGCAAAACCTCTTTAGCCGTTGGCCTGCTGATGATGAAACGCGTCGCGGCCATCGATGACATTGGACTCGGACGACTCCGGCGCTTCCCCGTCCTGCTTGTGGGTGATCGCCGCGGGGACATTGGACTCGTGGGTGAGCCGGCCGTTCACCTGCGCACCGGCCTGCATCTCGAGCGAACGGTACACCACGTTACCGTTCACGCGCGCCTTGCCGCCGAGCGTGATCTTCTCCAGCGCATGGACGTCGCCGTTGATGATGCCGTTGAGCACGATAGTGGGGACACGGACCTCGCCTTCAATACGCCCGCTCTCGCTGACCGACAGATGCGCCGGCTTGTCGGTCCTGGCGATGACCGCGCCGGTCAGGACGCCGTCGACGTGCAGGCCACCCGAGAAGCTGGTGTCGCCGACGATCTCGGTCTGCCGGCCGATCAGGGTTTCGACCGCACTGACGCCCTTGGAAGGCTGTTTATCATTCGACGTGAATTTCATGCTCGGACCTCTGGGCTTGGATCTTACTCCAGTCAAACTCCTCCTCGACCGGAGGCGAGCCCTCGCCGTCGACGGCGAGGCTCACCATGACACGGATCGGGCGAAAGTCCTTCGGCAGCGTGAACACGCCGCTGAATTCCTGGAAATACTTGAACGCGAACGCCGGCAGGCTTTCGCCGCTGCTGAGCAGCGAGCTCAGATCGAGGCGCTTCTGCTGTCCGCCCTGGCTGCCGAGCAAGGCGACGCGCGTCTGCCCGGCGACCCGCTTCTCCTGGCGCACCGACTGGATCAGCACCAGATCGTAGCGCCAGAGGTTGGCCTGCGCCTGGGGCGTCATCCGCATTTCGAGCACGCGCACCCCGGCCTTGCCGACGTCGGGCGACATCACCCCGCGATAGAACGCGATTTGCTCGCGCAGATCGGCGGCCTCGGCCTGCAGGCCGGCGAGCGATTCCTTGACCGATTCGCAAGCCTGCCCGTCGATCTGCTGCGAGCGCTCGGCGTACACCACCTGCTGGCGCAGCTCGGCGTTTTCGGACCTCGCGCTGCGCAGCTCGCGCGCCAGCGAGCGGCGCTCGTCGCGCAGTTGTTCGAGCTCGCTACGCGTCTGCTTGAACTCGCGCACCGTCGAGGTCCGCGCGTATGCGAACAGCATGAAGCCCGCGATCGCGAGCAGGGCCGCAGCGCCCGCGATCGCCGCCGCCCGCATCCACGGTCGGTGGCGCGTGATGACGATGCGGTGCTGCACGCGCCGGGCGACCGGGCGCTAGGGCAACAGGCCCGGGGCCTGCAGCCCCGCGTCCTCGGGCAGATCGAACATGAGGTTGAAGCACTGCAGGGCCTGCCCCGACGCGCCTTTGACGAGGTTGTCGATCACCGACAGCACGATCACGGTCTTGCCGTCGGGCGCGCGATGAACAGCGAGGCGGCTCTGGTTGCCGCCGCGCACGCTGCGTGTCTCGGGATGCTCGCCGGCCGGCAGCACGTCGATGAAGGGCTCGCCGCTGTAGCGCTGCTCGAACAGCTTCTGCAGATCGGCTTCCGGCTGCGTCAGGCGCGCGTAGATCGTGGCGTGGATGCCACGGATCATCGGCGTCAGATGCGGCACGAAGGTCACGCCGACCGGTCCGCCGGCCGCGATCGCGAGCTCCTGGTCGATCTCGGACTGATGGCGGTGGCCCGTGACGCCATAGGCCTTCAGCGAATCGGCGACTTCGGCGTACATCGAACCGAGCTTAAGCTCGCGCCCGGCGCCCGAAACGCCGGTCTTGCTGTCGGCGATGATGCCGTGGGGGTCGATCACGCCGGCTTCGAGCAGCGGCACCAGACCGAGCTGCACCGCCGTGGCATGACAGCCCGGGTTGGCGACCAGGCGCGCGTGCTTGATCTCGATGCGATGCGTCTCGGGCAGGCCGTAGACGGCTTCTTCGAGCAGCGCAGGCTGGGTGTGCTCCATGCCGTACCACTTGCGGAATTCGGCCGCGTTCTTGAGCCGGAAGTCGGCCGACAGGTCGATGACCTTGACGCCTTTTTCGATCAGCGCCGGGGCCATCTGCATCGCGGTGCCGTGCGGAGTGGCGAAGAACACCGCGTCGCATTCGTCGAGCCTGGCTTCGTCAGGCGTGGCGAACACCACGTCGCAATGGCCGCGCAGGTTCTGGAACAGGCGGTCGGCCCGCAGCCCGGCTTCCTTGCGCGAGGTCAGGGCGACGACCCGTGCATGCGGGTGATTCGCGAACAGCCGCAGCAACTCGGCGCCGGTGTACCCGGTGCCGCCAACGATTCCGACCTTGATCATGAGTTTTCCAGCCGACTGCAGACGACGCCAAAGGACGGCGATAATAGGACTTCCCCGCCAGCCGTCAAAGCATCGGGACACTCCGGCCAGGCGGCTCGCAAGGCTCGATCGGAGCTTCCCAGCCAGGAGTTGCCATGTTGTGGCTCAAAGCGTTCCACGTGATCTTCGTCGTCGCCTGGTTCGCCGGGTTGTTCTATCTGCCGCGCCTGTTCGTCTATCACGTCGACACCCGTGACCAGGCCGGCCACGAGCGCTTCGTGATCATGGAGCGCAAGCTCTACGGCCTGTCGCTGATCGCGATGATCGGCACCTGGGTGTTCGGCATCGCCACACTGCTGTCGGCCGACGCGGCCTACGCCAAGGCGGTGTTCTGGGGCATGGGCTGGCTGCACGCCAAGCTCGCGCTCGTGCTGCTGCTGTCGGGCTACCAGGGCTGGCTCAAGGTCAACCTGCGCAAGTTCGCGGCCGGCCAGAACACCAAGTCCGCGCGATTCTGGCGCTTCATGAACGAGGTGCCGGCGCTGATCCTGATCGCCGTCGTGATCCTGGTGATCGTCAAGCCGTTCTGAGCCTTCGGGCCGCATCAACGAAAAAGGCCGCGAACGAGTCGCGGCCTTTTTCGTTGCGGCTGCAGAACTCGCCGCTCAGTGCTCCATCTCGCCGACGGCGGTCTGGATGTAGTTCTGCAGGCCCATCGAGTCGATCAGCTTGAGCTGTTCCTCGAGGAAATCGATGTGCTCTTCCTCGCTCTCCTGGATAGCCACGAGCAGCTCGCGCGTCACGTAGTCCTTCACCGATTCGCAGTGGGCAATCGCGTCGCGATACAGCGGGTGCGCTTCGTGCTCGAGCTTGAGATCGCATTCGAGCAGCTCTTTCACGTTCTCGCCGATGTAGAGCTTGCCGAGATCCTGCAGGTTGGGCAGGCCATCGAGGAACAGAATCCGCTTGATGAGCTTGTCCGCGTGCTTCATCTCGTCGATGGATTCCTCGTACTCCTTCTTCTCGAGCTTCTTGAGGCCCCAGTTGCCGAGCATGCGCGCATGCAGGAAGTACTGGTTGATGGCGGTGAGTTCGTTCTTGAGCGCGAGATTGAGGTACTCGAGAACCTTGGCGTCGCCTTGCATGGCTGGGGCTCCTGTCGAATCGGGGAATCGAATTAACGGAGCGCAGTCTAGCCGCCGCCGGACTCGCATGTCCAGCGTAAGTGCTTGTTGAATAAGCTATTTTCTACTGATTATGAGTGTGATTCTCATGCGCTCGCAGCGGCCGCGCCGAGCGTCGGCAGCAGATCGGCCAGCCGCACGGGCTGGGTCGCGAGCGATTGGGCGAGCACTTCTCGGGCCTGCGGGACGCATTTGCCGCAGCAGGTGCCGAGGCCGGTCTCGCGCGCGAGTTCACGCAGCGTCGTTGACCCGTCTTTGACGAGACGGCGGATCTTGGTATCCGAAACGGCCTTGCAGACACAGACGTACATGCACGCAAGCTCAAATGAGAACGATTGGCGATACGCTACGACATCGCGCGGACGGAATCAAATGACAATCGTTATCGTCTCAGCGCCAGAGCGCCACCCGGCAAATCGTAGACCTAGACAGCCGCCTGGACGCGCGGCAGCGCACCGATCAGCGGGGCGAGTTCGCTGAGCGCCTGCAGGTAGACCTCACGCTTGAATTCGACGACTTCGCTGGCCGGTAGCCACCAGTCCACCCAGCGCCAGCCATCGAATTCGGGAGTTTGGGTCTCGTCGAAATGCACCCGGCCCTCGTCCCCGACGAGCTTGAGCAGGAACCACTTCTGCTTCTGGCCGATGCAGATGCGCCCGCGGCCCTGGCGCACATAGCGCTGCGGCAGCCGATAGCGCAACCAGCCTTGGGTTACACCGATAATTTCGACATCGTCGTCGATCAGACCCAGTTCTTCGTGCAATTCGCGAAAAAGCGCCTGCCTCGGCGATTCGCCGCGCTTGATTCCGCCTTGCGGAAACTGCCAAGCCTCCTGGCCGATCCGCTTGGCCCAGAGTGCCTGGCCTGCGGTGTTCGTCAGGATGATGCCCACGTTAGGGCGATATCCGTCAGAATCAATCACTTGATTCAACTTCGAAGAAGAGCCTTGGGTCGATTCTTCCACAAGCCCGTCAGGCCCGGCAAACTGCCGCGCCCCCGTTCCGCCGACTCCCGAATCACATGCGCCTGGCCTTATTCGACCTCGACAACACCCTGCTTGCCGGCGACAGCGACTATCTCTGGGGCCAGTTCCTGATCGAGCAGGGCTGCGTCGATCGCGGGACCTACGAGCGCGAGAACCTGCGCTTCTACGAGGCCTACAAGGCCGGAACGCTCGATATTCACGAGTTCTGCCGCTTCAGCTTCGCCCCGCTCGCGGCCAATGAGCCGGCCATGCTGCTGGCCTGGCGCGACCGTTTCGTGGCCGAGAAGATCGCGCCGATCGTCGCTCCGCTCGCGCCGGCGCTGATCGAGAAGCACCGCCAGCAGGGCGACCACCTGCTCATCACCACGGCGACCAACCGCTTCGTGACCGAGCCGATCGCCCGGCTGCTCGGCGTCGACACGCTGATCGCGACCGATCCCGAAATCGTCGACGGGCACTACACGGGGCAGGTCGCCGGGCTGCCGAACTTCCAGGCCGGCAAGGTCGTGCGGCTCGAGCAGTGGATCGCCGAACGGGGCGAAGGCGTCGAGCATCTGAGCTTCTACAGCGATTCGCACAACGACCTGCCGCTGCTCGAGCGCGCCGACCTGCCGGTGGTCGTCGATGCCGACGCCCGACTGCTCGCGGTGGCCCGGCAGCGCGGCTGGCGCTCGATCAGCCTGCGCTCGGAGATCGAGCTCGCCTGAGTCGCCCGGAAGCGGCTCAGTAGTTCGCGGGCCAGACCTGCGCCATGCCGTAGCGCTGCTTGAGCTGCTCGGCGTAGGACGCGGCTTCGGCGCGCGAGGTGAAGTTGCCGATGGTCACGCGGTAGTAGGTCTGGCCGTCCTTGAGCAGCGGACGCACCTGAGCCGACAGGCCCATGTCGACCAGGCCCTTGGCCTCGAGCCGGGCCGATTCACCGTCGGCCAGCGAGGCGGCGACGAGCGTCCAGCCGTGGTCGCCCGCAACGGCCGGCGTCGCGGCCGCCGGATTCGCCACCGCCGCAGCCTGTGAAACGGCCGGCATCACCGCCGGACGCGCCGCGGGCGCAGGAGGAGCCGGGGCTGCGACCGGGCGTTGCACTTCGGACGAGGCCAGCGAGCGCACCGGCACGATCGGGGCCGCCGCGGCGGCGGGCGCTTCGATCACCGAGTCGGGCAGCTGTTCGGGCGCGATCGGCTTGGGCGCCGGAATCGGCAGCGGCACCGGGCGAGCCGCCGGCTGGGCCGGACGCTGAACCTGCGCGACCTGCGTCGCCGGCAGCTCGTCCGCGAACGCCAGCTGGCTCAGTCGCTGCGTGGTCGCGAGCCGATCGGGCATCAGCCGGCGCGTGGCGGTGGTGTCGACCTGCAGGCATTCACCGGGCTCCTGCAGGCGGTCGTAGCCATTGATGCCCTGCAGCTCCACCGTGCCCGCGAGCACGCAGATGGTCTTCTGCTTGCCGCTGACCTGGGCCCAGACGTCGCCGCCTTCGGTGCGCAGGCGCACGTCACCGAGCGTGAGCCGCACGTCCTGCGGAACCGCGGTGGCACGGCGGCCGTCGATGCGGATGGTGCCGCTGTTGAGCGCGAGCTTGAGCACGGCCATGCGCGAAGTCAGCGTGATCGGCGACTGCTGGGGAACTTCGAGACTGCTGTCGGCGCCCAGGCGGATCAGCGTGCCGTCGATGAAATCGAACGACGCCCGCCCTTGTGCGCCGGTGACGATGCGATCGCCGGCGAGCAGCCGGCGATGCGTCTCGAGTTCGTACTTGGTCGAGGCGCGCTGCAGCTGTGCCGGAGCGGCCACGCGCTCGACGGCCAGCGAAGGCTCTTCGGCTACGGCGACGGTAGAGGCGATCGACAGTAGCCCGGCGAGCGCAAGACGGGAGGCACGAGAGGACGCGAGGCGGGCGGACATGGGCGTGGCGATACCGGCTGAGATCACGATAGCTGAGATTATTTATACAAAAAAAGAATTTTGCCACTCAATTAAACACACCATCGAGCAGTTGGCGACGCGGCCCTCGTCAGGGCGATCGGCGACAGCGAATCAGAGCCGCTGATCGCGGCGGTGAATAATGAGTGAAGGCTGGAAGGGGATGCTAGGATTTCCCACTCCTTTCCTCACCGACTCGCGGTTTTACAGCGCATGAGCTCCGCGCCACCGCTTCAAGGCTTCAGCACGTCGTCCGACGAACCTTTCGAAGCCGCCTCCGAAGCGGACCCATCGCGACACGCCTCGCGCCGGGGCGCGCCGTGAGCGGCCTCGTCGTCGTCGATTCGCGCAGCGACTGGCCGCTGCAGATTCCGGGCATGCATGTGATGACGGCCTGGGATTACCTGACGCTCGAGCCCGAGGTGCTCCAGCGCAACATCCGCGTCTACAACCTCTGCCGCAGCTTCGAGTACCAGAGCACCGGCTACTACGTGAGCCTGCTCGCCGGTGCGCGCGGGCATCGTCCGCTGCCGGACGTCACCACGATCCAGGACTTGAAGCTCGCCGAATCGCCGAGCGTGCTCAACGACGAAATCGACGAGCTGATCCAGAGCAGCCTGAACCGGCTCGGCGGCAGCGAGTACGTGCTCAACGTCTATTTCGGCCAGAGCCCGACCAAGCGCCACGAGCGACTCGCGCGCGCGCTGTTCAACCTGTTCCCGGCGCCGCTGCTGCAGGTGAGCTTCGACTATCGCGGCGAAGACTGGCGCGTCGATTCGGTGGGCCCGATCGCGCTCGGCGAAGTGCCGGCCTCGCACATCGAGTTCATGCACCAGGCCGCGCGCGATTACTTCACGCGCCGGCGCATGCCGCGGCAGAAGAAGGACAGCTATCGCTACGACCTCGCGATCCTGATCAACGAGAACGAGAAGGAGCCACCGAGCAACGCCAAGGCGCTCAAGCTGTTCGAGAAGACCGCCGAAGACCTCGGCTTCCAGGTCGATTTCATCGACAAGGGCGACTACGGCCACGTCGCCGAATTCGACGCGCTGTTCATCCGTGAAACCACCGCGGTGAATCACCACACCTATCGCTTCGCGCGCCGCGCCGAGCGCGAGGGCCTGATCGTGGTCGACGATCCGAAATCGATCCTGCGCGCCGCGAACAAGGTGTTCCTGGCCGAGCTGATGGACCGGCACCGCATTCCGCAGCCCAAGACGATGCTGATCCATCGCGGCAACGTGAAGCACATCGCCAAGGAGCTCGGGTTTCCGTGCGTGCTCAAGCAGCCCGATTCGCAGTTCTCGCGCGGCGTCATCAAGGTCGAGAACGAGGCCGAGCTCAAGCGCGTGGTGCGTGATCTGCTCGAGCGCTCCGACATCGTCATCGGCCAGAGCTTCGAGCCCACCGACTACGACTGGCGCGTCGGCGTGCTCGACGGCGTGCCGCTCTACGCCTGCCGCTACTACATGGCCAAGGATCACTGGCAGGTGGTCAAGCGCGGCGGCAACGGCGCCAAGATCGAAGGCAATCACGACACCGTCGCGATCGAAGACGTGCCGCTGCCCGTTCGCACGGTCGCCGTGCAGGCCGCCAAGGCCGTCGGCAACGCACTCTACGGCGTCGATCTCAAGCAGTTCGGCAACGTCGTCAAAGTGGTCGAGGTCAACGACAACCCCAACATCGACTTCGGCGTCGAAGACCTCGTGCTCAAGGACGCGCTGTACAAGCGCATCATCGAATACTTCGTGCGCCGCCTCGATGCGCGCGTGAAGACCTGACGGCCGAGCCCCGACGATGAAACTCGCGTGCCTCGTGCGCCGGGCCACGCTCGCCGACCTGCCCGCGCTGATCGAACTCGAAGCGCTGTTCCCGTCGGACGCGATGACCCGCCGCACCCTGCGGCGCTTCATCCTGGCGCCGAACGCGGCGTTTCTGATCGCGGAACACAACGGCCGCGTGATGGGCAACCTGCTGATGCTCACGCGCCGCGATACGAAACTCGCGCGCATCTATTCGGTGATCGTCTCGCCGGCCGCACGCGGGCTCGGGCTCGGACGCGAGCTCGTGGTTGCCGCGGAGAACGAAGCGCGTCAGCGCGGCTGCTCGGCGATGGTGCTCGAAGTGCGCGTCGACAACGTCGTGGCGCGCACGCTGTACGAGCGGCTCGGCTACACGCTGCTCAAGCCGCTGCCGGGCTACTACGAAGACGAGGGCGACGGCCTGCGGCTGCGGAAGCCGCTGCATCCGGCCGAATAAGGAACACCTTCATTTCTGTCATTCCCGCGAAGGCAGGAATGACAGATAAGAGCCTGACTGCTGCTCATCGAGCCTCAGTCCAGATTTTCCTCGCGGAAAATTTTCCACTCGCCCTTGGCGTTCTTGCGCCAATACTGCTGCTTCTTGGCGCTGGAGCTGAAGTTGTCGCTGCGGTAGTTCAGCGTGAACTCGGCCAGCATCATCGCCTCGCCCGGATAGTGGTAGAGGCTCATGTCGGCGAGCTTCACGTCGATGAATTTCTTGCCCGCGTTGACGCGGCGCTTGTGCTCGGTGAACGACTTCAGGTTCATGCCGCCGGTGGTGAATTCGGGGCCGTAGAACGACAGATAGCCTTCGGTGTCCTTGCCCGCCCAGCGCTTGCGCCAGGCTTCGATGCGCGCCAGAAACGCCTCGCGATCGCGCGTGACTTCGCTCTTGGGCACCCAGTCGAGCTTGTCGGCCAGAATCACCGGCGCCTTGTTCGAATAGACATAAGGCTTGAGCGCGACGAGATCGTCGTTGGCCATCGTCACGCAGCCTTCGCTCGAACGCGGAGCGCGCACGTAGGTGCTGCGTGGCACGCCGTGCAGCCAGATGCCGTAGCCGGTCTTGACCTGAAAGCGGTCCCACAGGTTCGGGTAATTCAGTGGCAGCGCGCCGGCGCCATAGAGCTCGGGCAGTTCGTTGTCGGACTTCCAGCCAGTGACGTGATAGATGCCCACGGGCGTGCGCAGATCGCCCGAAGCCTTCTTGCCGAAACCGTTGCGGCCCATGCCCGAATAATGGCTGCGGATCAGCTTGAGTTCGCCGCCCTTGTTCTGGAACAGGTTGAGCCGCGAATGCGGCAGATCGACGATGACCAGATACGGATATTCATCGGCGAGCCTGAGCACGCCGGCCGGAACGAGGCCCGGCGCCGGAACGAAGCGCGACTGCTCGTTGC
This sequence comes from Hydrocarboniphaga sp. FW305-C-57, assembly GCF_058783045.1. NCBI lineage: Bacteria > Pseudomonadati > Pseudomonadota > Gammaproteobacteria > Nevskiales > Nevskiaceae > Hydrocarboniphaga > Hydrocarboniphaga sp. FW305-C-57. Next base: position 67,075 of record NZ_JBYSYG010000001.1, on the reverse strand, counting down.
GCAGGCGCGCTTCCTCGAAGAACTCGCGCACGCGCGGGTCTTCGCTGTCCGGCATGATGCCGCGCTTGCCCGAGCGCGCGGCGAGCATGTCGCCATACAGGAACTGGGCGAGGTGGAAATTGGGCTGCGCCTGCGTGAGCTGCGACAACAGCTGCAGCGCCTTGCCCGAATGCCCGGCCTGAATCTCACCGATCGCCGAAACCAGGCGGCTCTCGGGATCTGCCGCAGTGGACGCAGCCGTCATCACCAGCGCCAACAGCGCAAGCGCGGCCGATCGTGCCGGCCGCATCGAATACCGCTTGAACATTAAGAAGCCCGCGCCCTGGCTGGGAGCCGATCAGAGAAACAACGGAAGCCTTGTCGCCGCGCCGCAGCGGATCAGCGCGAGTACTCGCGCACGATCAGCCAGCTCGATCCGGCCTGCTGCAGCTCGAGTGTCTTCTGCGTGTTGTCGGAGAAGCTGTCGGAGACGTAGCTCTGGTTGAAGCTCACCGACATGCGATCGGCCGCCAGACGGCTGAACACCGGGTTGAGCGCCTTCACCTGAATGCTCTTGGCGCGCGAGATGCGGTCGCGACGCTGCGCTTCCCAGGTCGAGCGGCCCAGACCACCCTCGGGCATGAAGCTCGGCGAATACGTCGCGAAGTACGCGTTCAGATCCTGCGACGACCAGGCCGCGGCCCAGGCGTTGACGACGCTCGTGACGCTGGCCGCGGTGGCCGAATCCACCGTCAGCGCAGCCGCCGGCGGCGGTGTCGAAGTGGACGGCAGCGTCGACGGCGGTGGCACGGTGGCCGGAGCCGCGGCGGCCGGCGGCGGCGTGGAGACCGTCGTGGTCGGGGCCGATGCCACCGAAGTCGAGGCCACGCCCTGGCCGTCGAGCTGGCCGATCAGCGCGAGCTTGGAGCGCACGCCCTGGTTGGCCGCATCGAGCGAGAGCGCGCGGTTGTAGGCGGCGCCGGCGAGCGCGGCATAGATGTCGCCGAGATTCTCGTGCGCGGTGGCATAGCTCGGGTGCGTGGCGAGCGCGGCCTCGAGCGCATCGCGGGCCTTTTCGTAGTCGCCCTGCTGGGCGTAGAGCACCGCGAGGTTGTTGTACGGCTCGGGCAGCTGCGGATAGTCGCGCGTGAGGTCGGCGAACACCTTCACGGCTTCGGCACTGCGGTTCAGGCGAACCAGCACGAGGCCGCGCAGGAAGCGCGCCTGGGCGTCCTGCGGCTGTGACTTGAGCTGGGCATCGAGCTTCTTGAGCGCCTGGTCGAGCTGGCCCTGCTGCAGCAGCGTGGACGCTTCTTCGACGGCGGTGGCCGCGACCGCGGTCTGCGCCGCCGCGAGCAACAATGCGGCCGTCAGGCCGCGACCGATCATTCTGCAGGAGTGCCAGGTCACACGTTTATTCACGCTTGGAACCTCGGTGATTCGTGAATGGAGCGGGAAGCCCGCATCTTAGCAGCAGGTCACCGATGCGGGTCATGCGCGCCATGCGCTGAATCGGCGAGGGTTTTGCCTCTACGGACAGGCGTTCAGTAAAGCTTCGGCTCGCCGGCGGGCCGCTTCTTGAAACGGCGGTGGATCCAGAAATATTGCGGCAGCGCGAGCCGCACTCCCTCTTCGATGAGCGCGTTGATGCGCCGGGCATCGGCCTGCTCGTCGCCGCTCGGAAAATCTTCCAGCGGCGGCAGGAAGCGAACCACCCAGCGCGAGCCCTCGCGGCGCGGGAAGTACGGCAGCACGCCGGCGCGGCCCATCTGCGCGAGCCGGGCGGTGGCGGTCAAGGTGAGCGTCTGCACACCGAAGAACGGGGCGAACACCGAAATCTTCTCGTCGAGCGTCTGGTCGGGCGCGTACCAGATCGCCCGGCCCTCGCGCAGGGCGCGCACGAGCCGGCGCAGGTCGTCGCGCGGCAGCGCCGGCAGCTTCGAGCGGCTCTCGCGCCAGCGGTGCATGCAGAAATCGAGCACCGCGTTGTTGTACGGCCGGTACATGGCGTGGAACGGCAGCCGCGCCGTGGTGCAGAGCACGCGGGCACCGATCTCGAGCGTCGTGAAATGGCCGGTCAGCAGCAAAAAGCCGCGGCCCGAGGCCAGCGCCGCGTCGAGATGCTCGCGCCCTTCGATCGCGAACCGTGGAGCGAGCCGGGCATCCGAGGCGAACCAGGCGATACCCGCTTCGAGCGCCCCGGCACCGACCGCGGCGAAGTGCTCGTCCGCGAGCCGTTCGTGCTCCTGCGACGGCAGCTCCGGAAAGCAGACGCGCAGATTGGTCAGCACCACCTGGCGCCGGCTGCCTGCGAGCCGGCCGAGCGCCCGGCCGAGTCCCGAGCCGAGCGCGAGCACCCAGGGCACCGGCAGCTGGGCGACGAGCCAGAGCAGGCCGATGGCGAGCCAGGTCGGCCAGTACCAGGGGGCGATCAGGCGCGCGGTGAACGGCGGGGCTGCGGAAGGGGCCGGAGTCATAAGTCGCGCAGTCTAGGCAACTGCACGACCTGCGCGCATTTTTCCGGCGAACCCTCTCTCCCCTGCTTTGCAGGGACTCTCTCCCGCCAGCGGGAGAGAGGAACATCGAGCGCAGGCACGCCTCGAACGCGCATCGATCCGCCCGGTTGCCGATATCCTGGACCGGCCATGCGCCCGCTCTACACCCTGCTGCTCTACCTGCTGACGCCCTTCGTGCTGCTGCGCCTGCTGCTGCGCAGCCGCGCCTTGCCGGATTACCGCCGACGCTGGAACGAGCGCTTCGGCTTCGTGCGCCGGCCCGCGCAGCCCGTCGCGGTCTGGGTGCATGCGGTTTCGGTCGGCGAATCGCTCGCCGCGATGCCGCTGATCAAGGCGCTGGTCGAACGCCATGGTCGCGGCCGGGTCTGGGTCACCACCACCACGCCGACCGGCTCGGCCCGCGTCACCGAGGCGCTCGGCGACGCCGTGCTGCACAGCTACATGCCCTACGACCTGCCCGACGCGGTCGCCCGCTTCGTCGATCGCACGCGTCCTGAGCGCGTCGTGATCATGGAGACCGAGCTCTGGCCCAATCTGTTCCAGGCGCTCAAGCGCCGCGGCACGCCGCTCGTGATCGCCAACGCCCGGCTGTCGCCGCGCTCGTTCCGTGGCTATTCGCGCGTGCGCGGCTTTGCGGCCGAAACGCTGGCCTGCTGCCGCGTGGCCGCGCAAAGCCCGGCCGATGCGGAGCGCTTCCGCTCGCTCGGAGCGCCGCGGGTCACGGTCATGGGCAACATCAAGTTCGATCTCGCGCTGCCCGAGGCGCAGCTCTCCGCCGGTCGCGAACTGCGCGAGCGCATCGGCGCGAGCCGGCCGGTGTGGATTGCGGCGAGCACGCACGAGGGCGAGGAGCTCGCCGCATTGCAGGCCCATGCGGCGCTGCGCCAGCGCTGGCCCGACGCGGTGCTGATCCTGGTGCCGCGGCATCCGCAGCGCTTCGACGAAGCCGCGCGCACGATCGAGCGCCAGGGCCTCGCGTACCGGCGCCGGTCCGAACCGCGCGAGTTCGGCGACACCGCCGTGCTGCTCGGCGACTCGATGGGCGAAATCTTCCTGTACTACGCCGCGGGCGACGCCGCCTTCGTCGGCGGCAGCCTCGTCGACGTCGGCGGCCACAACGTGCTCGAACCCGCCGCGGCCGGTTTGCCCGTGCTGTTCGGCCCGCGCATGCACAACTTCCTGCCCGCGCGCGAACTGCTGCTGGAGCGCATCGCTGCGATCGAAGTCGCCGACGCCGCTGGCCTGGCGCCCGCACTGACTCGCTTGTTCGAAGACGCCGCTTTGCGCGAGCGCATGGGCGCGGCCGGACGCGACGCGGTCGCCGCCAATCGCGGCGCTCTCCACAGACTGCTGCAAGAGCTCGAAACCGCGTGACTGATCTCATCATCCCGACCGACCAGGGCCTCTATTGCCCGGCCGGCGATTTCCACATCGACCCGTGGCGGCCGGTGCCGCGCGCGGTCATCACGCACGGCCACGCGGACCACGCGCGCTCGGGCTGTGGACGCTACTGGGGCGCGGCGCCGGGCTTGGGCCTGATGCGCGAACGCATCGGCTATGGCGCTGGCATCGTGCCTCTGGCCTACGGCCAGCGCGTCGCATTCGGCCCGACCACGGTCTCGCTGCATCCGGCCGGACACGTGCTGGGCTCGGCGCAGGTGCGCGTCGAGCACGAGGGCGAAGTCTGGGTCTGTTCGGGCGACTACAAGCGCGATCCGGACCCGACCTGCGAGCCCTTCGAAGTGGTGCCCTGCGACGTCTTCATCACCGAGGCCACCTTCGGCCTGCCGGTGTATCGCTGGCAGCCGACCGAGGAAGTCGCGCAGGAAATCTTCGAGTGGTGGCAGCAGTGCAAGGCCGACGGCGTCACCGCGATCCTGCATTGCTACGCGCTCGGCAAGGCCCAGCGCATCCTCGCCGAACTCGCGCGCCTGAGCAGTGAGACCGTCTATCTGCACGGTGCGATGACCAAGCTCGTGAAGCTCTATCGCGACGCCGGCATCAAGATGCTGCCGACCGACGCGGTCGGCAATCAGCCCAAGTTCTTCGACTGGAAAGGCCGGCTCATCCTCGCGCCACCGGGCGCTGGCGGAACGCCGTGGATGCGCCGCTTCAAGCCGTTCTCGGCCGCTTTCGCCTCGGGCTGGATGCGCGTGCGCGGCACCCGCCGCCGCGAAGCCTACGATCGCGGCTTCACGCTCTCCGACCACGCCGACTGGCCCTCGCTGCTGCGCACGATCGAAGAGACCGGAGCCAAGCGCGTGCTCGCCACGCACGGCAACACCGACGCCCTGGTCGCCTGGTGCCGCGAACGCGGCATCGAGGCGCGCGAGCTCAAGACCGAGTACGAGGGCGAGCCGACCAAGGCGGACCAGGGCGCCGAAGAGAGCACTGCCGATTCGGCATGAACCGCTTTCCCGCCTCGCCGCCGTTGCCGCATTCTTCGGGCAGGAATCGGGGTTCTAGTCGGGGACGAACGCATGGACGCGGCACGCTGGGCACGGCTCGAGGCTTTGTTCGATGAGGCGATCGAGCTCGGCGCCGACGAGCGCGTGCGCTATCTCGCCGAGCTGAGCACGACCCAGCCCGAGCTACACGCCGAACTGCTTCGCCTGCTCGCGGCGGCCGATGCGCCGAGTGCGCGCTTCGATGCGCCGGCCGTCGATGCGCTGCGTCCTGCCCTCACGCGAGCGGTGCGCGACGCCGCCGGACAGCAGATCGGCGCCTGGAAGCTCGTCGAGCGCATCGGCAGCGGCGGCTCGGGCGAGGTGTACCGGGCCGAGCGCGCCGACGGACGCTATGCGCAGACCGTCGCGGTCAAGCTGCTGCGGCGCGAGGCGATCGACACCTTGCCGCGCTTCGAGGCCGAGCAGCGCATCCTCGCGCGGCTCGAGCATCCGGGCATCGCGCGGCTCTACGACGCCGGCGTGGCCGACGACGGCCGGCCGTACACGGTCATGGAATGGGTCGAGGGCACCGACCTGACGCGCTGGTGCCTCGAACACGAGGCCGATCTGCCGACGCGGCTCGCGCTGTTTTTGCAGATCTGCACCGCAGTCAGCTGGGCGCACCGGCATTTGCTCGTGCACCGTGATCTGAAACCCGCGAACCTGCGCGTGACGCCGGATGGCCAGGTGAAGCTGCTCGATTTCGGCATCGCCAAGCAGCTCGACGACGACAGCACGCAAACCCTCAACGCGCCGCTGACGCTGGCCTATGCCGCGCCCGAGCAATTGCGCGGTGAAGCGGCGACGACGGCCACCGATGTCTACGCGCTCGGCGTGATCCTGTTCGAACTGCTGACCGGTCGCGTGCCGTGGGCCGGCGACGGCGCCTCGCTCGCGGCCGCGGCTCGGCGCCTGCTCGATGCGCCGCTGCCGCTGCCGAGCCGCGCGTCCCACGCCGAAACGAGCCCGGTGCCGCGCGCGCAATTGCGCGGAGACCTCGACGCCATCGTCGCGCGTGCCTTGCGTGCCGAGCCCGATGCTCGCTACGCCGACGCGCGCGCGCTCGCCGACGACGTGCGCCGCCATCTCGATCACGAGCCGGTGCTCGCGCGTTCGGGCTCGCGCAGCTACGTGCTGCGCCGCTCTCTGCGTCGGCACTGGCTGGCCTGGTCGGCCGCGGCGACGATCTTCGTGACGATGGCCGCGGCGATCGGCGGCATCGGCTGGCAGGCGCGCAAGGCGCGGCTCGAAGCCCGGCGCGCCGCGGCCGTGCAGGACTTCATGGTCGATCTGTTCCGCACCAACAGCAGCCGCCAGGCCGATCCGGTGAAGGCGCGCCAGACCACCGCGCGCGAGCTGCTCGACATCGGCGCCCGGCGCATCGAAAGCGGGCTGCTCGATGCGCCCGAGAACAAGCTCGCACTGCTGCGCCTGTTCGGCGGCCTGTACGGCGAATTCGCGCTGTCGTCCGAGCAGCTGCCGGTGCGCAAGCAGGCGGTCGAACTGAGTCGCCGGCTCTTTGGCGCCGACTCGGCCGAACTCGCGGGCGACCTCGTCGCGCTGGCCCGCGTGGTCGACGATCACGACGAGGCCGAGCGGCTCATCGCACAGGCCGGCGCGATTCTCGATCGCCGCCGCGACGAGCACTCTTTCGTGCGCGGCCAGCAGCGGCTCGCGAGCGCGATCAACAACGAATCGAACGACCCGGAAGGGGCGCAGGAAAACGCGCTGCAGGCGGTCGCGATTTTGCAGCGCTTCGCGGATTCCGCCGAGCTCGCCGAGGCGCACTACATCGTCGGCATCACCCGCTGCAGCCAGGGCGACTACGCCGGCGCGATCGAGCCGCTCCAGCAGGCGATCGCGGTGTCGATCAGTGCGCTCGGCGCGCCCAACCCCAAGCTCTCGCTGTACTACGAGCAGCTCGGCAACGCGCAGGGCTTCACGCTGCGCTATGCCGAGGCCGAAGCGTCGATCGCCCAGGCGATCGAGCAGGCGCACGAGAACAAGGCCGAATACGACTACGACCGCGTGCGTGCGCAGACCACGATGGCGGTGGTGCTGTTCAACGAAGACCAGCCCCGGCGCAGCCTCGAATTCGCCACGCTCGCCAAGGCCGAGGCGCCGCCCGCGAGCGAAGGCGCCGACGCCGCGCTGCTGCGCGCCTACGTCTTCGATACTGCGAGCCGCAGTGCGCTGGCGGCCGGCGAATTCGACGGCGCGCTGGCCGATGCGCAGGTCGCCGTACAGCTCGCGCGCATACACGACCCCGAGGGCGTGGTGCTCGTCAGCGCGCTGCAGCGCAAGGGCGCGGCGCTCGAGGAGCTCGGACGCATCGGCGAAGCCGCGACGACGGCGCAGGAGGCCTTCGACGTGCTCGCTCGCCTGCGCCCGGAACCGAGCCGGCTGACGACCTGGCTGCAGATCGGCCTGGCGCTCGATCAGGGCCGGCTCGAGCAGGCACGCGCACTGTTCGCCACCTTGCCGCCCGGCGGCGCCGATACCCGCACGGTCACGCCGAAGGCGCAGTCGCGCAATCTGTTCGCCGCGCGCATCAATCTCGCCGCGGGCGACTACGCGAACGCGATCACGCTCGCAGCCGCCGCGGTCGAGCAATCGCGCGCGAGCCGGCAGGCGCCATACCTGCGCCTGGAGATCGCCGACGCCGAGCTCGTCGAAGCGCTCGCGCGCCTGCGCAGCGGCGACGCCGCCGGCGCTCAAGCCCTGCTCGGCGGGGTGCTCGCGACGCGCGCCGAGCTCTACCTGCCGCAGCACCCGAAGATCGCCGAAGCCCAGCTCGCGCTGGCCGAATCCGCGCTCGCACTCGGCCGGCGCGACGAGGCGGCCGGGCTGATCGCGCAGGCCGCCGCGATCGAGCGGCAGCACAGCTCGCTGTCGCTGCGCTATCGCGAGCCGCTCGCGCGGCTGCGCCACCGGCTGGAGCGGCGCGACTAGCCCGGACCGAGCCGCACCGCTCCGCCGTCGTTCGCTGCGATGTCCGCTTTCCGCGAAGCCCTGCGTATGGGCTTGTCAGGTAGACGAGACGCAGGACACGGGCGGAATGCCGGCCACGGGAGCGGCCAGCATGGGACATCGCAGCAAAGAAGCCGATGCGATCGCAGGCGCCATGCTGTGCGCCGCCGGCCTGCTGGCCGGCTCGGCTTGGGCTCAGGACAGTGGAAGCGATTCCGCCCCGACGATCGGCGAGGTGCTGCCGATCCTGTTCGCCGCGCTCATGGCGGTCGCCGGCTTCGTCTTCGGCCTGCTGAAACTGCTGACGGCCCTGCTCGCACCGCTGACGCGGACCGCCGAGGCCTTCTTCGCCGCCGTCGCGGCGCGTGACTTTCAGGCCGCACAGGGACTGCTTTCGGACGAGTTCCACGCGCTCTACGACGCCGACGCACTGATGCGGCTGACCACGGGACTGGGCATCGGCCAGGTGCGCGGCCGCCAGTGGATCAACCGCATCCGCCGGGGCCGCTGCGGCTACCTGCTCGCACGCCTGGACACGGTCCCGAGCGCGGCGCTGCCGAGCGGCCAGACTACGCTGTGGATTCTGCTCATCAAGCGACGCGGCGCCTGGAAGCTCCATGCGCTGCGGCGCTCGCCTTCCGGCCTGCTCGGCTACGTCACGCCCGCTTTTCGTCCCCAGGAACCACTGCCATGAAAACCCTGCCTCCCGCGATCAAGATCGCCCTCTCCGTCATCGCCGGACTGGTCGCGGCCAAGCTGTTCGGCATCCTCAACGCCAGCCTCGACGCCGCCAACGGCCAGCCGCACGAGGCCGGCTGGTCGATCGGCCTGGGGCTGCCGTTCTTCTGGCTGGCGATGTACCTGCTCGGCGGTTTCTCGCAGATCAGAAAGAGGGGCACGGCCGATGCCGGCACCAAGCAGGCTGCGCTGTCGCTCAAGCCGCCTTCGGGACGCGCCGTCGTCATCGTCTACCGCGAAGGCTGGATCGGGCAGACCAACCCCATCGACGTCACGGTCGACGGCGACCCGCTCGGGCAGCTCAGCTTCAGCCACTTCACGGCGATGGACCTGGCGCCGGGCGAGCACCGGGTCATGGCCGGCATCGCCAGGAACGGCCGCTGGATCGGCCAGCCGCAGCAGGCGGATTTCCGGATCGCCGCGGGCCAGACCCTCGCGTTTCGCGTCGCCCTGGGCTTTCGCGGGGTGACGCTGGCGCCCGCCGCCGACGCGGAAGCCACGGTCCGCAAGCTCGCCGGCCGCAGGATGGTTTCGGCCTCGGCCCCGAGTACGGCGGCGGCATAGGACGGCGTCAGAAACCGCGATGTCCGCCTTTGCCACTCCCCTGCGTCATTGAGCAGTACGGATGACCATCAGGGACAGGGAGCATGAGCAAGCAGCAGAGGTTCGAGGGCGCTTTTGCCGCGCGAGCGGCGCGGCGCATGCCGGGAGTTCTGATCGCGATCGCCGCGCTGTTGCCGCTGGCATCGTCGCAGGCGGCGACGTTCACGGTGACGACGACGGCCGACAGCGAGCCGGGTTCGCTGCGGCAGGCGATCGTCGATGCCAACGCGACCAGCGTGGGCAGCGACGGTAACCACACCATCGCCTTCGATATCGCCGGCACCGGCGTGCAGACGATCCGCCCCGCCACGCCGCTGCCGAAGATCACCGCGGCGACGGTCATCGACGGCTACACGCAGCCGGGCAGCAGCAGGAACACGCTCGCGAGCGGCAGCAACGCGGTGCTGCTGATCGAGCTCGACGGCAGCCTCGCCGGCGCGAATGCGGATGGCATCGCGATCGGCCAGAACGACTGCTGCGGCTACACGCCGCCGCTGACGATCCGCGGCCTGGTCATCAATCGCTTCAGCGGCCGCGGCCTCGTCGCGACCGGACGCAGCGGCTGCGATCCGGCTCTGGTCGGCTGTCGCGCCCAGCTGACGGTGGTCGGCTCGCGCATCGGCACCGATGCGAACGGCACGGCGGCCGCCGGCAATGGCATCGGCATCGACATCGGGCTCAATGCGGTCGGCTATATCGGCGGCGAGATTCCGGGCGTGCAGGCGCCCAGCCGGCCGCCGGTCGGTGATCGCAACCTGATCTCGGGCAACCTCGGCGCCGGCGTGCGCATCGATGCGCCAACCGCGAATCCGGGCTCCGCCTACAACTGCTACGCGCAGATCTACGGCGGCGACATCGGCACCGACGCCAGCGGCACGCAGCCGCTCGGCAACGGCGGTAACGGCGTCGAAGTCGGTGAGTTCGGCGCCGTGCGGCTGCTTTATTCGCGCGTGTCCGCGAGCGGCGCCAACGGCATCGACATCACGCGCAGCGCAGCGCTGCCGAATCAGTTTTCGCTCACCAGCGTGGTCGACCAGACCACCGTCGGCGGAGCGCAGGCCAGCCTCGGCAACCAGGGGCACGGCCTGCATTTCTCCGGATCGACGGGCGCCTCGGTCAACGCGACGATCCAGCACAACGGCGGCGCCGGCATTCGCGTCGAAAGCCCGGCACGGGTCGATTTTTCGGGCGGAATCATCAGCGACAACGGCGGCCTGCCGATCGACCTCAATGCCGAAGGTTCGGACGCCAACGATGCGCTCGATGCCGACGGCGGCGCCAACGAGGGTGTCAACTGGCCGGTGCTCACCTCGGCCACCACCGGCAGCAACGGCAGCGTGCGCGGCAGCCTCGACTCGCTGCCGAACACGCGCTTCGAGATCGCCCTGTACCAGACCGACCGCTGCGACGCAAACGGCGGCCAGTTGCAGTTCCGCCAGTCCAACAAGTCGAGCACCTCGGTGATGACGGACGCCAACGGCCATGCCGACATCGACGTGACCTTCGGCAGCGGCTTCGATATCAGCACCTATCCCTACCTGACCGCGCTGACGCGCTTCATCTCCAAACCGACGCCGTTTCAGGACGCGATCGTGGTCTCGGAGGTGTCGCGCTCCTGCGTCGCGATCACCGGCGGCGGCGGCGCGCCGAGCCCGGGCAGCGTGCAGCTCGAACAGGCGAGCTATTCGGTCAGCGAAAGCGGCGGCAGCGTCGAGGTCGTCGTCACGCGAACCGGCGGGTCTTCCGGTGCCGCGAGCGTGAACCTGGCCACCGCCGATCAGACCGCGCTGGCCGGCAGCGACTACACGGCGGTGTCGACGACGCTGAACTTCGCCGATGGCGACGCCGAACCCAAGCGCTTGGCGATCGCGATCAGCAACGACTCGACGGTCGAAGGCGACGAAAACTTCACGGTCTCGCTGGGCAACGCCAGCGGGGTCGCGCTCGGCACGCCGGCCAGCGCGACGGTGACGATCACCGACGACGACACCGCCACCCCGCCACCGACCGAGCCGCCGCCTTCCAATCCGCCGACGCCGGTCGACGGCGGGCTGAAAGCCGGTGCCGGAGCGCTGCAACCAGGCGTCATGCTGCTGCTCGGCCTGCTCGCACTGCTGCGCAGCATGCGCCGCAGCCTGCAGCTGCTGGCCTTCGCGCTGGCCGGCAGCGTGCTGCCCGCGCAGGCCGGCGAGTTCAAGCCGGTCGATGAACCGCTCTACCTGCCCGGTCTTTATCTCGGCACCCAGCTCGGCGTCGGCCACTATGGCCTGCCGCGCGCGAGTTTCGAGCGCGAACTCCGTGACGCCGGCCATGACATCGAAGCCTCGTTCGACCGCAGCACTTTTTCGGGTTCGGTCTACGCCGGCCTGCCGGTCTATCCGGGCCTGGCGATCGAAGCGGGCTGGCAGGAATTCGGCGAGTACGAAGGCGAGCTGAGCGGCAGCACCCTTGACGTCCCGCGTCTGGTCGATGCCGCAGCCGAATCGCTGCGGCCCGCCGGCCGCGGCGTTTCGCTCGGTCTCAACAACCGAACCGCGCTCGGCGACTGGCGTTTCAATTTGCGGCTGGCCGGCGTCGCCTACCGATCGACGCAAAAGATCCGCATCGGCGAGCTGAGCGCCGAGAACAAGGACAGCGGTTTCGGCCTCGGCGGCGGAATCGGCATCGGCTATCAGCTCGGTTCGCGACTGACTTTTTCGCTGACCGCGGATTCGTACTCGCTCGGTGGCAGCACCGCGATCACGCGACTCGGGGCGCAGATCGAGTGCCGCATCGGCCGTTGAGCGCGACCGAAAGCCTCACTCGCCGAGCGCCTGCTGCAACCAGGCCCGCGCCTTGACCCAGTCGCGGCGCACGGTGCGTGCGGTCAGGCCGAGCGCGAGCGCGGTTTCCTCGTCGTTGTAGCCCGCGTAGAAGCGGCATTCGACGACCTGCGCGAGCCTCGGGCTCAGTTCGGCGAGGCGCTGCAAGGCCTCGCCGACCTCGAGCAGCAGGCGCTCGCCGGCGTCTTCGTCGGCGACCTCGTTGGCCGCTTCGAGCGGCAGCGCGGCGCGGCCGTGGTTGCGCTTCTCGGCCTGGCGTTCGCGCGCGTAGGAGATCAGCGCATGGCGGATCGCGATCGCGGCCGAGCGCAAAAAATGCCCTTCGCTCGCGAACTCGGGTTGGTGCCGCAGCTTGAGAAAAGCCTCGTTGACGAGCGCGGTGGTCTGCAGGGTTTCGGCGCCGCCGTCCCAGCGCCGCCGCTCGCGGCGCGCCATCGCCCGCACCTGCGGGTAGAACAGCGGCAGCAGATCGCGGGCGCGGCGGCGCTCGGGTTCGGTGGCGATCAGATCGTCGAGGGCGTCGTCGTTCGGCATCGGCGGGAATTCGGGGCGAAAGCCTGCTGCACTGCGGCAGCAGACGCAGGAGTTATCACAGCGGGCGATCGTCCATCAACGACCGCGAGCTTGCGCCTGCGGTTCAAGCGCGTTGGCGATACTCGGCGCACCACCGCTATGCAGGACCGCCCACGGCATGGAGCGCTTCGCCCGTCTGTACGCCGAGCTCGATGCGACGACCTCGACCTCCGCCAAGGTCGCGGCGATGCGGCGCTATTTCGAATCGGCGCCGCCTGCGGACGCGGCCTGGGGCCTGTTCTTCCTGCAGGGCGGACGGCTCAAGCGGCTCATTGCCCCGACCCGGCTGCGCGACTGGATCACCGAGCTCACGCAGCTCTCGCCGATGCTCGTCGAGGAAAGCTACGCGCATGTGGGTGATCTGGCCGAGACGGTGGCGCTGCTGATCGATACGCAGTTTGGAGGCATGCACACGTCGTCGCTTGCCCCCTCTCCCGCTGGCGGGAGAGGGGGGTCCGAAGGACCGGGAGAGGGTCCGGTCGAAAACGAGACATCGCTCGCAGAACCAACAGCCCCTCTCTCCCCGCCTGCGGCGGGACTCTCTCCCGCCGGCGGGAGAGAGGACAAGCCAACAGCGCCCGCTCTGCACGAATGTGTAGAACTGCTCCAAAACCTCGCAAATGAAGATGAATTAACACAGCGCGAAACCGTCTTCGCCTGGTGGCGGCGCCTGCCGTTCGCCCAGTGCTTCCTATTCACCAAGCTGCTGACCGGCTCACTGCGCGTCGGTGTTTCCTCGGGCCTCGCCGCGCGCGCGCTCGCGGCGCATGCGGGGCTCGAGACGGCCGTCGTGCAGCATCGTCTGATGGGCGACTGGCAGCCGAGCGCGGCGTCCTACGCGAGCCTGCTGCAGGCCGGACGCGCCGAAGCCCTGCCTTCGCAGCCCTATCCGTTCTGCCTCGCGCACCCGGTCGACGAGGCCGCGCCCGAGGCGATCGGCGAACTGGCCGGCTATCTCGCCGAGTGGAAATGGGACGGCATCCGCGGCCAGTTGATCCGCCGCGCCGGCCAGACCTGGCTGTGGTCGCGCGGCGAAGACCTGCTCAACGGCCGCTTTCCCGAAATCGAGGCGATGGCCGAGCGCCTGCCCGACGGCAGCGTACTCGACGGCGAGCTGCTGGCCTGGAAGGACGGCGCGGTGATGCCGTTTTCGGCGCTGCAGACACGCATCGGGCGCAAGAATCCGGGCAAGAAGAGCCTCGCCGACGCTCCGGTGATCTTCCTGCCCTACGACCTGCTCGAATGGCGCGGCGAAGACTGGCGCGAGCGCCCGCTGGCCGAGCGCCGGGCCCGGCTCGAAACCGTCTGCACCGAGTTCGGCCTGCTGGTTTCGCCGCGCGTCGACGCGCGCGATTGGGATGACCTGAAGCAGCAGCGCGAGCAGGCCCGCGAGCGCGGCGTCGAGGGGCTCATGCTCAAGCGGCTCGATTCGGCCTATACGCCGGGCCGCAAGACCGGGCTCTGGTGGAAATGGAAGCTAGGCGCGCTGACGGTCGACTGCGTGCTGATCTACGCCCAGGCCGGCCACGGCCGACGCAGCAATCTCTACAGCGACTACACGCTCGCGGTCTGGGACGACGATGCGCTCGTGCCGGTCGCCAAGGCCTATTCGGGGCTCACCGACGAGGAGCTCGCGAGCATGGACCGCTGGATCCGCTCGCATACGCTCGAGAAGTTCGGACCGGTGCGCAGCGTCGAGCCCGTGCAGGTGTTCGAGATCGCGTTCGAGAACATCCAGGAAAGCCGGCGCCACAAGGCCGGCGTGGCACTGCGTTTTCCGCGCATCGCGCGCTGGCGCCGTGACAAGCCGGCCCGCGAGGCCGATACGCTGGCCTCGCTCAAGCAGCTGATCGCGACGCGCTGAAGGCTCGCGATCCGGCGCCCGCTCGCGCTCAGGTCGCCTCGGCAGCCTGGACGCTGGCCGCCGGCTTCGGCGCGCGCCCGCGCACGAAGCCGTCGATCGCGTAAATCACCAGCGCCGCCCAGATGCAGGCGAAACCGACCAGTTGCACGTGCGTGAACGGCTCTCCGAACAGGAGCACCGCCGTGATGAGCTGCAAGCTCGGAGCGGCGTACTGCATCAGGCCGACCGTGCTGAGCGGAATGCGCTGCACGCCATAAGCGAACAGCACCAGCGGCACCGCGGTCACCAGCCCGCTGAGCACGAGCAGGATGTCCATGACCAGCCCCTGATGCCCGAACGCATTCTGGCCGCGCCAGACTTCGAAGCCGACCCAACCCAGCGCGAACGGCAGGATCAGCAGCGTCTCGATCGCCAGCCCCGTCACCGAATCGACACCGGTCACGGTCTTGCGCACGAAGCCGTAGAGCCCGAACGAAATCGCCAGCGCGAGCGCGGCCCACGGCGGATGACCGAGTTGCACGGTCAGCCAGAGCACGCCGACGCCCGCGACGGCAACCGCAAGCCACTGCCAGCGATTGAGCTTCTCAGACAACAGGAACACGCCGAGCATCACCGACACCAGCGGATTGATGAAGTAGCCGAGGCTCGCCTCGACGACGTGGCCATCGGCGACCGCCCACACGTAGACCGCCCAATTGACGCTGATCAGGCCGGCCGTCACGAGCAGCTTCGACAGGGCCTTCGGCTGCCGGATCACGCGCCCCACAGCCGCGAACTGCCCGCGCAGGCCGAGCCAGGCGAACACGAACACGCAGGCCCAGATGATGCGATGCCCCATGACCTGGAACATCGGCACGCTGGCCAGCAGCTTCAGGTAGAGAGGCAGCAGGCCCCAGGTCAGAAACGACAGGCCGGTCGCCAGCAAGCCGCGCCGGTCCAGTCCTGGATTCACCGCCGGGCCCGCCGCCGGTGCGGAGCCCCTGCTGCCACTGCCGCTCATGTCGCCCCCACGGACCCACCGGTCCGCTGGATGTCTCGGAAAAAGGGCGCGCATTCTGCGCCCGAGTGCCAGGCTTAGGAAGTGGCCTTCGCAACAGTCTGAAACAGCCTACATCCCTGAACAGCCGTTAAGCTGACATACTGCTTACTCGGTCGGCTTCGGCTCGGGGACAGCCGAAGCGGCTCGCTCAGGACGAGCCGCGCGTACGACAAGTAGCGGGGAAAGCAATGTTGATACTGACAAGGCGGGTCGGGGAAAGCATTCTGATCGGCCAAGACATCGAAGTCGCGGTTTTGGGGTTGAAAGGAAATCAGGTTCGTATCGGCATCCGGGCGCCCACGGGCGTGCCGGTGCATCGTGAAGAGCTGCTCACGCGCGGCAAGTCCGGCGAAAGCCAGCAGGGCGGGCAAGCGGTTGGCCAGTCCCAGGACGGCAAGGATCGTCGCAGCGCTTGAGCGCTGCCGATTTGGGTGGGACGAGGCGGCGCGCATTGCCCAGCTGCCTCGGTCGTATCGCGCATTCGTCGGCGGGGCCCAGCGCCCGCCCCACTGGTGTCGGCTCTTTCCGCAGAGGCTGCTCCGCCCAAAGACGCGGGCGCTGAAATCTTGACATTCATCGATGTCATTCTTAACTTGACATCGATTGTTGTCAGTTTAGGCGTCCGGCCGGGGCCGGAGGAGAGCGCAGCGCATGGGCATCAACCAGAACCTCGCCGCCGGTCTGTCCGGCGGTGGCGGCAGCATCAAACCGGATCATGAGGTCGTCGTCGTCGGCACCGGCTTCGGCGGCCTGTGCATGGCGATCAAGCTGCGCGAGGACGGTGTTCGCGACTTCGTGCTGATCGAACGCGGCGACAGCGTCGGCGGCACTTGGCGCGACAACCGCTATCCGGGCGCGGCCTGCGACGTGCCGAGCCATCTGTATTCGTTCTCCTTCGCGCCCAAGAGCGACTGGTCGCGCATCTATCCGACCCAGCCCGAGCTTTACGCCTACCTGCGCTCGGTCGCCGAAAAATACGAACTGCTGCCCTCGATCCGCTTCAACACGACTTTCATCGGCGCGGATTACGACGAGGTGCGGCAGATCTGGTCGGTGCGCCTCAAATCCGCACTCGGCCTGCAGACCCTCACCGCGCGCGCGCTGGTGCTCGCCAACGGCGGGCTCGCCGAGCCCAAGCTGCCGGAGATTCCGGGCGTCGAGCGCTTCAAGGGCAAGACGTTCCATTCCTCGGGTTGGGATCACGGCTACGACCTCGCCGGCAAGCGTGTCGCGGTGATCGGCACCGGCGCCTCGGCGATCCAGTTCGTGCCCGAGATCGCGGCCAAGGTCGCGCGCCTGGACGTTTATCAGCGCTCGCCGAACTGGATCATTCCGCGTCCGGACCGGCCGTATTCCGAGGGCGAGAAACGGCGCTTCAAGAGCTGGCCGCTGTGGCGCAAGCTCTATCGGCAGATGATCTACTGGGGCCATGAGGCGCGCGTGTTCGGCCTGGTGCTGCAACCGGCCTTCATGAAGCTGTTCCAGAAGATCGCCGAGCGCCACATCGCCAGGCAGGTGAAGAATCCGGTGCTCAAGGCCAAGGTCACGCCCGATTACCTGATCGGCTGCCGGCGCATCCTGATCTCCAACGACTGGTATCCGGCGATCGGCCGCAGCAACGTCGATCTCGTGACGACGCCGATCCGCGAGATTCGCGAAAACGCGGTCGTCACCGCCGACGGCACGGTGCGCGAAGTCGATTGCCTGATCTTCGGCACCGGCTTCTACGCCACCGAGAATCCGATCGGCCAAGTCGTGCGCGGCCGCGCCGGCCGCAGCCTCGCGCAGGACTGGGTCAACGGCGAGGAAGCCTTCCTCGGCACGCTCGTCAAGAACTTCCCGAACCTGTTCATGATCGTCGGTCCGAACACCGGCGTCGGCCACACCTCGATGGTCTACATCATCGAAAGCCAGGTCGCGCTGATTCGCCGGCTTATCGGCAAGCTGCTGTCCGGTGGCCCGCAATCGCTCGAAATCCGCGCCGACGTGCATGACGAATTCAATCGCAAGCTGCAGCAACGGCTCGCTACCTCGACCTGGTCGACTGGCTGCAACAGCTGGTACAAGCACAAGAGCGGCAAGATCACCGCGCTGTGGCCGGGCTTCACGTTCGACTTTCGCCGGCAGCTGCAAAAGGTCAGCGACGCGGATTGCGTGATCATGAAGCATCGCTCCACGGTCTGATAATGCGCATGAAAAGGCCTGCTCGAAGCAGGCCTTTTCATGCGCATTCGGGTGTGCGAATTAGCGTCCGCCACCCGAACTGTCGCTGCCTCCGGTGCCATCGGTTCCCTGGTCGCCGCCGCCCTGGTTGAGACGACCCTGCTGCCGACGGGCCTCATCTTCGTTGACGATGTTGAACTTGGTCTTATCCGGTCCCGAACCGCGATTTTCCGAATTGAACGCCAGGCCATAGACCTGCCGCGGCTGCTGCATGGCTTGAGGCTGGGCCTGGGAACCTTGAGGCGCGCGCTGCATCCGCATGCGCTGCTCCCGCTCATCCTGCTCCTTGTCGATGACACGGACCTGCGGCGTGGGTGCATTCTGCACCGGTTGAGGGCCGCGGTATCCGGAGCCGCTCGGGTCGGCCAGCACGGGAGCCGCGAATGCCGCGACAACGATCACGGTGGAACCGCACAGCAGTTGGATCTTCTTCATGACGACACTCCTTGTCGCGTGAAGCCTCGAGGGCTTCGCATAGGTATCGCTTCATCGAGCGATGAAGCGGGAGTCCCTGGTGCCGATTTGAGTATGAGATTGCAGCGGGCGCTGATGACGCTTCCTTGCGTCGATGCCTGCGTCCTTGCAGACCGAATCAGCCAGGTTCCAATTTACTCAGGCACCAGAAACCGGGCCTGAACTCCAGAGCCGGATTCCGTGGCGATCGATTCAGTGCCGATTCGGGCGCAGCGACATCACGGTGCGGGGACGCGCTCGAGCGGTTCGCTCATTTCGGCCAGCGCATACGCGAGCACGGCGAGCACCGCGGTCTGCCGCCGCAGCGCCTGCGGGTCGACCTTGTCGAGCGTGTCGGCCGCGGTGTGGTGCAGATCGAAGTAGTGACGGCCATCGACGATCGGAGCGAAGCCTGGAACGCCGAGCGCCTGCAGCGGCGCGATGTCGGCACCGGCGCTACCCGCGCGCGTCTCCATCACGCCCGCGCCGATCGTCCGCAGCACGCGGCCGACGGCGTCGAGACGCTTGAGCTGCGGCGCGCTGATCGAAGCCGAGAACCCAAGCGGGCCGGCGAGCCCGAAGTCGCTTTCGATCGCGGCGATCTGCGTTTCGATGCGCGGCTTCACCTCGGCCTGATACGCGGCTCCACCGCGTCCGCCGTTCTCCTCGTTCATCCAGGCCACCATGCGCACGCTGCGACGCGGACGGATGCCGAGCGATTGCAGCACCTGCACCGCGCCCATCGACGAAGCGACCCCGATGCCGTCGTCCATCGCACCCGTGCCGAGATCCCAGGAGTCGAGATGGCCCGACACGATCACGACCTCGTCGGGCCGCTCGCGGCCGCGCAGATCGGCGAGCACGTTGTGGCTGTCGGCGTCGGGCAGGGTCTTGGGCGTCAGCAGCAGGCGCAGCTTCACCGGGCCTTGCGCGGACAGGCGTTCGATGAGCATCGCATCCTCGGCGGCGAGCGCCGCAGCCGGAATCTTCGGGCCATCGACATCCCAGCTCGTGTTGCCCGCGTGCGGCAAGCGGTAGTTGGCGCCGCCGATCGAGCGCACGAGCGCCGCCGCGGCGCCGAGCTTCGCGGCCTTTGCAGGGCCGGTGAACCGCGCCTCGCCGGCCTGCGTATACGCCGCGCTGGCCTGGCCGTTGTCGGCGAGGTTCTGATCGAACGGCATGTTGATCAGCACGATCCTGCCGGGCACTTCGGCCGCGCGGGCTTCGAGTTCGGCGAGGCTGCGGACGAACAGCACGGGAGCGACGATGCCCTTGGCCGGCGTCGCCACCGAGGCGCCGAGCGTGGTCAGGTGCAGCGGCTGCGTAATGCCTTCGGGTCGGCCGGCGTAATCGACGAGCTCGGCCTGCTCGGCTCCACGCACCCAGTGCGGGACCTTGACGGGCTGAAGGCGCACGTCGAGCCCGGCATTCTTCATCGCCTGCGCTACCTGCGCGACCGCGGCCTCGGCGCCCCTGGAACCCGACAGCCGCGGGCCGATCTTGTCTGACAGGTCGGCCAGCCGCTGCCAGGCGTAATCGCTGCTCAATGCCGCATCGCGAATGCGTTCGAGCGTGGCGGTGTCGAGCTCGGCCTGCGCGCTCGCGCTAGCAACGAACAGGCCGAAAGCGGCGGCGAACGACCGGAGGATGCTGCTGGACTGAAGCTGGAAGTGCATGAGCTCGCTGGCATTGAAGCAAGCGACCAGTGTCGGCCGGCAGCGCGGACCATCCAAGCCGGGAAAGCACTCAGCGAGCCTGCGTCTCGGCAGGGCGGGTCTGGACCCGCCTGCACGCGCTATTTCGGATGCGCGGCGAAGAATTTCCAGATCACGTCGGTGGCGTCGAAGCTCGCACTCGGCGTGTCCCCGCGCCGGCTGCCGGCCTGCCCGCCCGGCCAGGCGTGGCCATTGTCCTTGACCAGATACAGGCCGACGTCGCGACCCGAAGGGCAGCGATATTCCCACCGCAAGGCGGTGCCGACGTCGGTTTGCGCGGAGACCTCGGCGCAGCCATCCACCCTGCCCCAGAACGCCGCCTGGTCGAGCGCGGGCCGCGTCCGGATGTCGTCGTCCCAGGCGCGCGCTCCGCGCCCGCCGGGCTCGCCGCCCGCGGGCGGAACGTTCTGGTCGAGCGCGCCGTTGATCATCAGCGCCGACACCGGCGCGATCGCCTGCGGCTCGTCGCCGAACACGGTGGCGACCACCGGCGCGATCGCGGCGATGCGGTCGCCGAGGGCGATGCCGAGCCGGTGCGTCATCATGCCGCCGTTGGACATGCCGGTGACGTAGATGCGTCGCGCATCGACCGGATAGCGGGCCGACAGCGCATCGATCAGCGCACGAATGAAGCCGACGTCGTCGACGTTCTTCTTGAGCGCGTATCCGCAGCAGTGCCCGGCGTTCCAGGTGTGCAGCTTGCCCATGCGGCTCGTGCCTTCGGGATAGGCGACGATGAAGCCCTGCTCGCGCGCCTTGGCGGTGAAGCCGGTCATTTGCTCGGCATTGCGCGCATCGCCACCGCCGCCGTGCAGCACGAGCACGAGCGGCGTCGGGCCCGGCATCGTCTGCGGAGCACGCACGAGATAGTGGCGCTCGAGACCGTCGTGCATCAGCGTCTGCAGATCGCGATCAGCCGCGCCCGCATCGAGGCTCAGCGCGAGCACGCCGGCGATGGCGGCGCTGCGAATGCATCGCCCGATGATTTCCATGCCGCGGATTGGCGCGACCATCCCGGTCTCCTGTCCTGGTTTACCCGGAAGGTAACGCCCGACGCGTCGCTTGGTTGACAATGCCGGCCTCGAAGAACGAACCGCCGACAGGAGCCCCATGAGCTACGACCCGCAAAATCCCTTCGCCAAGATCCTGCGCGGCGAACTGCCCTGCTTCAAGCTCTACGAGGACGACAAGACGCTGGCCTTCATGGACATCATGCCGCAGTCCGACGGCCACGCCCTGATCATCCCGAAGGAGCCTGCCGTGACGCTGCTCGACCTGTCCGAGGAAAGCGCGGTGGCGGTGGCCAAGCTCACGCGCCGCGTCGCGATCGCGGCGCAGAAGGCGCTCGGTTGCGCCGGCATCCAGGTCATGCAGCTCAATGGCCCGATCGCCGGCCAGACCGTGCCGCACATCCACTTCCACGTCATCCCGCGCTACGAGCGTGCCGAGCTTACGCTGCACGCGGCCAAGCTCGGCGACATGGAGAAGATCAAGGCGCTCGGCGAGAAGATCGCGGCGGCGCTGTGAGCTGAGCGGGCGCTCGACACCGGAGCTATTCGGCCGGAAACCCGGCCGGGTCCATCCACATCGCGCCCCAGATATGACCATCGGGGTCGGCCATGTCGCGGCCGTACATGGAGCCGTGGTCCTGCACCGGGTTGATGTCGGCCGTGCCGCCGTTCGCGCCTGCGGCCTGGTTCATGGCGTCGACCGCTGCGCGGCTTTCGCAGGTCACGTTGAACGCCACTTCGCTCGAGGTCGACGGCGGAATCGGGCGGGTCGTGAACGTGCGCCACTTCGCGTGCGTCAGCAGCATGAGGCTGATGGTCTCGCTCCAGACCATGCAGGCGGCCGTGTCGTCGGTGAACTGCGGGTTGCTGGTGAAACCGATCGCCTTGTAGAAAGCGACCGACTTGTCGAGGTCGGCGACGGGCAGGCTGATGAAAATCGTCTTGGTCATGCGGGCGACTCCGTTGGTTCGGGCGTGACACGGATCTGGTCACTCATGACCGTCGAACGGGCCCACGCGATATCGACAACAGCGGAGATTTTTCTTCAAGCGCCGAATCGCGCGCGACGACGGCGCCACGGCTCAAGGATTGCACTTGAGCCCTTCACCCGAAATCAGCACGCCCTTGTCGTTCTCGCTCTGATTGCGGATGTAGAGCGCATCGCCCTTGTAGTGCTTCACCTTGGCGAACGCCGCCTGCAGCGCGGCTTCGCTGCTGCTGCCGCGCACGTCGATGAAGTGCATGAAGCGGCACTGCGCTTTCTGCTCGGCGGTGACGACGAGCACGGAATCGGCGGCGAGCAGATCGCCGGAGACGAGCATGGCGGTGATGAGGAACAGCTTGCTTGGAGTCTTCATGCCGCTGGCGATGCAATAACAGCGCCGCCCGCGTTCAGGCGGCGGCGCTGCCGGCAACTCAGCCGAGTTCGATCAGCAAGTCCTTGGCCGAGACGCTCTGGCCGGTGCTCGCGACCACGCGCTTGATCGTGGCGTCGAAGTCGGCGCGAATCTGCGTCTCCATCTTCATCGCCTCGATCGAGACGAGCGGATCGCCCTTGGCCACCTTCTGCCCGGCCTTGACCGCGATCGTCACGACCATGCCCGGCATCGGCGCGCCGACGTGCTTCGGGTTGCCGTCTTCGGCCTTCGGCAGCGCTGCCTTGGCTTTCGAATCGAGCTTGGGCAGACGTGTCATGCGCGGCTGGCCGTTGAGTTCGAAGAACAGCTTGTCCTCGCCTTCCTCGAGGTTTTCGGTGCTGCCCTGCAGGCGAATCAGCAGCGTCTTGCCAGGCTCGAGATCGACCGAGACTTCCTGCTGCTCCTTCATGCCGTAGAAGAACACCGGTGTCGGCAGCTGGCTCACGTCGCCGTAAGTCTTCAGGTGCGCGGCGTAATCCTTGAAGACCTTCGGATACATCAGGTACGAAGCGAGTTCGGTGTCGCTGGCCTTGTGGCCGATGGCCTTCTCGAGTTCATGGCGCGTGGCTTCGAGATCGACCGGCGGAATGTTGAGGCCCGGCCGTCCGACCAGCGCAGGTTCGCCGCGCAGGATCTTCTTCTGCAAGTCGGGCGGGAAGCCGTCCGACGGATAGCCGAGCTCGCCCTTCATGAGCGAGATCACCGATTCCGGGAACGCGATGTCGCGCGCCGGATCGGCGACTTCCTCGGGCGTCAGATCGTTGGCGACCATGTACAACGCCATGTCGCCGACGACCTTGCTGGTCGGCGTGACCTTGACGATGTCGCCGAAGAGTTGATTCACGTCCGCATAGGCCTGGCTGACTTCGGGCCAGCGATGCTCGAGGCCCATCGCACGCGCCTGTTCGCGCAGATTGGTGTACTGGCCGCCCGGCATCTCGTGGCGATAGACGTCGGCCGTGCCGCTGCGGATGTCGGCTTCGAACGGCGCGTAGAACTTGCGCACGCCCTCCCAGTAGAACGACAGCGCCTTCATCTTTTCGAGATCGACGCCGCCCGCCAGGTTCGGATCGCGCTCGCTGCCTTGCAGCGCGGCGGTGATCGCACCGAGGTTCGGCTGCGAGGTGAGGCCCGACATCGCATCGAGCGCGCCGTCGACCGCATCGACGCCCGCTTCGATCGCGGCGAGCACGCTCGCCGCCGCGATGCCGCTCGTATCGTGCGTGTGGAAGTGCAGCGGCAGGCCGACTTCGTTCTTGAGCGCCTTGACGAGTTCACGCGCCGCACGCGGCCTGCAGACGCCGGCCATGTCCTTGATGCCGATGATGTGCGCGCCGGCCTTTTCGAGTTCCTTGGCCATCTTCACGTAATAGGCCAGGTCGTACTTGGGCCGCGCACTGTCGAAGATGTCGCCGGTGTAGCAGATCGTGCCTTCGCAGAGCGCGCCGGTCTCGATCACCGCGTCCATCGCCACGCGCATGTTCTCGACCCAGTTGAGCGAGTCGAACACGCGGAACACGTCGATGCCGTTCGCCGCCGCCTGCTGCACGAAGAACTTCACGACGTTGTCGGAATAGTTGGTGTAACCAACCGCGTTGCTCGCGCGCAGCAGCATCTGGAACAGCACGTTCGGCACCGCCGCGCGCAGCTGATGCAGGCGTGCCCACGGGCTTTCCTTCAAAAAGCGCATCGCCACGTCGAAGGTCGCGCCGCCCCAGCATTCGAGCGAGAACAGCCCCGGCAACATGCGCGCGTAATACGGCGCGATCGTGGTCATGTCGGTCGTGCGCATGCGCGTCGCGAACAGGCTCTGGTGCGCATCGCGCATCGTGGTATCGGTCAGCAGCACCTGCGGCTGCGCCTTCATCCACTCGCTGAAACCTTTCGCACCGAGTTGCTTGAGCTTGTCGCGCGTACCGGCCGGAATCGGCGCGAACAGGTCGGCGCTCGGCAGGATCGCGGGCGCGAGTTCGCCGGTCGGGGCGACGCGGCCCTTCATTTCAGGGTTGCCGCGCAGCGTGGTCTCCGACAAAAAGCGCAGCAGCTTGGTCGCACGGTCACGGCGCTTCTTGAAGTTGAACAGCTCGGGCGTGTTGTCGATGAACTTGGTGATCACGTCGCCCGAGATGAAGTCGGGATGGTTGATCACGTTCTCGAGGAACTGCAGGTTCGTCGACAGGCCGCGAATGCGGAACTCGCGCAGGCCGCGATCCATGCGGTGGATCGCCTCCTCGGCGGTCGGCGCCCAGGCCGTCACCTTCACGAGCAGCGAGTCGTAATACGGCGTGATGATGGCGCCCGCGTACGCGGTGCCGCCATCGAGGCGCAGGCCGAAGCCGGCCGCGCTGCGATACACCGAGAGCCGGCCGTAGTCCGGCGTGAAGTTGTTCTCGGGATCTTCGGTCGTCACGCGGCATTGCAGCGCGTGGCCATTGAGCTTGATCTCGTTCTGCACCGGCACGCCGGCGTCCTTGCCGATCGTCGCGCCCTGGCAGACGCGAATCTGCGCCTTGACGATGTCGATGCCGGTGACCTGCTCGGTCACCGTGTGCTCGACCTGGATGCGCGGGTTCACTTCGATGAAGTAGAACTGCCCGCTGTCCGCATCCATGAGGAACTCGACGGTTCCCGCATGCGTGTAGTTGACCGCGCGCCCGAGCTTGAGCGCCGATTCGCAGAGCGAAGCGCGCGTGGCCTCGTCGAGATACGGCGCCGGTGCGCGCTCGACGACTTTCTGGTTGCGGCGCTGCACCGAGCAATCGCGCTCGAACAGGTGCACGAGGTTGCCGTGACGATCACCGAGTATCTGCACTTCGACGTGGCGCGCACGCCGCACGAGCTTTTCGAGATAGACCTCGTCGTTGCCGAAGGCCGCGGCGGCTTCGCGGCGCGCGATCTCGATGTTCGATGGCAAGTCCGCTTCGCTCTCGATCACGCGCATGCCGCGCCCGCCGCCGCCCCAGCTCGCCTTGAGCATGAGCGGATAGCCGACCGCGGCCGCGAGCTTTTTGCTCGCTTCGATATCGTGCGGCAGCGGCGCGGTCGCCGGCATCACCGGAACGCCGGCCGCGACCGCGGCGTTGCGCGCCGCGACCTTGTTGCCGAGCGTGCGCATCACTTCGGGCGTGGGACCGATGAACAGGATGCCGTTGGCCGCGCAGGCTTCGGCGAACTCCGGGTTTTCGGACAGAAAGCCGTAGCCCGGATGGATCGCATCGACCTTGGCCTGCTTGGCGACGCGGATGATGTCGTCGATATCGAGGTAGGCCGCGATCGGCTTCTTGCCGGCGCCGACGCGATAGCTTTCATCGGCCTTGAAGCGATGCAGCGCGAAGCGATCCTCGTTGGCGTAAATCGCCACCGTCTTGATCCCCATCTCGTTCGCCGCGCGCATGACACGGATCGCGATTTCGGATCGGTTGGCAACGAGAATCTTGCGAATGCTGGCCACGTGAATCTCCCCGAAGCGGCCGCCCGAAAGCGGCGTGTTGAACAGGCGTAGAAATGTCGGGCTGGCTGCGAGCCGCCGCCCGATCGAAAAAGCGTATTTCTACGTATTGTCCGACAAATGAGGTTCGCTGCGAAACGGTCAGGTCGAAAAAACTTGGCAGTAGCAAGAAAGCGCCGCCTGGGAAGGCGGCGCTTTCTTAGTCAAGCAAAACTAAAGGCGGAAGTGTGGCGGCTCACGCGGTCTGGCCGCCAAGCCACCGTTTCCCGAGCTTCCTACAACGCCAATCGGCGCAGATCACCCAGCAGTTTGCCGAGCAGCACGATCGCGCGCGCAGCGTAAGCGCCATCGATGACGCGATGGTCGTACGAGAGCGACAGCGGCAGCATCAGGCGCGGCTGGAAAGCCTTGCCGTCCCACACCGGCTTCATCACGCCCTTCGACACACCAAGAATGCCGACTTCGGGCGCATTGACGATGGGCGTGAAGTAGCCGCCGCCGATGCCGCCGAGACTGCTGATCGAGAAGCAACCACCCTTCATGTCGTCGGGCTTGAGCTTGCCGTCGCGCGCCTTCTTGGCGAGTTCGCCGCATTCCTTGGCGAGTTCGACGATGCCCTTCTTGTCGACGTCGCGCACCACCGGCACCACGAGTCCGTTCGGCGTATCGGCCGCGAAACCGATGTGCACGTACTTCTTGCGGATCAGGCTCGCGCCATCGGGCGACAGCGAGCTGCAGAAATCCGGATACGCGATCAGCACTTTCTCGACCGCCTTCATCACGAACGGCAGCAGCGTGAGCTTGACGCCGGCGTCGTCGCTGGCCGATTTGCGGAAGGCTTCGAGATCGGTGATGTCGGCTTCGTCGGTCTGGGTGACGTGCGGAATGTTGACCCAGGCGCGATGCAGGTGCTGCGCCGAAATCTTGCGGATGCGTGCGAGCGCCACCGTTTCGATCTCGCCGTAGAGCGAGAAATCCTGCGCCGGAATCGGCGGAATGCCGCTGCCACCGGCCGGGGCCGCGGCTGCTGGCGGCGCAGCGAGCGTCTGCTTGACGAACTCCTGCACGTCTTCGACGACGATGCGACCGCCCTTGCCGCTGCCCTTGACCTTGGCCAGATCGACACCGAGTTCGCGCGCGAACTTGCGCGTGCCGGGGCCGGCATAAGGCAGCTCGCCGGGCTTGCCGCTCGCGGCCTGCGGGGTTTCGGCGGCGGGCGCAGCGGGCTTGGGTTCGGTCGATTTGGCGGGCGCGGCGGATTCGGACTTCTCCGACTTTTCGGCCTTGGCTTCCGGCGCAGGCTGCGGCGCCTCGGGTTCGGCCTCGGCTTCATCGACGGAGGCCTCACCACCGCCCTCGCCCTGCAGCGTGCAGATCGCATCGCCCTTGCTGACCTTGTCGCCGACCTTGAGCTTGAAGCCCGAGACGACGCCGGCCGCAGGACTCGGAATCTCCATCGTTGCCTTGTCGGTTTCGAGCACGATGATCGCCTGCTCGGCCGCCACCGTATCGCCATCCTTGACGAGCACTTCGATCACCGGCACGCCGGCGAAATCGCCGATGTCCGGCACCGTGACGTTGGTCGTGCTGCTGCCGCCGGACTTGGCGGGCTTCTTCGCAGCGGGTGCAGCGGCCTGCTTTTCAGCGGCAGGCGCCTTGGCTTTTTCGGGCTCGGGCTTGGCGGCCGGCGCCGCCTGGGCTTCTTCCTTCGCGGCGGGCTTGGCTTCGGACTTGGCGGGAGCTTCCTCCGCCGCGCCGCCGACTTCGAGCACGCCGATCACCGAGCCGGTGCTGAGCTTGTCGCCGACCTTGACCGCGAGGCTCTTGAGCACGCCGGCTTCGGGCGACGGCACTTCCATCGTCGCCTTGTCGGATTCGAGCACGAGCAGCGCCTGCTCCTTGCTCAGCGTGTCGCCGGCGGCGACCAGCAACTCGATCACCGGAACGTCGTGACTGTCGCCGATATCCGGAACCTTGATTTCGATCGTCTTTGCCATGGCTTTCCTTAGACCGTCCAGGGCGACTGGCGACCCGGCTTGATGCCGTAGATCTTAATCGCTTGCGTCACGCGTTCGGCCGGAACCAGCTTGAGTTCGGCGAGTGCCTTAAGCGCCTTGACCGCGATCCAGCGACGATCGACTTCGAAGAAATCACGCAGCGCCGGACGATTGTCCGAACGGCCGAAGCCGTCGGTGCCGAGCACGTGATACGGCAGCGGCACGAACGGACGAATGCTTTCGGCGTAGGCGCGCACCCAGTCGGTCGAGGCGATCACCGGGCCGCTCATGCCGGCCAGGCATTCGTGCACGTACGACATCTTCGCGGGCTTGCCCGGATTGAGCAGGCTGATGCGCTCGGCCTCGCGGCCGTCGCGCGCGAGTTCGTTGAAGCTCGGCACGCTCCAGACGTCGCTCGTCACGCCCCAGTCTTCGCGCAGCAGCTCGGAGGCGGCGATCACCTCGCGCATGATCGAACCCGAACCCATCAGCTGCACGTGCGTCTTCGCAGGCTTGTCTTCGGACTTGAAGAGATACATGCCGCGCACGATGCCCTTCTCGACACCGGCCGGCATCGGCGGGTGCTGATGGTTCTCGTTGTAGATGGTCAGGTAGTAGTAGCGATCCTTCTGCTGCTCGATCATCTCCTTGAGGCCGTGCTGGATGATCACTGCAAGCTCGTAGCCGAACGCCGGATCGTACGAAACGCAGTTCGGAACCAGGCCGGCCATGACCAGGCTGTGGCCGTCCTCGTGCTGCAGGCCTTCGCCGTTGATCGTCGTGCGGCCCGCGGTGGCGCCGAGCAAGAAGCCGCGCGCGCGCATGTCGCCGGCGGCCCAGCACAGGTCCATCACGCGCTGGAAGCCGAACATCGAATAGAAGGTATAGAACGGAATCAGGTTGATGCCGTGGTTCGCGTAAGCGGTGCCGGCCGCGATGAAGCTCGACATCGCGCCCGATTCGGTGATGCCTTCCTCGAGAATCTGGCCCTTGATGTCTTCCTTGTAGAAGGCGAGCTGGTCGGCGTCTTCGGGGCTGTATTTCTGGCCCACGACCGAATAGATGCCGAGCTGGCGGAACATGCCTTCCATGCCGAAGGTGCGCGCCTCGTCCGGAATGATCGGCACCACTCGCTGGCCGATGTTCTTGTCGCGGATCAGCGTCTGCAGCAGCTGCACGAAGGCCATCGTCGTGCTGATCTCGCGTTCGCCGGTGCCTTCGAGCTGGCGCTGGAACACCGAGAGCGGCGGAATCTCGATCTTGTCGGTCTTGATCACGCGCGCCGGCAGCGAGCCGCCGAGTTCGGCGCGACGCGCCTTGAGGTACTGCATCTCGGGCGAATCTTCGGCCGGCTTGTAGAACGGCAGCTTCTCGAGCTGATCGTCCGGAACCGGAATCTTGAAGCGGTCGCGGAATTTCTTGAGCGCGTCGAGGCCGATCTTCTTCTGCTGATGGGTGATGTTCTGGCCTTCGCCAGCCTCGCCCATGCCGTAGCCCTTGACGGTCTTGGCGAGGATCACGGTCGGCGAGCCGGTGTGCTTCATCGCCGCCGCATAGGCCGCGTAGACCTTGTGCGGATCGTGGCCGCCACGCGGCAGCGCGGCGATCTCCTCGTCGCTCATCGTCGCGACGAGACGCTCGAGCTCCGGATACTTGCCGAAGAAATGCTCGCGCGTGTACTTGCCGCCGCGCGCCTTGTAGCTCTGGTATTCGCCGTCGACGGTTTCGTTCATCGCCTCGACGAGCTTGCCGCTCGCATCACGCGCGAGCAGCGCATCCCACGGGCCGCCCCAGACCACCTTGATGACGTTCCAGCCGGCGCCGCGGAAGTAACCTTCGAGCTCCTGGATGATCTTGCCGTTGCCGCGCACCGGGCCATCGAGGCGCTGCAGGTTGCAGTTGACCACGAACACGAGGTTGTCGAGCTTCTCGCGATCGGCGATGTCGAGCGCGCCGACGGATTCGGGCTCGTCCATCTCGCCGTCGCCACAGAAGCACCAGACCTTGCGGTTGGTCATGTCCTTGAGACCGCGGTGATGCAGGTACTTCATCAGGCGCGCCTGATAGATCGCCATGATCGGACCGAGGCCCATCGACACGGTGGCGAACTGCCAGAAATCCGGCATCAGCCAGGGATGCGGATACGACGACAGGCCCGGCTCCAGGGCTTCCATGCGGAAGCGCTGCAGCTGCTCCTCGGTCAGGCGGCCTTCGAGATAGGCGCGCGCGTAGATGCCCGGCGTGCAATGGCCCTGGATATAGACGAGGTCCTGGCCATCCGGGTGGTCCGGGCCTTTCCAGAAATGGTTGAAGCCGATTTCGTAGAGCGTCGCGGCCGAGGCGTAGCTCGCGATGTGGCCGCCGATGCCGCTGTGCTCCTTGTTGGCGTTGACGACCAGCGCCATCGCGTTCCAGCGCAGCAGCGAGCGGATCTTCCACTCGAGCTCGTGGTTGCCCGGGCTGCGCTCTTCGAGGTCGACCGGAATGGTGTTGAGGTAGGGCGTGTTCGGCGAGAACGGAATGAAGGCGCCCGACATGCGCGCCTTTTCGACCAGCGATTCGATCAGCTGATGCGCGCGTTCGGGGCCTTCGCGCTGCAGGACCGATTGAAGGGCGTCGAGCCATTCCTTGGTCTCAATGGGATCCTGGTCCATCTGGTTCATCATCGGCCTACTCCACATAGGTGCGCGTGCATTGGCGAGGCGCGCTGTCGCGCATTCATTTTTGCAATCTAGGTCTTGGACTGTAGACCCGGCCTTAACGATACGTCCAATATATGGCACCTACCCTAGTCATTTCTTCTGGATATTGCTGATGGAATTGCGACACCTGCGCTACTTCGTCGTCGTCGCCGAAGAACTGCACTTCACGCGAGCCTCGCAGCGGCTCGGCATCGGCCAGCCACCGCTGTCGCAGCAGATCCAGCAGCTCGAGCAGGAGCTCGGCTCGCAGCTGTTCCGCCGGCTGCCACGCGGCGTGGCGCTGACCGAGGCTGGGCTGGCCTTCTTCTTCGACGCCAAGGCCATCCTCGCGCAGGTCGAGCGCGCCACGCGCAACGTGCAGCGCATCGCGCGCGGTGACCAGGGCGCGATCACCGTCGGCATGATCAACTCGGCCCCGTTCAATCCGCGCATTCCGCGCATCCTGCGCGAATTCCGCCAGCGCTTCCCGCAAGTGCAGCTCTCGCTGACCGAAGCGAGCACGCCCGAGCTCGCAAAAGACGTGCTCGCCGGCACGCTCGACGCCGCCTTCGTGCGCCCGCTGATCAGTGACGACCCGGGGCTCATCGTCGAGCCGCTGTTCGAGGAGGACGTGCTGATCGCCCTGCCGACCGGGCACCCGCTGACCCGGCACAAGTCGCTCTCGGTGGGACAGCTCGCACGCGAGCCCTTCGTGCTGTTCTCGCGCGTCATCGGCTCGGGCCTCTACGATGAGATCATCGCCGCCTGCACGCGCGCCGGCTTCTCGCCGCGCATCGAGCAGCAGGCCTCGCAGGTGACCTCGATCGTCAACCTCGTCGCCGCGGGCCTCGGCGTGTCGATGGTTCCGGAGTCGATGAAGCAGATCAATTCGCAGGGCGTGACCTACCGGCGCATCGACGGCGAGGCCCCGCGCGCGCACATGAGCATCGTCTACCGCGAGAACCACGTGTCGCCCGCGGTGACGCAGCTGCTCACGCTCGCGCGCAAGCTGTCGAAGGAGAAGCGTGCCGCGCGCGCGAACCGCAAGCCGACGACCGAAGAGACATGAGACGGTAGACTCGCCGCGCTCACCTTGACGCTCGGCGAAGCCCGCCAGACCGCTGAGCGTCCCCCACCAAGGTCGCGATCGCGCTGTTACAAAGGCCGTCGATGAGCCCTTGGCTCGCTGCCGGAGTCGGATCGCCGTCATCCGGGTTCTAACGCCGGACTCAGGCCGTCAGGTAGCCGCCGTCGACGTTGATGCAGGCGCCGGTGGTGTAGCTGGACGCGTCCGAGACCAGGTACAGCACGGTGCCGGCCATCTCGTCGGGGACGGCGTGGCGCTGCATCGGCGTGTGCGATACGAACAGCCGGTTGGCCTCGCCCTCGCGGATCAGCGCGCCGGCGAACTTGGTGTCGGTGAGCCCCGGCAACAGCGCGTTCACGCGCACCTTGAGCGGCGCGCATTCGCGCGCATAGGCCTTGGTCATCGAGATCACGGCGGCCTTGGTGATCGAGTAGATACCCTGCAAGGGCGCCGGCACCACGCCGTTGATCGACGCGGTGTTGACGATCGCCCCGCCACCGTTCTCGGCCATCAGCTTCACTGCGGCCGAGCTCATGAAGAAGTAGCCGCGAATGTTGACGTCGACGGTCTTCTGGAACGCATCGAGCGGCGTGTCCTGGATTGGCCCGTAATACGGATTGGCCGCCGCGTTGTTGACGAGAATGTCGAGCCGTCCGAAGCGCTCGCGCAGCTGCGCGAAGAAAGCCTCGATCTGCGCCATCTCGCCGACGTGGCAGGCGATCGCGCTGGCCTGGCCGCCGTCCTGCCGGATCGATTCGGCGACGCGCTCGCATTCGGCGATTTTGCGGCTCGACACGATCACGTGCGCGCCGGCCGCGGCGAGCGTGCGCGCGATCGATTCGCCGATGCCTCGGCTGGCGCCGGTCACGGCCGCGATCCTGCCGCTCAGGTCGAACATCGGGGCGATGCTGCTCATCGGGTTTCTCCTCGTCGTTTCTGGAGTCACGGCCGCGTGAGGCGGCTACGCGTTCGGCGCGTCCTCGTCCGGGTCCGGCTCGCCGTCGTCGGCCAGCGGCAGCGCCTCCTGCGCGCTCACAAGTTCGACGATGCGAGTCTTGCCCTTGGTGCGCAAGCCCATGTCGCGCATCTCCTTGGCGAGCTTGAGCGCGTTGCCGCGCTTGGCGCTCAGGTGATCCCAGGCGTCATCGAGCGCCTTGTTCGCGCTCGCCAGGCCCTTGCGCACGCTTTCGAAGCTCGCGACGAACATTTCGAGCTTGTCGTAGAGCTTGCCGCCGGCTTCGGCGATCTTCTCGGCATTCTGCTCGCGCCGGCGCACCGACCACATGCCCTCGACCATCTTGATGACCGAGAACAGCGTCGTCGGCGACACCAGCACGACCTTGCTCCTGAAGGCTTCGGCGTAGAGCTTGTCGTCGCCGCGCAGGGCTTCGAGCAGGGCCGCTTCGATCGGCACGAACATGACGACGAAATCGACCGTGTGCAGGTCGGGCGAGCGCGTGTAGTCGCGCAGCGCGAGTTCGCGCAGGTGCGCGCGCACCGAGGCCAGATGGCGCTTGAGGCAGGCGGCGCGCTCGGCCTCGTCCCTGGCCGCGCAGTAGTCGGTCCAGGCCGTCAGCGAAACCTTGGAATCGACCACCAGCTGGCGATCTTCGGGCAGGTAGATCACCGCATCGGGCCTCTGGCGACCGCCCTCGTCGTTCTCGATGCTGTCCTGGATTTCGTACTCGCGCCCGCGTTCCAGGCCCGATTCCTCGAACAGCCGCTTGAGCACCATCTCGCCCCAGTCGCCCTGCACCTTGCTGCTCGAGGTCAGCGCCTGCGTGAGGTCCTCGGTGCGCTCGGACAGCGCCTTGTTGAGCGAATGCAGCTGCTCGACCTGCGCCTTCAGCGCGCTGCGCTCCTTGGCCTCGTCGGTGTAGACCTGCTCGACCTTCTGCTTGAAATCGCCGAGCTGCTCGCGCAGCGGATTCAGCAGCTCGCCAAGCCGCTCCGCATTGAGCGCGGTGAAGCGCTGGGTCTTCTCTTCGAGAATCTTGCCCGTGAGGTTCTCGGCCTCGGTGCGCAGATGGCGCGTCTGCTCTTCGAACCAGACTTTCTGATGCTGCAATTGCTCGCGCAGCGCCTCGGTGCTCGTGCGCAGCGCGGTGAGTTCGCCCTGCAGCTTGCGCTCGGTGCCCGCGAGCGCCTCGTGCTGCTGCAGCAGCGTGTTGTGGCGCGACTGCAGCTCCGCGTGCTGCGTGCGTGCAGCGTCGCGAGCGCCTTCGATGACGCGCACCTGGCTTTCGGCCTGCATCGCGCGCTCGGTCGCGACGACGCGCTGCTCG
Organism: Hydrocarboniphaga sp. FW305-C-57; assembly: GCF_058783045.1. NCBI lineage: Bacteria > Pseudomonadati > Pseudomonadota > Gammaproteobacteria > Nevskiales > Nevskiaceae > Hydrocarboniphaga > Hydrocarboniphaga sp. FW305-C-57. Next base: position 33,207 of record NZ_JBYSYG010000001.1, on the reverse strand, counting down.
TCGAGCGCACGCACGCGCTGCTCGAACTCCTGCGCTCGCGACTGCAGCTGGCGTAGCTGCTCGGCCAGCGTCGCCTCGCGACCGGCGGTCGCGGCGGCGGCATCGGACAGCTGGCGGCGCAGCGCCTCGGCCTGCTCGCGCGCCGCCTCGAACTGCGCGGCCTTGTCGGCGAGCGCCGCGATTTTGAGCCGGGCGAGCAGCCAGCCGAGCGCGAGGCCGGCGACGAGTGCGAAGACCGCTGCGAGAGCGAGGCTGAGCGTCATGGAGATCCTGCAGGCGAAACAGGCTCTATTGTCGCCCGCCCGAAACCGGTCTGCAGAACGGTCCGTTCGCCTACTGCCCGGGCAATTGAGAACCAGCGCGTGGATGCCGTCATCGGGCGCCGTCAGAATGCGCGACCCGGCGGCGGCCGCCGCCGGGTTTCATATATCTGGGGAGAATCATGAAAAGCAGCATCTGGTTGATTGGCGCCGGTCTGATGGGGGCGGCGATGCAGGTTCAGGCGGCGGGCGAGCTGCGCGCTTCGGTCGGCGCCGGCGCTTTCGAGCTCGACGCCGGCGGCGGTGACAAGCTCGAAGGCGAGCCGACTTCCTTCGACTTCCGCGCCGCGTTCAAGCCCACCGAGAACGTTTTCCTGCGCGCGCAGTACACGCTGAGTTCGGCCGACGAGGTCGAAGTCGATGGCGTCGACTACGACCTCGACACCGACATCAACACGCTGCGCCTGGCCGTCGGCTATGGCGGCAACGTCGGCGCGGTCCGCCTGTACGGCGCGGTCGAGTACGTCGATCTGGAACTCGAGCTCTCGGTCGACGGCGAAAACCTCAAGGCCACCGACGACGGCGTCGCCCTCACGGGCGGCATCGGCGACCAGGGCACCGGCGACTGGATCTGGGGCGTCGAACTGAGCCTGATCAAGCTCGACGAACTCGACGGTGCGAGCCTCGACGCCAGCGTCGGCTACCGCTTCACGCCGGCCTTCGCCGTGGTCGGAGGCGTGCAGAGCTACGCCTTCGAAGACAGCGACGACTACGAGTACAACTTCGGCCAGCTCTACATCGGGGCTCAGCTCTCGTTCTAGCCGGCAAGCGCAGTGGACCGGGGCGGGGCCGGCTTGCGCTGGCCTCGCCTCTTTGCGTTATGGTCGGACTTTCCTTCTGGAGGCCTCGATGACCAGCGTCAGCCAAGCATTGCAGCAGCGCATCTCGGTGCGCGCCTTCCTCGACAAGCCGGTGTCCGAGGCGCTGCTGCGCGAGGTGCTCGAAGCGGCGCGCTGGTCACCGTCGGGCGGCAACCTGCAGCCCTGGCGCGTGATCGCGGTGGCCGGCAAGGAGCGCGATGCGGTCATCGACCTCGCCAGGAACGGCCAGTGGGCCTCGCAGGGCGGCGCCGAGGACGGCGGCTATGCGATCTATCCGCCTTCGCTGTGGGAGCCCTACCGCAGCCGCCGCTTCGCGATCGGCGAAGCCATGTACGCGCTGCTCGGCATCGGGCGCGACGACAAGCAGGGCCGGCTCGCGAACTTCGCGCGCAACTACGAATTCTTCGGCGCCCCGGTGGGCCTGTTCTTCGTCATCGACCGCCGCATGGGCCACGGCCAGTGGGCGCACATGGGCATGTTCATGCAATCGCTGATGCTCGCGGCCACCGAGCGCGGCCTGGCGACCTGCGCGCAGGAAGCCTGGAGCGTCTATCGGGGCCGCCTGCACAAACACTTCGGGCTGGCTGCGAGCGAACTGCTCTACTGCGGCATGGCGCTCGGCTACGCCGACCCGGATGCGCCGGTGAACCGCCTGCGCAGCGAGCGCGCGAGCGTCGACGAGATCGCGACGCTGCGCGGGTTCTAGCGATTCCGCGTTGGGTGGCGACGCCTTACGACTTCCACTCGATCGCGACACCGCCCAGATACGTGCGATCGGGCGCCGGCTCGTAATAGCGGCCGTTGCCGTCGTTGACGATGACCGAGCCGATGTAGTCCTCGTCGAACAGGTTGTCGACGCGCGCGTAGGCACGCAGGTTCCAGTGCGTGAAGCTCCAGCGCCAGCCGGCGCCGAGGTCGACGACTTCGTAGGCGTCGGCCGATTCGCTGTTGGTGTCGTTGACCTGCACGCTGCCGACGTGGCGCGCGTCGAGCGTCGCGTAGGCGCCGAGTTCGCCGCCGAAGCGCAGCTGCGTGCTGGCGACGTTGCGGGCGATGCCCGGAATGCGATTGCCCGCTTCCACCGTGGTGTTGAGCGTGGTGCACGGCGTGCCCGAGCAGGACTGGTAGTCCTGGCGCACCTCGGCGTCGAGGTAGGTGTAGGCCAGCTGCCAGGACCACAGGCGCGCGAGCCTGGCGTCGGCGCTCAGCTCGACACCGCGGCGACGTGACTTGTCGATGTTCAGATACGTCGAACGGCCGCCGCTGTTGCTGGCCACCGCGAGTTCGCCCTTGGTGTCGGTCTGGAACAGCGCGATCTCCGAACGCAGCCAGCGGGTCGGGCGCAGCTTGGCGCCGATTTCGTAGTTCTGGCTGCGCGCCGCGTCGAGCGCGTTCGAACCGGAAGCGCCGGCCCCTTCATCGCGCCGGTAGGCGAGTTCCGCGAGCGTCGGCGTTTCGAAGCCGCTGCCGTACGAGGCGTAGAAGTGCGCACGTGGATCGGCACGGAACATCAGGCCCACCACCGGCGTGCTGCGCGAGTAGTCGCGCTGATAGCTGTCGTCGCCGTTGGTACCGACGATGTAATGATCCTTGGATTCGAAGTCGATCTGGCTGTGGCGCAGACCGGCCATCGCGCTCCACTTTTCGGCGAAATCCCAGCTCGCCTGCAGGTACTGCTCGAAGGCGTCGACCGTGTTGTCCTCGTCGCGGCGCAGGTTGCCGCGCACGCCGAAAGTGGTGCCGACGTAGTTCTCGTAGCCGCGGCGCTGCTGGTCGAGCCTGTCCCAGGTGAGACCCGCGATCAGCGAGGCCGGGCGGCCGGCCAGCGAACCGCGCCAGGCCCAGCGCGCATCGGTGCCGCCGTAGTCGGTGCCCAGGTCGATCACGCCGCCCGAATGCCCGACCGCGTTCTGCGGGCCCTGCGGAATCGCGAGGAACTGCACCACGTCGCGCTGGCCGTAATAGCCGAGCACATGGATGCTCTGGCTGTCGCTGATGCGCAGGTCGTAGACCACACCGCCGACGGTCTGGTCGACCGACTTGCGCGTATCGAACTGCGTGGCCTGGGTCGCCACCTGGCGCGGGTTTTCCTCGGCCTGAGCCGCGGTCAGGCCCAGCGGATCGTCGGCATCGGTGGTGAACGAGTTGAGCAGGAAAGTCAGCTTGCTCGCATCGTTGAGCTGCAGGTTGAGCTTGCCGTTGAAGCCGTCGCGCGTGGCCTTGCTGTGATCGCGATAGCCATCGGTTTCGAAGTGCGTGTAGCCGAGGTTATAGTCGGCGCTGCCGATGCTGCCGGTGGTGCCGACGCTGCTGCGCGAGCTGCCGTAGCTGCCGATCGCGGTGCTCGCCGAGACGGTCGGCGTCTCGGTGCCGTCGGCCGTGAACATCTGGATCACGCCGCCCGACGAGTTGCCGTAGAGGCTCGAGAACGGGCCGCGCAGGATCTCGACGCTCTTGGCCGTCGCGAGATTGAAGTGCGAGACCTGACCCTGGCCGTCGGGCTGCGTCGCCGGAATGCCGTCGACGTAGAGCCGCACGCCGCGCAGGCCGAAGGCCGAGCGCGTGCCGAAGCCGCGCACCGAAATCTGCGTGTCTTGCGCGTAGTTCTGGCGATCGCGCGCGACGATGCCGGGCACGTTGAAGAGCGCTTCCGACAGGTTCACGCCGGCGCGCTCGCCGAACAGCTCGCCGCCCGAGACGCTGTCGATCGAAGCCGGCGTGTCGTAGCTCGGCGCCGCCAGGCGCGTAGCCGTCACCGTGACCGTCTCGACGTCGTTCGCGGCGACCTCGGTGGTCGCCGCGTCCTGCGCGGCGGCGCCGAGGCTGGCGAGCAGGCCGCTGGCCAGCAGGCTCAGGCGAAACCGGCCGCGATGGCCGTTCGGAAAGGCAGACATGCAGGCTCCTGATGTTCTAGTCGTGGCGCGCAAGCGGAAAGCGCGCGGCGCGCTATGGTGCCGGCTGCGATCGTCGGCGTACTCACGATTTTCTTGAACCGCAGCACCGCAGAGGCGCCGCGCGGCTGGTGTTCGCGATACCGTTGACCGATCCAACGCGGCAGAAAGCCACGCGCGCTCGCAGACAATCGCAGGAGCCGACACCATGAGCCCTCACACCGGCAACGAGCGCCAGACCGTCACCCTCGCCGCCCCGGTTCGCGGCGGCTGCTTCTGCGGCGCCGTGCGCTACGAGGCCAGCGAAGCCCCGTTCGGCAGCATGATCTGCCACTGCGCCAGCTGCCGGCGCATCGCCGCCGCGCCGGCGGTGGCCTGGGTGACGTTTCGCCTGGACGGGCTGCGCTTCACGGGCGCGGCTCCGCGGAGCCTGGAATCCTCGCCCGGCGTTCGCCGGCGCTTCTGCGGCCAGTGCGGAACGCAGCTGAGCTACGAGAACGCGCAGTCCCCGCACGAAATCGACCTCACCACCTGCTCGCTCGACGAGCCCGAGCGCTTTGCTCCGACGCATCACTCCTGGCTGCAGCACGATTTGCCGTGGCTGCATTTCGGCGACGGCTTGCCGGCGTATCCGCAGTCGAGGCCTGCCGGCAGCTGAGCACAAAAAAGCCTCTCCGCCTTGCGGCGAAGAGGCTCGTCACGCTGCGTCGGGCTTACCAGATCTTGATGCGCTGCTCGGGCGTGCGGAACAGCTTGTCCTCCGGCTTGACCTCGAAGGCCGTGCCGAACGCCGGCACGTTGATCACCACGCCGTTGCAGCGGTATTCGCTCGGCGAATGCGGGTCGGTCGACAGGCGGTTCAGCAGGTTCTCGTCGCGGTACTTGCGGCGCCAGACCTGGGCCCAGCCGATGAAGAAGCGCTGGTCGCCCGTGAAGCCGTCGATGACCGGCGCGGGCTTGCCACCCAGCGATTTCAGGTAGGCCGCATGCGCGATCGTCAGGCCGCCGAGATCGGCGATGTTCTCGCCGAGCGTGAACTTGCCGTTGACGTGATAGCCCTTGACGGGCTCGTAGGCGTCGTACTGCGCGGCGAGCGCGTTGCCGAGCGCCTCGAACTTCTTGCGGTCCTCGTCCGTCCACCACATGCGCAGGTTGCCGTCGCCGTCGTACTGGCTGCCCTGGTCGTCGAAGCCGTGGCTGATCTCGTGGCCGATCACCGCGCCGATGCCGCCGTAGTTGACCGCGTCCTCGGCGTCGGCCTGGAAGAACGGCGGCTGCAGGATCGCGGCCGGGAACACGATCTCGTTCATCTCGGGGTTGTAGTAGGCGTTCACCGTCTGCGGCGTCATGTGCCATTCCTTGCGGTCGATCGGCTTGCCGAGCTTGGCGATGTCGCGGTCATAGCCGAACGCCGCTGCGCGCTGCGCATTGCCGACCGAATCGCCGGCCTTGACCTCGAGCGCCGCGTAATCGCGCCAGACGTCCGGATAGCCGATCTTGTAGGTGAACTTCGAAAGCTTTTCCTGCGCGGCCTTCTTGGTGTCCGCGCTCATCCATTCGAGGCCGTCGATCGCGACCGCGTAGGCCGCGATGAGGTTCTTCACGAGCTGCTCGATGCGCGCCTTGTTCTCGGCCGGAAAGTGACGCTGCACGTAGATCTGGCCGGCGGCTTCGCCGAGCGAGTTTTCGACGCCGCCCACCCCGCGCTTCCAGCGCGGACGCTGCTCCTGCTGGCCGTTGAGGATCTTGCCGTTGAAGGCGAAGTCCTCGTCGACGAAGGCCGCCGACAGCAGTTCGGCATGGGCGTTGATGACGTGCCAGGCGAGATAGGTCTTCCAGGCTTCGAGCGAGCCGCTGTCGAGCAGCTTGCCGAAGCCCGCGACATAGGTCGGCTGCGAGATCAGCACCTGCTTGAGCGAGCCGTAGCCGACGGCATCGAGATATTTCGGCCAGTCGATCTGCCGGCTGACTTCGGCGAGCTTGGCCGGCTCGTAGGCGTTGTAGGTCTTCACCGGATCGCGGTTCTCGACCTTGTCCCACTGCGCCCTGGCGAGCGCGGTTTCGAGTTCGAGCACGCTGCCGGCTTTCTGCGCCGCGCCGTCGATCTTGGCGAGCTCGAACATCTTCTGCACGTGGGCGAGATAGCTCGCGCGAATGCCTTTGAACTTGTCGTCCGCGATCAGGTAGAAGTCACGATCCGGCAGGCCCAGGCCAGACTGGAAGAAATCGCCCGCATAGCGCGTCGAATCCTTCGGATCCTGGTGCACGTAGGGCACCAGCGGCACGTTGACGCCCTTGCGCACGAGCTCGGCCATCAGCACCGGCAGTTCCTGCTTGTCCTTGATCGCGGCGATGCGCGCGAGCTCGGGCTCGATCGGCGCCAGGCCGAGCTGCTCGGCCTTGGCCTCGTCCATGAATGCGGCGTAGTAATCGCCGATCTTCTGCTCGACGCTGCCGGGCTGCTTGCCGGCCTTGGCCGCGAGCTCTTCGATGATCGCGCGCAGCTGCGCCTCGGCATCGTCGGCGAGCTTGGTGAAGGCGCCGTAATTGGACTTGTCCGCCGGGATCGGCGTGTTCTTGAGCCAGGTGCCGTCGATGGCGTGATAGAGGTCGTCCTGCGGACGCACGCTGGTATCGAACAGCGCCTTGTCGACGCCCGAGCCGGCGGCGGGCACGCTGCTCGCGCTCTCGGTGGGAGCCGTATCGCTGGCCTGCTTGTGGCAAGCGGCCAGCGACAGCGCGCAACAGGCGCCGGCCAGTAGTTTCTTCATGGGGGAACCTCTCCGAAAAGGGGAATGGAGCCGAAGCTGCGGCGGTGCGGCGAAGCAGTGCTCGCACCGGCAATACGAACAGAACAGCGGCTGGACCCCACGATTGTCCCGCAGGTTCCCACGGGTCGCCTGAAGGAAAGACCCTATTGCCCCCGGCAGCCGGGCGCGTTAAAGCCCGGCTCGACGACTCCGAGCCTCAACCCCAGTGCGAGGCCGCGATGAGCCCGATCGCGAGCCAGTAGCTCGACAGGATCAGAGGCTGCGCCCCGCGATACGGGCCGTTGAACTGACGCACGGCGAGCACCGAATCGGAGAACGCGAACAGCAACGCGCCGATCAGGCCCAGTTTCGTCGCCGGCGTGGCGAGCGTCTCGAACGCCGCGGCCGAGGCCAGCACCATGCCGGTCAGCACCACGCCGTAAGCGAGCGTCGGCCACTTGAGTTCGCCGGTCTTGGGCAGCAGCCAGGCGAAGAAGCCGACGGCGTAGACGACGAAGACCAGCGTCCACCAGGGCGTCGCCGACAGCGTCGCGCCGTCGAGGAACACCGCGACGAAAGCCAGGTGCGCGACGAAGAAGCTGCCGAGCCCGGCGAGGAACGCGGCCTGGCCGTCGAACATCAGCGCGATGTCGCCGGCCAGCGCGAACGCGAACGCGGCGATCAACAGGGCCTCGGGCCGCCCATCGACGAACAGCGTCGCCGCGATCAGCACCGTGGTCAGCGGCTTGAGCAGCAGGAACGCGGCCGGACGCCGGCCGCGCAGCTCGTTGACGACTTCGCAGGCGATCGCGAGCAGGCCGCTCGCGGCGGCGGCCAGGCACAGCAGCGTCAGTGTCGACATGATCGTTCTCCCCGGTTTTCGTTATCGACGCAGCCTAAACGCGAACTCGCACCGCGCACCTTGGCTGCCGCGCCAGCTTGAATGAAAGCCGGGACGGACCCATCTATGCTGTTCCGCGACACTTCATCCCTCATCGAAGCGGCGCAGCACGCGCCATCGAGGCCGACATGACCCAGACGCCGACGACGCAGAAGATCGTCAAGACCGACGCCGAATGGCGCGCCCAGCTGACACCCGAGCAGTACCAGGTCACCCGCCATGGCGGCACCGAATGCGCGTTCACGGGCGCGCTCTGGGACGACCATCGTATCGGCGTCTATCGCTGCGTGTGCTGCGATGCGGAGCTGTTCGAGTCGGGCTCCAAGTTCGAATCGGGCACCGGCTGGCCGAGCTTCTTCAAGCCCGCGCCGAACGCCCCGATCGGCACGCACGAGGACAACAGCTACGGCATGCGCCGCATCGAAGTCACCTGCGACCGCTGCGACGCCCATCTGGGCCACGTGTTCCCGGACGGCCCGCCGCCGACGCGCCTGCGCTACTGCATCAACTCGGCTTCGCTGAGCTTCGAAGAGCGCCGCTGAGCGGCCGCAAGTGAAACCGCGCGTCCACTGGGTGCAGCACGCGCCCGCAGACGATCTCGGCTGCATCGCGCCTTGGCTCGCGGCGCGCGGTCTCAACCCGCAGCGCACCGCGTTCTATGAAGGCGATGCGGCGCCGCCACTGGGCAGTTTCGACAGCCTGCTGATCCTCGGCGGCTCGATGAACGTCGACGAGGAAGCGCGGTATCCGTGGCTCACGGCCGAGAAGCGCTTCATCGAAGAGGCGCTCGCGGGCGGCAAGCGCATCCTGGGCATCTGCCTCGGCGCGCAGCTGCTCGCCGAAGCGCTCGGAGCGCGCGTCGCGCGCAACCCGGTCAACGAGATCGGCTGGTTCGACCTGACGCTCAGCGAGGCCGGGCGGCGCTCGCCGTGGTTTGCGGACTTTCCGGACGTTTATCCGGCCATGCACTGGCACGGCTACGGCTACGAGCTGCCGCACGGGGCCACGCTGCTGGCCTCGAGCACGCTCTGCGAGCAGCAGGCTTTCGAATACGACGGCGGCCGCGTGCTGGCCTTGCAGTACCACCCCGAAGTCACCGCCGCGAACCTGCACCGCTGGCTGTCCGACGAGCATCTCGACGCCGCCTCGGGCCTGCAGCATCCGGCCGGCATGGCCGGAAACCTCGCCGCCTTCGCGACCGCCAACCGGCTGACCTACGCGATGCTCGAGCGCTGGTTTTCGGCCTAGCCAAGGCCGCCGATCGGCCGCGCAACACCGTTCGCGGCGGCCTCATCAAAACCTCATGAATCGATCAGCCCGACCTCAAGCCTGATCGCAGCGACATCCCGAGACTGCGCCCCGTCGCCGGCCGCCTATCGGCCAGCGACGGTCAACCAGCCTTCCCGGCTTCATCGCTCTCTGGGGGAACTCCATGTTTCGTCTGTCTCGGGCGCCCAGCGCCCTCGCCTGCCTGCTGTCGATCCCGGCCGTCACGGCCTCCATGCCCGCATCGGCCGGGCTGCTCGACATCCTCAAGCCGCCGGCCGTGAGCATCACGGCATCGACGTCCAGCGTCACCGAAGGTGGTCAGGTGACCGTCACGGTCAAGCTCTCGCAGGGCAGCCTGCGCAACGTCAAAGTGCCGCTCACGCTAGCCGGCAGCGCGACCAAGGGCCGCGACTACCGCAACGACATTCCGGCATCCTTGAGCTTCGGCGTGCTCGAAACCACGCGCCAGTTCACGCTGACGACGATCGATGACAAGGACGTCGAATCCACCGAAACCCTCACGATCGCGCTCGGCACGCCGAAGAACGCGACGGTCGGCACGCCCGGCAACCTGAGCCTGGCCATCGTCGACAACGATGCGCCCGCCCTGCCGACGCTGAGCTTCTCGTCCGCCAGCGCGAGCGCGCCCGAATCGCAGGACAGCGAGGTGCAGATCAAGCTTTCAAAAGCGAGCACGCAGACCGTGAGCGTGCAGCTCGCCGCGAGTGGCAGCGCGACCGCCAATACCGACTACAAACTCACGCCGACGAGCCCGGCTTCGATCAGCTTCAGCCCGGGCCAGACCAGCAAGACGGTCAAGATCAAGCTCATCGACGACAACCTCGTCGAGAGCAGCGAAACCGTGGTGCTGAGCCTGAGCGCGCCTAGCAACGCCACGCTCGGAACCACGCCGACGCACACGCGCACGATCGTCGACAACGACAGCGCCCCGTCCGCGGGCAAGTGGGTGATGGGCTATTACGTCGGCTACAACCGTGACCTGTATCCGGTCGACGAGGTCGACTTCTCGGCGCTCACGCACGTCGCGGTCGGCCGCATCACGCCGAAGGCCGACGGCGGCCTGGTGACCAACTTCGACATCGACGATGTCTACGGTCCGGAATGGGCCAAGGACGTGATCGCGCGTGCGCATGCGGCCGGAACCAAGGCCATCGTCATGGTCGGCGGTTTCGGCGAGTACGAGAACTTCGTCGCCGCGACCCAGCCCGAGAACCGCGCGCGCTTCGTGCAGAACCTCGTCAAGCTCGCCAACGACTACGGCTTCGACGGCTGGGATCTCGATTGGGAACCGATCGAGCAGCCCGACCAGCCGGCCTTCACCTGGCTCGCCCAGGCGCTGCGCGGCGCGGCGCCGAACAAGCTCATCACCGCGCCAATCTACTGGGTCAACAACAACTTCCCGGACGAGGCCGACGCCTACTATGCCCAGGTCGCGCCGCTGCTCGACCAGATCAACGTCATGAGCTACGGCATGTCCTCGGGCTACTGGAACTGGGACACCTGGCATTCGTCGGCGATCTACGGCGAAACCGGCACCACGCCGAGCTCGATCGACTCCACCGTGCGCAACTGGCTGCGCGTTGGCGTGCCGGCCGCCAAGCTCGGCATCGGCATCGGCTTCTACGGCTCCTGCTGGCGCGGCGTGACCGAGCCGTATCAGGTCATGAAAGCCAGCGATGACACCAGCGGCCTGCCGCGCATGGGCAACGACGACAACGACATGAGCTACACCAACATCGTCACGCTCTACACCCAGCCCGGCACGAAGAAATGGCACGAGGCGGCGAAGACGCCGTATCTGAGCTCGAAAACGCCGCTCGGCCCGCAGAAGTGCAACTTCGTCTCGTACGAGGACGAGCGCTCGATCGCCGAAAAGGCGCTCTACGTGAAGCAGAACGGCCTCGGCGGCGCGATCGTCTGGACCATCGACCAGGGCTATCTGCCGAACGCCCCGGAAGGCGCCCGAGCCCCGCTCATGAAGGCGCTCAAGGACAGCTTCCTGAGCCCCTGACGCGAGCGGTTCTCCCCTCTCCGTTCGGGAGAGGGGTTTTCGCTTCCTCAGCGCAGCTCCGGCGCCCGCAAGGGGTTCGGCGCCCGATCGAGCCAGTGCTCGAGCTGCCGCAGGATCTGCTCCTCGGACGCCGCCACCGCGTAGTAATGGCCCTGCGCCACGTCGCATTGCAGATCGCGCAGGATGCGCACGGCCTCGGCCGCCTCGATGCCCTCGGCGACGATCTCGTAGCCCAGGCTCTTGCCGAGCTGGATGATGGACGACACGATCGCCACGTCCTGCGCGTTCACATGCAGGTCGCGGATGAATTCGCGATCGATCTTGAGCGCGTCGATCGGCAGGTTCTTGAGATACGAGAGCGACGAATAGCCGGTGCCGAAATCGTCGATCGCGATGCGAAAGCCGAGCTGGCGGATCGTGCGCAGCTTGTCGCTCAGATCGCCGAGATCGCCGACCAGCGCGCTTTCGGTGATCTCGAGGCTCAGCAGGCTCGCGTAGTCGGACGATTCACGCACGAGCTCGCCGAGCGTCGCGAGCAGCCGCGGGCTCTGGAACTGCAGCGCCGAGACATTGACCGCCAGCACCACGTCGCGGCCGAGCCGCTCGCGCCAGCGCATCGCCGTGGCCGCCGCCCCGCGCAACACCCAGTCGCCGATGTCGACGATCAGCCCGGTCTCCTCGGCGATCGGAATGAACAGGGCCGGCGACACCTGGCCCAGGCTCGGACAATCCCAGCGCAGCAGCACTTCGGCCGAGGCGAGCTGGCCGCTGGCCAGCGTGAACATCGGCTGGAACGCGAGCGAGAACTCGTCGCCGTCGAGCGCGGTCTTGAGCGCCTCGGCGATCACCAGGCGCTTGCGCGCCTGCTGCTGCAGGCGGTCGTCGAACAGTGCGACCGTGTTCCGGCCGAGCTTCTTGGCCGCGAACATGCCCATGTCGGCCCGGCTGATGAGCTCTTTGTAGCCGTCGCCATGCTCGGGGAACAGGCTGATGCCGATCGAGCAGGACACGCGCAGGTCGTTGCCACTGACGCGATACGGCCGGCGGATTTCGCTCATGAGCGTTTCGGCATAGGCGGCGATCGCCGCGTCGTCGCCGGGCGACGGCATCACCACGATGAACTCGTCGCCGCCATGCCGGGTGACCCAGGCCGGAGCCCGCACGCTCGCGCGCAGGCGCTCGGCGAGCTCGCGCAGCAGCAGGTCGCCGGTGCCATGACCGAGGTTGTCGTTGATGAGCTTGAAGTTGTCGAGGTCGATGAACAGCACCGCCACGCGAGCCCCCTCGCTGCGCGCGCGCTGGATTTCGAACGGCAGCTTCTCGAGCAGCAGCGAGCGGTTGCCGAGGCGGGTCAGGCTGTCGTGGAAAGCCTGGAATTCGATCTGCCGTTCGCGCGCGATCTCGCTGGAGATGTCGCGAAACACCACGATGAGCGCGACTTCGCCGGCATCGAAGATCGGCATCAGGCTCAGCTCGGCGCAGAACGCCGGCGCTCTCGCCGCGAGCGGGCGCAGGCTCAGCGAGCCGCGCATGAACCGTTTGTCACGTGCGCCGATGGCTTCTTCGATCAGCGCGCCGCGATCGCGGCCGTCGGCTTCGTCGACCAGCGTGAACAGCTCGCGGAAATGCTTGCGGGCGACGTCCTGCCCGGCCAGCCCGAGCTGACTGCGTGCCGCCTGGTTCAGATAGACCAGATGGCCCAGGCTATCGAGCGTGACGACACCCGAAGTCAGCGCCGCGAGCGTGGCCTCGGTCTCGGCGATGCGCTCGCGCAGCTCGGTCTCGGCCTTCGCCTGGCCGAGATGAAAGCGGTTGAGCGCATCGACGAGCTCATCGAGCTCGTCACGCCAGCCGCTGCGGTGGCTCCAGCCGATCAGGCCGGTCGCGCCGGGGCGTCGCAGCGTCTGCAGGTCGTCGACGATCGCGGACAGATGCCGCGTGATGAGCCGGTAGACGATCAGCAGGATGAGCGCCGACAGCCCGACGATCTGCAGCAGCTCGACCATCACCAGCAGCGCCGCGTCGGTACGGATGCGCTCGCGGATCGAGACATACGATTCGTAGACGTGGAGCTCGCCGATAGGACGGCCGGCTTCGTCGCGCAGGTCGAGCTGCCAGTTGCGATCGATCGCGCGGTTGGTCACGCCGTCCTCGCGGCTCAACTGGATCAGCGTGCCCTGCTGCGTTTCAAGCTCGATCGACACGATCGCGCCGGTCTGCACGAGCCCCGAGAGAAATGCGCGCAGGTGCTCGATGTCACCTCGCGCGAGCTCCTGGGCAATCGCGTCCTGGCTTCGCAGCACCGAGCGCCGCGCCGAGTCGTGTGCTTCGTCGAGCAGGCGCGAACGCTGGTAGGCGTAGGTGCCGCCGGTGATCGCCATGAACGCGACGAGACTCGCCGCCAGCACCCAGGCCAGCGTCTTGACCGAGATCGGCAGGAACTTCAGCGAATACATCTGACACGATCGACTCGCGCAGGGCGTCGCCCCTGAAGCCCCTTGCTCATCGAAGATTCCCTGGCTCAATTCAGCTGCAACCATATCGCGTCGACCCGCGAAGCCCAAGGTCTGAAGCGGCCCTCACGGGCTCATGATCGATTCATTGAGCCTGAGCATGCTCTCGGCATGGACGCCTCCATCACGATCGACACCCGCAACGAGCTCGCGGAACTCGCCGAAATGGCGGCCCGCTCGGCCGGGCTGCGCTACGTCGCGGCCGGCGAGCCCGGCATCCGGCGCGAGCGCGACGGCAAGGGCTTTCGCTATCTCGATACGCAGGGACGGGTGATCCGCGATGCGGATGCGCGCGGGCGCAAGCAGTACCGCTATCACCCGCGCTGGCGCAGCGTGCGCGACGGCGCCAAGTTCGAGCGCATGGTCGAGTTCGGCGAAGCGCTGCCGCGTCTGCGCCGGCGCGTGCGCCACGACCTCGCGCGCAAGGGACTGCCGCGCGAGAAAGTGCTCGCGGTCATCGTCGCCCTGCTCGACTCGACGCTCGTGCGCATCGGCAACCCCGAGTATTCGCGCAGCAACAAGAGCTACGGACTCACCACGCTGCGTGACCGGCATGTCAGCTTCGTGCGCAATGGCCGCGCCCTGCTGCGCTTTCGCGGCAAGGGCGGGCTAGAACGCGAGGTCGTCATCAACGACAAGCGGCTCGCCGGCATCGTGCGCCGCTGCAGGCAGATTCCGGGGCAGCAGTTGTTCCAGTATCTCGACGACGAAGGCGAGCGCCATCCGGTCGATTCGGGGCAGGTCAACGACTACCTGCGCGAGGCGACCGGGCAGGATTTCACCGCCAAGGATTTCCGCACCTGGGGAGGCACCTTGCGCGCGATCGCGCTGATGGGCTGCACGCCGATGCCCGAGCTCGTCAGCGAGCGCTCGCTGACGCAATGCATCAACAACGCGATCAAGCAGGTTGCAAGCGAACTCGGCAACACGCCCGCGGTTTGCAGGAAGTCCTACATCAATCCGGTGGTGTTCGAAGCCTGGCGCGACGGCCGGCTGCACAAGGTGGTTCGCGAAGACCTGTCGCGAGCGCCGCGCAAGGCCGAGACGCTCGCGCTGCGCTTCCTGAAACGGGTGACTTGAGGGATTCGAGCGGCGTGCCTCGAAACGGGACGCCTCCCACGCTTACGCTCAGGCTGCGCTTCCGTGCAGCGAGAACAGCAGCAGCGTCGCCAGCGCGAGTGGAATCAGCAGCAGCTGCAGCCACGGCTCCTGCGAGGGGGCGTGGTCGCAGCCCTGCGGATTCCGCGGTGCGGGGTCTTCAACGGTGGCGTCAGCGTTTTGCATCTTGTCCGAACAGTACACGGCGAGCCTCATCGTCCGTGGGAGAGAGATTTCCGGTCGATTTCGAGAGGCGGTCTGCCAACTCGTAAGCGCGAATCGTGCCGGGCCTTTGCCGGATCGCTTCGAACCAGCGTTTCAGATTTGGAAAATCGTCCAGAGACTGGCCCTGGTCCGCATGCGGAACGATCCACGGATAGCTCGCCATGTCGGCGATGCTGTAGTCGTCGCCGGCAATGAAGACCCGATCGGCCAGGCGCCGGTCGAGCACGCCGTAGAGCCGGGCGGTTTCCTTGCGATAGCGCTCGATCGCATACGGCAGCTTTTCGGGCGCGTAGCGGGCGAAGTGATGGTTCTGCCCGGCCATCGGCCCGAGCCCGCCCATCTGCCAGAACAGCCATTGCAGCACTTCGGCCCGGCCATGCAGATCGGTGGGAATGAAACGCTGCGTCTTCTCGGCCAGATACAGCAGGATCGCGCCCGACTCGAACAGCGACACCGGCGCACCGCCGCCTTGTGGCTCGTGGTCGACGATGGCCGGAATGCGGTTGTTCGGGGCGATGGCGAGAAACTGCGGTTCGAACTGCGCGCCGCGCAGGATGTTGACCGGCAACAGCCGGTACGGCAGGCCGCTCTCTTCGAGAAACAGCGTGACCTTGTGGCCGTTCGGCGTGGTCCAGTAGTGCAGATCGATCATGGCTTGCTGAGACTCAAGGAGCCGCCGAGTGAGGAAGCGACATCGCGGCGATGCGCTCGGGTGCGATCATGCGCGAGGCTGGCACGCTCGCAACTGAACCGCTTGCATCGCTTTGTTTCGCGACTGCCGAATCGCGCGCGGTCCAACCGCCGCCGAGCGCCTTGTACAGCGCGATCAGATGCGTACCGGTCGCGGTACGGGCGGCGGCGAGTTCGTCCTGGGCCTGCAGCTGCGCACGCTCGGCCGTGAGCACGTCGAGGAAGCCGCTGGCCCCGCCGTCGTAGCGCACGTGCGCGAGCTCCACCGCGCGATCACCGGCGGCGACGCTATCGCGCAGGTATTCGAGCTGCCGGCGCGAGCGGCTGTACGAGACCAGCGCGTTCTCGGTTTCCTCGAGCGCCCGCAGCACGGTCTGCTCGTAGCGTGCGAGGCTGCCGTCCTGCATCGCCTTGGTCTGGTCGATGCGCGCCTTGACGCGGCCCAGATCGAATGCGGCCCAGGTGATGCCCGGCCCGTAGCTCCAGGTTTCGCCGGCGGCATGACCGATGTCGTCGACGCTGCCGGCGGCGAATCCGATTTCGCCGCGGAAGCTCACGCGCGGAAACAGATCGGCCGTCGCCACGCCGACCTGCGCGGTCGAGGCCGCGAGCCGGCGTTCGGCCGCACGGATGTCGGCGCGACGGCGCAGCAGATCCTCCGGAGAACCGATCGCGGTGAGCTTGGGCAGCTCGGGCAGCGCCTTGATCGGACGCAGCGTGTCCTGCAGCGCGTTCGGCTGCTGGCCGGTCAGCACCGACAGCCGGTGGATCGCGTTCTGCACGTTCGCATCGAACTGCGGCAGCGCCGACAGCGTCGTCGACAGCTGGGCCTGCGCACGCGCGACGTCGAATTCGGTGCCGCTGCCGGCGTCGAGCTGGGCCTTGGCGAGCTGCACGGTCTGCAGCTGGTTGTCGGCATTGCGCGCCGCCACCGCGTGGCGCTCCTGCGCCCCACGCAGTTCGAAGTAGGTGCGAGCGACTTCGGCGGCAACGCTGACTTGCGCGTCGGCGAGCGTGGCTGCCAGCGCCTGTTCGGTCGCCTTGCTGGCCTGGTTCGCGCGGCGCACGCGGCCGAAGAAGTCGAGCTCCCAGGTGGCGTCGAAGCCGCCGCTGTAGATTTCGTTCTCGCGCACGTCGCGGCCGAAGCCCGGCAGCTGCGCTTCGGGCTGCAGGCGATGCGTATAGCCCGCATCGGCCGTGATCGTCGGCAGGTAGTCGAACTTGGCTTCGCGGCGCAGCGCGCGCGCCTGGTTCAAGTTGGCGAGCGCGATGCGCAGGTCGTGATTCGAGCGCAGCGACTGCTCGACGATCGTGGTGAGCTGCGCATCGTCGAACACGGTCCAGAACGCGACCACCGGCTGGGCCTGCTGGAACTCGTCGCTGCCGGCGACATTGGCGAAGCTCGCCTGCGTCTGCGGCGCCGGGCGCTCGTAGTCGGGCCCGACCGCGCAGGCCGCGAGCAGCGCGGCCAGCAGCGGCGAGAGTTTGAGCAGCGATGATGAAGTCTTCATGGTGAAACTCCCTCTTGCAGCTGTCGCTTATGAAGCAGCGAGCCGCGGATAGTCGTTGTAGCCCTTCGCGCCACCCGCGTAGAGCGTGGTGAAATCGACCGCATTGAGTTCGGTGCCGCTGGCGAGACGCGAGACCAGATCGGGATTGGCGATGAAGGGCTTGCCGTAGACGATGGCGTCGGCGCGACCGGCGACGAGGTCCTCGTCACCATCGGCACCGCCATAGCCGCCGTTGCGCAGCAGCGGCACCGAACCGAGCCTGGCGCGGGCGATGCGCGCGAGTTCGAGTTCCTCGGCGACACGATGATCGTTGTGGCGCAGTTCGAAGAAGCCGGCACCGCGCCGGGCGTACTGCTCGGCGACATAGGCAACGAGCGCCTGCGGATCGGCATCGCTGATGTCGTTGTAGGCCACGAGCGGCGAAATGCGCACGCCGACGCGGCCGGCGCCGAACACGCCGATGATCGCATCGGTGATCTCGAGCAGCAGGCGTGCGCGGTTCTCGATCGAGCCGCCGTATTCGTCGCTGCGATCGTTGACGCTGCTGCGCAGGAACTGGTCGATCAGATAGCCGTGGGCGCCGTGGATCTGGATCGCATCGAAGCCCGCGCGCCTGGCATTTTCGGCGCCAGCCTTGAACTGGGCGACGATGCCCGGGATCTCGTCGGTGCGCAGCGCACGCGGCCTGGCTTGCGGCACCGTGCCCTTGGGCGTGTGGATGCCGTCGTCGCGAATCGCGCGATCGGTCGACGAGATCGACTCCGCACCATTGTTCAGAAACGGGTGCGTGGCGCGGCCCGGATGCCAGATCTGCAACGCGATGAGCCCACCCTTGGCGTGCACGGCATCGGTCACGCGCTTCCAGCCGGCGACCTGCGCCTCGTTGTAGATGCCCGGATCGTCGCCGAAGGCCGAGGCGTCGGCCGAAACGCTGGTGCATTCGGTGATGATCAGGCCGGCATCGGCGCGATCGGCGTAATGCTCGACCACGAGTGCGCCCGGCACATGGCCGGGTTCGTTGCGCGTGCGCGTCATCGGCGACATCACGATGCGGTTGCGCAGGCTCAGATCACCGAGTTGCGTGGGCGTGTGGAGCTTGAGCGTCATGGGATTCCTTTGATCTTTTTCGAAGTGGAAAGCGGATTTGGTCGTCGTTGATCGTCGCGGCCCTGCCGTTCCTCTCTCCCGCTTGCGGGAGAGAGTCCCTCGCGTCAGCGAAGGGAGAGAGGGGCTTTTGTCGCCGGCGAGAGCACCGCCAAATCCCCTCCCGGTCCTGACGCCCCCCCTCTCGCAAGCGGGAGAGAGGACTGCAAACGGCCGCTACAGTCTCACCAAGGCAGTGTTTCACCGAGATGAGAGAAGCTACCGTTCGGGCCATCACTGTCGATCAGCGCGAGATCGACACTGGTCTTCGCGCCGGTGGCGAGGTCGAGATCGCCGCCGCCCTTGTTCATGTCGGACTTCACGTAGCCCGGGTGGATCGCATTGACCTTGATGCTCGTTCCGCCGAGCTCATGCGCCAGATGCAGCGTGTACGCGTTCAAGGCGCTCTTGGAGACGTTGTAGGCCGACAGGTTCTTGAACGCGTCGAGCGTGCCGGGCTGCGCATGCAGCGCCATCGAGCCGAGCGCGCTCGACACGTTGACGATGCGGCCGGCGTCGGATTTCCGGAGTAGCGGTAGGAACGCCTGCGTGGTCTCGATGACGCCGAACAGGTTGGTGTCGAACACCACGCGCCAGTCCGACACCGGCTGCTGCGAGGCGGTGCCCGGCTTGTCGCCGACAATGCCGGCGTTGTTGACGAGAATGTCGAGCCGGCCGTGCTTGCGGCCGATTTCGTCGGCCGCCGCGAGAATCGTGTTGCGGTTCGACACGTCGAGCTCGACGGTCTCGACCGACAAGCCCTGCAGTTGCAGCTGCATGGCCGCTTCGACGCCCTGGCCGCGACGACGCGCGCCGATGATCACGTGCACGCCTTTCTGCGCGAGCTGGCGCGCGGTTTCGAAGCCGATGCTGCGATTGCCGCCGGTGACGAGTGCGATCTTCTGTTGCATGGAAATTCTCCGATACGGGGTGGATGAGCCTGCGTGCGCTTCGCTCACTGATGCGTCACGGCGTGCTCGGCCGTGTGATTGGTTGGGGTGACTTCGACCTCGAGCGCCTTCTTGCGCTCGCTCCAGCCGCGCATGGCCACGTAGAACAGCGGCGTGAAGAACAGGCCGAAGAAGGTCACGCCGATCATGCCGAAGAACACCGCGATGCCCATCGAGCGCTGGATCTCGGCGCCCGCGCCGGTGGCGAGCACCAGCGGCAGCACGCCGAGAATGAAGGCGACGCTGGTCATGATGATCGGGCGCAGGCGCAGACGGCAGGCTTCGAGCGCCGCTTCGATCACGCCCATGCCTTCGGCCTGCTTCTCGCGGGCGAACTCGACGATCAGGATCGAGTTCTTCGCCGACAGGCCGATCAGCACGAACAGGCCGATCTGCGTGAAGATGTTGATCTCCGAGCCCATCATCAGGATGCCGAGCGAGGCCGACAGCAGGCACATCGGCACGATCAGGATCACCGCGAGCGGCAGGCGCAGGCTTTCGTACTGCGCCGACAGCACCAGGAACACCAGCAGCACGCAGAGCGGGAACACGTAGCCGAGCGCGTCCTTCTGCACCTGCTGATAGGTGATCTCGGTCCAGTCGTAGCCCACGCCGGGCGGCAGCGTCTGCTCGGCGATCTGCGTGAGCGCCGCGACCGCCTGGCCCGAGCTCACGCCGGGCGCCGGAGCGGCGTTGACGTCGGCCGACGGATAGCCGTTGTAGCGCTGCACCGTGGTCGCGCCGAAGCTTTCGCGCAGCTTGAGCACGCTGCCGAGCGGCACCATCTCGCCTTCGGCATTGCGCGTCTTGAGCAGCAGCGCATCCTGCGGACGATCGCGATACTGCTCGTCGGCCTGCGCGATCACGCGGAAAGTGCGGCCGAAGCTGTTGAAGTCGTTGATGTAGAACGAGCCCAGGTAGGTCTGCAGGGTCTGGAACACATCGCCGAGCCTGATGCCGAGCTGCTTGGCCTGCACGCGATCGATGTCGGCGTAGAGCTGCGGAGCGTTGACGTCGTAGTTGCTGAAGGCGTTCATGAGCTGCGGATTGCTGCGCACCTTGGCGAGCACTTCCTGCGTGAGCGCGTAGAGCTCCTGCTGGCTGCGGTTGGTCTTGTCTTCGATCTGCAGCTTGATGCCGCCGGCCGGACCGAAGCCCTGGATTGGCGGCGGCGCGACCGCGAAGATCATCGCGCCGTCGATCGCCGACAGCTTCTGGTTCAGGCTCGCCGCGATCGATTGCCCGGTGATGTCGCTGCCGCGCTCTTCGAACGGCGCGAGCGTCAGGAACACCACGGCCGCATTCGACGAACGCGTGAAGCCGTTGATCGACAGGCCCGGGAACTGCACCGCGTGAATCACGCCGGGTTCCTTGAGCGCGATTTCACCGACCTGCTTGGCGATGCGTTCGGTGCGCTCGATCGAGGCCGATGGCGGCAGCTGCACGATGGTGACGAGATAGCCCTTGTCCTGCGCCGGCACGAAGCCGGTCGGCGCGGCCTTGAACGCGCCGCCCGCGAACAGCACGAGGCCGGCGTAGACGACCAGACCGATCACGCCGAAGCGCAGGATGCGGCGCACCGCGGTCGTATAGCCGTTGCCGGTCGCATCGAAGGCACGATTGAACGGGCGGAAGAACCAGCCGAGCGAGCCGTCGATGACACGCTGCAGCGCGTCGGGCCGGGCGTGGTGATCGCGCAGCAGCAGCGCGGCGAGCGCCGGCGACAAGGTCAGCGAGTTGATCGCCGAAATCACCGAGGCGAACGCGATGGTCAGCGCGAACTGGCGATAGAACAGGCCGGTGAATCCGGGCACCAATGCCGGCGGCACGAACACCGCGCAGAGCACCAGCGAGATCGCGATGATCGCGCCGCCCACTTCGTCCATCGAACGGTGCGCGGCCGCGCGCGGCGTGAGTCCTTCGGCCACTCCGCGCTCGACGTTCTCGACGACCACGATCGCATCGTCGACGACGATGCCGACCGCGAGCACGAGCCCGAACAAGGTCAGCGTGTTGAGCGAGAAGCCGAAGAACTGCAGCGCCGCGAGCGTGCCGATGATCGACACCGGCACCGCGATGATCGGGATCAGCGCCGCCCGCCAGCGCTGCAGGAACAGCAGCACCACGAGCACGACGAGCAGCGTCGCCTCGACGAGCGTCTCCATGACCTTCTTGATCGAGTCGCTGACGAACACGGTCGGGTCGTAGACCACCGAGTAATCGACGCCTTCGGGGAAGCTCTTCTTGAGCTCGGCCATCGTCGCGCGCACGTTCTTGGCGAGGTCGAGCGCATTGGCGCCGGGCTGCAGGAACACCGGCAACGCGACTGCCGACTTGTTGTCGAGCAGGCTGCGCAGCGCGTATTCGCCGGCGCCCATCTCCAATCGAGCGACATCGCGCAGTCGCGTCACCGAGCCATCGGCACCGGTCTTGAGCACGATGTCGCCGAACTCCTGCTCGTTGGTCAGACGACCCTGCGCATTGATCGCGAGCTGGAACTCGACATCGGAGTGCATCGGCGCGCTGCCGACGCTACCGGCAGCGACCTGCACGTTCTGCTCGCGCACGGCGCCGATGACGTCACCGGTGGTCAGGTCGCGCGAGGCCATCTTCTGCGGATCGAGCCATAGGCGCATGGCGTAGTCGCCGGCGCCGAAGATACGCACGTCGCCCGCGCCGGGCAGACGCGCGAGCACGTCGCGCACCTGGATCACCGCGTAGTTGCGCAGGTAGAGGCCATCGTAGCGGCCATCGGGCGAGAACAGATGCACGACCATCGTGAGGTCGGGCGAGCTCTTGCGCGTGGTGACGCCGAAGTTGCGGACCTCCTCGGGCAAGCGCGGCAGCGCCTGGGCGACGCGGTTCTGCACCTGCACCTGCGCGGTGTCGATGTCGGTGCCCTGGCGGAACACCACGGTGATCTGCAGCGTGCCGTCCTGCTGCGCCTGCGAGTTCATGTAGATCATGCCCTCGACGCCGATGATTTCCTGCTCTAGCGGCGACGACACGGTGTCGGCGATGACCTGCGGGTTGGCGCCCGGATACTGCGCGGTGACGACGACGGTGGGCGGGCTGACTTCCGGGTACTCCGAAACCGGCAGCACGAAGGCCGAAACCAGGCCGGCGAGCAGGATCAGCACCGAGAGCACGCCGGCGAAAATCGGCCGCTCGATGAAGAAGTGGGTGAGTCTCATGGCTTGCTCCCTAGGCCGCTACGTTCAAGATTTGGCCGGGCTGTTGTTGTTCGAAGCCTGCGCCGGCTGATCGGCCGATTGCGGCGTGACCTTGGAGCCCGGGCGCGCACGCTGCAGGCCGCTCACGACCACCTGTTCGCCGGGCTTGAGGCCATCGCGAACCACGCGCTTGCCTTCGTGCACGCTGCCGAGCTGCACCGGGCGATACTCGACGGTGCCGGTGTCGTCGACGACGAGCACGTAGCGACGATCCTGGTCGGTGGCGATGGCCGCTTCGGGGACCAGCGTCGTCGAATAGCGCTCGCTGCCCGGAATGCGCACGCGGGCGAACAGGCCCGGCGTGAACTGGCGATCGGGATTCGCGAGCAGGGCGCGCACGCGGATGGTGCCGGTGGCGGGGTTCAGCGCGTTGTCGAGGAAGTTGAGCTGGCCCGTGTGCGGATACCCCTCTTCGTTGGCGAGCCCGACGAAAACCGCGCTGTTGGGACTGTCGCCGCCGACCCTGGGACGGAAGTTCAGATAGCTCTGCTCGTCGCCGTCGAACGAAACGTAGATCGGATCGAGCGACACCACCGACGTCAGCACGCTGCCGCCGGCACTCACGTAGTTGCCTTCGGTGACCACCGCACGCGACACGCGGCCGGCGATCGGCGACACCACGCGCGTGAATTCCAGGTTCAGGCGAGCCGCGTCGACCGCGGCCTGGGCCGAACGCACGTCGGCCTGCGACTGGCTGCTCTGGCTGACCCGGGAATCGTGCTCACCCTGGCTGATCGCCTTCGAGCTCAGCAGGCGCTCGGCGCGCTGCGACTCGCTGCTGGCGTAGGCGGCCTGCGCACGGATGCGGGCCAGTTCGCCTTCGGCGCGATCGAGCGCGGCCTTGTAGGGGCGCGGATCGATCACGAACAGCACGTCGCCCTTCTTGACCTCGGCGCCTTCGTGGAAGCGCACCGATTCGATGTAGCCCGACACGCGCGGCCGCAGTTCGACGTGGTCGACGGCCTCGAAGCGGCCGGTAAATTCGGCCCAATCGGTGACGTCACCCTGCTGGGCTTTGCTGACGGTGACGGACGGCGGAGGCGGCGGAGCCGGCTGGGATTCGGCGCGCTCGCAGCCCGTGAGCAGCGCGAGGTAGAGCAGCGGAGCCGCGACGGCAGCGCCGCCCCAGATGCGACGGGTGATGCGGCGGGTGGTGTTGCGAAAGGAAATGCGGTGACTCATGACCAACCCCTTTTTCTTGGAACAGCGATCCAAACTTCTTGTTCAAGCTTCGAGATGCCCCGCCCGGCCCGCTCCACTAAAATTCCCAGGTCCCTCATCCGGGTGCCGCTTTACCGAGCGGTCGGATGAGCAGAGAATGTGCAGATGGGTGTTACCGGTCAGTAACAATGTGTGATACGTTACTGACCGGTAACACCCACTGTCAAGAGGGTTGGAGAAAAATGAAACAGAGCGACACGGCTATGGCCGACGTGACCACGACCGACACCGCACGTGAAACGACGCGCAAGCCCTGCGTGCGCGATCGCATCTTCGATACCGCCTGCGACCTGTTCTACAAACAGGGCATCCGCAGCGTCGGCGTCGATGCGATCGCCAACGAAGCCGGCACCAACAAGATGAGCTTCTACCGAAGCTTCTCGTCCAAGGACGAGCTCGTCGCCGAGTATCTGCGCGATTCCGAACGCGACTTCTGGCTCTGGTGGGACAGCGTCATGGCCGCCCACGAGGGCAACCCGCGCGCCCAGTGCGAGGCCTTGTTCGCCGCCAGCCCCTGCGACACCAACATGCGCGGTTGCCCGATGGCCAATGCAGCCGTCGAAATCCGCGAAGAGGACCATCCGGCGCTGATGGTCGTGCGCGAGCACAAGACCGAGATCCGCGCCCGCTTTCGCGCGCTCGCCCACCAGATGCAGGCCCGCGACCCCGACGTGCTCGGCGACGGCCTCATGCTGCTGATGAGCGGCAGCGTGCAATCGCGACTGATCTTTCCGTGCGACGGCGGCCCGGCCGTGAACGCCGGCGCGGCGGCGCGCAGCCTGCTCGATGCGCATCTGAAGAAGTGCGTCTGATCCGCCGCTGGATGGGCTGATCGACTGGCTGACCCGCTGCTTCGCATCCCAAGCACCCCACACTCCTTCCATGAAAACAGAAGCCGCGGGCTCAACAGCCCGCAAGCGCTCGCCGCTGCACCAGCTCGTGCATGTCGGCGGCAAGAACCTGCTGCGCTCGCTCTGGGCCTTCCAGGGCAAGCACTCGAAGATTCCGGTCAGCCCCTTCCTGTTCGCCGAAGACTTCCCGCAGCTCGCCACGCTCGAAGCCAACTGGCGCGAGATTCGCCGCGAGCTCGACGAGGTGCTCAAGCGCCCGGACGACATTCCGGCCTTCCACGACCTCTCGCCCGACCAGTCGCGCATTTCGAAAGGCCGCCAGTGGACGACCTTCGCGTTCCTGATGCTCGGCGAGCGCATCGACTACAACCGCGAGCGCTGCCCGCATACCGCGGCGGTGCTCGATTCATTGCCCGGCCTGCAGAACGCCTGGTTCTCGATCCTCGCGCCCGGCACCAAAATTCCGCCGCACCGCGGCCCGACGCGCGCCCTCGTGCGCTGCCATCTCGCGCTCGAAGTGCCGAAGGACCGCGAACGCTGCTGGATCCGCGTCGACGACCAGCGCTACAGCTGGACCGAAGGCAAGGCCGTGCTGTTCGACGACACCTACGAGCACGAAGTCCACAACGACACGCCGGATCGCCGCGTCGTGCTGTTCCTCGATTTCGACCGCCCGATGGACGCCGTCGGCGCCGCCGCCAACCAGGCCCTGCTCGGACTCATCAAGCTGAGTCCCTACTTCAAGGCGCCGATCAAGAACATCGCACTCTGGAAAAAACCCATCGGCGAGCGAGTCGACCTCGACAACCTGGTCGGCTGAAGCCAGGCTCGCCGAGTCCGGCTCGGCCGGTCAAAAACAACATCGCAGGACGGGAAAGCGGGGCGCCGGCGCCTTCGGAATAGGCGCCGGCGCCGCGTGCATGGTTTCACGCCCGGTTTCCCGGCCGCTTTCCCGCGCCACGATTCAATGTCAGTGCGTCCGCGCTCGAATCAAGCCGACGAACAGACCTTCTACCTGGAACAACTGCTCCCTCGGATCGAGACGGATCGGCGGATAGCTGTCCTGATCCGGATTCTCCGAGTACAGCACCACCACCTCGCGCTCGCGCTGCAGGCGCTTGAGCGTCAGCGTGGGCTCGCCGGTAGCCGGGTCTTCGATGCGCACGGCGACGATCTGCCCGCGCGCGGCCTCGTAAGTGGCATGCAAACCGACGAGATCGCCATCGAAGATGTTGGCGCTCACCATCGACTCGCCCTGCACGCGCCGAAAGTAATCGGCGCGCGGCCGGAACATGTCCGGGTCGATGGTCAGGAAATCCTCGACGTTCTCGTCCGACAGCACCGGCGAGCCTGCGGCGATGCGCCCGACGATCGGCACGCGATTGGCGGGCAGCGCGCTCAGCGGGCTGCGCAGCACGCGCAGGCCGCGCGCGGTGCCTTCGTTGAACTCGATGTAGCCCTTGCGGGCGAGCTGCAGCAGCTGATCACGCGCGGCCGTGCGCCCCTTGAAGCCGAAGGCGAGCGCGAGCTCGGCCTGGGTCGGCGGGCGGCCCTGGCTTTCGATGTGCCGCTGCAGGAATTCGAGAATCTGGGCCTGACGTTCGGTAAGGGCTTCCATGAGGACTCCGGGCTTGACTTCCGGCGACTGAACTAACAATAGTGTCTAACATTAATGTTAGAACCCGTTCCTGTCCAGTCTCACAGATCGCCATGAAAACCGCTCCCTCGCCCGTCCGCGCTCCCGTCACCGCCCTGCTGTTCCTGATCCTGCTCGCCTTCGGGCAACGCTCCTTCGCCGCCGACGTGGCGGTCGCGTTCTCGCCGGGCATCGGCGATCTGACCGCCGAGGCGCTCGTGCTCGAAGGCATTCGCGATGCGCGCAGTTCGATCGACGTGGCCGCGTACAGCTTCACCTCGCGCTCGATCGCCAAGGCGCTCGTCGAGGCGCGCAAGCGCGGCATCGACGTGCGCGTGGTGGCGGATCAGTCGAGCCGCAGCATCCAGTACAACGGCCCGCAGTCGCTCGCCAACGCCGGCATTCCGGTGCGCGTGAGCACGGTCTACGCGGTCATGCACGACAAGTTCATGGTCATCGACGGCGTGTCGATTCAGACCGGCAGCTTCAACTACACGCAGGCCGCGGCCGATCGCAACGCCGAGAACGTGCTCTACATCCGCAACCACGCGCCGCTCGCGCAGGAATACAAGAACGAATGGCTGCGGCTGTGGGACAACGCCGAGCCGCTGGTCGCGCATTATTGATCGGCATCGATCGATACACCTCCGAAAGAGCCCGCTGCGAGCGGGCTTTTTCGTGATCGACACCGGAGCCGACTAGACGTCGGCGCCAGGCACCACGTGCCAGTACAGGGCACTGATCAGGGCGGCTCCGAGCGCTGCGCTGCGCGCTCCGTTCCAGCCCGTTTCGGGGCGCGGATCGTTGGCGTTGTCCTTGAACGGCAGCTCGAGCGTCAGCGCGAGGCAGCGGTAGTGATAGCCGATGTACTTGGTCGCGAGCTTGAGCACTTCTTCGCGGAAGTGATTGCTCAGGTAACCGTGCTGGGTCTGGAAATCCGGGCTCGCGCGCAGGAAGCGCTGCAGGAACGCTTTCTGCTCCGCGGCCTGCGCGTCGTCGAAGGTCGGCAGGCCGCCGCAGCCGTCGACGAAGACGTATGGCAGCGCTTCGTCGCCGTGCACGTCGAGAAAGAAATCGCAGCCGGTCGCCGCGATCGCCTCACGCACCGCGAGCACTTCGGGGCTGCGCCCGGCGCTCGGCTCCATCCATTCGCGATTGAGGTTCGCGCCGACCGCATTCGTGCGCAGGTTGCCGAGCGCCGCGCCGTCCGGATTCATGTTCGGCACGACGTAGAACACCGCATGCTGCAATAGCTTGTTGCCGAGCGGATCGCCCGCGTGATCGCCGAGGTTCAGCAGGCGCTTGAGCAGGCCTTCGACGAGCCATTCGGCCATGGTTTCGCCCGGATGCTGGCGCGCGATGATCCAGAGCTTGCGCTTGCCCTCGCCGGGCGTGCCGATGGTCAGCAGATCGAGCGGACGGCCCTGCACCGAGCGGCCAACTTCGCTGAGCCTTACCGACGCATGCGTCTGCACCTGCGCCATGAAGGCCTGATGACGCGATTCCGAATAAGGCTCGAAGTAGGCGATGGTGACCGCATCGACTTTCGGCGTCAGCGAAAAACGCAGCTGCTTGCCGTCATAGCTCGCCGGCACGCGATACCAGCGTTCGCCGTCGTCGCTGACCGCGACGCTGTAGTGGCGCCAGCCATCCGGGTACGCGCATTCGCCGGCGTTCTCGAATGTGAAATTGCAGACCAGGCCGCGCGCGCCGCTCAGGCGAAAATGGAACCACTGCGCGAACTCGGCCTGCGTATCGGGGCGTATGCGCAGCCGGATATCGGCCGGATCGTCGAGCGAGAGAACTTCGATGGCGCCGCTGTCGAAGCGGTCGCTGATGTGCAGGCGGGACGTCATGGGGTTTTCCGGAGTTCAATGAGTCGCACGAAGTCGGCGACGATGATCCAGTGTACCCGCAGCGCTTCAGAAGCTCGCGCGCGGCAGCGAGCGATGCAGCTGGTCGCACATGAGCGCGAGAAACGCCGCGAGCCCGAGATACAGCACCGCGTAGGTAAAGCGCGTCTCGGCGCTCGCGCTGCCGTAATAGGACTTCGCCTCCTCGGTGGTCGAATCGTGACGCAGCGCCTTCATGACCTGCGGCGCGGCGAGCACGGCCATCAGGATCAGCAGCGGCGACGGTCGATGAAAGAACAGCGCGATCAGCATCGGCACGCCGAGCAGCCAGATGCGTGGGGACAGCACAGCGGTGATGCGTCCGCCATCGAACGGCGACAGCGGAATCAGGTTGAACAGATTGAGCATGAAGCCCGCGTAGGCGACCGCGTAGAGCCACGGCGCATGCTGGTCGCGCGCGATCCAGTAGACACCGAGTGCGGCGAGCGAACCGATCAGCGGGCCGGCGAGGCCGATGTAGGCCTCGGTCTCGGCATCGCGCGGCATCTGCTTGAGCGCCACCCAGGCGCCGACGAACGGAATGAACGTCGGCAGGCCGACTTCGAGCCCCTTGCTGCGCGCGGCGAGGTAGTGCCCCATCTCGTGCGCGAACAGCAGCGCGACGATGCCGACCGCGTACGGCCAGCCGAACATCCAGCCATAGACGGCGACCGACAGCAGCATGCTGCCGCTGCTCAGCAACAGCTTGCCGAACTTGCCCGCGGTGAGCAGCAGCAACAGGCCTTTGATCACGTTCGCACTCGCTGAAAACTCAGGGCGAATTCTTCTTGAAGAACTTGCGATAGATCGGCATGCCGATCGCCGCGAGGCCGACCAGAATCAGCTTGAAGAATTTGGCGAAGAAAGCCGCCGCCACCGCGAACAGGCCGGCTTTCTTGAGCAGCGCGCCACCGACGAGCGCGCCGATGCCGTAAGCCGCGATCTTGTCGGTCGAAGCCGAGAAATCCGCGTAGCTGCGACCCTGGTTGAACTCCACCGCGGCGAGCAGCTGGCGCGCGATCGGCTTCTCGGCTTCGATCGCCGCCTTGGAGGTGATGAAGTTCAGCGAGATGTAGCCTTCGCGTCCGAGCACATAGGTGTTGTAGTTGACGCCGTCGTCGGCACTCGCCGCGGCACCCTTGTCCTTGATGCCGACCGACCACACGAGTCGATGCGTCGCCGCGTCGTAGGCGGGCGATTCCACCCAGCCGGTCACCTCGATCGGCTGCGCACCGTGCTGCTGGCGGAATTCATTGCCGTGCTCGGTGCCTTTCCTGAGATTGTCGAGCAGCTCGTCCGCATTCCAGTTCTTGGCTTCCTCGTCTTCGATGTACCCGTCGCCGGTGTAGTCGAGCGTGGCGAACCAGTGCTGCTCCTCGTCCGCGATCGGAAACACCAGGCCGATGAAGTCGTCGCCGGTCTGGTTGCCCATCACGTTCATGACCGCGATGGACTGCTCGCGCGGAACGAAGCCGAAGCCCTCGGGCAGATGCAGCGTGGCCTCGCTCTTGAGCGGCACGTCGCTCGGCCCGCGCTGCATGGCCTCGTTGGCGGCCCGCCAGGCCGTCGCGGCGGGATCGGACTGCTGCGTCTGTTCCTGCGCCTGGGCGCAGCCGGCGAAGGCCAGCGCGACCACGGCGCAGGCCCGCATGAATTCACGAATCATCTGAAAACCCCCGTTCGAAAAAAGCCACCGATATGCGCGGCCACACGAGCATCACGCTTCCCCTTCGCATGACGACCGCCTGAGTCACCCAAACCGCGTAGCGAGTCTGCCTGCCGCAGACGAGCGCTCGCAAGGACGCAGCGCACATGACCACTGGGCGGCTCGCCGCGCACGCTGGATACGAACCGGGGTCTCGGCAAACTGGCGCTATGCTAGTGAAGGGGAGAACGTCCCAAAAACGAATCTTCGGAAAGCGTCTTTTTCACGGGGAAAGAAAAGATCGTGACTCATCGTCGGATGACTGTCCGCGGGCTCGTTCGAGCGCTGCTGCCGTTGGCGTTGCTGCTGCATGCGGCAGGCGCGGCCGCGGACTGGAGCTGCAGCAAGCGCTTGCCGAGCGGTGATTGCCTGGGCCCTGCCACACTGAGCGAAGGCGGCGAACGCCTGAGCGGACTGCGCGCGCTGATCGCCCCGCAGGAAGTGGTCTGGCTCGGCACGCTCACGCGCACCGAAAACTCCGGCCTGCGCAGCGTCTGCAGCTATGCGCCGAGCGGGCGCTGCGAAGGCCAGCTCACCACCTTCTTTCCGGACGGCAAACGCAAGATCGAATCGCTGCGCATCCAGTCGGGCATCGACGAATACGAAGGCATCTCGGTCACGATTCATCCCGACGGCCGCAAGCTCGAATGCGTGGTCGATGCGACGGGCGCCTGCAATGGCGAAGCGGTGATGCGCCTGCCGTCGAAGGAAACCCTGCACGGCGTTTTGCGCACGCAGGGCTACGACATGAAGTGGGTCGGCAGCGGCCGCTGGATTTTTTCGGGTGGCGAAATCAAGGACTGCGTGCTCGGCCCCGAGGGCGAGTGCCGCGCCGGGCCCGTGGTGTTCTGGAGCCATGATGCCAAGCTCGTCGGCACGCTCGACGCCAACGGCGATCTGTCCGGTCCGATGACGACCTACGACCGTCGCGGTCAGCAGAAATCCTGCGCATCGGCGACGCCGACCGGCTGCAAGGTCACCGAAGTGGTCAGCTCCAAAGCGCCCGCAGGCGCCGCGGAAAAACCGCGCCCGCGAAAATACGGTCCGCAGCGTTCGCAGGAGATCGGCGCGTCGATCGGCAAGACCGCGAACGTGGTGATCGGGCCACCGCTCGACAGCGCCGAGATCCGCTATCAGTTCATGGCTTGCGGCGACGACATTCGCATCGCCTACACGCTCGCGCGCGCGGCGAATCGCACGGTGCCGCTGAAGGCGCGCGTCTTCAATCGCGGCGCGCTGATCGGTTCGTTCGAGGATCCACGCGCCACCAAGTTCGCAGTGTCGCAGCTCTCATGCAAGGGCGCGCAGACGCGCACCGTCGGCTCGCTCAGGCAGCATCAGCAGGATCTGCTGCAGTACACGTTTGCGGACGGCAGCGAAGCCTGGTCGATGGACGAGCGCATTCGGCGCTTCTTGAACCAGCTCACGATCAAGGCGCTGCCGGTCGTGGGCCCTGAAATCGCCGCGGCCGTCGCACTGCCGATCGCGATTCCGATCCCGATCTCGGCGCCGGTGCCCGCAGCGGTCGCACCGGCCGCGGTCGCGGCACTGCCGGCTCCGGTGATCACGCCTGCCGCACCCCCCAGGCCCGCAGCGGTCGTCGCTCCCGTCATTGCGTCCAAGCCCGCAGCGCCGGTCACGACGCCTGCGAGCGTCACACCGCCCACAGCGCTCACCGCAGCAGCGGCGACACCGGCGGCGACGCTGCTGCGCTTCGGCGAATGGACGCGCTTTAGCCCCGAGCAGCCCATTCTTTATCGGGTCGCGAAAGTCGCGCAGAACGGTGAGCTCGCGACGCTGCGCTATCAATTGCGCATCGATCACGGCGCGAGCACGGCCTGCAGGAAGGCGCAGTGCGAAGGTTATTGGATCGCGGCCTACAGCTTCGACCCGGACAGTCGCGAGAAGCGGTCACGCAGCTTGTTGATACCGACAGCGTTCACCGGCATTTACGACTACCCGGACCTGATCAAGGTCTACTTCAAGAACTTCTCCACGCATCGCGCGTTCTGGAACGATGCGCGCGGCCTGCCGATGGTCGAGCCCCTGCGCAACCCGAGTCCCATCCTGATGCCGCTGCTGCAGGGCTGCGTCGATGCCAAGCTCGGCACGCAAAATCGAAGCAGCCGCTGCGCGGAGCTCGATCCGGTCAAAGTGGAAGTCGTCGGGCGCTGAGCGTCTGCTGCAGCGGCTATTACCGTTAAATAAAGTCGCGGAAATCGAAGAACGGCCTATCGAGCGCTTAGCGTTAGCCCTTCTATCCCTAAATTCATGAAGCAGCTAGGGGCGGCTGAGATGGCCTCACCATTTTTTTGTCCAAGGCTCCCCTGAGCAACGATGCCCAGTTACGCCTCAGCGTACATCTTCTTCAACCGCCGGTTTTCCTCTGCCAACTCTCGCTGCCCGCTCTCAGATTATCGAATAACACCAGTTGGCGGCGACTCACCTGTGATGCTCTCAAGCGCCAGGTACGCTGGGATAGTCTTTGAAACCGAAGGCTTTAGTATCATGGCCTTCTCCTCAGCTTGCACTTGCGCCAAATATGCTCGGACTGCAGGAGCGGCTCGCTCAGCACGTCTTCCGACATAACCCAAAGAATCAACCGCGCACCCACTAACTGTTGGGTCTGGATCAGACACTAGCGATGTAATCTGGTCAATTTCGCGCTCGCTGATCTGCTCCCGGTCTTTGACTGGCATATGCCTCAATAGCCGGCTCAACTCCATTGTGACCTTGCCTCGTTTCGACGTACAGCAGCCTATGCGGCCTTGAGGCCTGACTCTGCAGCCACGGGAATCTGATAGTTGATCGCCGAGTGCATGCGTTGCCGATTGTAGAAGCCCTCGACCCAATCGACGATATCGAGCCGGGCCTGCGCCCGCGTGTCGTAGCGTAGCTGATGCACGCGCTCGACCTTGAGCGTCTTGAAGAAGCTCTCCATCGGTGCGTTGTCCCAGCAGTTGCCCTTGCGACTCATGGACTGGACCATGCGGAAATCCTTGATCAGCGCGCGGTGCCGATCGCCAGCGTATTGGCTGCCACGGTCCGTGTGCATGATCAGTCCCGGCACCGGCTTGCGCTGCCAATACGCGGATTTGAGCGCCTGACAAACCAGATCGGCCTTGATGCGATCGCTCATCGACCAGCCGACGATACGGCGGCTGGCCAAGTCCATGACGCAGGCCAGATACAGCCAGCCCTCGGCCGTAGCGATGTAGGTGATGTCGCCGACCCACGCCTGATTGATCTGCCAGCCGTCGAAGCGACGATCGAGCACATTCGGGGCTACCGGCTTGCGATGATCCGAGTCCGTCGTCACCCGGTAGGGTCGCCGATACAGCGGGCGCAGCCCCTGGCGCTGCAGGCTCTTGCGTACGCGCTCGTGCCCGATCGGCTGTCCCAGCTCCCGCAGAATCCGTGGGCGGCCGTAGCGGCACTTGTACTGGGCGTGAAGCGCAGCCACCTGCGCATCCAGCGCCGCATTGGCCTGCGCGCGCGGACTCGGCGGCCGCGTTCGCCATTGGCAGTAGCCGGTGCGCGATACACCCAGTTGGC
>NZ_JBYSYG010000019.1:0-86053 GCF_058783045.1 Hydrocarboniphaga sp. FW305-C-57 | reverse complement strand
AAACGGCCCATGCTCTCCCGCGGATTCAGATCCAGAGGGTGGTCGGGCTCGTTGGGGGGATAAACATACAAGGGTGGCGCGCAGCGCCGGGTGAGGGAACACATCCCATATCGCAACAAGCCAAAACGATTCCCCACTCCCCCTGGTCCGGCTTCGACGACAAGATCCTGTCGCTGTATGCGCGAGGCATGACCGTGCGCGAGATCCAGCAGCACCTTGAGGAGATGTACGGCGCGGAGGTTTCCCCGGCGCTGATCTCGTCGGTGACCGATGCGGTCGTCGAGGAGGTGAAAGCCTGGCAGGCCCGGCCGCTGGATGCGCTGTACCCGATCGTTTATCTGGACTGCATCCACGTCAAAGTCCGGGACGCCGGCGCGGTCCGGGTCAAGGCGGTCTATCTGGCCATCGGCATCAACCTGTCCGGCGAGAAGGAAGTGCTGGGCCTGTGGATCGCCCAGACCGAAGGTGCGAAGTTCTGGTTGCAGGTCGTCACCGAACTGCGCAACCGCGGCGTACTCGACATCTTCATTGCCTGCGTCGATGGCCTGAAGGGATTTCCTGAGGCCATCGAGGCGGTGTACCCCAAGACGGCCGTCCAGCTGTGCATCGTGCACTTGGTGCGGCACAGCCTGAACTACGTCAGCTGGAAAATGCGCGCCGAAGTGGCTGATGACCTCAAGAGAATCTACAGCTGCGCGACCGTCGATGAGGCCGAGCAGAACCTGGCTGCGTTCGAGCAGAAGTGGGATCACGCCTATCCGCCGATCGGTCAGAGCTGGCGTCGGAGCTGGTCGCGTATCACGCCGTTCTTCGACTACCCGCCGGAGATCCGCAAGGTGATCTACACGACCAATGCCATCGAGTCGGTCAACATGAGTTTGCGCAAGATCACCAAGAACCGTGGATCGTTTCCCAGCGATGAGGCGCTGATCAAACTCTTCTACCTGGCCCTGCGCAACATCAGTCAGCGCTGGACCATGCCGATTCGTGATTGGAAGGCCGCGCTCACCCGATTTACCATCCAGTTCGAAGACCGGATGCCCATCCGTTAACCCACCTGCCGTTTACACAAAAATCCGGACACGCCCGCGCCCAATACAGTCATTGCTAATAATGGTCGACCGACTCATTGAAGTCGCGGCGGAGGTAGATGCAGCCATAAACGGCGACGTCCCTTGATCGCGCCCAACCAGCTGATGCAGCCGACGTCTCTACCGCCGGTAAGTCCCGTTCATCCCTGCCAAGTCGCGCTGAACGGCAGAGCTGCGGCTGATCGCGGGCGTTTAGACCGCAATGACTAAGTGTCGGCTGTGCCTGAGGGAAAGCGACCTTCGGAACTCGCATGTCATCCCCGAGTTCATGTACGAGTCAATGTACGACGAGAAGCATCGGTTTCACGTACTGCATCGAGATCCTTCGGTGCGCAGTTCACTGCTCCAGAAGGGGTTGCGCGAGCCGCTGCTATGCAGTGCCTGCGAACAGCAACTCGGACGGTACGAGAGGTACGTTAGCATCGTTCTCAATGGTGGCATCGAGCTAGAGCATGAGCGGCGCGGCAACATTGCCCATGTCCGCGGCGTCAATTACAAGGAGTTCAGGTTGTTCCAGCTCTCTATTCTTTGGAGAGCAGGCATAAGCTCGCTGGATTTCTTCTGCCAAGTGAACCTCGGACCCCATGAGTCTGTTCTTAGGTCTATGATCCTGGCCGAGGACGTAAGTGGTCCCGATCGATTCCCCTGCCTCGTCGCGGCGATTGTCCACGATGACAAGGTTCAGAAGGACCTCATGATCCAGCCGGTGCCGATCAGAAGCGAAGGTATCGCGGGCTACCGCTTCACCTTTGGCGGTCTCATCTGGGTGTTTCTCGTTGCGAGTCATCGCCATCCCAAGCGCGGTTTCGCCACGTTGTCGTTGGATCCGGCGGGCGAGCTTCGGATTTTGGTGATGCAAATGACGGACGTACCCTTCATCAAGGGCTTTGCCGAAACCCTGGCTGCTCACGGAAAGGTGTAGCGCGGTGCGGTCTAACAGGCTGCACCCGGCGAGGCTTATGTTGGCGCCGGCTTAAGAAGCCATGCGTATACGAGCTTTATAAGGTATCGCTCAAAATCCCGCTGCAATGTGTTGCAGCTAAGCACGCCGCGGTTCCGATTTATCGAGTACTTGCTAGCTGAATTTGTTGTAGTGGTGAGCGGTGTAGGTATGAGAAGCAGCAGGCTTTCGTCTTACGCCAAGGCCAAGACGACGCTCAAGCCGACGTCCCGTCCTCGTCTTGAGCGCCGCACTAACTTCCCTCGCTAGATGCGAGCTTCTTCAACTCCCCAGCAACCGCCCCAAAAACTCATCATCCGACCACTCGTCGAACTCGGTGTCGAGCGGCGCGAATCGCACGACGACGAGTCGCTGAGTCGGCAGCAGATACAGCCGCTGATGGCCGACGCCCGCCGCCATCACCATGTCGTCGGGCGCACGTGGGGCGATCTTGCCCGAGCTGCCGGCGATGCCATCGACCGGGATCTTGTCGATGTTCGGGTCATAGGTTCCGTCGACCGGACGGTTGAGCCACCAGGTGATGCCGTAGCCGAGGTAGGCGGGGTTCTGGTACGTCAGGCAATCGCGCACGCCGCTTGCCGGTAGTACGCGGCGGGTTTCCCAGCTGCCGTTCTGCAGCATCAGCTGGCCATAGAGAGCCCAGGCGCCGGCCGTCATCGTCGCGCCGCCGGCCATCTGCGGATGCCCTTGTGCATCGCGCTGCCAGGTGTCGCCGGCGAGGCCAATCGGCTCGAACACCTTGTCCTGCAGGTAGGCGATCGGATCGGTGTTGTTGCTCGCGCGCTCGAACATCAGCGCAAACGCCTGGAACGCGAGCGGGTCGTAGATGAAGGCCTGGCCTGGCGCATAGTTGGCCGGATCTTCGAGCGCGAGCGCATAGGTATCGAGGTTCGAGACCTGCGCCGGGTTGTAGTCCGGGTTGGTCGACAGCCCGCTTTGCAGGCTCAGCAGATCGAGCACGGTGATGCGCGATTTGTTGGGGTCGCCCTGCCATTCGGTGAGCCGGTCGGCGACGCGCTGGTTGCGGCGCACGAAGCCATCCTGCTCGGCCGCCAGCATGAAGGCGCACGAGAAGCTCTTGGTGCCGCTCGCGAGCACGTGCGCATCGGTGCGATTGAAACGGTTCGCGTAGCGCTGGAACACCACTTGCCCGTCGCGCAGCACCAGCACGGCCTCGCCATCGTGCGACTCCGAATACGCGGCCGCCGAATTGAACCGGGTGGTCTCCTGCACGGTGTTGAGGAGCCGCGGAACATGCACGACGGCCTCGGCCGATTCGGGCGAGGCTTCGCCGTCCCCGTCGATCGTCACGACGGTGATCCGGTAATCGGTGTCGGCAGCCAGCCCGCTCAGGCGGACGCCGGTCGCGGTGGCGGGTTGCTCGCTTCGCACGTCGGACTGGCCGTCCGCGCGGGCGGTGATGCGATAGCGGGCGGCGCCTTCGACCGCGCTCCAGCCGACATCGGCCGCGGAGAGCGCGGGGTTGGCGAACACCTCAGCCGGGGCGTCGGGGGTATGGTCGTAGCTGGCGCCGTTTGAGCAGGCGCCGATCAGCAAGGTGCAAGAGAGCAGCAGCCGCGTCCGTGCGGCTTCGAGGCGCAACGCCATGAGTCGAGTCCTTGAGGGTGCCCCGACCGGATGCCGGGCGCTGAGAGGGCGACCCTAGGTGGATTCGCCTTGCGTTCAGCTTAAGGGGACTTTGTCCCGCAGCGGTTTCCGTATTGAAGGGGCGATCTGTCGGATTTTGGCTCGCCGGTTTCGGTTCAACCCGCGGCCCGGCGCGGCTCGATGGGCTTGGTCTTCCTGGCTTTGTTGATCGGCGTGACGCGCGGGCTGGCCTGGGCCGGACTCTGGTTCAAGTGATCGAGCTCGACCCAGCGGATGATCTCGATGCGGCCGTCCGGCGTTTCGCCGAGCGCGGTGCACGACTCCACCCAGTCGCCGCAGTTGTGGTACGTCACGCCGTGCAGCTCACGAATCTCGGCGTGGTGGATGTGCCCGCAGATCACGCCGTCCAGGCCGCGACGCTTGCATTCGCGCGCGACGCTGTCTTCGTACTCCGAGATGATCGCCACCGCGTTCTTGACACTCTTCTTGGCGAAGGCCGACAGCGACCAATAGCGCATGCCGAGCAGCGCGCGGCCGCGGTTGAACCAGTAGTTGGTGCGCATCGTCGCCTCGTAGGCGAAGTCGCCCGCGAGCGCGATCCAGCGGTGATAGCGCGTGATCACGTCGAACAGGTCGCCATGCGTGACGAGCAGCTCGCGACCGTCGGCGGTGCGGTGGATGTGCTCGTTGACGACGCGGATGTTGCCGATCTCGATGCGGTAGTCGACGAACTTGCGCAGGAACTCGTCGTGGTTGCCGGTGACGTAGATCACCTGGGTGCCGCGCTTGGCCTTGGTGAGCACCTTGCGGATGACGTTGGTGTGTTCCTGCGGCCAGAACCAGCCGTTCTTGAGCTTCCAGCCGTCGACGATGTCGCCGACCAGATACAGCGTGTCGCAATCGTTGTGCTTGAGGAACTCGACCAGGTGTTCGGCCTTGCAGCCGGGCGTGCCGAGGTGAACGTCCGAAATCCACAGCGTGCGGTAGCGGCGAGCGCGATTCTGGTCCTTGGCCATCGCCCTTCTCCTGATGGTGGTCGTGCGCAGTATCCGCAACGGCTGCAACCCGAAGATGACAATGGCGTGGCGCTTTTGTGACACGGCGAGCCCTGAGGATCGCCGCGGCTTCCTACTCCAGCTCGAAGCCCGGCAGGCTCGGCAGGCTGCCTTCGCCCGGAGGCGCGGGCAGCTCGAAGCGGGCCGCCGCGGGCGCGGTGCGATCGACCTTGAGCACGCGCAGACGGTCGCCGAAGCGCAGCAGGCCGAGCCCCTTGCCGTCGAGTTCGCGGGCCAGGCGCTCGCTGCCGGCCGGCGGCTGGATGCCGGCCGATTTCGCCATGCGCGTGCCGAGCTGGTAGAGCGACAGGCTCAGGCCGTGCAGCAGCGTATCGCGCGAGGCGACGACGATTTCTTCGCGCTGCTGCTGGGCGCCGTCGACGTAGCGCAGCCTGTAGCGCTCGCCCGCGATGCCGGCGACGGTCTCCTTCTCGCCGGTCGGTGTCAGCGCGATCAGCTCGCGAATGTCGTCGGTCGGCGCGGGCGTGGGCGGCATCTGGCCCTGGCCCATCTGCGCGATCATGTCGTCGGTGTCGATCACGAGCGGGAAGTTGCCGAACTGCATGACGTTGTAGCTGTTCTGGCCGAGCATCAGCAGATAGGCCTGCGGGTAGGCCTGGCTCGACAGCCGCAGATGCTGCGGATCGGCGAACTCCAGCTGCACGACGATCTCGTTGCCATCCGGATCGTGGGTCTGCAGGACTGCCGATCCACCCGCGGCCCAGGTGGGCAGGTGGATCGAGCACACGGCGGCGAAGACGAAACGGCGTAGCGACAAGCTCATGAGGTGCTCCGATGGCGGCGGACCAGGCGCACGAGGGCGCGGGCGATCCACGGAAACAGCGCGAGCAGCGCGAAGCTGCCGAGCAGGGGCGGAGACAGGACGCCGTGCAGGCTGTCGAGCTGCGAAAGCTGGCTGCCTGCGTTGGCGAACACGAAGGCACCGGGCGCCATGCCGAGCTGGCTGATGAGCCAGAAGCTGCGCATCCGCATTGCCGAGACTCCGAACGAGAGATTGATCAGGAAGAATGGCAGTACCGGTAGCAAACGCAGCGTGAACAGATACAGCGTGCCGTCGCGCGCCAGGCCTTCGTCGATGCGGCGCACCTGCGTCGCGTAGCGCCTCGAAAACCAGCCGCGCAGCAGGTGGCGCGACAGCGCGAAGCCGAAGGTCGCACCGATCGCGCCGGTCGCCGAGGCCACCAGGAAGCCGCCGACGGTTCCGAAAAGCGCGCCCGTGAGCGCGGTGATGATCACCGCGCCCGGCAGCGGCAAGGTTCCGCTCAGCGCATAGGCGAGCAGGAAGCCGAGCACGGTCCAGACCGGATGCTGTTCGCGAAAGGCGACGAACTCGGCCTGCCGCGCCTTGATCGTCTCGAAGCTCAGCGCGTGATGCAGATCGAGCGCGAAGAAAGCGGCGACCACCGCGATGGCGAGCGCCAGGACCAGTGCACGTTTGGGATGCGTCATGTCGAACCGACTTTGCGGCGGTGCAGATAGTTCGCCAGATGCAGCGAAATGAGCGGCAGGGCCTGGCGCAGCATGAGCCGCTGCTGTTCGCTCGGCTGTGTGTTCAGTGCGAACTCGATGACGCCGAGATTCTCGTCCTTGACCCACAGCGGCAGGATGAGCAGATGCGGCGGAGCCGAGCGGCCGGTGCCCGTGCGCACCATCAGGTAATTCGGCGGCAGCTCGGTGAGCTCGATGCCGCGATGCTGGCGCAGGGCTTCGCCGAGCAGGCTGTCACCGAGGCGGAACTGGCGCAACATGAGTTCCCGGGCGAGCCCGTAGCTGCCGATCGGCTGCAGCCAGCCGTCCTCGATGCAGTAGAAGGCGCCGAGCGCCGCGCCGAGCATGGGCGCGAGTTCGGACAGCGTGAGCTCGGTGAAGCTTTCGAGATCCTTGGCCGACTGCATGCGCAGGCTCAGCTCGTAGACCTGCCCGCGAACCTCGCGCAGTTCGCGCTCGGCGCGGGCGAGGGTGGCTTTCTCGTTCTCGACCTGCTGCCGGCGTCTGGTCGCCTGGCGCTGGACACGCAGCACGAAGATCGTCGCGAACAGCAGCAGGATCTGCGAGGCCCAGAATGGCGGCGTCAGCAGAATGTGATGCCAGGTCGTGGACTCGTCGTGGTGATCGAGCGTGATCCACCAGCCGAGGTCGACGAGCGCTCCGCGCAAGTTGGCGATCGAACGCAGCGGCAGCAGCGGACGGAAGTAGGTATCGCGGCGCGCGCCACCGTTGCCGGCG
This sequence comes from Hydrocarboniphaga sp. FW305-C-57, assembly GCF_058783045.1. Lineage (NCBI taxonomy): Bacteria > Pseudomonadati > Pseudomonadota > Gammaproteobacteria > Nevskiales > Nevskiaceae > Hydrocarboniphaga > Hydrocarboniphaga sp. FW305-C-57. The sequence goes on along the minus strand of NZ_JBYSYG010000019.1, from coordinate 79,091 downwards.
GAGGCCTGCATGCGCTGCCAGAATTCGGGGTCGCGGCGCGCGAGGCTTTCCTCGGTGCCGAGCTGGGCGCCCCAGCGCATCACCGGGTTCGGGTGATAAAGCCAGTAGCCCTGGTCGTCGACGATCGTCCCCTGGCGTCCGCGTTTGTCGAGGATGCGGTGCAGCGATTCGATCAGCTGATTCCCGTCGAGGTTGAGCGCGATGACCATCGCGGCGCGGCCTTCGAGCCGCAGCGGAGTCGACAGCCGCAGCATCGGCTGCGGTGGCTGCACGATCTGGTTGCCCTGCATGTCGAGGTCGAAGCGCGATACGAACACCGAGCCGGCCTCGAGTTTCTGCGCTTCGTCGAAGAAATCGCGCCCGGCCTTGGATTCGAGCTGTGACTGCTCCCTGCGATCGATGCTTCGGCCGCGGCGCTCGAGCTGCAGCAGTTCCATGCCCTGGGCGTCGAAGATGTGCAGCCGGCGGTAGAGCGGCTTCTGTCTCAGCATCGCGGTGAATTCGGCCGCGGACGTGGCGAACTGCGGCTCATGCGGGCTGGCGAGCAGCTCGCGCACCTCGTTGCTGGTGGCCAGGAAGCGCAGGTCGGCGATCGCGTTGGCGAGCGTGGCCGCGAGGTATTGCTCGGCTTCGGCGGCCACCGCGTCGTCGGTGACGCTGCGCTCGGCCAAGGCCTGGGTCTGCTGACGCCAGCCGGCGAGCGACCAAACCAGGGTCAGCAGCGCGGCCATGATCGAAAAGGGAAGTAGCCAGTGGCGCATCAGGCGGGGAAGGTCGGCTCGGCGCGGATCTTGTTGGTGTGGGTCAGGCAGTTTCTGGAGCGATCGAAACTTGTGCCGCGATGCATCGTCCCCATTATGGCCTGACCCTGCCGCTTCTGATTCAGGCGGCAGGTTCGCCCGCTCATCCGCGCTGAGCGACTCACTCGAACCACAGGGAATCGACACGATGGACGCCGCAACGATCGAAGACATCAACCGCCGCCTCGGAGGGCAGCCTCAGGCGCTGGTCGAATGGGCCCTGGCCCTCGATCCGAACGCGGTGGTGACGACGAGCTTCGGGCCGTTCTCGGGCGTGTTGCTGCACCTGGTGACGCAGGCCAGGCCGGACGTGCCGGTGCTGTGGATGGACACCGGCTACAACACGCCGGAGACCTATCGCTACGTCGAGGAGATCTCGCGCAAGCTCGCGCTGAACCTGCAGATCGTCCATCCGTGGCGCTCGCGGGCGCATCGCGAGGCGGTCGAGGGCCCGGTGCCCGGCATCGACGATCCGCGCCACGAGGCGTTTTCGCGCGAAGTGAAGATCGAGCCCTTCGAGCGCGCGCTGACGGCGCTGTCGCCCAAGGTCTGGCTGACCGGCATCCGTGCCGAGGAAACCGCCGAGAGGGCGCGCATGGAGCCGGTGTCGCTGAACCCGGACGGCATCGTCAAGGTGGCCCCGCTGCTCGGCTGGACCGCCAAGCAGCTGCACGAGTACCTGAAGGCTCACGACCTGCCGAACAACTTCGACTACTTCGACCCGACCAAGGTCGACGAGCACCGCGAGTGCGGGCTGCATCTGGCGCATTGAGCGGTCGATCTTGATCCTTCTCCCTCCGGGAGAAGGTGCCCACAGGGCGGATGAGGGACTCGCAGGATCAGCCAAGTTCGGCTACGGCGGCGGATCCCTCTCCCGGAGGGAGAGGGAGTAGAAGGCTGGTGTATCATCCGGCGCCTTTTTTTGCCCTTTCCCAGCCTCACCGCGCCAGCCAGGATCGCTCCATGACCGAGCCGCTCAACAAACGCTCCCAGACCATCACGGCGGGCGTCGCCCGCAGCCCCAATCGCGCCATGCTGCGCGCGGTCGGTTTCAAGGATGGAGACTGGGAGAAGCCCATCGTCGGCGTCGCCAACGGCCATTCGACGATGAACCCCTGCAACGCCGGTCTCGACCCGCTCGCGCATCGCGCCGGCGAGGCGCTCAAGGCGGCGGGCGCGATGCCGCAGAGCTTCGGCTTCCCGACCGTCACCGACGGCATCTCGATGGGCACCGAGGGCATGAAGTTCTCGCTGGTCTCGCGCGAAGTCATCGCCGATTCGATCGAAACCGCCACCCAGAGCCAGTTCCTCGACGGCGTGCTCGCCATCGGCGGCTGCGACAAGAACATGCCGGGCGTGATGATCGCGCTTGCGCGCATGAACGTGCCGGGCCTGTTCTGCTATGGCGGCACCATCAAGCCCGGCAAGTGGAAGGGCCAGGATCTGACCATCGTGTCGTCGTTCGAGGCCGTCGGCTCGTTCGCGGCCGGCAAGATGTCCGAAGAGGACTTCGTCGGCATCGAAAAGAACGCCTGCCCGAGCTTCGGCGCCTGCGGCGGTATGTACACGGCCAACACCATGTCGAGCGCCTTCGAGGCGCTCGGCATGAGCCTGCTCGGCAGCTCGCAGATGGCCAACCCGGACCCCGAGAAGGCCGACAGCGTCGCCCAGTCGGCCAAGGTGCTCGTCAACGCGATCCGCAACAACATCAAGCCGCGCGACATCATCACGCGCCAGAGCATCGAGAACGCCATCGCCCTGGTGATGGCGACCGGCGGCTCGACCAATGCCACGTTGCACTTCCTTGCCATTGCGCATGCGGCCGGCGTGGAGTGGACGCTCGACGATTTCGAGCGCGTGCGGCGCAAGGTGCCGGTGCTCTGCAACCTGAAGCCTTCGGGGCAGTATGTGGCGGTCGACTTCCACCGCGCCGGCGGCGTGCCGCAGGTGCTCAAGATGCTGCTCGTCAACGGCCTGCTGCACGGCGATTGCCTGACGATCACCGGCAAGACCATGGCCGAGGAACTCGCCGGCGTGCCGGACGCGCCGCGCGCCGACCAGGACGTGATCCGTCCGTTCGACAAGCCGCTCTACGCCCAGGGCCACCTCGCCATTCTCAAGGGCAACCTCGCCCCGAACGGCTCGGTCGCCAAGATCACCGGCCTCAAGAATCCGAGCATCACCGGCCCGGCGCGCGTGTTCAATTCCGAGGCCGAGGCGATGGAAGCGATCATGGGCAAGAAGATCGTCGCCGGCGACATCATCGTGATCCGCTATATCGGCCCGCAGGGCGGCCCCGGCATGCCCGAGATGCTCGCCCCGACCGGCGCGATCATCGGCCAGGGCCTCGGCGAGAGCACCGGCTTCATCACCGACGGCCGCTTCTCGGGCGGAACCTGGGGCATGGTGGTCGGCCACGTGGCGCCCGAAGCGTTCGCGGGCGGCCCGATCGCGCTCGTCGAGGAGGGCGACTCGATCACCATCGACGCGCATAAGCAGCTGATCCAGATCAACGTTTCGGACGAAGAGCTGGCCCGCCGCCGCGCCGCCTGGGTGCGGCCGGCCCCGCGCTACACCACCGGCGTGCTCGGCAAGTTCGCGCGCCTGGTCAGCGGGGCGGACACCGGCGCGGTGACCGGCTGAGCACGACGAAGCGGCGGCCGACATGGTCGGCCGCCGCTTCGGGAGAATCGGGAGTCAGGTCGGCATCCCGGCCTGAGGCAGCGGTAGCGGCCAGTCCGGGACCGGCCAGAGACTGCTAGGGGTAGAACGAGTTGATCGATGCGACGGTATGCGCGGTTTCCGGCGCATCGGTGCCGACGCTCTGGACGTAGTCGATGGCCGTATAGACCACCATCAAGCTCCAGACCAGCGCGAGAGCAAAAGAGTTGCAGCAACGGCGTTTGAGCATCTGGTTCATGGTCTCCTCCTACTCCTAGGGCCCGGCGTCGTGCGCCTTGCCTCTGGACTGCATCCAAACTTCTTATGGGACACTGTATATCCCAACTGCTGAACCCGCGCAATCTAATCACCACCGCTGTCGGTTACCGGGCTTTTTGATCCCGCCCGCCGTTCCGGCAACCCACCCACGACGTTTCACGGCGCTGCCCCCATGCAACTACACAACACCTTGACCGGACAGAAGGAAATCTTCACCCCCCAGAATCCGGACCGGGTCACGATGTACGTCTGCGGCCCCACCGTCTACTCGTATGCGCACATCGGCAATTACCGTCCGCCGGTCGTATTCGACACGCTCGCGCGCGTGCTGCGCCGACGCTTCGGGCGCGTCGACTACGCGCGCAACATCACCGACATCGACGACAAGATCAACGCCGCCGCAGTCAAGGAGGGCGTCGATATCCGCGTCATCACCGATCGCTATGCGGCGGCTTACCACGAGGACCTGGCTTCGCTCGGCGTCGAGCCGACCACCTACGAGCCGCGCGTGACCGAGCATCTGCCGCAGATCATTTCGATGATCGAGCGCCTGATCGCGTCGAACCACGCCTACGCCGCCGAAGGCCACGTGCTGTTCCATACGCTGAGCTTTCCGGACTACGGCGCGCTGTCCAAGCGCGACGAGCAGTCGCTGATGGCCGGCGCCCGCGTCGAAGTGGCGCCCTACAAGAAGCACGCGGGCGACTTCGTGCTCTGGAAGCCCTCGTCGGCCGACCAGCCGGGCTGGGACTCGCCCTGGGGTCGCGGCCGTCCGGGCTGGCATATCGAATGCTCGGCGATGTCCGAAGCGGTGCTCGGCCAGACCATCGACATCCACGGCGGCGGCCACGACCTGATCTTCCCGCATCACGAGAACGAGATCGCGCAGAGCACCTGCGCGCACGGCGGGGCGGTCTACGCGCGCTTCTGGCTGCACAACGGCTTCGTGAACGTGAATCACGAGAAGATGAGCAAGTCGCTCGGCAACGTGCTGCTCGTGCGCCAGCTGCTCGAAACGTTGCCGGGGGAGGTCATTCGCCTCGTGCTGCTGACCGGCCACTACCGCCAGCCGCTCGACTGGACCGACGACGTCGCCGCCGATGCGCGCAAGAAGCTCGACCGTCTCTATGGTGCGCTGCGCGATCTCGGCGACGTCGAGCCTGCCGCCGGCGTGACCGCGCCGCAGGGCTTCATCGAAGCGCTCGAAGACGATCTCAACACGCCGATGGCGCTGGCCGAGCTGTTCGAGCTCGTGCGTGCGGCCAACAAGGCCGAGAGCGCCGACGACAAGGCCAGGCTCAAGGCGCAGCTGCTCGACGCCGGCTCGCTGCTCGGCCTGCTCCGGCAATCGCCGCAGGACTGGTTCTCGGCGGCGACGTCGGCTTCGGAGCTGTCGGCCGAGCGCATCGAGCAGCTCATCGCCGATCGCGCTGCGGCGCGCAAGGCGAAGAACTTCGCCGAGTCCGATCGCATTCGCAACGAACTCGCCGAGCAGGGCGTGCTGATCGAAGACGGCGCGCAGGGAACACGCTGGCGTCGCACCTGAATTCCGCGTCACGCCGAAACGAAAAAGCCGGCGCATCGCCGGCTTTTTCGTTGGGGCCTCCGCTGCGACTACTTACGTTCCGCGAGTCTCGCGCTGCTCGAGCAGCTTGCCCTTGTCGTCGACCGTATGCAGGCGCACCGTGAAGCCCCAGAGCCGGGCCAGATGCTTGAGCACTTCGCCAGATTCCTCACCGAGCGGGCGGCCGCGATGGCGACGATGCTGCAAGGTCAGCGAGCGATCGCCGCGATGGTCGTAGCGCACGACCTGGATGTCGGGCACCTGGCCGTCGCGGTTGTACTGTTGCGACAGCAGCTGACGCACGCGGCGATAGCCCTGCTCGTTGTGGATCGAATCGACGACCAGATGCTCGTCCTGCGCGTAGTCCGCGATCGCGAACAAGTGGAAATCACGGATCAGGCGCGGTGACAGGAACTGGCCGATGAAGGACTCGTCCTTGTAATTGCGCATCGCGAAATCGAGCACCTTGAGCCAGTCGCCGCCCGCGATGTCGGGGAACCATTCGTGATCCTCGGCCGTCGGGTTTTCGCAGATACGGCGGATGTCGCTCATCATCGCGAAACCCAGCGCATACGGATTGATGCCGCCGTAGCCGCGCTGATCGAAGCCGCGCTGCGCGACGACGTTGGTATGCGAGGACAGCACTTCGAGCATGAAGCCGTCGTCGACGAGTCCCTTGTCGTAAAGCCGGTTGAGCAAGGTGTAATGCCAGAACGTGGCCCAGCCCTCGTTCATGACCTTGGTCATGCCTTGTGGGTAGAAGTACTGCGCCATCTTGCGCACGATGCGCACGAGCTCGCGCTGCCAGGGCTCCAGCTTCGGTGCGTGCTTCTCGATGAAGTAGAGCAGGTTCTCCTGCGGCTCGGGCGGATAATTGCCGGCCGCCGCGTTCTTGCCCTCTTCGCTTTGGCCACGGCTCGGCAGGGTGCGCCAGATATCGTCGTACTGCTTCCAGGCGTAGTCTTCGCGTTCGCGCTGACGTTCGCGCTCTTCGTCGGCGGAGAGCGGCGCAGGGTGGCGATAGCGATCGACCCCGTGGCTCTGCAGCGCGTGGCAGGAGTCGAGAATCTCCTCGACGGCCGCGTGGCCGTAGCGATCCTCGCACTTCATCACGTAGTTCCGCGCGAACACCATGTAGTCGATGATCGCGTCGGCATTGGTCCACTGCTTGAACAGGTAGTTGCCCTTGAAGAAGGAGTTGTGACCGTAGCAGGCATGCGCGATCACGAGTGCCTGCATCGGCAGGCTGTTCTCCTCCATCAAATAGGCGATGCAGGGGTTGCTGTTGATCACGATCTCGTAGGCGAGACCGCGCTGACCCTTGCGGTACATCTGTTCGTTGCGGATGAACTCCTTGCCGTAGCTCCAGTGCGGATAGCCGATCGGCAGGCCGACCGAGGCGTAGGCGTCGAGCATCTGCTCGGAGGCGATCACCTCGATCTGGTTCGGGAAAATATCGAGCTTGTATTCGTTGAGCGCGATGTCGCCGATCGCCCGGTCATAGCGCTCGATGAGTTCGAACGTCCATTCGGCGCCCGTCGACAGCGGCCCCGCTTCGAGTGCGTTCATCAGGCGGCCTCTTTCTTGAACAGCTCGCGAAGCACCGGATACACCTCCCCGCGATGGGTGACGCTCGACATTGCGAACTTGTCGCTGTCGATACGCTGATAGGCGTAAGACAGCGGACTCGTGCGCATCGGATCGTCCGGTACTTCGATGTAGGCGAAGTAGCGCGAATGCGGCAGCAACTGCTCGGTCAGGCAGGCACGGCTCTTTTCGGGGTCGGCACCGAAAGCGTCACCATCCGAGACCTGGGCGCCGTAGATGTTCCAGGCGTCCGACGGGTAACGCGCCGTCATGATCTCCTGCATGAGCTTGAGCGCCGAGAGCACCACCGTGCCGCCGCTCTGGCGATCGTGGAAGAAGGCGTTCTCGTCCACTTCCTGCGCGTTGTCGGTGTGGCGGATGAAGACGAGTTCCACCTTCTCGTATTTACGCGACAGGAACAGGTACAGCAGCGTGTAGAAGCGCTTGGCTAGATCCTTCTTGTCTTCGGTCATCGAGGCCGAAACGTCCATCAGGCAGAACATCACCGCGCGCGAAATCGGCTGCGGCACCTTCACGCGATGGCGATAGCGCAGATCGAATTCGTCGAGAAACGGAACGCGGTCGATGCGCTTCTGCAGTTCGGCGATCTCATCGTCGGGCGGCACTTCACGCGCCTTGAGTTCGGCGAGCTGCTTCTTGAGCGGGGATTCGAGCGCGATGCGCCTTGCGAGCGCCTGACGCAGCGAGCGCGTCACCGACAGGTTCGCGGGCACGCCGGACGGCGTGTAGCCCGCGCGCTGCATCTTGAACTCGCGCACGTCACCGACGACGTTGCGGATCAGATGCGGCAGCTCCAGATCATCGAAGAACAGATTCATGAATTCTTCGCGCGACAGCGTGAAGGTGAATTCGTCCTCGCTGTTCTCGCTCTGGCCATCACCACCTGAGCCGTTTCCGCCGCCGCCCCCACCACCGTCTGGGCGCTTGAGCTTGTCGCCCGGAGAGAACTGCTTGTTGCCGGGCAGGATCATCTCGCGGTCGCCGCCCTGTCCGTGGTGGAAGGTCGGCTCGGAAATGTCGCGGGTGGGGATTTGAACATCCCCACCGCGATCCATGTCGGTGATCGAGCGCTTGGACACCATGTCGCTCACCGACTTGCGAATCTGCTCCTTGTAACGACGCAGGAAGCGTTCGCGGTTTACAGCACTTTTGTTTCGATCATTCAGACGACGATCGATGACGATCGACATTGAAATCTCCTGGCATTGAGCCTCGCTACGCCGATTTGCGAACCCGCAGATACCACTCGGACAGCAGGCGAACCTGCTTCTCTGTGTAGCCCTTGGACACCATGCGTCCGACGAAGCTGTCGTGCTTCTTCTTGTCCTCGACCGAAGCCTTGGCGTTGAAGGAGATCACCGGCAGCAGCTCCTCGGTGCTCGAGAACATCTTTTTCTCGATCACCTCGCGAAGCTTTTCGTAGCTCGTCCACTTCGGGTTCTTGCCGCCGTGCTGGCTGCGCGCGCGAAGCACGAAGTTCACGATCTCGTTACGGAAGTCCTTCGGGTTGGCGATGCCGGCCGGCTTCTCGATCTTTTCGAGCTCGGTGTTGAGCGAGCCGCGATCGAAAGATTCGCCGGTCTCGGGGTCGCGATAGTCCTCGTTCTGGATCCAGTAATCCGCGAAGGTCACGTAACGATCGAAGATGTTCTGTCCGTACTCGGAGTAGGACTCCAGGTAAGCGGTCTGGATCTCCTTGCCGATGAACTCGGCGTAGCGCGTCGCCAGATAGCCCTTGATGAATTCGAGATAGCGGCGCTGCGTTTCATCCGGCAGCTGCTCGCGCAGGATGCGCTGCTCGAGCACGTACATCAGGTGCACGGGGTTGGCCGCGACTTCGGTCTGGTCGTAGTTGAAGACGGCCGACAGCACCTTGTACGCGAAGCGCGTCGACATGCCGGTCATGCCTTCGTCGATGCCCGCGTAGTCGCGATATTCCTGATAGCTCTTCGCCGCCGGATCGGTGTCCTTGAGCGATTCGCCATCGTAGACGCGCATCTTCGAGAAGATGCTGCTGTTCTCGGGCTCCTTGATGCGCGTGAGCACCGAGAACTGCGACATCATTTCGAGCGTGCCCGGGGCGCAGGGCGCGGCCACGAGCGAGCTGTTCTTGAGCAGCTTGCGGTAGATCTTGACCTCTTCGGACACCTGCAGGCAGTACGGCACCTTCACGATGTAGACGCGATCGAGGAAGGCTTCGTTGTGCTTGTTGTTGCGGAAGCTCTGCCACTCGCTCTCGTTGCTGTGCGCGAGGATCACGCCGTTGAACGGAATCGCCGAGAAGCCTTCGGTGCCCTTGAAGTTGCCTTCCTGCGTCGCCGTCAGCAGCGGATGCAGCATCTTGATCGGCGCCTTGAACATCTCGACGAATTCGAGCAGGCCCTGGTTGGCCTGGCACAGGCCGCCCGAGTAGCTGTAGGCGTCCGGATCGTCCTGGCTGAAGGATTCGAGCTTGCGGATGTCGACCTTGCCGACCAGCGAACTGATGTCCTGGTTGTTCTCGTCGCCCGGCTCGGTCTTGGCGATGGCGGTCTGGCGCAGCACCGACGGCTGGATGCGCACGACGCGGAACTGGCTGATGTCGCCTTCGTACTCGGCGAGGCGCTTGAGCGCCCACGGCGATGCGATGCCCGACAGCACGCGACGCGGAATGCCGTACTCGGCCTCGAGCGAGGGGCCATCGCGGTCCGGGTTGAACAGCCCGAGCGGCGACTCGTTGATCGGCGAGCCCTTGATCGCGTAGATCGGGTAGGCCTCCATGAGCGACTTCAGGCGCTCGGCGATCGACGACTTGCCACCGCCGACCGGGCCGAGCAGGTAGAGCACCTGCTTGCGCTCTTCGAGACCTTGGGCGGCGTGCTTGAAGAAGGCCACCACCTGCGCGATGACGTCTTCCATGCCGAAGAATTCGCGGAACGCCGGATAGCGGCGAATCACGCGATTGGAGAACAGGCGTGAGAGGCGCGGATCGTTGCGCGTATCGATGAGCTCGGGCTCGCCGATGGCCGCGAGCATGCGCTCGGCCGGCGAGGCATACGCGAGCGGATCGTCCTTGCAGAGCTGAAGATATTCCTCCAGCGAGAACTCCTCTTCGCGGCCCTTGAGGTACTGCTCACGAAAACTGTTCAGCAAACCCATGACGTGTCCTCCACTTTGCTGAAGATGAAGCTTGCAAGCTGCAATCGAGTCTTGGACTCAACTGCTGTCTGCAAGCTGTCTACTTCGAAACCATTCGGATGCCACTGATCGATTAGATGCAAGCAACGCGCTCGCATTCGCTTCGACAGCACAGTCGGTAGGAATTCCCCACCAAGCGGTGATATCGACAGAACTGAAGGGGACTGAAAGAGCGCTGGGCGCGTCGCCGGAAGGTGAGCGGCTGCTGGCCTGCGACGGACCCGGAGTGACGCCTCCCGCCGGCCTTGTAACCGGATGCGGGACCGCCTTAGCGGAAGTGTCATCACGATGTCACTTTCGCAGGAAGCATGCCGTTGATGGAAGTGGGTGGATTCGTACTAGACTGAATATCCGTGCCGCAGCCGCTGTCACAAACTCTGCGAAGCCCGTCCCTGCTGCGTTTCGACCGTTCGTCAGCCGATGAAAGTCGCGCGCATCGTTCGACGCGCCGCGCGTCAATTCACCGACGCACGCGGCCTTGTGTAACGAAGCTGCGCAAACGCGCGCGCCTCACTTCACCGATGGCGCAAATGCGCGCAGGCCGTGCCAGAGCAGCCAGATCGACAGCCCTGCGATCAGTGCGCCCCAGAACCAGTACGGCAAGTAGAGCGCCTGCGCGATCTGGCTGGTGTCCGACAGCCCGACGCCTTGCGCCGTGACGGCCTCGCGCATGAACAGATAATCCGCGCGCGAGAACACCGACAGCGCCATCTGCACGCCGACGAAGACGCTGCTGAACTGGGCCAGCCGCGGCGAACCGCGCCGCGAGATCAGCCCGAGCGTCAGCGCGAGCGCGCCGATGAATAGCGCGCCGAACAGATTGCGCGCCCACAGCAGCAGCACGAGCGTGAAGACGACCGCCACCACGCCGAGCGCCCGGCGCGCGCTGCGCGGATGGCGGCCGGCGACGAACAGCGCATAGGCGAACAGCGGAGGGCCGAGCAAGCCGCCGGCCGCGACGGCCGCATGGCGCAGGCGTCCGAAGTCCGACGCGTAGAGCGCCACGCCCGAGGCGTCCGGCCAGATGTAGAGCCCGGCGAACTGCCCGCCGAGGACGAGCGCGGTGAGCCCGTGGCCGAGTTCGTGGACCAGGGTCGACAGCAGCACCAGCGGCCAGCCGAGCAGCCGGCCTTCCGGGAACAGATAGAACAGCAGATAGAGCGCGAAGGTCGCCGCCGAGGCGGCGATCAGCGCGGCCAGGCCGCCGCCGCCGTGCGCCCTCGTCGCCGCGAAGGCCTTCCTGCGCGCCATGTCCCCGCTATCCGCGGTAGTCCGGGTGACAGTGGCAGCTCGTGAGATGGTCGTTGACCACGCCCATGGCCTGCAGATAGGCGTAGATGATGGTCGAGCCCACGAACTTGAAGCCGCGCTTGAGCAGGGCCTTGCTGATGGCGTCCGACAGCTCGGTGCGCGCCGGTACCTGCGACAGGCCCCTGCGGCGGTGGACGATCGGCTCGCCGCCCACCTGTGCCCACAGCCAGTCCGAGAACGGGCCTTCCTCCTCGGCGAAGCGCAGCCAGGCCTGGGCGTTCGTGCGCGTGGCCGCGATCTTGAGCCGGTTGCGCACGATGCCGGGGTTTTGCATCAGCGCTTCGAGCTCCGCGTCAGTGAAGGCGGCGATGCGCTTCGGGTCGAAACCGGCGAACGCGGCGCGGTAGCCCGCGCGCTTGGCGAGGATGGTGCTCCACGACAGTCCGGCCTGGGCGCCCTCGAGGATCAGGAACTCGAACAGCTTGCGCTCGTCCCGACACGGCACGCCCCATTCGGTGTCGTGGTAGTGCTTGTAGGCCTCCGAACCGAGCGACCAGGGGCAGCGTGGCTTGCCGTCGTCGGTCGACGGGGCGGGTGGCTTAGCGGGCAAAGGCGAGCCTCTTGCCGAGAACCTGCGGCAGCACCTGTCCGTTCTGGAAGGCGATCTCGCCGTTGACCCAGGTGGTGTCGATGCGCACCGGCAGCGTCTGGCCTTCGAGCGGCGACCAGCCGCATTTGTAATAGAGATCTTCCTTGCGCACGGTGGTCGGCGCGTCGGTGTCGACCAGCGTGAGGTCGGCCCAATAGCCTTCGCGCAGGTAACCGCGCTCGACCACGCCGAAGCGATCGGCGACCGCGTGGCTGGTCTTGCGGACGAGCGTGTGCAGATCGAGCTCGCCGCGGCGCATGAGCTCGAACAGCATCGGCAGCGCGTGCTGCACGAGCGGCAGGCCGGACGGGGCCTTGAAGTAGGACGGACTGGCCTTCTCTTCGGCCGTGTGCGGCGCGTGATCGGTGGCGATCACGTCGATGCGGTCGGCCATCACGGCCGCGACTAGGGCCTTGCGGTCGGCCGCGGTCTTGATCGCCGGGTTGCACTTGATCAGCGAGCCCAGCGATTCGTAAAAGGATTCGTCGTAGAACAAATGGTGCACGCAGGCTTCGACGGTGATCTGCTTGCCCTTGACCGGCCCCGGCGTGAAGAACTCGAGTTCGCGCGCGGTGGTCAGGTGCAGCACGTGCAGCGAGGTGCCGTGGCGCCTGGCGAGGCCGACGGCGAGCTCGGTGGATTTGTAACAGGCCTCTTCCGAGCGAATGTAGGGATGCCGCGAAACCGGCACCGCGTCGCCCCATTTCTGGCGCGCGGCCTCCTCGTTGATCTTGATCGTCGGTGTGTCTTCGCAGTGCGTGACGATCGGAATCTGTGCACGCGCGAAGATGTCGTCGAGCACCTTGGGGTCGTCGACGAGCATGTTGCCGGTCGAGGCGCCCATGAAAATCTTGATCGCGCAGGCCTCGCCGGGGACCACGCGGGCGATTTCGTCGGCGTTGTCGTTGGCTGCACCGAAATAGAAGGCGAAGTTGGTGCGCGCCTTACCGGTGGCGAGCGTGTACTTGTCGGCCAGGCGCTCGCGCGTGGTCGTGGTCGGGTTGGTATTGGGCATTTCCATCACGCTCGTGATGCCGCCGGCGAGCGCGGCGGACGTCTCGGTCGAGATGTCGCCCTTGTGCGTGAGTCCGGGCTCACGGAAATGCACCTGGTCGTCGATCATGCCGGGAATCAGCAGCTTGCCCTTGGCGTCGACGACGGGTTCGCTGGTGTTGGTGATGGACGAGGCGATCTTCTCGATCCGGCCGTTGCGGATCAGCACATCTCCCTCGAACTCGCGACCTTCGTTGACGATGCGGGCGTTGGTGATGAGCACGGTGGACCTCGGTGTTGACGGATGGCCATCTTGCCTGCGTAGCCCGGGGCTCGCTACCGCTGCGCAGCTCCGGGCGCCGGATCGCAGACCGTACGAGCGGGCGGGTCAGCGTAGCGTCAGGCTCGGCTTCCGACGATTCCGCGCAAACGAATTCGAGCCGCAACAATCTTCAAGAGGAGAACGCGATGGATCGCGCCGAGCCCCGCCGCTCTGGACCGACACACCGGGGACGCATCGTCGGCGCGGTGATCGTCGTCGCGCTGATCGTGCTGGTCGTGCTCTGGGACTGGAACTGGTTCAAGCCGCTGGTCGAGAAGCAGGCCTCGAGTGCGCTCGGCCGGCCGGTGACGCTGCAGCATTTCGACATCGACCTGGGCTGGCATCCCAAGCTGATCGCGGATGGCATCGCCGTCGCCAATCCGCCGGAGTTTCCCGAAGGCAGCCAGCTCGGCTCGGTCCAGCGCCTGGGCGTGCGCGTGAACCCCTGGGTCTGGTTCTCGAACAAGCTGAGCCTCGTCGAAATCGAGATCGAGCGCCCGGTCGGCGATCTCGGCCCCGGGCCGTCCGGCAAGCCGAACTACTTCTTCGAGGCGCTGCAGGCCAAGGACGACGAGCCCAAGTCCGATAAAGAGCCACTGCTCGTCGAGATCCGGCGGCTGATCATCCGCGACGGCGACATCCACATCGTCGAGCCCGGCTTGAAGGCGGACTTCCGGCTCAAGATCAAGACCGAGGAGCGCAAGGACGGCGGCGAGCCGAATCTGCGCGTCGACGCCAAGGGCCGCTACGCGGGCCAGCCGATCGACGGCTACTTTGTCGGCGGCTCGGTGCTCGCGCTGCGCGATCCGGCCCAGCCGTATCCGGTCGAGCTCAAGCTTCGCAATGGCGACACCTCGGTGTCGCTGGTCGGCACCGTGCTCGACCCGATGGCCTTCGGCGGGGCGAACCTCAAGCTCGAATTCGCCGGTGCGAACCTGGCCGACCTGTATCCGTTGACCGGGGTGCCGCTCCCGCCGTCGCCGGCTTACAAGCTGACCGGCAAGTTCGACTACGCCGACGATCGCTTCCGCTTCCGCGACTTCCAGGGCACTTACGGGCAGAGCGACATTTCAGGCGACGCCGCGGTGCTGCCGGCGAGCAAGGGCGGGCGGCGGCAGGTGAACATCGACGCCTACTCAAACAAGGTGCTCTGGAGCGACCTGGCTGGCCTCGTCGGCGGAACGCCCGGCGAGGAGAAGGCTCCGACCGACACGCCCGAGAACAAGGCCGAGCGCGAGAAGAAAGAGAAGAGCGGCAAGCTGCTGCCCGACACGCCGATTTCGCTGCCGCGCATCCGCGCCGCCGATCTCGACGTGAAGTACCGCGTCAAGCGCATCGAAAGCGACATCACGCCGGTCGATACGCTCGAAGGCCATCTCGTGTTGCAGGACGGCTTCATCGAGGTCAAGCCGCTCAAGCTCGGCGTCGGCCAGGGCAGCATCCTCGCGAATCTGCAGCTCGACGGGCGCAAGGACGTGGTGCATACGGTGGCCGACATCGATTTCCGCAAGCTCGACTTCTCGCGCATCGTCGAGAAAATGTCGGTCTTCAAGGGCGCCGGCACGGTGGGCGGCAATGCCCGGCTCGATGCGCGCGGCAACTCGGTCGCGGCGATGCTCGGCAATGGCGACGGAGAGCTGCGACTGTTCATGACCGGCGGCGACATCAGCGCACTGCTCGTGAACCTCGCGGGGCTCGACTTCGGCAACGTGCTCGTCTCGGCGCTTGGCCTGCCGAGCCGGGCCAAGCTCAATTGCATGGTCGCCGACCTCGGCCTCGAAAAAGGTCAGGTCAGGACACGCACGCTGCTCGCCGATACCACCGAAGCCAACGTCGTCGGCAAGGGCGACATCGATCTGAAGAACGAGAACATCGACTACCAGATCCGCACCGAGCCCAAGCGCCTCAACATCGGTTCGCTCGCAGCCCCGATCAACATCAAGGGCCCGCTCGCGAGCCCGAGCATCCGCCCCGAGATCGGCAATCTCGCGGCGCGCGGCGGTGCGGTGGCCCTGCTCGCGACGGTGCTTGGTCCGCTGGCCGCGCTTGTGCCGACGATCCAGCTCGGCCTCGGCGAGGACAACGACTGCGTCGCCCTGCTCAAGGGCATCGACGCGCCGGCGCCGGCCGCCGCCGCGCCTCCCGCCAAGGGCAAGAAGCAGTAGGCGCATGCGGTCGCCGGTGGCTCGGAGACTGTTCTGAAAGGGTCTTCGAACCCAGGCACAATCGACGCATAACGAGGCCGGCGTCGACTGGCGTACCAAGTGGGGGAAAGCCGCATGGAATGGCTGTTAGGGCTCGCCGATTGGCAGGCCATCGGTGCCGATGTGCGCGAGAACTGGCCGCTGTACCTTTCGCTGCCGATCGTGAGCGCGGCGATCGGCTACCTTACCAAGGTCGTCGCGATCCAGATGATGTTCAAGCCGATCGAATTCATCGGTATCAGGCCGTTCTTCGGCTGGCAGGGTATCGTGCCGCGCAAGGCCGAGAAGATGGCGAGCACGGCGGTCGACATCCTGACCACGCAGCTGATTTCGATGCGCGACATGTTCAACCGGCTCGATCCGCAGCGAGTCGCGCAGGAGATCGAGCAGCCGCTGATGATCGCGATGGAGCGCATCAGCGAGGAGATCGCCGAGCGCTACAAGCCCGGCATCTGGTACGCGCTGCCGGACTTCGCCAAGCGCCGCATCGTCGAGCGCGTGAAGGACGACGTGCCGGTGACGGTCGAGCGCATCATGAGCGAGCTGCGCGAGCACATCGACGAGCTGTTCGACGTGAAGCACATGATCGTCGGCAACCTCGTGCGCGACAAGCATCTGCTCAATCGCATCTTCTGGGAGACCGGCAGGCGCGAGTTCAAGTTCTTCGGCACCGCCGGCTTCTACTTCGGCCTCGTGCTCGGCTTCTGGCAGATGGTGGCCTGGATCTTCTTCAAGGAGCCGTGGATTCTGCCGGCCTTCGGATTGTTCGTCGGCCTGACGAGTGATTGGCTCGCGCTGCAGATGCTGTTCCGTCCGCTGCGTCCGCGTCGCGTGTTCGGCCTGCAGGTGCAGGGTTTGTTCCTGTCGCGTCAGCAGCAGGTCGCGCACGATTACGGCCAGCTCATCGCCGACCAGCTGCTGACGCCGCAGAAACTCTGGGAAGGCCTGTTGACCGGCCCGCTGTCGGATCGTCTGACGGAAGTCTTGCAGCGACACATCAAGCATGCGGTCGACGAGCAGTCCGGATTCGCCAAGCCGTTCGTGGCGTTCGCGGTCGGCTCGCGCAACTACGTCGAGATGAAGCAGGCGATCGCCGAAGCCCTGCTGCGCGAAGTGCCCGCCGCGATCCAGCATCTGAACAGCTACGCCGAAAACGCGCTCGACATCCGCAACACGCTCGTGACGAAGCTGCAGGTGCTCAAGCCCGAAGAATTCGAGAACATGCTGCGTCCGGTATTCAAGGAAGACGAGTGGATTCTGATCGCGGTCGGTGCCGCGCTCGGCTTTCTCGTCGGAGAGCTGCAGGTCTTCGTGATGCTGCACTGAAAGCGCAGCATCGTCGAATCAGCCCAGATCGCCCCACAAGGCCTGCATCGCCGACATCGCGGCGACGCCCGCGGTTTCGGTGCGCAGTACGCGCGGGCCGAGTTTCACCGCCGTCCAGCCGCTGCGCTGCGCGAGCGCGATTTCGGCGTCGCTGAGTCCGCCTTCGGGGCCGACGAGCAGGCAGGCCGAAGCGGCCTTTGGCAGATCGCGCAGCGCCGATTGCGCGGTCGGCGCGAGCGTCAGCCGCAATTCGTGTGCGGGCGGCTGCGCGAGCCAGCTATCGAGCCTGAGCACCGGATACAGCGTCGGCAGCCGCGTGCGGCCGGATTGCTCGCAGGCCGAGACGATCACGCCGCGCCAGTGTTCGAGCTTCTTTTCCCAGCGCTCCGCATCGAGCTTGACGACGGTGCGTTCGGTCAGCAGCGGCTGAATCTCGCTGACGCCGAGTTCGACGGCCTTCTGCAGTGTGTAATCCATGCGATCGCCTTTCGACACCGCCTGCGCGAGCGACAGGCGCAAGGGCGATTCGCGATCGACCGTGATGCGCGTACCGATGCGCACCTGGGCCGAGCGCTTGCCGATCGTGAGCAGGCTCGCTTCGAATTCGTCGCCGCTGCCGTCGAACAGCCGCGCGCTGTCGCCGACGCGTGCGCGCAGCACCTGCACCCAGTGACGGAACGCGTCTTCGGGCAGGTCGAGTTCCTGCCCTTCGGTCAATGCGGAACTGACGTAGAAGCGGCTCATCGATAAAGCTCAGCGGTCGCGTGTGGCGATCTCGATGCCCTCGATCGCGGTCTTGGCCATCAGCGCGACTTCTTCGGTCGTCGTCACGTAGGGCGGCATGAAGTAGACGACGTTGCCGAGCGGGCGCAGCAGCACGCCCTTTTCGAGCGCGTGCTGATACACGCGCAGCCCGCGGCGCTCGTGTGCCGGATAGGCCTCGCGCTTGCGTGGATTCTTCGCGAGTTCGATCGCGAGGATCAAACCCTGCTGGCGCACTTCGGCGACATGCGGATGGCTCACGAGTTCGGATACGCGCATCCACATCAGGTGTCCGAGTTCGCGATTGCGCGCGAGCCAGTTTTCACTCTCGAATACTTCGAGCGTGGCAAGCGCGGCGGCGCAGGCGAGCGGATTGCCGGTGTAGCTATGCGAATGCAGGAAGGCCTTGTACGAGGCGTAGTCGTCGTAGAAGGCCTCATAGATCGCATTCGTGGTCATGACCGCCGCGAGCGGCAAGGTGCCGCCGGTCAGGCCCTTCGACAGGCACATGAAATCGCCTCTGATGGGCCGCGGCGTCCGCGAGCTGACTTTCGCCCAGTCGCTCGCCCACATCATGCCGGTGCGGCCGAAGCCGGTCGCGATCTCGTCGACGATCAGGTGCACGCCGTGGCGCGTGCAGGCTTCGCGCAGCATCGTCAGATAGATCGGGTGATACATGCGCATGCCGCCCGCGCATTGCACGAGCGGCTCGACGATGACGGCCGCGGTGTCCTTCGCGTGCGTCTCGAGCGCGAGTTCCATGTGCGCGAACATGCGTCGCGAATGATCCTCCCACGAGGTTCCGGGCGCGCGATCGAAGCAGTCGGGCGAGGGCACGAACACGGGCTGCATGAGCAGCGGCGAATACGAATCGCGATAGAGCCCGGTATCACCGACCGCGAGCGCGCCGAGCGTTTCGCCGTGATAGCCGTTGCTCAGCGAGATGAAGCGTGTCTTCTCGGGCTTGCCGGTGTTGCGCCAGTAATGCGCGCTCATCTTGAGCGCCACTTCGACCGCAGCGCTGCCATTGTCGGCGTAGAAGCAGCGATCGAGCTGCGTGAGCTCGCAGAGCTTTTCGGCAAGCTTCACTGCGGGCTCGTGCGTGAAGCCCGCGAAGATCACGTGGTCGAGCGTGTCGAGCTGCTGCTTGATGCGCTGGACGATGGTCGGATGGCGGTGGCCGAAGATGTTGGTCCACCACGAACTCACCGCATCGAGATAACGCTTGCCGTCGGTGCCCGTGAGCCAGGCGCCTTCAGCCGAGGCGATCGGGATCATCGGCAGCCACTCGTGATCCTTCATCTGCGTGCACGGATGCCAGACGTGATCGAGCGTGCGCTGGCGTAGATCGGAGGAAGCGGTCATTCAAGATTCCAGGTTGGACTGCGCATCAAGGCAGTCGAGCACTGCTCACAGCGCCTTGACGAGCACCATCGAGTTGCGCTGCCAGTTGTAGAAGCGCCGGCGATCGTTGGGCAGGTCTTCGACCGCGCCTTGAACGAAGCCGTGCTCGATGAACCAGTGCGGCGTGTGCGTGGTGAGCGCGAACAGCGCGGTGAGTCCGAGCCGGCGCGCCTCGTTCTCGATGCGCGCGAGCAGCGAGGCGGCGCGGCCGCCGCTTTGATAGTCCGCATGCACGGCGACGCAGGCGAGTTCGCCCATGCGGCCATCCGGATAGGTGATCAGCGCCGCGCAGGCGATCACGATGCCGTCGCGCACCATGACGAAGAACTGGCCGATTTCGAGCTCGAGCTGTTCGCGCGAGCGCGGCACCAGGATGCCGGCCGCCTCGAGCGGCGCGATCAGCGCGAGCACGCCGCCGACGTCGTCGATGGTGGCCGGCCGCGTGGACTCGTAGTCGGCATCCGAATAGAGCATCAGGCCGGCGCCGTCGAGCGTGTAGAGCTCGCGCAGCAGGGCGCCGTCGAGCTCGGCGCCGAGCAGGTGCACGCGCGTGACGCCGGACTTGGAAGCCTCGAGCGCGGCGTCGAGGTAGGCGCGATCCTGGGCTTCGAGCGTCGGTCCGGCCAGCAGCAGCGCGGCTTCGGCCACGGTCAGCTGGCCGGCGTCGCCGGTGCCGTCGGCGAGCTTCCAGTCGTCCGGATCGCTGCCGACCACGAAGATGAGCTTGTCGGCCTTCAGCGCGGTGGCGACCGCGGTGGCGAGATATTCCGAGCGCAGGTTGAAGATCTCGCCGGTCGGCGAATAGCCCACGGGCGAGATCAGGGCGATGCGGTCGGCGTCGAGCTCGCGACGAATCGCCTCGGCGTCGATGCGGCGCACTTCGCCGGTGTACTGGTGATCGATGCCGTTGCGGATGCCGACCGGCTGCGCGGTGACCCAGTTGCCGCCGGCCACGCGGATGCGCGCCCCGCCCATCGGGGTGCTCGCGAGCGAGGTCGACAGCCGGGCCTCGATCTCGAGCCGCAGGGCGCCGACCGCGGCCTTCACGCAATCGAGCGCCGGCCGATCGGTGACGCGCTGGCCGTTCTCGAAACGCGAAACCAGGCCCTGCCGGGTGAGCTGGCGCTCGATCTGCGGCCGGGCCCCGTGCACGAGCACGAGCTTCACGCCGAGGCTCTGCAGCAGGGCGACGTCGTAGATCAGGCGTTCGAAATCGGCTCGCTCGGCGACCTCGCCACCGAAGGCGATCACGAACACGCGCCCGTTGTGCGCATGCACATAGGGCGCCGCGGCGCGCAGCGAGGCGACGAAGTCGGAGGTGATCATGGGTGCATTGTACTGATGCGACAGGGCCGGGCGCCTATAATCCGGCATGGACGACATACTGCCTTACGCCGATCTGGCCGCCGCGCTGAGCCGGCTCGGCTCCCCCGAAGAAGCTTCCGAATTCCACGGCACCCTCTGCGGCGTGTTCTGCTCCCAGGACGCCGCCGAGGTCGATCCGCTGGAACTGCTCGACATCCCGACCGAGGACATCCGCAACGACGACGAGGCCGAAGCCCTGCTGCAGACGCTTGCCGCGCAGACGCTGGAATCGCTGCTGTCGAGCGAAATGCACTTTGCCCCGCTGCTGCCCGACGACGACATTCCGCTGGCCACGCGCGTGCAGGCGCTCGCGCTCTGGTGCCAGGGCTTTCTCTATGGAATGTCGAGCCGCCGCCATGTCGACCTCTCCACGGTGTCCGAGGAGGCGCGCGAAATCATCGGTGACCTTTCGCAGTTCACCCAGGCCGGGCTCGATGCGGGTGACGACCAGGAGATCGAGGAGAGCGCCTACGTCGAGCTCGTCGAATACATCCGCGTCGGCGCGCAGCTGGTGTTCCTCGAACTGAACCCGTCCACGCACCCACCCGCGAACGACGGCTCCAAACCCACTTTGCATTGATTTTTAACGCCATGACACTCAGCACCCAGGACGCCCGTGAACACGCGCGCCGTCGCAAGGAACTCATGCGCCGCATCGGCAACGACGCCGTGGCGATCATTCCGTCCGCGTTCGAAGTGGTGCGTGCGCGCGACACGCACTACCGCTTTCGCCAGAACAGCGACTTCCAGTACCTGACCGGCTTTCCGGAGCCCGAATCGATCGCGGTGCTCGTGCCCGGACGCAAGGGCGGGGAGTTCGTGCTGTTCGTGCGCCGTCGCGACAAGGAACGCGAAATCTGGGACGGCCGCCGCGCCGGCCCGGAAGGTGCAGTCGAGCGCTACGGCGCCGACGAGGCCTACAACATCGACGAGCTCGAAGACCAGCTTCCCAAGCTGCTCGCCGGCCGCGAGACCGTGCACTACACGCTCGGCGAATACGCCGAACTCGATGCCGAAATCGCGGGCGTCATGCGGCATCTGCGCGAGGTCTCGCGCCGCGGGGCCACCGCGCCGACGACCCTCGTCGCGCTCGAGACCACGCTGCACGAGATGCGCCTGATCAAGTCCAAGGCCGAGGTCGCGCTCATGAAGAAGGCGGCGGACGTCTCGGCGCGCGCCCACGTTCGCGCGATGAAGGCGACGCGACCGGGCCGCTACGAGTGGCAGGTGATGGCCGAGATCCACAGCGAATTCGAAGTCGAGGACATGCAGCCCGGTTACGGCAGCATCGTCGGCGGCGGCGACAACGCCTG
Organism: Hydrocarboniphaga sp. FW305-C-57; assembly: GCF_058783045.1. Taxonomy (NCBI): domain Bacteria; kingdom Pseudomonadati; phylum Pseudomonadota; class Gammaproteobacteria; order Nevskiales; family Nevskiaceae; genus Hydrocarboniphaga; species Hydrocarboniphaga sp. FW305-C-57. The sequence continues at coordinate 57,413 of NZ_JBYSYG010000019.1, read as the reverse complement.
CATCCTGCATTACACCGAGAACAACATGCTGCTGCGCGACGGCGATCTGCTGCTGATCGACGCCGGCGGCGAGTATCGCGGCTACACCGCCGACATCACGCGCACGTTTCCGGTCAACGGCAAATTCAGCGCGGCCCAGCAGGCGGTCTACGAGGTCGTGCTCGAGGCCAACAAGCAGACGATCAAGACGCTCAAAGTTGGAGCTTCGGCCGGCAAGCCGCACGAAGTCGCCACGCGCATCCTGACCGAAGGCCTCGTCGAACTCGGCCTGCTCAAGGGCGATGTGAAAACACTGATCGCCGAGGGCAGGCAGCGCCAGTTCTACATGCACGGCACTGGCCACTGGCTCGGCATGGACGTGCACGACGTCGGCCGCTATCGCCTCGGCGGCAAGTACCGTCCGTTCGAGCCCGGCATGATCATGACCGTGGAACCGGGCCTCTACATCGCGCCCGGAACCGAGGGCGTCGACGAGAAATACTGGGGCATCGGCATTCGCGTCGAGGACGACGTGCTCGTGACCGACGATGGTCCCGAAGTGCTGACCACCGGCGTGCCGAAAGAGATCAAGGACATCGAAGCGCTGATGGCGAAGGCGGCCTGATGCGGTCCTTGTTGCGCATCGCGGTGACGGGCCTCGCGCTGCTGCTGGCGGCCTGTGGTTCGACGCCGCCGAAAGCGGATACCGCCGCGCTGCGCGACCTCGTCGAGCAGACCGAACTGAGCTTCGCGCGCAGCATGGCCGATCGCGATTTCGCGACGTTCGAAGCGCTGTTGTCCGACGAAGCGGTGTTCCTGCAAGACGGTGGTGCGCTGCGCGGCAAGGCCGCGATTTCCGCAGCCTGGAAGCCGTATTTCGCGCCGCAGCAGGCGCCGTTTTCGTGGAAACCCGAGCGCGTCGAGGTCCTCGATTCCGGCACGCTCGCGCAGACCAGCGGGCCGGTGCTGAATCCGCAGGGCCAGGTCATCGGGCGCTTTCACTCGGTCTGGCGGCGCGAGGAATCGGGCGGCTGGCGCATCGTCTTCGATGACGGCGACGCGGTGGCGCTTTGCGGTCCGAACGGAGCCGCGCCATGAGTGTCGAGCGCGTCGACGTCGCGATCATCGGTGGCGGGCTGGTCGGCGCGAGCCTTGCAGTCGCGCTTGCGCCGCTCAAGCTGCGCGTGCTGCTGATCGAATCGCAGACGCCGCCGGCGTCGAAGCCGAGTTGGGACGAGCGCTGCATCGCGCTCAACGCGGCCTCGCAGCGCATCGTCGAAGGGCTCGGCCTGTGGCCGGCGCTGTCGGCCGACGCCGAGCCGATCACTTCGACGCATATCTCCGAGCGCGGACGCTTCGGTGTCGCGCGTTTCACTGCGGAAGAAGCCGGTTTGCCGGCGCTCGGCTACAACGTGCCGTTGCGCGCGATCGGTGCGACCTTCGCCGCCCCGTTGCCGGACATCGACGGCCTGCAGCTGCTCGCTCCGGCGCGCCTGCAGCGCCTGCAGCTCGGCGACAATGAAGCGGTTCTCGGTATCACGAGTGCCGACGGCGAGCGCGAAGTGCGCGCGAGCCTGGTCGTCGCGGCCGATGGCGCGCGCTCGACCGTGCGCGAACTGCTCGGCATCGGCGCCGAGAGCCGCGACTATCGCCAGAGCGCGATCGTCACCGCGGTGCGGCCCAAGCGCGCGCACGCGGGCGTCGCCTATGAACGCTTCCTGCCGACCGGGCCGATCGCGCTTCTGCCCAAGCCCGACGACGAGTTCGGTCACGCCTGCTCGCTGGTCTGGACCTTGCCGTCGGAACTGCATCGCGAAGCTCTGGCGCTCGACGAGGCAAGTTTCATTGCGCGTGCGCAGGACGCTTTCGGCGAGCGGCTCGGACCGTTTCGTGCGCTCGGCAAGCGCATGGCGTATCCACTCGAACGGGTCATGAGCGAGCGTCTGTCGGCGCCGCGCGTGCTGCTCGTCGGCAATGCGGCGCAGTCGCTGCATCCGGTCGCGGCGCAGGGTTTCAATCTCGGGTTGCGCGATGTCGCGACGCTCGCCGAGACGCTGACCGAAGCCAGCGGCGGCGATCCGGGATCGCCCGAGCTGCTCGCGCGCTATCAGAGCCGTCGCGAGCGCGATCGGGCACGGGTCGCCGATTTCACCGACGGGCTCGTGCGCCTGTTCTCGAACGCGGTGCCGGGCCTGCGCGGGCTGCGGCATCTGGGCCTGCTGATGCTCGACCTGACGCCGCCGCTACGTCAGGCCGTGCTCGATCAGAATCTCGGCTACGGCAGCGCCGCACCGAAGCTGGCGCGTCGTCATGGCTGAGCGCTGCGAGATCGCCATCGTCGGTGGCGGCGTGGTCGGCGCGGCCACCGCGCTCGCCTTGACCCGGGCCGGTTTCGACGTGCGCCTGCTCGAACGCTCGGCCACGCCACCGACGCCTGGCGAGGATTACGATCCGCGCGTCTACGCGATCTCGCCGGCTTCCGCGCGCTGGCTGCGCGAGCTTGGCGTCTGGCAGGCGATGCCGGCGAATCGGCTCGGCGCCTACGAATCGATGCGCATCTGGGAGTCGAGTCCCGAGCGCGCGCTGAGCCTCGACGCCGCCGACATCGGCGACGCGGCGCTCGGCTGGATCGTCGAGCAGTCTCAATTGTTGTCGGCGATCTGGTCGGCCCTGCCGGCCGGCGTCGCCGAGCCGCGCTGCGATGTGACCGCCGCGGATATCGAGGCGACCGGCGCCACGCTGACGCTCGCCGATGGCCGCAGGCTGCAGGCCGAACTCGTCATCGCGGCCGAAGGCGCGCTGTCTCCGCTGCGCGAGCGCGCCGGCATCGCGACCGCCGAACGGCAGTACGAACAGCTCGCACTCGTGACGCATCTGCGCTGCGATCGCGAGCACGGTGGCGTGGCGCTGCAGCGCTTTCTGCCGGGCGGGCCGCTGGCGTTCCTGCCGCTCGCGGATGGACGTCGCTCGATCGTCTGGTCATTGCCGCCCGACGAGGCCGAAGCCCTGCGCACGCAGCCGGCCGAGGCGTTTCACCAGGCGCTGTCGTCGGCGATCCAGTTCGAAGTCGGCGTCATCAGCGAATCGAGCGCGCGCTTCACGTTTCCGCTGCGCCTGCTGCACGCGCAGCAGTACGTGAAGGACCGGCTCGTGCTGATCGGCGACAGCGCGCATGTGGTGCATCCGCTGGCCGGGCAGGGCGTCAACCTCGGGCTCGGCGACGCCTCGGCGCTGGTCGCGGAACTGGCTGCCGCGCGCGAGGCCGGCAACGACTGGACTTCGGCTCGCCTGCTGCGTCGCTACGAGCGCTCGCGCAAGGCCGACAATCTCGAAATGCTCGCGCTGACCGATGCGCTCGATCGCGCGTTCCGTGGCGGCTCGGCGGGCCTGTCGAAAGTGCTCGATTTCGGGCTTTCGCTGCTCGATCGCGTCGACCCGATCAAGCGGCTGCTGATCCGGCGCGCGATTTCCTAGATCAAGGTGCGCTGCCGTCGGCGCGAGCCTTGGACTGCCAGAGCGACCAGAGCACGCCGACGATGAGCGAAGCGTTGTCGTCGCGTTCGAACAAGGGGCTGTCCTCGTTGGCCGCGCCCTTGTGGTTGTAGTAGCGTGCGGCGGCGAAGCCTGAAACGCGTGGCGTGAACGCATAGGTCAGCCGCGTCCCGATCGACGACCCCAGATAACCCGCCGAGGCGGAATACGCCGGCCTCTGGCCCTCGATCTCGTATTGCGGCTCCACTTCATAGAAGTATTCGTGCAGCGCCGCGGTGGCCCAGTCGCTGCCGATCGACAGGCGCAGCGTGAGCCGATCCTCGTGCAGATAGCGGCTCGTCAACGACAGCTCGGGCGCGAACGTCGCGCCGCGGCTGCGCAGATCGGAACCCACTGAAAACACCGCGCGCACGGGCAGATCGAGCTGCAGTTTCGAGCGCGGAGTGGGGCCGTCGAAACTCAGACGCAGGTTCGGCCCGATCTCGACCAGATAATCGAGATCGGGCATGCCGCGCCGCGCACCGGAATTGCTCGAATTGCTCGACAGCGCGCCGCCGCCCGAAAAGCCGAGCTCGATGTTCGGTGTGAAGCGATGGCGCAGGCGCGAGCCCTCGTCGTCGGCCTGCAGCACGCGTCCGCGGTAGACGAAATACGGTGCCGGTAACGCGAGCGTGCGGTAGTCGTCCGAAGCCGGATAGTTCGGCGTGATGAAGGCCAGTGCGCCGATGCCGACTTCCCATTTCGGACGATCCGGCACTTGTGCGGGCACGTCGTCGATCGATGGCAGGGCCTGGGCGAACGCCGTCGCGGAGAGCAGCAGCAGTGACAGCAGTCCGGAGCCGGACACAGCGCGGGCGAAACGCCCGCTGGGGCGGGTCGTGATCTCGAAAGTATTCAGGCGGAAACCTTTTTGCGTGATGCTGGCTTGCGGCTCGAACCATAGCGCGCCCGCGGCTCCTGCACGCCGGCAGGGGGTGTGTCGGACTGCAGGTGTGAGCGCAGCCAGGCGGCGAAGTCCGCCTCGGAGAGGCTGCCGTCGGCGAGGGCGATGATCGTTAGATACTTTTCGTCCGCGCTGGCTTCAAGACGGGCGTGGTTGAGCGCGAGAAAAGTGCGGTAGGAAACAAAGGCCGTGCGCTTGTTGCCGTCGACGAAGGCGTGATTCTTCGCAAGGCCATGTGCAAGGCTGGCCGCGAGTGCCGCCAGATCGGGCGGCGGATCGCCATATGCGAACAGCTGCTGCGGGCGGGCGAGGGCGGATTCCAGCAGCCCGGCATCGCGCAGCCCACTGCTACCGCCGTGCTCGGCGATCTGGCGATCGTGCAGCATCATCACGAGTGGCTTTTCGACCCAGACGATCAAGTCCATGTGGAAATGCTCAGCTGTCGGCGAGTTTGCGCAACACCGTGCGGTCTTCGCGCATCACCCGCTCGGCCACCTCCATCTGCGCGGCGAGCGCCGGATCGTGCGGCATGAGCTTGATGCCGTCGGGCGTCTCGGCCGCGTACAGCACGTCGCCCTTGTCGACGCGCAGGCGCGCGAGCAGCTCCTTGGGCAGCAGTACGCCAGCCGAATTGCCGACCGCGATGATCTTGAGTTCCATGAGCGTGCCTCCGTTCTGTATAACCGATGTTATAACCGGTTCGCGGATTCGTCGAGGGCCGGTCCGAACGGAGGCCGGGCTCGATGCGTTGGCCGTCGCGATCGGGCACGCAAGTCTGGAGCGAGGCGCGGGCCTCGCGTAGACTCGCGCCAGTTACAACGCACAAGCAGTGCGCGAGAGTCCGGTCCGAAGCAAGGCGCTTCGAGGCCGGCACCGAAGGCGCAAATCCGCCCGGAATCGCTCAGGTACCAGGAGCGCACTGCGAGTTCACCGATCCGTCCGGGTCGGTGTGCAGCACAATCTGGAGAGCGGCGGTCATCAGGCCGTCCACCGATGGGGCACGGCTGCGAGGTTCGCAGTCTCAACTCTCAGGTCCGAAGCGGTTTTCGGAAGGACAGATGGGGCGGACGAACGAGCGAGCCGGCGAGGCGTGACGCCCCGGGGCTCGATGTCGTCCACTTTGTCGAGAGAGTCGAACGCATGCTCAAACAGACGGTTCTTCATTCCGAACATCAGCGCCTGGGCGCCAAGCTGGTCGACTTCGCCGGCTGGGACATGCCGATCCACTATCAGTCGCAGCTCGATGAGCATCATGCGGTGCGCACGGGCGCCGGCATGTTCGACGTTTCGCACATGTCGGTCATCGACCTCAAGGGGCCGCGCACGCGCGAGTTCCTGCGCAAGCTGCTCGCCAACGACGTCGCCAAGCTGCAGACCGTCGGCCGCGCGCTCTACAGCTGCATGCTGCGCGAAGACGGCGGCGTCATCGACGACCTGATCGTCTACCTGATCGCCGAAGATCGCTTCCGGCTCGTCGTCAATGCGGGCACCACGCAGAAGGATCTCGATTGGGTTCGCGATCAGGCGCCCTTGTTCAGCGTCGGCGCCCAGCAGCGCAGCGATCTCAGCATTCTGGCCGTGCAGGGGCCGCAGGCGCGCGAGATCGTCGGCCGCCTTTTGCAGCCCGAACTGCTTTCGGCCAACGCGGCCTCGCTGAAGCCCTTCAATGCGGTTTTCCACGGCGAAACCTTCGTCGCGCGCACCGGCTACACGGGCGAGGACGGCTACGAGCTGATCCTGCCGCATGCCGAACTCAAGACGCTGTGGACGCAGTTGCTGGACGCCGGCGTGAAGCCCTGCGGACTCGGTGCGCGCGACACGCTGCGCCTCGAAGCCGGCATGAATCTTTACGGCCAGGACATGGACGAATCGACGCACCCGCTCGAATCGGGCCTCGGCTGGACCGTGGCCTGGACCGAAGGGCGCGACTTCATCGGCCGCGCGGCGATCGAGCCCTACGCCGTGAACGGCACGCCGCGGCTGCTTGCGGGCGTGGTGCTCGAAGGGCGCGGCATCATGCGCGCGCACATGAAGCTGCGCTTCGCCAACGGCGCGGTCGGTGAAACCACCAGCGGCGGCTTCGCGCCGACGATGAAGCAGTCGATCGCGCTCGCGCGCATCGACGCGAGCGCCGACGGCGCCTGCGAAGTCGAGATTCGCGGCCAATGGGTGCCCGCACGGCTGGTCAAGCCGCCGTTCGTGCGCAACGGCAAAGTTCTGGTCTGAGCGTCGGTTTCGGCCTGCGTTCCTATCGTTTTCGTAGTTCCTCACTCAAAAATTTTTCGGAGACGCCTCGATGAGCAACATCCCCGCCGATCTCAAGTACGTCGCTTCGCACGAATGGATCAAGACGCTGCCCGACGGCACGCTGCTGATCGGCATTACCGACCATGCGCAGGCCGCGCTCGGCGACTTGGTGTTCGTCGAAGTGCCGCAGGTCGGCCGCAAGCTCGCTGCGAACGAAGCCTGCGCGGTCGTCGAATCGGTGAAAGCCGCGTCGGACGTCTACGCGCCGGTCGCCGGCGAAGTGGTCGAGGTCAACGAGGCGCTGGCGGGCGCTCCCGAGCTGCTCAACAGCGATCCCTACGGCGAAGGCTGGATGTGGAAGCTCAAGCCCGCTGACATCGGCAGCGTCGCCGATCTGCTCGACGCGGCGGGCTACGCGAAGTCGATCGAGTCCTGAGTCCTCATTCGGCTGCGCCCTCGCGTGAGGGCGCGCATCAACGAACGCAACCGAGTCCCGGCATGCCCTTCATCCCCCATACCGAAACCGACATCGATGAAATGCTCGGTGTGATCGGCGCGAAAAGCTTCGACGCGCTGTTCGACGAGATTCCGGCCGAGCTGCGCTGCGGCGCCTTGCAGCACGTACCGCATCGGCTCACCGAAATGGAGGTCGCGCGTCTCATGCACGGGCGTGCGCACCAGGACCGGCGCGGGCTCAATTTCATCGGCGCGGGCGCCTACGAGCATCACATTCCGGCCGCGGTCTGGGAGATCACCACGCGCGGCGAGTACTACTCGGCGTATACGCCGTATCAGGCCGAGGCGAGCCAGGGCACGCTGCAGCTGCTCTACGAATACCAGAGCATGATGACCGCGCTGACCGGCATGGACGTCAGCAACGCGTCGATGTACGACGGTGCATCGGCGCTCGCCGAAGCGGTGCTGATGGCCGAGCGCAGTCACAAGGCCGGCAAGCGCAAGGTGCTGGTGCCGCGCACGCTGCATCCGCTCTATCGCAAGGTGCTGTTCGCGATCATCGATGCGCAGCAGATCGAGATCGTCGAGCTACCGCACGATGCGCACGGCCGCACCGATCTCAAGGCGATCGAGAATCTCGAAGCGGGCAGCTTCACGAGCCTGGTCATCGCACAGCCGAATTTCTTCGGCGTGCTCGAAGACGTCGATGCGCTGACCGATGCGGCGCGCGCGAAGGGCGCGATGGTGATCGGCGTCGTCAACCCGGTGTCGCTCGCGCTGATCAAGCCGCCCGGTGAGTGGGGCGCGACCGGCGCGGACATCGTCTGCGGAGACGGCCAGCCGCTCGGTGCGCCGCTGTCCTCGGGGGGGCCGTACTTTGGTTTTCTGACGGCCAAGCAGGCCTTCGTGCGGCAGATGCCGGGCCGCATCGTCGGTCGCACGGTCGATCTCGACGGCAAGACCGGCTACACGCTGACCCTGCAGGCGCGCGAGCAGCACATTCGCCGCAGCAAGGCGACTTCGAACATCTGCACCAACCAGGGGCTGCTCGTCACCGCGGCGACCATTCACATGTCGATCCTTGGCGCCGAAGGCCTTGCGCGCGTGGCCTCGGCGAGCCTGCAGCACACCAACGAACTCGTGCAGCTGCTCATCGAGCTTCCGGGCGTGCGCAAGGTCTTCGATGCGCCGGGCTTTCACGAAGCAGCGATCGCGCTGCCGAAGCCCGTCGCGCCGGTGCTCGAAGCGCTCGCGATCGAGCACGGCATTCTCGGCGGCTTCGATCTGTCGAGCGATTTCCCCGAACTCGGCCACGCCGTGCTGATATGCGCGACCGAAACCAAGACCCCCGCCGATCTGCGGCACTACCGCGATGCGCTCGCTGCCGTGCTCGCGAAGGCCTGATCGGGAGACGATGAAATGACCTTGCTCCAGAACACGCTCATCGACAACGACCTGCTGATCTTCGAACGCGGCTCCAAGGGCCGTGGCGCGGAAGCCCAGCGCCCGTCGACTCCAGCCGATTTCACCGCAGTTCCCGAAGCGCTGCGCCGCAAGCGCGCGCCTGCGCTGCCGGAGGTTTCCGAGCTGCAGGCCGTGCGGCATTACACGCGGCTGTCGCAGAAGAACTTCTCGATCGACACGCACTTCTATCCGCTCGGCTCGTGCACGATGAAGTACAACCCGCGTGCGTGTAACACGCTCGCGATGCTGCCCGAGTTCCTGCAGCGCCATCCGCTGTCTCCGGCTTCGCATAGCCAGGGCTTTCTGGCCTGCATGTACGACTTGCAGGAGATTCTGAAGGACGTCACCGGCATGGCCGGCGTGAGCCTGACGCCGATGGCCGGTGCGCAGGGCGAGTTCGCGGGCGTGGCGATGATTCGCGCGTATCACCTCGCGCGCGGTGATCACGGTCGCACCGAGATTCTCGTGCCCGATGCGGCGCACGGCACCAACCCGGCGACCGCGACGATGATGGGTTACGTCTCGCGCGAGATTCCGACCAATGCCGAAGGCGACGTCGATATCGAAGCGCTCAAGGCCGCGGTCGGTCCGCAGACGGCCGGCATCATGCTGACCAATCCGAGCACGCTCGGCGTGTTCGAGCGCCGCATCAAGCAGATCGCCGCGATCGTGCACGAAGCCGGCGGCCTGCTGTATTACGACGGCGCGAACCTCAACGCGATCCTCGGCCAGGTGCGTCCGGGCGACATGGGCTTCGACGTCATCCACATGAACCTGCACAAGACCTTCAGCACGCCGCACGGCGGCGGCGGTCCGGGCGTGGGCGCGGTCGGCGTGAGCAAGCGCCTGCTGCCGTTCATGCCGATTCCGGTCGTCGGAAAGGACGGCGAGAGCTTCCGCTGGCTCGACGAAAAGGATCTGCCGCAATCGATCGGCCGCCTGTCCGCGTTCATGGGCAACGCCGGCGTGCTGCTGCGCGCTTACGTCTATGCGCGTCTGCTTGGCCGCGAAGGCATGCACCGCGTCGCCGAGTTCGCCACGCTCAACGCCAATTACCTGCAGGCGCGGCTCAAGGACAAGGGCTTCGATCTCGCGTTTCCGGGTCGTCGCGCGAGCCACGAATTCATCGTCACGCTCAAGCGCCAGAAGCAACAGATCGAACTGACCGCGACCGACGTCGCCAAGCGCCTGCTCGACTACGGCTTCCACGCACCGACGGTGTATTTCCCGCTGCTGGTCCCCGAGTGCCTGCTGATCGAGCCGACCGAAACCGAAGACAAGCAGACGCTCGACCTGTTCGTCGATGCGCTCGTCGCGATCTGGGACGAAGCGAAGCACGACATCGCCTACGTCAAGGGCGCGCCGTACACGATGCCGGTACGCCGGCTCGACGACGTGCGCGCCGCGCGTCAGCTCGACATTCGCTGGCAGCCCGCGAGCTGAGGCCGAGGAGCGGCCCGTTCGTGAAGGTCTCGCCGACGGTCTTGCGGCTTGTGGTCGCCGTCCATCGTCTGCCCAAAGCCGCAGGGTCTGCGGGCCGATGATTTCACTGGACGTGGGCCCCTGCGTTTGAGCAGACTTGCGGACGAGACGGCAAGGGAATGCGCTTTGGGGGCGCCGCCCGACTAGCCGTCCGACAAAACACTCTGGTCAGGGGAATCAACGAATGAAGCAGTGGACGACCAGCCTCGGGCTGGCGGTGTCCGTCGTGCTGAGCGGCTGCGCGACGGAAAGCCATCGGACGCTCGAGGTGCCGAAGGTGGCCTCAGCCGGTACGGTATATCAGGGCGCGCGCAGCCCGATCGCGGTCGGGAAGTTCGACAATCGCTCGAGCTATCTGCGCGGCATCTTCTCCGATGGCGCCGATCAACTTGGTGGCCAGGCCAAGACCATCCTGATCACGCATTTGCAGCAGACCGGCCGTTTCAGCGTGCTGGATCGCGACAACATGAGCGAGATCGGCCAGGAAGCGAAGATCAAAGGCGCGGCACAGGCGCTCAAGGGCGCCGATTACGTGGTGACCGGCGACGTCACCGAGTTCGGCCGCAAGGAAGTGGGCGACCAGCAGCTCTTTGGCATCCTGGGTAGTGGCAAGCAGCAGATTGCCTACGCCAAGGTCAATTTGAACATCGTCGATGTGGCGACCTCGGAAGTGGTGTTCTCGTCGCAGGGCAGCGGCGAATACAGCCTGTCGAATCGCGAAGTGATCGGCTTCGGCGGCACAGCGAGCTATGACTCGACCCTCAACGGCAAGGTGCTCGATCTGGCTATTCGGGAGGCAGTCAATACGCTCGTTTCGAGCATCGATGCCGGGAGTTGGAAGCCCGTCAAGTAGGCAGGCTCTAGCGTGATCCTCGCGGGGAGCGGTGATCGCGCGGCGCAAGCATCATCACAGGGGGAAGCAATGAAACGGGTCTCATACGGGCGAGGCGGCGTTCTGCTGCTTGCCACCATGCTCACGGCTTGCGTGCAGCAGCCCAAGCCGCTGTATCACTGGGGTAGCTACCAGCCTCAGGTCTACAACTATTTCAAGGGCGATGGCGAACCCATCGACAAGCAGCTCGTCGAGCTCGAAGCCACGGTGCAGAAGGCACAGGCCAAGGGTGAACGTCTTCCACCGGGCTTCAATGCTCATCTGGGCCTGCTGTATTTGAAATCCGGGCAAGTCGACCGTGCGCAACAAGCGTTTCGCACCGAAGAAGCCGCCTTTCCGGAGTCCAAGCCGTACATGGACTTTCTGCTCACCCGTTTCAAGCAGGGCAAGGGGTAGCTCATGTCGCTCTTTCGGATGATTCGGGGCGTGAAAGTCGCTCCTTCTGCTCTATTGTGGCTGTCGGCTCTGCTGCTGACGGGCTGCGCCACCCAGGCTTCCTACGATTACACAGCGTTCCGCGCGAGCCGCCCTCAAACGATTCTGATCCTGCCGCCAGTCAACGGCTCGACCTCGGTCGAGGCGAGCTACAGCATGCTTTCGCAGCTGACGATGCCACTCGCCGAGTCGGGTTATTACGTGCTGCCGGTGACGCTCGTCGACGAGACTTTCCGCCAGAACGGCCTCAGCAATCCGGCCGACGTGACCAATGTGCCGGTCGCCAAGCTGCACCAGATTTTCGGTGCCGACGCGGCGCTATACATCAACATCACGCGCTACGGCACCTCGTACAAATTGATCAGCAGTGAAAGCGTGGTAGCCGCCGATGCCAGGCTCGTCGATCTGCGCAGCGGCAATCTGCTTTGGGAGGGCAATGCGAGCGCTTCGAGCGCCGAGAGTCGCGGATCGTCTGGAGGCGGTCTGGTGGGGATGCTGGTCGAGGCGATCGTGCAGCAGATCGTCGAAAGCTCCACGGATGCAAGCCACGGCGTTGCCGCAATCACCAGCAGTCGCTTGCTGACGGCGGGCCGCCCGGCAGGACTGCTGTATGGCCCCCGATCACCCAATTATCAGAAGGAGTGAGATTCGCGCCATCTCTGAACGTGGGCCTGGCTGCATCGAATCGCCGTAGAACGCTTTCCTGCACGAAAAAGCCTCGCCGCGTATGCTTGGCTCAGACGAACGGGACCGATAACGAAGACGAGGGAAAGCTGTGAGCGTTCTGATCAGCGGTTCGATGGCGTACGACACCATCATGGTGTTTCCGGGTTACTTCAAGAACGAAATCCTGCCCGACAAGGTGCACGTATTGAACGTGTCGTTCCTGGTGCCGCAGCTGCGTCGCGAGTTCGGCGGCTGCGCGGGCAACATCGCCTACAACCTGCACCTGCTCGGCGGCGATGCGCTGCCGATGGGCACGGTCGGCAAGGACTTCGACGCCTACAAGTCCTGGATGGACAAGACCGGCGTGTGCCAGGACCAGATCCTGCGGCTCGACGATCACTACACCGCGCAGGCCTACATCACCACCGATCTCGACGACAACCAGATCACCGCCTTCCATCCGGGCGCGATGAGCGAGGCGCATCGCCAGATCGTTCCGGCCAAGGGCATCAAGCTTGGCACGGTGTCGCCGAACGGACGCGAGGGCATGCTCCAGCACGCGAAGCAGTTCGCCGAGGCGGGCATTCCGTTCATCTTCGATCCTGGCCAGGGCATGCCGATGTTCAACGGCGAGGACCTGCGCGGCTTTCTCGACCAGGCGACCTACGTCGCGGTCAACGACTACGAGGCCGAGGTGCTGATGTCGCGCACCGGGCTGTCGCTCAAGCAGATCGGCGAGCGCGTGGAAGCGCTGATCGTCACGCGCGGCGGCAAGGGTTCGGAGATCTTCACCAGGAAGAAGCTCCACGAGATTCCGTGCGCCAAGGCCGAATCGCTGGCCGATCCGACCGGCTGCGGCGATGCCTACCGCGGCGGCCTGCTGTACGGCATTTCGAAGGGCTTGGACTGGGAAACCACCGGCCGCATCGCCTCGCTGATGGGGGCGATCAAGATCGAGCGCCTCGGTCCGCAGAACCACAGGTTCACGCCCGAGAGCTTCGCCGAGCGCTTCAAGGAAGAGTTCCGCTACGACTTCGCCTGAGTCGCGGCGTCGAACTGCAACAGCGAGCTCATCATCGGTTCGATCATTGGCTTGAGCGCACCGCAATCCTCGGTCGGACTCGCTTTCACCTTGAGTGCGGTGAGCAGCGCGTTGAACAGTTCCAGCCGCGGGTTCAGCGCCGAATCCGGCAAACCCACGGCGGACGGCACCAGCGCGCGCACGATCTGGCGCTGACGCTCGAGCATCTGCTCGTTGGCCTGGTGCATGAGTTCGGCGATCTTGGGGTTGCGCTCACCCTCGGCGAGGATTTCGAGATACAGGGCGCGCTCGCGACGGCGGGCGTCGAGTTCGGATTCGTCGCCGCGGGCCGCCAGTGCCGCGATCAGGTTGGAATCGCGCGCTGCTTCGGTCATGCGCTCGCACATTTCGGCGACCTTGGTCTCGACGATCGCGGCGATCAGCGCTTCCTTGGCCGGAAAGTAGTGGTAGATGTGGCCGACGCTCATGCCGGCGGCCTCCGAGATCTGCGCCACGCTCGCCCCGTGGAAACCTTTCTCCTCGAAGCAACGAATGGCGGCGTCGACCAGCTGCTGGCGGCGCGGCTTGCCTTCTGCGGCGCCGTCCTGGGCGTGGCCTACTGACCGTTTCGGGCGGGTGGGGCGCATCGGTTCCTCGCTCAACCGCTTGAATCTCGTGTTACCTACGCTTGTGAGATCGGCGATCGGTGACTAGAATGAGCGTTCATTCTAATCAAAGCCGTCATCAAGACGGAAGTGGCAACGGTTATAGAGGAACGATGAGGCGCGCAGACTCGCAGCGCCTCGTTCGAAGGACGCGAGCGCTCTGAGAAGGAACGTAAAAGATGAACAAGAAAGCTCTCCTTTTGGCCGCGGCTGCCCTGGCTGTGCTCGCGGGCTGCAAGAAGAAGGATGGGGAAGGCGCTGCGCCACCGCCTCCACCGGAAGTCGGGACGCTGACTCTGCAGGCCGCCCCCCTCACGCTGACGCTCGACCTGCCTGGCCGAACCCTGCCGTACCGCGTGGCCGAGGTGCGCCCGCAGGTCAGCGGCGTGGTGCTCAAGCGGCTGTTCCAGGAGGGCGGGGAAGTCAAGGCCGGCCAGCCGCTGTACCAGATCGATCCGGCGCCGTTCCAGGCCGCGCTCGCGAGTGCGCAGGCCGCGCTCGCACGGGCCGAGGCGACCGCGGTCATGTCCAAGTCCGTCGTCGATCGCTATCAGCCGCTGGTCGACACCAACGCCGTCAGCAAGCAGGAATACGACAACGCCGTCGCCAGCCTGCGTTCGGCCGAGGCCGACGTCGCGTCCGCCAAGGCGCAGGTGCAGACCGCGCAGATCAATCTGACCTATACCAGGGTGCTGTCGCCGATCGCCGGCCAGGCCGGCCGTACGCTGGTCACCGAAGGCGCGCTCGTCACCGCGAACCAGGAAGCCTCGCTGGTGGTGATCCAGCAGCTCGATCCGATCTACGTCGATGCGGTGCAGCCGAGCGTGACGCTGCTGAACCTGCGTCGCCAGCTCGCCAGCGGCAAACTCAAGCGCGCCGGTGAGAACGCGGCCGAAACCAAGCTCAAGCTCGAGGACGGCAGCGACTACGGCCCGGCCGGCAAGCTGCAGTTTTCCGAGGTCACGGTCGAGCCCGGCACCGGTTCGGTGACCTTGCGCGCCATCTTCCCGAACCCCGACAAGCTGCTGCTGCCGGGCATGTTCGTGCACGCGACGGTCGAGCAGGGCGAGCAGGCGCAGGCGCTGCTGGTTCCACAGCAGGCGGTTACGCGCAACCAGAGGGGCGAGCCGACCGCGCTCGTGGTCGGGGCCGACGGCACCATCGCCGAACGCCAGCTCAAGACCGATCGCGCCGTCGGTGCCGACTGGCTCGTCAGCGAGGGCCTGGCCGCGGGTGATCGCGTGATCGTGCAAGGTTTGCAGAGCGCACACCCCGGAGCCAAGGTGACGCCACGCGAAATGACGCGTGAGCAGCTCAGGGCGGCTTCGGGTGCCCAAGCCCAGGCTGGCAAGGCGCCTGCGCAGGGCGCCGACGCTTCCAAGTCCAACCAGCACTAAGGCGCGATCATGGCCAGTTTCTTCATTGATCGCCCGATCTTCGCCTGGGTACTCGCCCTGGTGACGATGATGGCCGGCGGCTTTGCGATCTACAAAATGCCGGTCGCCCAATATCCCGCCATCGCCCCGCCGGCGGTGTCGCTGACCGCCCAGTATCCGGGCGCTTCGGCCGAAACCGTGCAGAGCACCGTGGTGCAGGTCATCGAGCAGCAGATGAGCGGCCTCGACGGGCTCATGTACTTCTCGTCCTCGAGTGCCAAGGACGGCAGCGCGACGATCACGCTGACGTTCAAGCAGGGCACCAATCCGGACATCGCGCAGGTGCAGGTGCAGAACAAGCTGAGCCTGGCGACGCCGTTGTTGCCGCAGGAAGTGCAGCAGCAGGGCATCCGCGTGGCCAAGGCGACTCGCAACTTCCTCGTCGTCGTCGGCCTGGTTTCGCGCGACGGCAGCATGACCGGGCGCGACATCGCCGACTTCATCGTCTCGCGCGTGCAGGACCCGATCAGCCGCACGCCGGGCGTCGGCGACTACCAGGTCTTCGGCAGCCAGTACGCGATGCGCATCTGGCTCGATGCGGCCAAACTCAATCAGTACGCGATGGTGCCGTCCGACGTCGCAGCCGCGATCCGCTCGCAGAACGTGCAGCTGGCCTCGGGTGAAATCGGCGGCCTGCCGTCGGTTCTCGAGCAGCAGCTCAACGCGACCGTGATCGGACCGACGCGCTTGCAGACTCCCGAGGAGTTCGGCGCGGTGCTGCTCAAGGTCAACGCCGACGGTTCACAGGTGCGCTTGCGAGATGTCGCCCGCATCGAACTCGATGGCGAGAACATGTCCCTGGGCGCCAAGTACAACGGCAAGCCGGCCACGGGCATGGCGATCCGACTGGCATCGGGGGCCAACGCGCTCGACACCGTCGACGCCGTGCGCGCGACGATGGAGCGGCTCAAGCCGCTGTTCCCCGAGGGGCTCGAGGTCATCTATCCGTACGACTCCACGCCGTTCGTCAAGCTGTCGATCGAAGAAGTGGTGCAGACGCTGTTCGAGGCCGTGCTGCTGGTCTTCCTGGTGATGTATCTGTTTCTGCAGAACTTCCGGGCCACGCTGATCCCCACGCTGGCGGTGCCGGTGGTGCTGCTCGGAACCTTCGCCATCCTCATGGCGGCCGGCTTTTCGATCAACACGCTGACGATGTTCGGCATGGTGCTCGCCATCGGCCTGCTCGTCGACGATGCCATCGTCGTCGTCGAGAACGTCGAGCGCGTGATGCACGAGGAGCATCTGTCGGCCAAGGAGGCGACCAAACGCTCGATGCGACAGATCACCGGCGCACTCGTCGGCATCGCGCTGGTGCTGTCGGCGGTGTTCCTGCCGATGGCCTTCTTCGGCGGATCGACCGGTGTCATCTATCGTCAGTTCGCGATTACCGTGGCCTCGGCGATGATCCTGTCGGTGATCACGGCGATCGTGTTCACACCGGCTTTGTGCGCCACCTTGCTCAAGTCGTCGAACGGCGAGCATCGCGAGAAGAACCGCTTCTTCACCTGGTTCAACAAATGGTTCGACCGTGGCAACAACCGCTACATGAGCACGGTGACGTCGATGGTCGGCCGCACCGGCCGCTTCATGCTCATCTACATCGTCATCGTCGGCGGCCTGGTGTTCCTGTTCACGCGGATCAACACCTCGTTCCTTCCGGACGAAGACCAGGGACTGATGTTCGCGCTGGTGGTTTCGCCGCCCGGCGCGACGCTGGCGCGCACCGAGACTTCGCTGACGCAGGTGCGCGAGTACTTCCTCGAGCATGAGGCCGATTCGGTGCAGGGTGTGTTCACGGTCGCCGGCTTCAGCTTCGCCGGCCGCGGTCAGGCTTCGGGCATGGCCTTCGTGCGGCTCAAGGACTGGTCCGTGCGCAAGGGAAATTCGAAGAGCGTGGCGGCCATCGCCGCTCGCGCGATGGCGCACTTCTCCAAGGCCGTGCCGGATGCCCAGGCTTTTGCATTCGTCCCCCCGGCGATCAACGAACTCGGCAACGCCACCGGCTTCGACTTCGAGCTGCTCGACCAGGCCAACCAGGGCCACGAGAAGCTCGCCCAGGCGCGCATCCAGCTGCTGCAACTCGCTGCAAAGGACCCGGTGCTGATGGGTGTGCGCCCGAACAACCCGAACGATGAGCCGCAGTACAAGCTCGAAATCGATCGCGAGCGCGCGAGCGCCCTCGGGCTGACGATCGCGGACATCAACAGCACGCTCTCCGCGGGCTGGGGTTCGAGCTACGTCAACGACTTCATCGATCGTGGCCGCGTCAAGCGCGTCTTCATGCAGGGCGATGCGCACACCCGCATGCTGCCTGAGGATCTCGGCAAGTGGTTCGTGCGCAATGCGAGCGGCGAGATGGTGCCGTTCTCGGCGTTCGCGACCGGCCATTGGGTCTACGGTCCGCAGCAGCTCGATCGCTACAACGGCACACCGTCGGTCGAGTTCCTCGGCCAGGCCAAGCCGGGCTATTCGACCGGCGATGCGATGGCCGCGATGGAAGCCCTGATGCAGAAACTGCCGCCGGGCTTCGGCTTCGAATGGACGGGCCTGTCGTATGAAGAACGCCTGTCGGGTTCGCAGGCGCCGGCGCTCTACGCGGTCTCGCTGATCGTGGTGTTCCTGTGTCTTGCCGCGCTGTACGAGAGCTGGTCGATTCCGGCTGCGGTGATGCTCGTGGTGCCGCTCGGCGTGCTCGGCGCGGTGGTCGCGACCTTGCTGCGCGGCCTGTCGAACGACGTGTTCTTCCAGGTCGGCCTGCTGACCACGGTCGGCCTGTCGGCCAAGAACGCGATCCTGATCGTCGAGTTCGCCAAGGAGAACTTCGAGAAGGGCGAGGATTTGATCAAGGCTACCGTGCATGCGGCGCACCAGCGCCTGCGGCCGATCCTGATGACTTCGCTGGCCTTCGGCCTCGGCGTGATGCCGCTCGCACTCGCCACCGGCGCGGGCGCCGGCGGCCGCGTCGCGATCGGCACCGGCGTGCTCGGTGGCGTCGTCGCGGGAACCGTGCTCGCCATCTTCTTCGTGCCGGTGTTCTTCGTCGGCGTGATGAGGCTGACCAGGGCCAAGCGGCCGAGCGAGCGCGAGCACTCCGGTGCGGGCGACACGGCGGGAGAGCACTGAGATGAGTGATTCCATGCGCAAGACTTTCAGGCTCGAGGCCTTCGCCGCGTCGCTCGGCGCGGCGCTGCTGGCGGGCTGCACGCTCGCCCCGCATTACGAACCGCCGGCGGCTCCGATCGCCACGCAGTACGACGCCGTTTCGGTCGCTGATGCGACCGGGGCGGTGCCGGCGAGCGCGGTCGGCTGGCGCGAGTTCTTCACCGATCCGACGCTGCAAGGCCTGATCGATACGGCGCTGCGCAACAACCTCGACCTGCGCGAAGCCGCGCTCAACGTCGAAGCCGCGCGTGCGCAATACCGCATCCAGCGCAGCGAACTGCTGCCGACGCTCAACGCGACCGGCAGCGGCAACGTGCAGAAGACGCCGACATCGGCGCTCGGCTTCGGCTCGTCGGCGGGCGGCGGCGGTGGCGCCGATTCGATCATCATCCGCGCCTACAGCGCGGGCATCGGCGTGACCTCGTACGAGCTCGATCTGTTCGGCCGCATTCGCAGCCTCAACAAGGCGAGGCTGGCCGATTTCCTGGCGCTCGAGGAAACGCGCCGCAGCACGCAGATCAGCCTGATCGCGCAGGTGGCGAGTTCGTACTTCGCGCTGCTGGCCGACGAGCGCCTGCTCGCGGTCACGCGCTCGACGCTCGAAAGCCAGCAGTCCACGCTCACGCTCACGCAGCAGCGCGTGGACGTCGGCGTCGCCGATGCGCTGACGCTGCGCCAGGTCGAGACCTCGGTCTATACCGCGCAGGCCAACCTGGCCCGCTACGAGCGCCAGGTGAAGCAGGATCGCAACGCGCTCGCGCAACTGCTCGGCGTGCCGAGCCTGCCCGAGAATCTGTCGGCCGAAGGCGGGCTCGACGAGCAGCGCCTGGCCGTGCAGCTCGCGCCGGGCCTGCCGTCCGAGCTGCTCGTGCGTCGTCCGGACATCCTCGCGGCCGAGCACAGCCTGATCGCGGCGAACGCCAACATCGGCGCGGCGCGCGCGGCCTTCTTCCCGAGCATCACGCTGACCGGCACCTACGGCTCCACGAGCCCCGATCTCGACGGCCTGTTCAAGAGCGGAACC
The DNA here is from genome assembly GCF_058783045.1 of Hydrocarboniphaga sp. FW305-C-57. Taxonomy (NCBI): domain Bacteria; kingdom Pseudomonadati; phylum Pseudomonadota; class Gammaproteobacteria; order Nevskiales; family Nevskiaceae; genus Hydrocarboniphaga; species Hydrocarboniphaga sp. FW305-C-57. The sequence goes on along the minus strand of NZ_JBYSYG010000019.1, from coordinate 38,049 downwards.
GAGTCCTGGAGTTTCTCGCCGAGCATCAGCATTCCGATCTTCGCGGCCGGCGCCAACAAGGCCAACCTCGATCTCGCACACGTGCAGAAGGACATCAACGTCGCGCGCTACGAAGCGGCGATCCAGACCGCGTTTCGCGAAGTGGCCGACGCGCTCGCCGCGCGCTCGACCTACGACGAAGAGCTCAAGGCCCAGCAGGGCCTGGCCGATGCGGCGAACGAGAGCTTCAAGCTCGCCAACCTGCGCTACGAGCGCGGCGTCGACAGCTACCTCACGGTGCTCGATTCGCAACGCTCGCAATACACCGCCCAGCAGTCGCTCGAAACGCTCAAGCTCGCGCGCCTGCAGAACCTCGCGACGCTGTACAAGGTGCTCGGCGGCGGCTGGAGCGAGTCGGCGCAGGCGCGCACGGCCGAAGCGCAGGACTAGAGAGTCGCATCGCTGTGTAAGCAGCCCGCGGCCCGCACGGACCGCGGGCTTTTCGTTGTGCGCTGCGCCGCTCAGTGCTTCGGCGGATCGACATGCGGACGCATGAGCGATGCGAGCCAGTCCATGAACACCTTCACGCGCTGCGGCAGATGCCGGCGATGCGCGTACAGCAGCGAAACCGGCATCGGTTCGGCCGGAAAGTCCTTGAGCACTTCGATCAGCCGGCCGCTGGCGAGCATTTTTTCGCTGCCGAGCACCGGCAGCTGGATGATGCCGAGGCCCGCGAGGCAGCAGGCTTCGTACGCGTCGGTGTTGCTGACGGTCAGCGTCGCCGGCATGTCGATGAAATGGCATTGCTCGCCGTCGAAATATTCGAAGCCGCCGGACTTGGCGCCGAGCGTGGAAACGTAATCGACGAGCCGGTGATTCGGCAGATCTTCGAGCGTACGCGGCTCTCCGAACGCGGCGATGTAGCTCGGGCTCACGCAGTTGATGATGCGCAGCGAGCCGAGCGGCCGCGCGATCAGGCTCGAGTCCTGCAGCGTGCCGATGCGCATCACGCAGTCGAAGCCTTCGCGCACGAGATCGACGCGCCGGTCGGTGCAGCTCAGCTCGACTTCGATCTGCGGATGCTCGCTCAGGAATTCCGGCAGGCGAGGGATGACGAGTTCGCGCGCCGCCCCGCCGGGCATGTCGACGCGCAGGCGTCCACGCAGGGCCTGCGGCGTCTGCTGGAACATGCTCTGCAGCTCGTCCATGTCGGCGAGCAGGTCCTTGCAGCGCTCGTAGAAGCTCTGGCCGTCGGGCGTCATCTGCACGCGCCGGGTCGTGCGGTTGAGCAGCCGGGCGCCGAGCTGGGTTTCGAGCTGCTGTACGGCCAGCGAGGCGCTGGCCTTGGGCAGGTTCAGGCTGTCGGCCGCTCGCGTGAAGCTCGCGAGTTCGGCGACGCGGACGAACAGCTGCATGGCGTCGAGGCGGTTCATGGGGGCTCCGTGAGGCGTCAGGCTTATTGTTCATAATTTAATAACACTGAGGACAATATTGCCTTATTTATCGTCCATTACGGGTCCAATAATCTGGCTTCACCGTTTCCACCCGCACAGGAGATTCAGATGAATACCCAGACCCAGACCCGCATCGCCCTGATCACCGGCGGCAGCCGCGGCCTCGGCCGCAATGCCGCGATCAAGCTCGCCGAAGCCGGCACCGACGTCGTCCTGACCTACCGCAGCCAGCGCGCCGAGGCCGAGGCCGTCGTCGCCGAGATCGCCAAGCTCGGTCGCCGCGCCGTGGCCTTGCCGCTCGATGTCGGCGTGGCGGCCAGCTTCGGCGCCTTCGCCGACACCCTGCGCGCCGAGCTCGACAAGTCCTGGCAGCGCTCGAGCTTCGACTACCTGCTCAACAATGCCGGCATGGGCATCCACGCCTCGTTCGCCGAGACCACCGAGTCGCAGTTCGACGAGCTCATGAACGCCCACCTCAAGGGACCGTTCTTCCTGACCCAGAAGCTGCTGCCGCTGATCGCCGACGGTGGGCGCATCCTCAACGTGTCGAGCGGCCTCGCGCGCTTCTCGCTGCCGGGCTACGCGGCCTACGCGACGATGAAGGGCGGCGTCGAAGTGCTCACGCGCTACATGGCCAAGGAACTCGGCGCGCGCGGCATCAGCGTCAACACGCTCGCCCCGGGTGCCATCGAAACCGACTTCGGCGGCGGCGCGGTGCGTGACAACGCCGACCTCAACGCGGCGATCGCCTCGCAGACCGCGCTCGGCCGCGTCGGCCTGCCGGACGACATCGGCGGCGTGATCGCGGCGCTGCTGTCGCCGGGCACCGGCTGGATCAACGCCCAGCGCATCGAGGCTTCGGGCGGCACGCTGATCTGAGAGGCTTGAAAATGCCCGCTCGCAGGGCGCGTGCTAGAGTGCCGCGCCCTGCGACCGCTGTGGCCCGCCTGTGCTCACGCTCAAACTCAAAACCCGCGAAGACCGCCGCCTGCGTGCGGGCCATCTGTGGGTCTACTCCAACGAAATCGATACCGCGACGACGGCCGCCAAGGGCGTCGCTCCGGGCACGCTCTGCAAGTTCGTCGATTCGCGCGACAAGCCGCTCGGCGTCGGTTATGTGAATCCCACCGCGCTGCTCTGTGGTCGCCTGCTGACCGGCAAGGCCGATGCGGTGATCGACACCGACTGGTTCGTGCGCCGGCTGCAGTCGGCGCTCGCCCTGCGCGAAAAGCTCTATCCCACGCCGCACTACCGTCTCGTCTTCGGTGACAGCGACGGCCTGCCGGGCCTGGTCGTCGATCGCTACGGCGACGTGCTCGTGGTGCAGCTGACCACGGCCGGCATGGAGAACCTCAAGGCCATCGTGCTCGAGGCCTTGCAGCGCCTGCTCAAGCCGCGCGGCATCCTGCTGCGCAACGACACCTCGGCGCGCGAGCTCGAGGGCCTGTCGCTCTACGAAGAGGTCATCGGCGACGTGCCCGAGACGGTCGATCTGTTCGAATCCGGCGTGCCGTTCAAGGCGCCCGTGCGCGGCGGCCAGAAGACTGGCTGGTTCTACGACCAGCATGCCAACCGCGATCGGCTCGCGCCGTACGTGAAGGGCGCCCGCGTGCTCGACGTGTTCAGCTACGTCGGCGGCTGGGCGGTGCGTGCGGCCAAGTTCGGGGCCAGCGAGGTGACCTGCGTCGACAGCAGCAAGTTCGCGCTCGAAGCCGCCGCCGCGAACGCCAGGCTCAACGGCATCGCGCTCGAAACCCGCCAGGGCGATGCGCTCGACGTGCTCAAGACGCTGCGCGGCGAAGGCCGCCAGTTCGACGTCGTGGTCGTCGACCCGCCGGCGCTGATCAAGCGCAAGCGCGACACCGACGCCGGCACCGAGCACTACGCCGCGCTGAACCGCCAGGCCATGCAGCTGCTCGCGCCGGACGGCATCCTGATCTCGTGTTCGTGCTCCTTTCACATGGAGGCTGCAGAATTGCAGCGCATCCTGCTGCGCGAATCGCGCACGGTCGGACGCAGGCTGCAAATCCTCGAGCAGGGCGGGCAGTCGCCGGATCATCCGGTGCATCCGGCCATCGTCGAGACGCGCTATCTGAAGGCCTTCTACTGCCGCCTGGCCTGAAGCCGGCGGCCCTTTCAAAGACGCCCATGATCCAGTACCCGAACTTCGATCCCGTCGCCGTTTCGCTCGGTCCGGTGAAAGTGCACTGGTACGGGCTCATGTACCTGCTCGGCTTCTGGGGCGGCTGGTATCTGGCCCTGCGCCGGGGCCGCCGCGACTTCACGCCGTTCTCGTCGCAGGCGCTGTCGGACCTTTTGTTCTACATCGTGCTCGGGGTGATTCTGGGCGGGCGGCTCGGCTACACGTTCTTCTACAACCTGCCGAACTTCGTCGCCAATCCGCTCGTGATCTTCCGCATCTGGGAAGGCGGCATGTCCTTCCACGGCGGGCTGATCGGCGTGCTCGTGGCGTTCTGGCTCTATGCGCGCTCGCGCAAGCTCACGTTCTTCTACGTGGCGGATTTCATCGCCCCGGTGATTCCGGTCGGCCTGTTCACGGGCCGCATCGGCAACTTCATCAATGCCGAGCTCTGGGGTTCGCCGACCTCGTTGCCGTGGGCGATGGTGTTCCCGACCGACCCGCAGCAGTTGCCGCGGCATCCGTCGATGCTCTACGAGGCCTTTCTCGAAGGGCTGGTCCTGCTCGCCGTGCTGCTGTGGTTTTCGCGCAAGCCGCGTCCGCCGATGGCGGTTTCGGGCCTGTTCCTGACGCTCTACGGCAGCTTCCGCTGGGCGGTGGAGTTCATTCGCACGCCCGACGCGCACATCGGTTATCTGGCTTTCGGCTGGCTGACGATGGGGCAGCTGCTCTGCATTCCGATGCTGCTGGCCGGTCTGGGCCTGCTGGCGATCGCTTATCGGCGCCCGCTGCACGCGGCTTGAACCGCAAGGAGTTTTTCGGCCCGTAAATTGCCGGTGCAGACAGGCTCCGGCTAAAATTTAGGGCTTTTCGCAGTCGCGCGGTCATCTCGTTCGCGCCTTTCTTATTTTTTCAGCTATTTCAACAGGATACTCCGATGGCGGTTGAACGCACCCTTTCCATCATCAAGCCGGACGCCGTGGCCAAGAACGTGATCGGCCAGATCTACAGCCGCTTCGAGCAGGCCGGCCTCAAGATCGTCGCTTCGCGCATGACCCACCTCACCGAGAAGGAAGCGGGCGGTTTCTACGCCGTGCACAGCGCGCGTCCGTTCTTCAAGGACCTGGTTTCGTTCATGACCAGCGGCCCGGTCGTGATCCAGGTGCTCGAGGGCGAAGACGCGATCGCCAAGCACCGCGACATCATGGGCGCCACCAACCCGAAGAACGCCGCCCCGGGCACCATCCGCGCCGACTTCGCCGACTCGATCGACGAAAACGCCGTCCACGGTTCGGACAGTGCCGAGAACGCGGCGATCGAGATCGCCTACTTCTTCCGCACCACCGAACTGGCTCCGCGTACGCGCTAAAGCGAATTCGGACAGTAGCGAGATGAAGGACGAGGCCGGCGAAGCGGTGACAACGGAGGATGCGGCGCAAGCGCCGCGTTCGTCGCGCCGCTCGGCTGCCTCGGCCCGCATCAACCTCTTCGGCCTCGACCGCGAGCAGCTGCGCGCGGTCTTCGCCGAGATGGGCGAGAAGCCCTATCGCGCCGACCAGATCATGCAGTGGATCTACCGGCGTGGCGTCGATGGCTTCGACGCGATGAGCAACGTTTCCAAGGATCTGCGCACGCGCATGGCCGAGCGCTTCGAGATCCGCCATCCGGAACTGCTCGCCGAACAGCTTTCGCAGGACGGTACCCGCAAGTGGGTGCTCAAGCTCGACGGCGGCAACGCCATCGAGACGGTTTTCATTCCCGAGGGCGATTTCGAATCGCGCCTCGAACGCGTTGGCCCCAAGCGCTTCAAGCCCAGCGTGGCCGACGAGGCCGAGGACAGCTCGCCTGCGGCCGGTGGGTCGGACAAGCGCTACCGCGGCACGCTCTGCATCTCCTCGCAGGTCGGCTGCGCGATGGACTGCTCGTTCTGCAGCACCGCCCAGCAGGGCCTCAACCGCAACCTGACGACGGCCGAGATCATCGCCCAGGTCTGGTTCGCGGCGAAGACGCTCGGCGGCGATTTCCAGAACGAGCGCGTCATCAGCAACGTGGTCTTCATGGGCATGGGCGAGCCGCTGGCCAACTACGGTCAGGTCACGCCGGCCATCGGCATCCTGCAGGACGATTTCGGTTTCGGGCTCTCGAAGCGCCGCGTCACCGTCTCGACCTCGGGCCTGGTGCCGTTCATGGACCGCCTGCGCGCTGATTGCGACACCGCGCTCGCGGTGTCGCTGCATGCGCCGAACGACGAGCTGCGCAACCAGCTCGTGCCGATCAATCGCAAGTATCCGATCGCCGAACTGATGGCCGCTTGCCGCCGCTACACGGCCGGCAAGGAACGCAAGATGCACATCGTCTACGAGTACGTGATGCTCGACGGTGTCAACGATCAGCCCGAGCACGCGCGCCAGCTCGCCAGGCTGCTCGCGGGCATGCCGGCCAAGGTCAATCTGATTCCGTTCAATCCGTTTCCGGAGGCGCAGTACAAGCGCAGCAAGCCGGAGGTTATCAAGCGCTTCGCCGACATCCTGCGCGAGAAGCACGTCATGACGACGACGCGCCGCACGCGCGGCGACGACATCGATGCGGCCTGCGGCCAGCTCGTCGGTCGCGTGCAATCCAAGCAGAAGCAGCGCCTGCGCGATGTCGGCGTGCGCGTCGAAGCCGCGGTGCCGCCCGCCGGCCGATGAGCTTTTCTCTCCCGCGCCGCCTGCTCGTTGTGCTCGGCCTGGCTGCTGCACTGAGCGCGTGCGTGACGAGCACCGAGCGCGAGAGCAACACCGACGCCAAGCCCGATCTGGCCGAGGCCGCGCGCCTCAACACCCAGCTCGGCATCGATTACGCACGCCAGGGCCAGTACGAGCTCGCGCTCGAGAAGCTCAAGCGGGCGCTCGACCAGGACGGCCGTTCGCCGCTGGCCAATTCGTCGATCGCCTTCGTCTATGCGCGCCTCGGCGAGGACAAGCTGGCCGAGAAGCACTATCGCAAGGCCATCGAACTGAAGTCCGACGACCCGGACGTGCGCAACAACTTCGGCGTGTTCCTGTGCGCTCACGATCGCGCGGCCGAGGGTGAGCGGCAGCTCAGGCTCGCGATCGAAGACAAGCGCTATCGCACGCCCGAAGTCGCGCTGACCAACGCCGGCGTCTGCGCGCGCAAGCTGCCCGATCTCGACAAGGCCGAGCAGTATTTCCGCGAGGCGCTCAAGATCAATCCGCAATCCGGTGATGCGCTGTCGCAAATGGCATGGCTGTCGTACCAGAAAAAGGATTACCTTCGCGCACGCGCCTTTCTGCAGCGCTATCAGATGGTGGGCAAGCCCACGCCTGAGACGCTGCAGATCGGCGCGCTGATCGAAACCGCGCTGGGCGACCTCGCCTCGGCGCGGGCTTACCAGCAACGTCTCAGGCAAGAGTTCCCCGAATCCGTCGAAAGCGGCCATCTGCCGCCGATTCCTTCCCCATGAACGCTGAGAATCCCGATTTCATCCCGGCTCCGGCCGCCCCCACGTCCGCCGGCGAAAGCCCGGGGCTGAGCATTCGCAAGGCGCGCGAGGCCGCCGGCCTGTCGCTCGACGAGCTCGCGGCCCAGACCAAGCTCGCGCGCACCACGCTCGACGCGCTCGAACGCGACGACTACGGCTCGCTGCTCGAGCCGGTTTACGTGCGTGGCTACTACCGCAAGTGCGCCAAGGTGCTGAACCTGCCCGAGCAGCAGTTGCTGCTGGCCTACGCGGCGCGCGTGACGCCCAAGACGCCGCAGCCGCCGGCCAAGCTGCGCCTCGGCACCGGCGCCGACATGAGCGGCGGACGCAGCTGGCGCGGCCTGCTCGGCATCATCGTCATCGTGGCGATCGCCGCCACCGCGATCTGGTATTTGCGCGAGCAGCAGCAAAACGCCCAGCAATCGATCGTGCCGATTCCCGAAAGCGCGGCTCCCGACGCCGCGGCACCGGGTTCCGCGCCGGCCGAAAGCAGCCCGCAGGGCAGCGCCAACGACACCAGCACGCCGGCCGCGATGGGCGGCGTCAACGTCGCCCCGGCCGATGCGCCGATCACGGCGCCTGCTCCGGCGGCGAGTGCGCCGAGCGTGGCTGCCGCGACCACGCAGCCGGCCGCGACGGGCACCGAAGCCGCGCCCGCCGCGAGCGACAGCGGCTCCGCGCTCAAGCTCAACTTCGTCTCGATCTCGTGGGCGCGCATCGAGGACGCCAACGGCAAGGTGCTGCTGAACCGCGTCGTCCAGGGCGGTGAGCGCCAGGTGCTCGACGGCAAGCCGCCGTATTCGGTCTTCCTCGGCAATGCGCCGGGCGTCGAAGCCGAGTTCCAGGGCAAGCCGGTCGACTTCAAGCACGTGATCCGCGACACCGCCACCGCGCGATTCACGGTGCCGCTGACGCGCTGATCGCGCCGGTACCCAGAGACCCATACCCTTCGCATGTCCATGCAAGCCCATCACCGCATCGAGCGGCGCCTCAGCCGGCAGATTCGCGTCGGCCGCGTGCTCGTGGGCGGCGACGCACCGGTGTCGGTGCAGACCATGACCAACACCAAGACCGAGGACGTCGCCGCGACCGTGGCGCAGATCCAGGCCGCGGTGAAGGCCGGCGCCGACATCGTGCGCGTCTCGGTGCCGACACTCGCGGCCGCGCGCGCCTTCGGCGAGGCCAAGAAGATCGTCGGCGACGTGCCGCTGGTCGCCGACATCCACTTCAACTACAAGTGCGGCATCGCGGCGGCCGAGCAGGGCGCCGACTGCCTGCGCATCAATCCGGGCAACATCGGCAGTGACGCCAAGGTGTCCGAGATCGTCGCCTGCGCGCGTCACCACGGCATTCCGATCCGCATCGGCGTCAACGCCGGTTCGCTCGAGGCCGACCTGCAGGAAAAGTACGGCGAGCCGAACGCCGATGCGCTCGTCGAGTCGGCGCTGCGCCATATCAACATCCTCAAGCGCCACAACTTCGAGGACTTCAAGGTTTCGCTCAAGGCCTCCGAGGTCTTTCTGACCGTGGCGGCCTACCGCAAGCTCGCGACCCAGATCGACCAGCCCCTGCATCTGGGCATCACCGAAGCGGGCGGCCAGCGCGCCGGCGCGGTCAAGAGCTCGATCGGCCTCGGCATGCTGCTCGCCGACGGCATCGGCGACACCATCCGCATTTCGCTCGCGGCCGATCCGGTCGAGGAAGTGAAGGTCGGCTGGGACATCCTCAAGTCGCTGCACATCCGTAATCGCGGCATCAACCTCGTCGCCTGCCCGAGCTGCTCGCGGCAGAACTTCGACGTCATCAAAGTCGTCGCCGAGCTCGAATCGCGCTTCGAGGAGATCGACGAGCCGCTCGACCTCGCGGTGATCGGCTGCGTCGTCAACGGTCCGGGCGAATCGCGCGAAGCTGCGATCGGCGTCGCCGGCGGCTATCCGAACTCGATCTACATCGACGGCAAGATCCAGCAGAAGGTCCACAACGACCAGCTCGTCGACCGGCTCGAGCAGCTCGTGCGCGAGAAGATCGAGGCCCGCAAGCTCGCCAAGGCAAACGAAAGCGCGACCTGATCGCGCTACAGCGGAAACATTTCCATGGCTCAGAAAATCCAATCCATCCGCGGTTTCAACGACGTGCTGCCGGCCGATTCCGGTCTCTGGCAGCACCTGCACGATACCGCGCGCGGCGTGTTCGAAGACTACGGCTATGCCGAAATCCGGCTGCCGGTCGTCGAGCGCACCGATCTCTACAAGCGCGCGGTCGGCGAAGTCACCGACGTGGTCGAGAAGGAGATGTATGCCTTCGAGGATCGCGGCGGCGAGCACATCGCGCTGCGTCCGGAATTCACCGCGGGCGTCGTCCGCATGGGCGTCGAGCACGGCCTGTTCCACAACAGCCAGCAGCGCGTCTGGTGCACCGGCCCGGTGTTCCGCTACGAGCGCCCGCAGGCCGGCCGCTATCGCCAGTTCCATCAGCTCAACGTCGAGGCCTACGGCATCAACGGCCCCGACGTCGACGCCGAACTCATCGCGATGTCCGCGCGCCTGTGGAAGAAGCTCGGCTTCACGGGCCTGCGGCTCGAGATCAACTCGCTCGGCCAGGCCGAGGCGCGTGCGCGCTATCGCGCCGCGCTGATCGAATTTTTGCAGCGCCACGAATCCTCGCTCGACGAAGACTCCAGGCGCCGACTGCACAGCAATCCGCTGCGCGTGCTCGACTCCAAGGTGCCGGCCACGCAGGCGATCGTCGTCGATGCGCCGAGCATCCTCGATTACCTCGACGCCGATTCGGCCGCCCATTTCGACGGCCTGCAGCAGGGGCTCGGCGACCTCGGCGTCGACTACATAGTCAATCCGCGCCTTGTGCGCGGGCTCGATTACTACACCAAGGGCGTGTTCGAGTGGATCACCACCGAACTCGGCGCCCAGGGCACGATCTGCGCAGGCGGCCGCTACGACACGCTCGTCGAGCAGCTCGGCGGCGGGCCGACGCCGGCGGTGGGCTGGGCCAGCGGGGTCGAGCGCCTGATCCTGCTGCTGCAGGCCAAGGCCGCCGAACTGCCGCCCAATGGTCCGGCGATCGTGGTCTGCTCGCTCGGCGAAGCGGCCCAGCGCGAGGCCGCCAAGCTCGCGGAATCCCTGCGCGACCGCTTTCCGGGCGCGGGCGTGCAGCTGTCGGTCGGTGGCGGCAAGCTGCCGGCCCAGTTCAAGCGCGCCGATCGCTCGGGCGCGCGTTACGCCTTGGTCCTCGGCGAGGCGGAAATCGCCGGAAAGCAGGTTCAAGTAAAATCCCTGCGCGACGCCTCCCCTCAGGAAACCTGCACCTGGGCTGAACTGCCGGCCCGGCTTGAGAGTCTGTTATCGCGCTGATGCCCGGCGCCGGCTCACCGGCTACGGCACGCGACACATCATCCACCGATCGTTCCTGAAGCACTTCTTTAAGAGACCCCCGTGGCGAATCATCACGACGACGAACAAGAACTCGAGAACCTCAAGCGCTGGTTCAAGGAAAACTGGATCGCCCTGGCGGCCGGCCTGGTCATCGGCTTCGGCGCGATCGGCGGCTGGCAGGCATGGAAGGGCTATCACGAGAAGCAGTACCTGGCGGCGTCGCAGATGTACGCCGACATGAAGAAAGCGCTCGAAGCGGCCAAGCCCGACGAGGCCGCCAAGATCGCCGACAAGCTCCAGTCCGACTACGCGAGTACCCCGTACGCCACTGCCGCCGCGCTGCGCCTCGCGCAGGTCGGCGTGATCGATTCCAAGCTCGACGAGGCCGGCGCTCGCCTCGACTGGGTGATCAAGAACGGCAACGACGACGGCCTCAAGCAGCTCGCCAAGCTGCGCAAGGCGCGCGTGCTTTGGCAGCAGGGCAAGGCCGACGAGGCGGTCAAGGCGCTCGACAACGACGGCGGTGAATTCGCTTCGCTGTACTCCGAGCTGCGCGGCGACCTCGCGCTGTCCCAGGGCGATCGCAGCGCCGCCCGCACGCACTACGAGGCGGCGCTCAAGGCATCCACCGAGCAGGCGCCGAACCGCGTGCTGCTGCAGCAGAAGCTCGATGACCTCGCGGTCGAGACCGCTGCGGCCGAGCCGGCTGCCGCTCCGGCCGCCGAGGCGAAACCCTGATGCGCGCCGCGCTAGCCCACAAGGCCTGCGTCGGCATCGCGGCGCTGCTGATCGGCGCCACGCTGCTCGCCGCTTGCTCGGACAAGAAGAAGGTCCGTGAGCCGACGCCGCTGGCCGACATCTCGAACCCGGCCGTGCGTCCGCACACGGTGTGGACCGCGAGCACCGGCGGCAGCGGCAAGTACTACAGCGAGCTGCGTCCCGGCGTCGAGATCGATGCGATCTACACGGCCGGCCTCGATGGCCGCGTGTCCTCGTATTCGCTCGACAAGGGCAAGCGCCTGTGGTCGGTCAACACCAAGTCGCGCGTCGCCGCCGGCCCGTCGGTTTCGAACGACCTCGTGCTCGTCGGCACCCTCGACGCCGAAGTGATCGCGCTCAAGCGCACCGACGGCAGCGAAGTCTGGCGCGCCAAGCTGTCGAGCGAGGCGCTCGGCCCGCCGGTCGGCGAGGGCGGCATCGTCGTCGCGCGTTCGATCGACGGCCGCGTGTTCGGCCTCGACGCGAGCAACGGCCAGCGCCTGTGGAATTTCGATCGCACCGTGCCCGAGCTCGTGCTGCGCGGCATTTCCAAGCCGCTCATCAGCGGCACCTCGGTGATCGTCGGCATGGAGAATGGCCGCGCGATCGCGCTTGGATTGACCGATGGCGAGCCGCGCTGGGAGCAGGCGATCTCGGTTCCGGCCGGCCGCACCGTGCTCGATCGCCTGGTCGACATCGACGGCGACATGATCGAAGGCGACGATTGCCTCTACGTCGCGAGCTTCGGCGGCGAAGTGGCCTGCCTGTCGCCGACCAGCGGCGAAGTGGGCTGGCGCCGTGGCGTGAAGTCGTACAACAGCCTCGCGCTCGGCGGCGGCAAGGTGCTCGTGTCGGACGAGAGCGGTGTGGTCTGGGCACTCGACCAGACCAGCGGCGCCGCGGCCTGGAAGCAGGAAGGCCTGCTGTATCGCCGGCTGTCGCCGCCCGCTTATTTCGGCGGCTACGTCGTGGTCGGTGATTTCGAAGGCTATCTGCACTGGATCGATCCGTCGGACGGCAAGATCGTCGCGCGTACGCGCGTCGGCTCCGACCCGATCATTGCCCAGCCGATGGTCGGCGGCGATCTGCTCTACGTGCTCAACCGCGACGGCAAGCTCGCCGCGATCAGCCTGCCGCAGAAGCAGTAATTCCCTCCAAAAGGTAGAAACATCGATGCAATCGGGATTGCCCGTTCTGGTTCTGGTGGGCCGTCCCAACGTCGGCAAGTCCACGCTGTTCAATCGGCTCACCGGCACGCGCGACGCGCTGGTGGCCGATTACGTCGGTCTCACGCGTGATCGCCAGTACGGCCGCGGCGTGTTCGAGATCGATGGGCAGGGCAGGGCCTTCATCGTCGTCGACACCGGCGGGTTGATGCCGGAATCGGCCGATCCGCTCGCCGTGCTCGCCGAAGAGCAGGCCCAGCTCGCGCTCAGCGAGGCCGATCACATCTTCTTCCTGACCGACGCCATCGCCGGCCGTCACGGCAGTGACGAGGCGATCGCCGCGCAGCTGCGCAAGCTCGGCAAGCCGCTCACGCTGCTCGTCAACAAGACCGAGGGCAAGGCGCGCGGCGGTGCCAAGGGCGTGGCCGTCGCGGACTTCTACGCGCTCGGCCTCGGCGAACCCGAGCCGATCTCCGCCGAGAACGGCGATGGCGTGCCGGGCCTGCTGCGCCGTGTGCTCGAAAAATTCCCGGCCGCCGAAGCCGACGAACTCCCCGAAGTCCCGGGCGAAGTGCGCGTCGCCATCGTCGGCCGCCCGAACGTGGGCAAGTCCACGCTCGTGAATCGCCTCGTCGGCGACGAGCGCGTGGTCGCGGCCGACAGGCCCGGCACCACGCGCGACGCCATTCGCGTGCCGTTCGAGTACGAAGGCAACGCCTATACGCTGATCGACACCGCCGGTATCCGCCGGCGCTCGCGCGTGGAGGAAGTGATCGAGAAATTCTCGATCGTGAAAACCTTGCAGGCGATCGAGTCCGCGCACGTGGTGATCGTCGTCGTCGACGCGCATGCCGATGTCGGCGAGCAGGACGCGCGGCTCATGGGCCTGGTCGCGCAGCGCGGTCGCGCGATGATCCTCGCGGTCAACAAGTGGGATGGCCTCGATGCGGGCGATCGCGAGCAGACCAAGTACAAGGTCGGCCTCAAGATGCCGTTCCTCGATTTCACGCCCGTGCATTACATCTCGGCCAAGCACGGCTCGGGCGTCGGCGTGGTGATGCGCGACGTCAAGGTCGCCTACGACTCGACGATGAAGGACCTGCCGACGCCGGAGCTCACGCGCATCCTCGAGCGCAGCGTCGATCGTCATGCGCCCCCGGCCGTGCTCGGCCGCCGCATCAAGCTGCGTTACGCGCATCAGGGCGGCAGCAATCCGCCGCAGATCGTCATTCACGGCAACCAGACCGACAAGCTGCCGGTGACGTACAAGCGCTATCTGGCCAACGAGTTCCGCAACCACTTCGAGCTCAAGGGCGTGCCGCTCGTGCTCACGTTCAAGACCGGCGACAACCCGTTCAAGGACAAGAAGAACGTGCTGACCGAACGCCAGATCAAGAAGAAGCGCCGCCTGCGCGAGCACTTCAAGAAGTAGTCCGGCGCTTGTCGCGAAGGCTCCGCGTCAGGCGCCCGCGCTGCGCGGTCCGAACAGGATGATCGCCATGCCGAGCAGGCAGACGGCCGCACCGACGAGATCGGTGAGCGTCGGGCGTATCGAATCGACCGCCCACAGCCAGATCAGCGCAACGCCGATGTAAACGCCGCCATAAGCCGCGTAGACGCGCCCGGCCGCTTGCGGGTGCAGGCTCAGCAACCAGGCGAACAGCGCGAGGCTCAGCGCCGCCGGCAGCAGCAGCCAGATGCTGCGGCCTTGTCGCAACCACAGATACGGCAGATAGCAGCCGACGATCTCCGCGACCGCGGTCAGGACGAACAGGCCGAAGACTTTGAGCACTTCCATTGCCGATACGGCTCCGTTGCGTCGATTGTTTTTGCGAAGGATTCCAACGCGGTGATCAGCGATCGAAGTCAGCGTCGCGGCCTGCCTGGTTTGGCGCAGTCCACTTCGGGCTCGGCTGCGTTCCAGATATAGGGACCCTGCCCATAGCGGGCCGCGCGGTCTCCTGGATTGACGAGCGCGCAGCGCTTGAGCGAGAGACAGCCGCAGCCGATGCAATCACCGAGACCGGCTCGCAGGCGTTCCAATTCGGCGATGCGGGCTTCAATGTGCCGGCTCCAGCTGCCCGAGAGCCGCTCCCAATCGCGACCGGTCGGCACCTGATGTGCGGGCAGGCGTTCGAGTTCGGCGCCGATGTCCTCGAGTGTCAGGCCGATGCGCTGCGCGAACACGATGAAGGCGATGCGCCGCAAGGCATGACGTGGATAACGCCGATGGCCGCTGGCCGCGCGTTCGGAATGAATCAAGCCGAGCTGCTCGTAGTAGCGCAGTGCCGACGCCGCGACACCGCTGCGCCTGGAGACTTGGGTGATCGTCAGCAATTCGGTCGACATGCCGGGACCTTAATCCTGGACGAAGTTCGGGTTCAAGCGAGCTTCGGTGTCCTGCGATCAGCTGATCGCAGGTGAGCAGGCCGTATGAGAACACTTATCGCTGCGTTTGGCGTTTCGCCATGATTTTTTTCGACTCGGCATACTGCGCGCATATTTTTTCAGCGGATAGATGTCATGCAAGCTTCGGCGGCGGTGGTGGCGTGTCTTGGAAATCTCCTGCGTGGAGAGCTCATGGCGCGCGACCAGTACTTCATACACTCGCGTCGCTACAACGATCTCGGCCTGCACAAGCTCTACGAGCGGCTCGATCACGAGATGCAGGAAGAGACCGCGCACGCCGACGTGCTGATCCGCCGCATCCTGTTCCTCGACGGCGATCCGGACATGCGTCCGCTGCCGTTCACCTCGGGCAAGACCGTCGAGGAAATGCTGCGCAAGGATCTGGCGACCGAATACGAAGTGCGCAACAACCTGCAGGAAGCCATCGCCCTGTGCGAGCGTGAGCGCGATTTCGTCACGCGCGACCTGCTGCTGCCGCAGCTCAAGGACACCGAGGAAGATCACGCGCACTGGCTCGAACAGCAGCTCGGCCTGATCGAGCAGATGGGCCTGCAGAACTACGTGCAGATGAAGGCTGCGATCGGCTGATCCCGGCTTGACGATGGTTTGAATCCAGGGGCCGCCTGGCTCGAAAGCTGGCGGCCCTTTTTGTAACTGCCGTGGTAGCGGCTTCAGTTCCGGGCTGCCGACACTGTAGACTTCAAGGCCTCCAGCCTCAGCCAGTTTTTCTCAGCCAGGGCCTCGCTTTCGAGCCTGCTGAGACATGACCGAGTCCGCTGCGAACCTGCTGCATACGCTCTACAGCGACCACCACGGCTGGCTGCATGGCTGGCTGCGCCGCAAGCTCGGTGACGGCCACGACGCGGCCGATCTGGCCCAAGACACCTTCGTTCGCCTGATCGGATCGGCCGAGGCCCAGCGCAGCGCTTCCGCCATTCGCGAGCCGCGCAGCTTCCTGGCCACGATCGCGCAGCGCGTGATGGTCGATCACTTTCGTCGCCGCTCGCTCGAACGGGCCTATTGCGAAGCGCTGGCCGCGATGCCCGAGCCGGCCGAGGTGTCGCCCGAGACGCGGGCGCTGGTGTTCGAAACCCTGGTCGAGATCGACGCCATGCTCGACAGCCTGGGCGGCAAGGCCAAGCGCGCCTTCCTGATGTCGCAGCTCGAAGGGCTGACCTATGCGCAAATCGCGCTCGAACTCGGGGTGTCGGTGAGTTCGGTCAAGAAGTACATGGCCAAGGCGATGGAGCACTGCCTGCTGCTCGCGCTCGGTCTCGATGCGTCGGCGGAGCGCTGAGCGTGGACAGAGCCGTGATCAGAAGCGCCGCCGGCTGGTATGCGCAGCTCGGTTCGGGCGATTGCAGCGATTCCGAGCGCGCCGCGTTCGAAGCCTGGCGTCGTGCGCACGCCGATCACGAGCGCGCCTGGCGGCAGGTGGAAGCCCTGCGTGGACGCTTCCAGAGCCTGCCGCGCGAGCTTTCGGTCAGCACCCTGCGCATCGCCGGGAAGCCCGATCTGCAACGCCGCGCGGTGCTGCGCGGCTTCGCCGGCGTCGGCCTGGCGAGCGGCAGCGCCTGGATGGCGGGAAGCCGTCTGCCCTGGAGCGAATGGACGGCGCAGCAGCGCACCGCGATCGGCGAGCAGCGCGAACTCAGGCTCGCGGACGGCAGCCGCCTGCTGCTCAACACCGCCAGTGCGGCCGACGTGCAGTTCGACGAACGCCAGCGCCTCGTCCGGCTCCATGCCGGCGAGCTGTTCGTCGAGACGGTGACCGATCCGGCACCGATCGCGCGGCCGTTCATCGTGCAAACCCCGCAAGGCCAGCTGCGCACGCTCGGGGCGCGCTTCGCGGTGCGTTGCGAGGCGGAGGCCACGCGCCTGCTCGTGCTCGATCGCACGGTGGAAGTGCGCGCCCGGCAACTCGCCGAGCCGTATGCGCTGCGGGCCTGTGCACAGCTGGGCTTCACGTCCGAGCGCATCGATCCCGCTCGGCCTGCGGACGAGGCCGACATCGCCTGGACGCGGGGCCAGCTCATCGTCGACGACTGGACGCTGGCCGAGGTGATCGCCGAACTCGGGCGCTACCAGACCGCGGCGCTGATCTGCGAGGAGGCCGTCGCCAGGCTGCGTGTCTCGGGCGCGTTTCCGCTGCGCCGGCTCGAGCAGGCGCTGGCCGCGTTGACGCAGACCCTGCCGATCGTCCTGAGCCGCAGCACGCGCTGGACCGGTCGCGTGGTGGTTCGCATCGGCGCCCAGGTGGCCTGATCGAAGCTGCGCGGAAAAATTCGAAAAATTTCCACGCTCCGATTGTCCCTTTTCGATTTTCGTTCGACTTACCGGCAAGCCCGCCGCGTGGCGGGCCTTCCATAACGAAAGAAGATCAGGGGTTTTCGCATGTCGTCCGGGTTCGAATCGCCGCGTGAGTCGGCTGGCTTTCCATTCAAGCGCCATCGCTTCGGTGCCCTGCTCGCGGGTGCGCTGAGTCTCGCTTATCTGCAAGCTGCGCCGGTTCACGCGGCCGAGCTCGCGCAGGGCCGGCTGCACGACTACGCGATCGACGCGGGTCCGCTCGGCGAAGTGCTCGGCCGTTTCGCGGGCGAGGCGGGCATCACGCTGTCGTTCGGCCCCGAGCTGACCGAGGGCAAGCGCAGCCCGGGCTTGTCCGGGCGCTACAGCATCGATCAAGCGTTCGCTCAGCTGCTCTCCGGACAGCAACTCGAAGCGGTGCGGGGCGACGGCGGTGTTTACCTGCTGCGCAAGCAGATCGCGCCGCCGGCCGGCGGAGTCACCGTGTTGCAGGCCGTGCAGGTTCAGGCCGATACCGAGCGCAGCTCGATCACCGAAGGCAGCAAGTCGTACACGAGCGGCGAGATCTCGCTCGGCAAGGGCCAGAGCTGGATCGAGACTCCGCAAACGGTCACCGTCATCACGCGCCAGCGCATCGACGATCAGGCGCTCGTCAGCGTCGCCGATGTGATCGCGCAGACGCCCGGCATCATCGCGCTGCAGGGCCGCGGTGGCGAGCCCGAGGCGTTCTATTCGCGCGGCTTCACGATCGATACCGTGCAGATCGATGGTGTCTCCACGGGCGGTGCTTACGACGGCAATTTCTTCAATCCGAATCTCGCGATGTACGACCACGTGGAAGTCGTGCGCGGAGCCGACGGACTCAATGCCGGCACCGGCGAACCGGGTGGCAGCATCAACCTCGTGCGCAAGCCTGCACTCGCGGAAAACCAGGTACAGCTGTTCGCCAAGGCCGGGCGCTGGAACGATTACTACGCGATGGCCGATGTCACCGGTGCGCTGGCGCTTGACGGTGCGGTGCGTGGGCGTCTGAGCGCGAGCTATCTCGATCGCGATTTCTTCTACGACCGCGCCGACGATCTCAATCGCTTCGTCTACGGGACGATCGAAGCCGATCTGACGTCGTCGACCTTGCTGACCGTCGGCGGCAGTTACGAACGGCGCGATCGCTCGGCCAACTACAGCGGCCTGCCGCGCCTGCTGGACGGCTCGTCCGCGCATCTGCCGCGCAGCACTTCGCTGATTCCGGGCTGGAACGACGGCAACTTCAAGACGCGCGAGCTGTTCGCACGCATCGAGCATCGCTTCAACGAAAACTGGAGCGTGCAGACCAGCTATACCGACATCGACCGCGAAGGCTGGGAGCTGCTCGGCGGCGTCGCAGGCGATATCGATCCGCAGACGCACGAAGGCGCTTCGCCCTTCGCCTGGGATTACGGCTACCTGACGCGTCGCAAGGCTTTCGACGTGCATTTGAACGGCGCCTTCGATTGGCTGGCCCGCCATCACGAGCTGCTGGTCGGTCTCGATCGCTTCCAGAACCGGGGCACGCAGTACTACAACTCCGTCGAATTCGACGGCGAGCTGCCCGACAGCATCGACGTCGACAACTTCGATCCGTCGGTGTTTCCGAACCCGATCGGCTCGCGCACGACTTACAACTATGGTCCTTATGGAGAAAAGCGCAGCTCGTTCTACACCAAGCTGCTGATCGAGCTGCTCGATCCGCTCAAGCTCGCGATCGGAGCTCGCTACGGTCGTTACGACTATCAGGACGACTACGAGGTGTACAGGACCGACGGCACGTACTGGTATGGCGGCAGCACGCGTTATGAAGACCGCGATATTTTCACGCCTTACGCAGGCCTGCTTTACCGCTTCGCTCCACAGTGGATGGGCTACGCCAGCATGGCCCAGATCGACAAGTCGCAGGCGGGCAGCCGTATCGGGCCGCCGCCGGGTTCGCCGGCGGATCCGATCCACGGCCGCAATTACGAAGTGGGCGTGAAGGGTGAGCTTGCGGACGGCGCGCTGCGCGTGGCGTTCGCGCTATATCGCATCGAGCGCACCGGCGAGGTGGCGGAGGATTCGTCGAATCCTCCGATCGATGGGGCTACCTGCTGCTACCTGCAGATCGGCAAAGTCACCAGCCAGGGTGTCGATACCGAAATCGCCGGCGAACTCATGCAGGGCTGGCAGATCTCGGCCGGCTACATCTACAACGAAAACCAGAACGAGCGCGACAACGACGCCGTCTACAGCAGCATCACCCCCAAGCACATGCTGCGCTTCTGGAACACCTGGCAGCTGTCCGGCCTGCTCGCGCCGGTCAAGCTCGGCCTCGGCGCCACCGTGCAGAGCAGCGCCTACGAGACCGGAACCTCGTGGGCGACCGGTAGCCCCTATCGAACCGAGCAGGGCGGATATGCGGTCTGGAACGGGCTTGCGGAATACCGCCTCTCGCCGGCCTGGTCGCTCGCGCTCAACGTCAACAACGCCTTCGACAAGGTTTACAACGCGGGCGTCGGCCAACGTGACGGCAATGACTGGTACGGCGAGCCCCGCAACGTCCTCGTGAGCGTGCGCGGCAAGCTCTGAGATGCTGCGGCTGCAAGCCTCAGCCAGTCAGGGCGACCCAGAACCAAAAATCTCCATCTGGTCGCCTGACCGATCGGTCGGCTGCACGCTTGCCGCATCAGGGTTATCGCGACCAGATCCGTCAATGAATTGTCTGTACACGGATCGGTCGTTCGATATGACGCATACGCTGTCCTGGTTGCCCATCACCTCCCGCGTCGCCGCGAGCCTGCTCGGTGGCTATGCGTTCACCTGGGGCTTCACGAGCCTGGTGATCGCGCTCGGCCTCGCCGCCGGCAGCGATTATCACGAGAGCCAGCATCTGGCTTTCCTGCTCGCCTTTCTCGTCTATCTCGGCGCGTTCCTGTGGTCTTTCGCGGCTGCGAGCCTGGCGCGCGTCTGGCTCGTGCTGGCCGGTGGCGGCGCGCTGATGACCGCCGCGGCGTGGTGGCTCACGCGCTCGCTGGCCTGATCGTTTCGGAGCATTCGAGATGCTGTCCTCCTTTCGTCTGTCGATGACCTGGCTGCATACCTGGTTCGGCCTCGTGCTGGGCTACGTGCTGATGGCCTGCTTCTTCTTCGGTGCGCTGTCGGTGTTCGATCGCGAGATCGACCGCTGGGCGATCCCGGAGACGCGCTACGAGCCGCAGCTGATGCCCTCTTTCGACAAGCTGCTGCTACCGATCTTCCGCGGCATCGAGCCGCGCGAACAGAGCTACCGGAACGCGCAGGAGCGGGTGATCGGCGAGCTGCCGCCGCGCGAGCAGATGGTCGCGAGCGACTTCGGCGCCTACACCACGCATCGCGATCCGGTGCTCAACATGTTCGCCAGCTTCGACGTGCCGAACAAACCCAAGGATCCGGGTGTCGATCACGTGCACGTGTTCGGCAATGCGACCATCGATCCGCGCAGCGGCACGCTGATCTCGGACGACAAGCTCAAGATCGGCAGCCGCTTCTTCTACCCCTTGCACTTCAGCCTGCATTTCGAGTGGCTGAACCTGGGCTACTGGATCGTCGGCCTGGCCGCGCTGATGATGTGTGCGGCGCTCGTCACCGGCGTGATCATGCATCGCAAGATCTTCCGCGAGCTGTTCACCTTTCGCCCGAACAAGGCGACGCAGCGCAGCGCGCTCGACCTGCACAACCTCACCGGCGTGGTCGCGCTGCCGTTCCATTTTTTCTTCGCGTTCACCGGCCTGGTGATCTTCGCGGGCATCTACCTGCCGGTGACCGGCTCGATGTTCAAGGAGCAGGCCGAGGCGCACGAGAAACTCGAAGAGCAGGAAACCGGCCTGCCGCACGATCCGGCCGGCGTCGAAGCACCACTGGCCTCGATCGACACGATGGTGGCCGAGGCGCAGCGTCGCTGGGCCGAGCGCGGCATGGCCGGCGAAGTCGGTTTTCTGGGCATCACGCATGCGGGCGACGCCAACGGCTACGTGAGCATCTTCCGCGCCGGCACCGATCGCGTGACCTTGACCGGGCAGGGCATCTACTTCCGCGCGAGCACCGGCGAGGTCATTCGCGAGGCGCCGCCGCCGTCGACGGTCGAAGGCATCGACGACTGGCTCACGGGCCTGCATCTGCAGCATTTCCGCCACTGGCTGCTGCGCTGGTTCTACGTGCTCGGCGGACTCGCGGGCTGCGTTTGCATCGCCACGGGCTTCATCTTTTTCGTCGAGAAGCGCAAGCGCCAGCATGCCAAGAGCGGCAGCAGCGCGGTGCGCTGGGTCGATGCGCTCGCGGTGACGACGGTGACCGGCATGCTGATCGCCACCGCCACCATTCTCGTCGCCAATCGCCTGCTGCCCGAAGACCTGCCGCTGCGCGGCGAATGGGAGCAGCGCATCTTCTGGGCAAGCTGGCTGATCGCGCTGCTGCACGCGTTCTGGCGCAGTGCTCCGGTCGCGCAGGCCAAGCTGTCGCCGGCCTGGCGCGAACAGAGCTGGGCGATCGCCGTGCTCTGCGTCGCCGCGCCCGTGCTTAACTGGATCACCACGGGCGATCACCTGTTCAAGACCATCGGTGACGGCTACTGGCCGGTCGCCGGGCTCGATCTGGTCTTGCTCGTCACTGCCGGCCTTGCCACCTATGCGGCCCGCAAGCTGCGTCGCTCCGAACTCGCCGTGCCTGCAGCTGCGCGTTCCAAGCGCGACGCGATGGAGGCCGCCCATGCATGAGTTCGTCCTGCTGGGCGCCGCGCTGCTCAGCAGCATCTGCGGCATGGCCTGGCTCGCGCTCGGCATGAAGGTGCATTGGCAGCAGGTGCGCGGCGACGATTCCGAAAGCTCGGCCGCGGCGACGCGGGTTCTGCGCGCGCTCGGTTTCGCAGCGCTGCTGCTGTCGTTCGTACTGTGCTTCACGGCCGATCACCCGTCGATCGCGGTGCTGGTCTGGGTGATGTCGCTCGCTGCGGCTGCGTTGACGATCACGTTCACGCTGAGCTGGAGGCCGCGACTGCTGGCCTGGCTGGTGGTTTGGGCGAGGTAGCGGAGAAGAAGAGCCACTGCGTGAAACTGAGAAGAGCGCCGAAGGGCGTTCTTGCGGGTGGCTGGCGCGGCTGCCGGGTTCGGTGATCAAGAAAAAGCGCTGGCGCCTGACGCAAGCGGGCGGCAGACGGACTTCAGGCAGGAACGGCCGAGCGTGTTCTCGACTTGGCGACGCGCCAGGCAAGTGCCGGGCACTGGCAGGTCGGCGGGCGGAATGCCAGAATAATGATAATTATTCTCAAGTAGTGAGTGGAATGTCGGCCCCATCCGCAGTCGTTGCGCGGCAGCAGACCCTGCAGGCGATCTACCGCGAACACCGCAACTGGCTGTTCGGCCGCCTGCGTCAGCGCCTGGGCTGCCGCTTCGATGCCGAGGACCTCACTTCCGAGACGTTCACGCGTGTCGTTTCCCTGAGTGACCCGGCGCAAATTCGTGAGCCGCGTGCCTTGCTCACGACCATCGCCAAGCGTTTGCTGTTCGAGGTCTGGCGCCGGCGTGATCTCGAACAGGCCTATCTCGAAGCGCTCGCGAGCCTGCCCGAACACCTGGAGCCCTCGGCCGAGGAGCGGGCGCTCGTGCTCGAAGCCTTGCTGAACATCGATCGCTTGTTGTCCGGACTGTCGCCGAAGGCCCGTGCTGCGTTTCTGCACAGCCAGCTCGACGGGCTCACTTACGCCGAGATCGGCGAGCGGCTCGGAGTCTCCGCGAGCATGGTGCGGCAGTACGTCGCCAAGGGATTGCGTGCCTGCTACCTCGCGATGGCCGAATGAGCATCCGAATGAGCACGACCGGCGCGGCCGGCACGGTGGTGGACGAGGCCATCGAGTGGATGAGCCTGCTGCGCTCGGGACAGGCCAGCGCGGGCGAGCACGAGGCCTACGCACGCTGGCTCGAGGCCGATCCGGTACACGAGCAGACGGTCAGAAGACTGGAGCGGGCGTTACGCGCGACTTTCGATCCGGCGGCCGGCGCGATCCGCCGTGGCGGCGATGCGCAGCCGCTGCGTCGCATGCTGTCGAATCCGCCGAGGCGGCGACTGATGCGCGGTGCGCTCGCGTTGGCCGGTGCGTCCACCGGGCTCTGGGTCGTCGAGCGCAATCTGCATCATGCCGATATGAGCACCGCCACGGGCGAGCAGCGTCGCTTCACGCTCGAAGACGGCAGCCAGCTGCTGCTGAATTCGCGGAGCCGGGTCGATCTGGCGTTCTCTGCGCAGCGGCGCGAGCTGCAGCTGCTTGCCGGCGAATTCATCGTCGGCGTCGCGGCCGATGCGCAGCGGCCGTTCGTCGTGAGCACCGTGCACGGCAGCGTGCGGGCGCTCGGAACCCGTTTCCTGGTGCGCCGCGAGCAAGACCACAGCCGCGTCTTCGTACTGCATTCGCAAGTGGAACTGCGCACGGCGGCAGGGCAGGTGCACAGGCTTTCGGCGGGTGAGGGCGCTCGCTTCGATGCGCGGAGCATCGAGGCAGGAGCGGTCAAGGCAAATGAAACGGCCTGGGAATCGGGCTTCATCGAAGTGCATGACGTGAGCCTCGGCGAGCTCGTCGACGAGCTGCAGCGCTACCGCAGCCGGCGATTCCGACTGGCCGCCGAAGCTGCACGGCTGCGTGTCTCGGGCCTGTTCCCGATCGAGCCGGACGCTCGCGGCGGCGATCGCGCGTTGCGCGCCATCGAGCAGACCCTGCCGGTCACCGTGAGTCCGCATCTGTTGTGGACCACGATCGCGCTGCGCTGAGCGGCGCCCAAAAAATATCGAGCGAAGCACTGTCACTTTTCCCGCTTCGTTGCACATAGCCGATAACGGTCCTCGAAGGCCGCTGATCCGCAACGAAAAGGGGAGTCACCGTGTCATTGCTTTCGCGGCCGCGCCATGCGGCGCTGTTTTCCAGGACCGTGCTGTCCATCGCCTTGTGCCTGGGCGCGTCGACCGCGCCGGCGTTCGCGCAAGGCAGCGCCATCACGCAAACGACGCAGCGCTACGAGATCGAAGCCGGCCCGCTCGAAGCCACGCTGATGCGCATCGCGCGCGAGGGCGGACGTACGGTGTCGTTCGCCCCCGAGCTCGTGCGCGGCAAGAACGCCGCGGCGCTCAGCGGTGATTTCACCCCCGAGCAGGCGATGCGCCTCGCGCTGGTCGGCAGCGGGCTCGAACTCAGCGCCATGCCGGACGGCACGCTCACGCTCGTTCCGCAAGCTCCTCGCCCGCAATCGGCGGTGATGATGCAGGCGGTGCAGGTGCAGGACACGATGGCCCCGGTCATCGCGACCGAGAACAGCGGCTCCTACACGGCCAGGGCGGTCACGCTCGGCAAGAGCGCGGAGTCCCTGCGCGAGATTCCGCAATCGGTCTCGGTGATCACCCGGCAGCGTCTCGACGACCAGAATCTGAGCAGCCTGCCCGATGCACTCAAGTACGTGACCGGCGTCAACGTGCAGCGCTTCGACGGTGCGGGCTACTTCAACGCCTTCAATGCGCGAGGCTACTCGGCCGAGACCGTGCAGCTCGACGGCATCAACGTGCAGTACAACGCCAACATGGCGGATACCGATCTGGCCATCTACGACCGCATCGAGATCCAGCGTGGAGCGGCTGGCTTGTTCCAGGGTGCGGGCGAACCCGGCTTGCTCGTCAACCTGGCCCGCAAGCGGGCGCTCGCGGAAACCCAGGTCAAGGGCCTGCTCGGCGCGGGCTCCTGGGACAGTTATCGGGCCGAGGCGGACGTCACCGGGGCGCTCGACGCGAGCGGCAGGCTGCGCGGCCGCGCGGTGCTGGTATGGGACGATCGCGATTCGTATCTGGATGGGGTCTTCGGCAAGAAGAAGCTCGGCTACGGCACCCTCGAATACGACCTGCGGCCGGACACCACGCTGTCGGTCGGTGCCTACTGGCAGAAGATCGATTCCGTGATCGCCCAGGGCCTGCCGACCTATGAGGACCGGAGCCTGCTCGACGTGCCGCGTTCGACCGCCTACATCGCCGACTGGAACGTGCTCGACATGGACACCGCGGACTACTTCGGCGAGATCGAGCATCGCCTCGACGGTGGCGGGCTCGTGAAACTGTCGGTGCGCCACCTCGACCGCTCGAGGCTCTATGCGGGCACGCGTCCGACCAGCGCGGTCGCCGCCGACGGCAGCTTCACGCTGCAGAACGTCTACTACTACACCGAGCTCGACGACACCTCGGCCGATCTGTTCCTGAGCCTGCCGTTCGAGTTCGCTGGCCGTGCGCACGATCTGGTGGTCGGCGCGGACTACCGGACCAGCGACAGTGGCACGCCGATTTCGAAGAACTACCGCTACGATCCGCCCGGCAGTCTTTCGAACATCAACGGCTACAACCGGCACACCGAGGAGCCCGATCTCGTCTACGGCGGGTACGGGGCCACCAATACCAGGAACGAGCAATACGGCGGCTATGCGCGTGCGCGCCTGTGTGCCACCGATGCGTTCAGCGTGTTGCTGGGCTCGCGCCTGACCTGGTGGGATTCGAGGACGCGCGATCGCGAAACCGGCACCACCGACGGCCAGTACGACGCCAATGGCGAGCTCACGCCCTACGCCGCAGTGATGTTCGACTTCAGCGAATCGCTGTCGGTGTACACGAGCTATTCCGAAATCTTCGTGCCGCAGAACGCGCGCACGAGCGCGCTCAAGCAGATCGATCCGCGCACCGGCGAACAGGTCGAAGCGGGCCTCAAGGGAGAATTCCTCGATGGCCGCGTCAACACGCACGCGGCGATCTTCCGCATCGAGGATCGGAACCGGGCGCTGCCCGATCCGCAGGACGATCAGTTCTCGGTCGCTGCAGGCAAGGTGCGCAGCCAAGGCTTCGAGGCCGAGATCAGCGGCGAGCCGTTGGCGCACTGGCAGCTCACTGCCGGCTATGCGTACCTCGAAACCAAGATCCTTCGCAGCGACGACGATCAGGAGGGCCAGTCGTTCGCACCGGCGATGCCCAAGCACACGTTCACGCTGTGGAGCCGGTACTCGTTCGCGGACGGCGCGCTGAGCGGACTCGATGTCGGTGGAGGCCTGCGCGCGCTCAGCCCGTTCTACAACTACAACGGCGGGCGCTTCGAGGCCGCTGGCTACGCGGTGCTGTCGCTGCAGGCGGGCTACCGGCTGAACTCGCATCTATCGGTTGCCGTGAACGCCGACAACGTGCTCGATCGCAAGTATTACGAGAAGGTCAGCTACGAAGGCCGCCAGAACTTCTACGGTGCACCGCGCAGCTTCATGCTGACGCTTCGCGCGCAGTGGTGAGGATGGGGTAAGGCGTCACTCCCGTCGATCGGACATACGGGATTTTGCCGGCTCGTCCGTCATAGCAGCAAAGGTCCAGGTCGCGCCCGGGGTCGCGCTATCGCGGCCGGCAGCCCGGAAAAACGCCTCGGATCGAGCCTTGACCGGTCTGCGTATCATCGGCTAGCTGCGGCTGATCGCGGTTTCGGTCGCAGCCGCTGGCAGGTCGGCTCGGTGGCTATGGGTGGCTTCGCCCAAGGCCGCCACCTTGCCGGTCTCGCTGTCGTTGACCTGTGCGCTGCGCCGCCTGACCACGGCGGCCTGCGTATTGTTGCCCTTGTCTGTCGTTGGCGCCGCCGTCGGCGTCTGACTGATGACGTCTCTCGTCTTCCGTCCCACGTTTCTGGAGTAGTGATTTGATTTCCGATTCCGCCGCCGCCGAAGTCGGCAAGCTGCCGCACAATCTTTCGCCCTGGAACATGTTCCTGACCGCCGACATCGTCGTGCAGCTGGTCATGCTCGGCCTGGCGTTCGCGTCGCTCGTGACCTGGACCATCTGGCTCGCCAAGCTCATCGAGCTGCGCGCCAATTCGCGCCGCGTGCAGAGCTCGCTGAACGGCCTGCGCTCGGCACCGTCGCTGGCCGAGGCGCAGAGCGTGCTGACCGACGGCCCGATCGCCCCGCTTGCGAGCGCCGCGCTGCAGGAGACCACGCAGTCCGCCGGCCTGCCGGCCGAAGGCATCAAGGAGCGCGTCGCCGCCACGCTCGGCCGCATCGAAGCCGCGCTCGGCCGTCGCATGAACCGCAGCACCGGCGTGCTCGCGACGATCGGCTCCACCGCTCCGTTCGTGGGCCTGTTCGGAACGGTCTGGGGCATCATGAACAGCTTCATCGGCATCTCGAAGTCGCAGACAACGAACCTCGCGGTCGTCGCGCCGGGCATCGCCGAAGCGCTGCTCGCGACCGCGCTCGGCCTGCTCGCGGCGATTCCGGCCGTGGTCATCTACAACGTGTTCGCGCGCAGCATCGCGGTGTATCGCGCCTCGCTCGGCGATGCCTCGACCGAGATTCTCAACCTCGTCAGCCGCGACCTCGATCGCGCGCATCGCCCATGAGCGCCAAGCTCGATCACGGCGACGGCGAGCTCACCGAGAACCACGAGATCAACGTCACCCCGTTCATCGACGTGATGCTGGTGCTGCTGATCATCTTCATGGTCGCCGCGCCGCTCGCGACGGTGGACGTGCCGGTGAACCTGCCGGGTTCGAATGCGCAGCCGCAGGTCAAGCCGCCACAGCCGGTGTACCTGACCCTGCAGGCCGATCTGACGCTGTCGATCGGCGATACGCCGATCGCCGAGGAGGCGCTCGCCGAAGCACTCGACCACGCCACCGAAGGCAACAAGGAAGAAGTGATCTTCCTGCGCGCCGACGAGACCGTGAACTACGGCGATCTGATGGCGCTCATGAACCGGCTGCGCAGCGCGGGCTATCTGAAGCTCGCCCTGGTCGGGCTGGAGGCGGTTTCGCAGTGAGTCTCGCGCTGAGCGAATGGGAGGCGCAGCACGCCAGGGCCGAGCGGCGCCGCTGGGCCATCAGCGCGGTCGTCGTGCTGCTGGCGTTCGGCAGCGCGATCGCGGCCTCGCAATGGCGTCCGGCTGTGCACCCGATCGCCGAGCCGCCCGCGGCGCTGATGATCGAACTCGTGCCCGAGGCTCCGCCGGAGCCAGAGCCGTCGCCGCCCGAGCCGCCACCCCCGGAGCCGCCAATGCCCAAGCCCGTGCCGAAGCCGGTTCCGCAGCCGACGCCGCCCAAGGTCGAAGCGCCGCCGCCTTCGGACATCGCCGAACCGGCTCCGCCCGAACCGCCGCCACAGCCCGAGCGGGCAGTGGAGCAGACCGCGCCGGCCATTCCGGCTCCTCCGCCGGCCAACCCGCGCGCGGCGAGCGCCAAGATCACCTACGAAGGCCTGCTGCTCGCGCATCTGGCGCGCAACAAGCGCTACCCGAGCCAGGCGCGCAGCCGTCGCCAGCAGGGCCTGCCATACGTGCGCTTCGTGGTCACGCGCGAAGGCAAGGTGCTGAGCGCCAAGCTCGAGCGCAGCTCGGGCTACGAGGCGCTCGACGAAGAGGCCTTGGCCCTGTTCGAACGCGCCCAGCCGCTGCCGGCCTTCACGCCCGAGATGGAAGACGACACGCTCGAAGCGGTGGTGCCGATCCAGTTCTCGCTGCGCAGGAACTAGCGCTTTCGTCGAGTCTCGACCCGCCCACCGAGCGAGCTGAGATTGGACGTCCCTCTTCCTCCGGGGGAGAGACCGAGGGTGAGGGATATCCGCCGGCATAGCGAAGCTCGGCATTGCCGAGACTCCCGCATCCGGCGCTACGCGCCACCTTCTTCCGGCGGGAGTAGGGTTTCCGGGCCCGGCTCCGGCCGCCGCCAGAGCCAGATCGCCACGCTCGCCATCGCGACGCAGGCGAGCAGCGGGACCCACGGCTTCGGCGCGGTGAACCACAGGATCACCGCGCTGATGCTCATCGTGATCGTCGCCATCCACTTGGCGCGGCGGCTCACGGCGCCGTTCTCGCGCCAGTCGCGCAGCATCGGGCCGAAGCGCGGATGGTTTTCGAGCCAGGCGTGGAAGCGCGGCGAGCTACGCGCCGCCGCCCAGCCGGCGATCAGCACGAACACTGTGGTCGGCATGCCCGGCACGAAGATGCCGATGACACCGAGCGTCAGGCTCAGGCCCGCGAGGGCCATCAGAAGGTAGCGAATCACGACCGGGCTCTGGCCTCGTTCGTGTCGCTGGCTGGCTGTCTCAGGGGGCACCCGTTGCGAAGCTCTGGCGTAAAGAAGGCAATGCTCGGCTGTTGCCGCGCAGTGGGCAAGAGGCTATCGCAGCTTGTGAGCAGAACCTCAGATGATGATAATGATTATCAATTGATGGCGGGTCATCCGACCCTCCGAAGGCACGGACCCGGGCGGGTCCGGCCTGACTGTCGGGAGCGGCGGCGTGAATTGGTGTGGTGTCGATCTGGGCTGGGCCTATTCCGATCTGTTGCGCAGCATCGTCCGGCAGACGCGCTGCGGCGAGCGCGCACACGACGTCCTGCACGATTCGCTGCTGCGCTACGCGCTGACGCCCAAGCGCGATGCCATCACCGAGCCGCAGGCGTATCTGCGCACGGTCGCGCGTTCGGTACTGACGGATCATTTGCGCGATTCGGTTCGCTACGTTGCGTTTCGTTACGAACATGACGACGACGGCGTCGACATCGACAGCGTCGTCACGCTCGCCGAGCCGGCCGCGCCGTCGTCGGAGCAGATCGCCGACCTGCGTCAGCGCCTCGAGGCACTGCAGAAATTGCTTGATGGCCTGCCGACGCGCTGCCGCGAAGTGTTCTGGCTGTTTCGCGTCGAAGGTTACAAGCAGACCGAAATCGCCCAAAAGCTCGGCATGAGCGTGAACATGGTCGAGCGTCACGTCATGCGCGCCCTGATCGATTTGCGCGCGGCGCGCGAGTTGCTCTCGTGAGCCGCGTCCGCCGCGAGGCCGCGCTCTGGTTCGGGCGCATGCGCAACGCCGAGCCCGACGATCCGCGGCGGGGCCGCTTCGAAGCCTGGCTGATGGCGAGCCCCGAGCATGCGGCCGAATACGCGGCGTTCGACGATCTATGGTCCGATCTCGAATCGACGCCACGCTTACAGGCGATGACGCGCGCGATGACGCATCGCCAGCGCGGGGCGCAGCGTCGCCTGCGCGCCGGAGCGCTCGCGCTGATCGCAATGGTCGTCGGCGCCATCGCCGGCCAGCAGGCCTGGACGCACTGGCCGCAGTACGAACTCGAGATCGCCGCCGGTCCGATGCGCCAGATTTTGCTGCCCGACGGCAGCGAAATCGTCATCGATGCGGCGAGCGTCGCCACCGTGCGTTACACGCGTGGCGGGCGCCACGTGAGGCTCGAAGCGGGCAACGCGATCTTCGACGTCGCACGCGACGCGCAGCGACCGTTCGAGGTCGATGGCGGCGCGGCCCATGTCAGCGTACTCGGCACGCGCTTCGCGGTGACGCGCTTGGACGAATCCACGCGCGTGAGCGTGGAACGCGGCCGCGTGAGCGTGGAATCGGATTCGGTGACGCCGGGCTTGCTGCTGACGGCGGGCCAGGTCGCCGAAGTGGATGCCGCATCGATCCTGCGCATGAGCAACAAGCGCGCGGAAGATGCGTTCGCTTTCCAGCACGGTAGCCTGGTATTCGACGAGGCGACGCTCGCCGAAGTCGCGCAAAGCCTGTCGAGGCATCGGAGCCAGCCGGTGCGCGTCGCATCCGCGCTGCGCTCCGAGCCGCGAGTGACGGCGGTCGTTCAAGTGGCGGACATCGAAAGCTTTCTGCGCGTGTTGCCGGCGATCGCGCCGGTGGTGGTGCAGCAGCACGACGGTGAAACCTGGCTGCTGGCACGCTGACTCGCGTGATTCTTCGAACAAGGTAGCGACAGGCATCAGGAGATTGCGTCCTCGCTGCGTCAGTGGGTAATCGCGACCGGTTTCCCACTCACGCCGTATTCGGAGCTCTTCATGCCGTCCCTTTCGACGTTCAAGCCGCGCCTGCAGGTCGCGGCCGCCAGCCTGCTGCTCGCCTGCGCAGTGCAGGCGGCGCCGGTGTCGTTCGATCTGCCCGCGCAGCCGCTCGCGCAGACGCTCAAGCAGATCGCGGCGCAGGACGGGCTTACGCTGCTCGTCGACAGCCAGCTGGTGGCCGGCAAATCGGCGCCCGCCGTCAAAGGCTCGTTCGAAGCCACCGATGCCTTGCGCCAGGTGCTCGCCGGTAGCGGCCTGACGCTGCGCATCGACGGCAATACCGTGCTCGTCGAGGCCGCTCCGCCGGCTGCGAACGCGGTGATGCTCGGCGCGGTCAAGGTCGAGTCGACGAGCACCGCGACGACCGAAGGCAGCGGCTCGTACACGACGCGCCAGGCCAGCACCAGTACGCGCCTTCCGTTGTCGTTGCGGGAGACGCCGCAATCGGTCAGCGTGATCACGCGCCAGCAGATCGAAGATCGCAACTTCGTCACGCTCGACGATGCGATGGAAATGGCTACCGGCATCAGCCCGTCGACGGCGAACTTCAATCGCATCAGCTACACGGCACGCGGCTTCACGCTGACCGACAACATGATCGATGGCATGCCGGCCGTCGGTAATGCCTATGCGGGCTACGTGCCGAACCTCGCGTTCTACGATCGCGTGGAGATCCTGCGTGGCTCGGCCGGGTTGGTCTACGGCGCGGGCTCGGCCGGTGGCGCGGTGAATCTCGTGCGCAAGCGTCCGACATCCGAGCCGCAACTGAGCGCGGTGATGCGCCGCAGCCGCTGGAACAACAACTACGTCGAACTCGACGCGAGCCGCCCGCTCAACGGCGATGCGAGCGTGCGTGGCCGACTCGTCGTGACGTATGAAGACAAGGAAACCTTCATCGATGGCGAAACCTCGCGCAAGCCGGCGGTGTACTCGATCATCGAAGCGGATATCGCCGACGGCACGACGATCTTCGGTGGCGGCAGCATGGAGCGCTACGACGGCAACTTTTCGCCGATCGGCCTGCCGCGTTACACCGACGGCAGAGACCTGCATCTGCCACGGTCCTCGCGCGGCATGGCGCCGATATGGAACGATTACTACACCGACGTCGATACTTTTTTCGGCGGCGTCGATCATCGCTTCAACGACCGCTGGACGCTGCGCCTGGCCGGCAACGTGCAGAACCGCGTGCAGGGCGGATTGACGATCAACACCACCGGTGCGGTGGACCCCGAAACGCTGGCCGGCCCGAACTACAGCGCCACCATCGGTGACAGCTACTCGCCGGGCGAATACCAGGCTTACGACGCGGTGCTCAATGGCGACTTCGATCTGCTGGGCCGCAGCCACGACGTGGTGATCGGCTACACCTGGTCGGAGGTCAACAGCAAACGCAGCCGTACCGCAGCGGGCGCCAGGCCCGACATCTCGCAAACCAATATCTTCGACTTCGATCCGTATGCCATTCCGCGGCCATCGCTCGGTGCTTGGACGCCTGCGGCGACGTCGACCAAGGCGCTCGCGAGCGGCGCCTATACGACCGTGCGCCTGAACGTCGCCGATCCGCTCAAGCTGATCTTCGGCGGACGCCTGAGTTCGGCCGAGAACCAGACCCACACCTATGCGACGTCGAGCACCGCGAAGACGCGCGAGAGCGACGTGTTCACGCCCTTCGGCGGACTGATCTACGACTTTGCCGATCAGTGGTCCGCGTACGCGAGCTATTCCGACATCTTTCGCGTGCAGAACACCAGCTTTTCGGTCGACGGCTCGGCGCTCAAGCCGGTGGTGGGCGCCAACTACGAAGCGGGCGTGAAGGGCGAGTTTTATGACGGTCTGCTCAATGCCTCTTTCGCGGTGTTCCGCGTCGAGGAAACCAATCGCGCAATGGTCGATCCCGAAGCTCCCTTCCCGTGTCCGGCGTCTGCGGGCGGCACGGGAGATTGCTTTATCGCCAGCGGCAAGGTGCGCGGCCAAGGCTTCGAGACCGAAATTTCCGGACAGGTCGTCGCCGGTCTCGAACTCACCGCGGGTTACACCTACGTGGAGACCGAGTTCCTGCGTGATCGCACGCGCACGGGCGAGCCGAGCAGCAACGAAGGCCGGGCGTTTCGCACCACCACGCCGAAGAACCTGTTCAAGCTCTGGGGCACGTATCGCCTGCCGGGCGACTGGGCTCGCTGGAGCCTCGGTGCCGGCGCGCTCGCGCAGAGCGATATCTACAACCTCGCGGACAGCACGCGCATCGAGCACGGTGGCTACACCATCTACAACGCGCGCGTGGCCTACGAGCTCGACGATCACTGGAATCTGTCGCTCAATGGCAACAACCTGACCGACAAGTGCTACTACCAGCGCCTAGGCCTGCTCACGGGCGGCAATCGCTACGGCGAGCCGATGAGCTATGCGGTGACGCTGCGCGGCAATTTCTGAGCGCATCGGACCGGCGCCGCGCCGCCGATGCATGGCGCGACATGGGGCGACATGGGCTCGACATGGGCTCGACACGGGCGACGGCCGTGTCTGGATCACGTTCATCGCTCCTTGGGTATGCTGGCCTCCCATCGAGACCTTGCATCAAGATGTTCAAGGCCAGCCCTCATTCGAGCCACGACATGAAAACCAGAAGCGAACGCGACACTTTCGGCCTCATCGAGGTTCCTTTCGACAAGCTCTGGGGTGCGCAGACGCAGCGCTCGCTGCAGAACTTCGACATATCGGGCGAGCAGCAGCCGCGTGAAATCATTCGCGCGCTCGCGCAGGTCAAGCGCGCTTCGGCTCGCGTCAATCAGGCGCTTGGCCTGCAGGACGCGGCCAAGACCGAGGCCATCGTCAAAGCGGCCGACGAGGTGATCGCGGGCCAGCACCCGGACGAGTTCCCGCTGGTGGTCTGGCAGACCGGCTCGGGTACGCAGAGCAACATGAACATGAACGAGGTCATCGCCAACCGTGCGAGCGAACTGCTCGGCGGCGAGCGCGGCGAAGGCCGCAAGGTGCATCCGAACGACGACGTCAACCGCAGCCAGTCGAGCAACGACGTGTTCCCGACCGCGATGCACGTGGCCGCGGTCGACGCGCTCACGCACAAGCTGCTGCCGGCGATCGCCAAGCTCAAGCAGACGCTGGTCGGCAAGGCGCGCGAGTTCGACGACATCGTCAAGATCGGCCGCACGCATCTGCAGGACGCGACGCCGCTGACGCTCGGCCAGGAAATTTCGGGCTGGGTGGCGCAGCTCTCGCACGGCGAACGTCACGTGCGCGATGCGCTGCCGCATCTGTGCGAACTTGCACTCGGCGGCACCGCGGTCGGCACCGGGCTCAACGCGCCCAAAGGCTACGCCGAGGCGGTGGCGGCCGAACTCGCGCAGATCACCGGACTGCCGTTCGTGACGGCGCCGAGCAAGTTCGAGGCGCTGGCCAGCTGCGATGCGCTCGTGCATGCGCACGGCGCGCTCAAGACGCTGGCGGCGAGCATGATGAAGATCGCCAACGACGTGCGCTGGCTCGCGAGCGGACCGCGCAGCGGCATCGGCGAGATCAGCATTCCCGAGAACGAGCCGGGCTCGTCGATCATGCCCGGCAAGGTCAACCCGACGCAGAGCGAGGCGGTGACGATGCTCGCCGCGCAGGTCATGGGCAACGACGTGGCGATCAACATCGGCGGCGCGTCGGGCAACTTCGAGCTCAACGTGTTCCGGCCGATGGTGGCGCACAACTTCTTGCAGAGCGTGCGCCTGCTGGCCGACGGCATGGTGAGCTTCAACGATCACTGCGCGGTGGGCATCGAACCGAATCGCGAACGCATCAAGGAACTCGTCGATCGCTCGCTGATGCTGGTGACCGCGCTCAACACGCACATCGGCTACGACAAGGCCGCGTACATCGCCAAGAAAGCGC
Source organism: Hydrocarboniphaga sp. FW305-C-57 (assembly GCF_058783045.1). NCBI lineage: Bacteria > Pseudomonadati > Pseudomonadota > Gammaproteobacteria > Nevskiales > Nevskiaceae > Hydrocarboniphaga > Hydrocarboniphaga sp. FW305-C-57. The sequence continues at coordinate 3,177 of NZ_JBYSYG010000019.1, read as the reverse complement.
ACAAGGAAGGCACGAGCTTGCGTGAGGCTGCGGTGGCGTCAGGCCATGTGACCGGCGAGCAGTTCGACCAGTGGGTGGTGCCGGGCAACATGGTCGGGCGCTGATTCGATCTTCCAGATTTGATCACCTCAGATCGGCCGTGAGGGTCCCGAGCATCAACCGCGCCCCACGATGGATCGCCATCCATGCAGGCCACCTTCACCGGCGCCCCGCAACGAATCACCGCTGATGCTCGGGAACTATGCCGGTGATGCATCGCTGTATCTCGGTTGATACAGCGGAGTATCAACGATGAAGCTGCCGAGGCATGGCGTTGATACCCCGGACCTTCAACCGCGCCCCAAGATGGTGTCGAGTATCAACGACGATATTCGCGAGCATGGCCGGCGACCCCAATCAGGTCTCGGACGATTCCGGCGAGGTCTTTTTGTTGGCGCGCTTGCGCTGAAAGCGCACCGAAATCTGGCTGAGCGCCTCGTCCAGGCCCTCTCCTTTGCCAGCCAGTTTGAGAAAGTTGTAGCCCACGGTGACCGACTCATCGATGTGATGGCGACGAATCTCGCCGCTGATCGGATCGACAGACAAGCTGGAAGCGGCAAAGACGTATTGCCAGCCCCACTCGGTCGCCGCATTGGGATACTTGGTTGCGATCGCATCCGGGAGCCAGACGGAGGCTTGGTTCTGGGCCTTGTCGGCGACGTACATGGCCCGCCGTGTTTCGACACGTTCTTTCAGCGGGCCGGCCAAGCTGGCGGGCAGCATCGTGATCCGGTCCTTTCCGCCCTTCCCATGACGCACCGTGATGCGGAGTCGATCGAAATCGATGTCTTTGACCCGCAGCCGCAGACCTTCGGTCAGTCGCATGCCGGTACCGTAGAGAAGGCGGACGACCAGACTTGCGGCATTGGATGTGCCGACGGCCGCCAGTAGCTTCTCGATTTCGGGCCGACTCAAGACCGTGGGCAGGCGTTGAGGCTTCTTGGCGCGGACCACCTCGGTCAGCCACGGAAGCTCCAACAGTAAAACTTCCTTGTACAAGAACATGATGGCGGCAAGCGCCTGATTCTGGGTGCTCGCCGCAACGTGCCGTTCGACCGCCAAACTCGAAAGGAAGGCTTCGACCTCCATGATTCCGAGATCGAGCGGATGACGCTTGTCGTGAAACAAGATGAAGCGTTTAATCCAGTTCCAGTAGGTCTGTTCGGTCCGGTAGCTGTAATGCCGCGTTCGAATCTTGTTTCGGAACTGATCGACGAGTTTCAATGGAGCGGCGTTTTGATCCCGCATAACAACCTCCCGCCAAGGGAAATTTCAAAGTAATGAAGACGATATCAATCTTGGCGGCCAGGTTATGCGGCGCAGTTCCCAGATTAGGCCGCAGCGTTGTTCCAACTAATTGGCGTTGGACGCTATGAGAACTTGGCTGCGCTTGTTGTTGATTACGGCCACGGTTGGCGGTGGCTTCATGGGCCTCTCGCTGTGCGTCGGCACGCTTCTTCGCGGCATTTCCGGAGTTGGGTCCGTTATTGTGCTCGCCGTGGCGGTCGGTATCTTCGGCTGCATCTTCTATGCAGGGCTTCGTGCATGCGCGTACCCAGATGAAATCTACAGAGTCGGTCCTGCCTTGTGGCTACAGATTCCATGGGTAACGTCGCCTCTCGTTACATACAGGCTGTCGGCTGGCTTCACCCTTTCTGCATCGTACTACCCGCCGTTCAACTTTGGCTTCTTCTTCAATATCGGCAGCGAGTTCATTCTTAATATCGCCCGCCCAGATCGGTGGGGCCTTGGAGTTAATTTTGCGGCCGTCATCCTTCTACTTCTGCTTCGCCGTTCGGCTAGTGCGTCCAACAAGTCGCTCCAGCCGGCGGGCCAAGAAGCCGGCCCGCGGCTGAGCTAGGCGTTGGGCCGCGTGAGTCACAAGACAATAGTGGACTTGTTCTGGGCTAACCGCCGCCAGCTTCACGCTCTTTCCAGGCTTGCAGTGTCATCAACTTTTGCTCGGTTCGGAAGCTGCGTTGGTTCCGTTCCTTGCATCAAGCAAAGTGCTTTCCTGAGATCAGCTTCGGCGAGGTGACGTGGTGATCTTCAAGCTCAGTTCCAGTCAGCCAAGCGGGTTTGGCTTCGCGGCATCAGGCTTCAGTTCGGCCCAACAAGGCACTCCAGGCGACGGCTTCGCCGCGCCTGAGCTTCGGCGTTGGGCCGAAAAAACAGAATGAGAGTTCTCGCCGCAATTTCCGTTGTCCTTACTCTGGCGGTTGGTTGCGAGCAGCAAGGGTCTCAAATGAAAATTGCCACTCCTGAAGAAGCCATCTCAAAAGCCAGAGATGCTTGGGCTGAGTTCAATGCCAATGGCACGTACGGCCGAACCTTCGCGGCTTCAGAGATTGCTCGTTTCGAGCCGTACACTGCGATCTTAGATGGCACGCAATGGAAAATTGTCGGGTCTGCGGCTACAAACGGAGATAAATTCCCTGCCACGTATGTCAATTAGGAGTCGGGTAAGGTCATGGCGGCCATAATCACTGAGCCCCACCAATGAAGGTGCTGTTTCAGCCCAACAATCAATTCCACTCCGACGTCCTCGCCTCCGCTTCGCGCCGGCAAGGCCGCGGGTGAATTGGGGCGTTGGGCGCCACGTCGGCTACATGGGCCTGAGTTCAAGAGATATCCTTTGGGTTATTGCTATAGGAGCATTTTCATGCGCCATTCCTTTGTTGCATCAGTTGTATTGGCGTCCAGCTGTCTATCACTCGGCTGCGCCACGGTGCGCACTGCAGACAACGCGCATGTCGGAAGCCCCAAAATCTATGGCGGTACACGGCTCAATGTAGCTGCGCTCAAGTCGGATCAGGACTCTCTGGCTCGTTTTCAACGGTTTGGTATCGAGGCGCCCACTTATCCCATGGCCGATCTTCCTCTCAGCTTCGTCGGCGACACGCTCCTTCTGCCGTTCTCTGCTTGGTACACGCTTACCGAGCCGGTCGTAGGTAGGGAGTAAGTGTCGCCCAACCAGCTGATGCAGGCGACGGTTACGCCACCCATGGCGTGGTCGAGCACTTCGGGGTCGGTGCTGTGCGGCGTAACCGCGGCTGATCGCAGGCGTTGAGGCTGTAGAAAAAGCCCGAGAAGTCGACTGAATTGGCACGTAAGGCGCTGCTGATTCTGCATGCAATC